>JASBRP010000018.1 GCA_030149365.1 Solimonas sp.
CCCCCGTCCCCCCCCCACAGGCCCCCCCCCCCCCCCCGCGGGGGGGCGGGGGGGGGGGGGGGGGCCCGGGCCGCAGGCACCTGCGAGCCGGCAAGCCGTTGCCCCTCATCCGGCGCTACGCGCCACCTTCTCCCCGCGCGCGGGGAGAAGCAACCTCGCCGTCACCCCGATCACGCCCATCTGCTTGGGCCGATGTCACCGTAATCCCGCCGCGCGATCGCGCAGCCCGCCTTCCGCACAGTAGGACACCATGTCGGCCAGGCCGTCGGCCAACTCCTCGAAGCTCATCGGCGGCGTCGGGTCGGCCAGGTGGCGGATCACCGTAAACGTGCCGCCGTGGATGTGGATGTAGCCCATGGTCGCCAGGTTCGGCACCTGCATGTACTGCGGGTGGCGCATCACGTACTGCATCAGCAGTTCGGTCAGCACCTTGCGCAGCGGCTCCAGCGGGTTGCGCTGCGCCAGGTGCGGCGCATAGCGCACGCACATCAGGTAGCGGCCGTCGTTCTCCATCAGCAGCTCGCGCAGTTTCAGCAGCAGCGTGCGCACCGCGTCGCGGATCGAAAGCCGAACAAGTTCCGCAATCAGCGGCTGGATGGTGCTGACTGCGTCCTGCACCAGACGCTCGAAGATCGCGTCGTAGACCTGCTCGCGGTTCTCGAAATACTCGTAGAGCGAACCCACGCCGATGCCCGCCACATCCGCGATCTTGCGGGTGGTGACGCCCTTGGGACCCTGCGTGGCCAGCACGATCATCGCTGCCTCCACGATGCTCGCCACCGTGGCCTTGGCCCGTTGCTGCTGGGGTTTGCGCGGCATGGAAATCTTCCGAGTTGAATCCGAACAAGTGTCGGGAATACCGTGTCTCTCGTCAATTCGCTGCATTGCAGCCAGCAGAATCCGGGAGACAGCATGTCCAGCAACAAGAGAAGCCGGCAGGCCAAGGCGGTGGTAACCGGGGCCGGCAGCGGCATCGGTCGCGCCTTTGCCCTGGAGATCGCCGCGCGCGGCGGCCAGGTGGTCTGTGCCGACATCCGCGCCGAGCTCGCCGAGGAGACCGTGCGCCTGATCGGCCGCCTCGGCGGCGCCCACGCCCTGGCCTGCGACGTCAGCCGCCTGGCCGACATGGAAACCCTGGCCGACGAGGCCGAGCGCCTGCTCGGCGCGCCGGTGGACCTGGTGGTCAACAACGCCGGCGTCGGCATCGGCGGCAAGCCGGTGGGCGAGATCGGCATCGAGGACTGGCAGTGGACCATGGGGGTCAACCTCTGGGGCGTGATCCACGGCTGCCATGTCTTCGCGCCGCGCCTGCGCCGCCTCGGCCACGGCGGCATCATCAATGTCGCCTCCGCCGCCAGCTTCGCCGCCGCGCCGCTGATGGGACCCTACAACGTCACCAAGGCCGGCGTGCTGGCCCTGTCCGAGACCCTGGCGGCCGAACTCGACGGCAGCGGCATCGCCGTGACCGCGCTCTGCCCCACCTTCGTCAAGACCAACATCGTGCGCGACGGCCGCATCGCCGACGGCTCCTCGCGCTTCGCCAGCACACTGATGCGCTGGACCGGCGTCTCCGCCGACGGCGTCGCCCGCAAGACCCTCAACGCCCTGGACCGCGGCGAGCTCTACGTGCTGCCGCAGCTCGACGCGCGCCTGGTCTGGCGCAGCAAACGCCTGGCCCCCGTCACCTACCAGCGTGGCGCGGCCCTGATCGGCCGACTGATGAAGCGCGCCTGAGCACCACCGACAAGGAACACCCCATGCAACTCGACCTCGACAGGATGCGCGACAAGATCAAGGCCTCGCAGTGGGCCCTGGCCGACATCGACTGGGACGCCCCCGGCCGCGAACTCGTCACCAACGACCCCGATCTCTATCCCAAGCTCAAGGCCTTCATGGCCGACCTGATGTGGATCGAGCATGTCGGCGCGCGCGGCTTCGCCGCCATGGCCAAGAAGACGCCCAACGACACGCTGCGCGAGATCTATACCTACTTCCACGCCGAGGAGCAGCGCCACGCCAACGCCGAGATGGCGCTGATGCAGCGCTGGGGCATGCTCGACGGCGAAGGCCTGCCGGAACCCAACATCAACATCCGCCTGGTGGTGGAATGGCTCGACGCCTACGCCGACGACATGCCCCTGTCGGTGCTGGGCTCGGTGATCCCGATGCTGGAGATCGCGCTCGACGGCGCCCTGTGCAAGTTCCTGCTGGAGACGGTGAAGGACCCGGTGTGCCACGCCGCCTTCGAGAAGATCAACGCCGACGAAGCGCGCCACCTCGGCGTCGACTTCCACGTGCTGGAGATGCTCGGCCACAGCCCGGTCTACCGACAGACCCTGCAGATGGCCGGCAAGCTGATCGACCCACGCCTGCTGATCGGCATCCTCGCCTACCTGCCGCTGCTCAACCGCATGCGCGACAACCTGGTGGAGCTGGGCCTGAAGGAAGAACGCCTCTACGAAGCCATCCGCAAGTATCGGCGCGTCGGCGGCACGCCGGGCGGCCTGCGCAACCCCTGGTTCCAGCTGATCAGCCGCCACGGCGGATGGATGGTCAACCGCCGCAACCGCCTCTATCACGTCCCCGTGGATGCCCTGGTGCGCCTCACCGGCCGCATCCCGCCACGCCTGCTGCCGCAGGTGCCCAGCTGGGTGCATGAGCTGACCTGGAAGCCGACGGCCTAAGCCGCCTCACTCCCCTCGCCCGCTTGCGGGAGAGGGGCTGGGGGAGAGGGGCTGTGAATCCTGCAAGCGTCACAGCCCCTCTCTCGGCAACTGCTCCATGCGTTGCCCTACCTCGGGCATCCTCTCCCGCCAGCGTGAGAGGGAACAGAAAAACCCAATGAATCCCACCATGACCACTTCCCCCCAGGCACGTCGCAACGCGCGGCCGCAGGACCCCTCCGTCCTGCACACCTACGAAACCCTGATCGTCGGCGCCGGCTTCGCCGGGCTGGGCAGCGCCATCCGCCTGCGCCAGGCCGGCATCCGCGACATCGTCATCCTGGAGCGCGGCCACGCCGTCGGCGGCACCTGGCGCGATAACCAGTACCCCGGCGCCGCCTGCGACATCCCCTCCAACCTCTACTCCTACAGCTTCGCCCAGAACCCGGACTGGTCGCGTGCCTACTCCGGCAGCCGCGAGATCCTGTCCTACGTCGAGGGCCTGGTGCGGCAGTACGAGCTGGCACCGCTGATCCGCTTCGGCCAGGACGTCATCGAGCTGAGCTTCGACAAGGCCTCGCGCCGCTGGTTGGCCAAGACCGCCGCCGGGCAGACCTACGGCGCCCGTACCGTGGTGATGGCGCAGGGCCCATTGTCCAACGCCAGCTTTCCGGACATGCCGGGCATCGGCAGCTACCAGGGCCACAAGATCCACAGCGCGCGCTGGGATCACGGCTACGACTTCGCCGGCAAGCGCGTCGCCGTGATCGGCACCGGTGCCAGCGCCATCCAGATCATCCCGGAGCTGGTAAAGCAGGCCGGCTTCGTCAAGGTGTTCCAGCGCACGCCGGGCTGGGTGCTGCCGCGTCCGGACTACGGCACGCCCAACTGGATGCGCGCCCTGTTCCGCCGCGCGCCCGCCGCGCAAGCGGCCCTGCGCCAGGCCCTCTATGCCGCGCACGAATCCATGGCCACCGGCCTGATCTGGCGCACGCCCGCCAGCCGCATGCTGGAGCAGGTGGCCAGCCTGCACCTGCGCTCGCAGGTGCCCGACACCTGGATGCGCCGCCAGCTGACCCCGGACTACCGCATCGGCTGCAAGCGCGTGCTGGTGTCCAACGACTACTACCCGGCGCTACGGCAGCCCAACGCCAAGCTCATCACCTGGCCCATCGCCACGCTGAGCCCCCGGGGCATCCGCACCGTCGAAGGGGTGGAGCACCAGGCCGACTGCATCGTCTTCGCCACCGGCTTCGACGTCAGCAAGACCGGCACGCCCTTCCCCATCCATGGCCTGGGCGGGCGCCTGCTGTCGGAGGACTGGCAGCGCGGCGCGCAGGCCTACCGCAGCGTCAGCGTCGCCGGCTATCCCAACCTGTTCTTCACCTTCGGCCCCAACTCCGGCCCCGGGCACAACTCCGCACTGGTCTACATGGAGTCGCAGATCGACTACATCGTGCAGGGCGTGCGCCTGGTGATCGAGCAGGACCTCAAGTGGCTCGACGTGCAGGAAGGCGCGCAGCAGCGCTACAACGCCGCGATCCAGCGCCGTCTCGCCGGCACCAACTGGAACTCCGGCTGCAAGAGCTGGTACCTGACCGAGGACGGCTTCAACGGCAGCATGTACCCCGGCTTCGCCACGCAGTACCGGCTGCAGATGCACCGCCTGCCGCAGGGCGACTACAGCCTGGTGCGCTGAGCAGGCAGGCCAAAAAATGCCGCTCACCCTATCGAAGGGTGAGCGGCAACTTGTTGACTGCTGGCAGCAGGAAAGCCTGAGGCTTACTCGTGGTCCCCGCTCTTTTCCTTGCTGGCGAAGGGATAGGCGCCGCGCGGCTTCTGCGCCTCGCCCGCCTTCGGCGGAATCTTCAGCGACAGGACCATGGTGGTACCCAGGATCAGGGCGGTGCCGATCAGCGACCAGGCCACCGGGATCTTGTAGATGTCGATCAGCAGCATCTTGCTGCCGATGAACACCAGCACGATCGCCAGGCCGTAGGGCAGCAGGTGGAAGCGCTCGTGCATGCCCGCCAGCAGGAAGTACATCGCGCGCAAGCCCAGGATCGCGAAGACGTTGGAGGTCAGCACGATGAAGGGATCGGTGGTGATCGCGAAGATCGCCGGGATCGAGTCCACCGCGAACACGATATCCACGATACCGATCAGCAGCACCACCACCAGCAGCGGGGTGGCCAGCTTCACGCCGTCCTTGTAGGTGAAGAAGCGCTCGCCGTCATAATCCGGCGCGATCTTCATGCGGCGACGCAGCCAGTTCAGCGCCGGGTTGTTGTCCAGGTCCGGCTCCTGCCCCGCGGCCCACCACATCTTGATGCCGGTGAACAGCAGGAAGGCGCCGAACACGTAGAGTATCCAATGGAACTGCGCGATCAGCCAGGCGCCCACCAGGATCAGCGCGCCGCGCAACACCAGCGCGCCGAGGATACCCAGCATCAGCACGCGCTTCTGGAACTCAGGCGGCACCGCGAAGTAGGTGAACAGCATCAGGAAGACGAAGATGTTGTCCACCGCCAGCGCCTTCTCGATCAGATAGCCGGTGATGAACTCCAGGGCCTTGTCGTTGGCCATGGCGCGCGCGGCGGCGTCCTCGCCCATGCCACCCAGGCCCCACCACAGCAGGCCCACGAACACGAAGCTGACGGCCACCCAGACCAGCGTCCAGATGCCGGCCTCCTTCATCGACACGCGATGCGCACCCTGCTGGCGCAGGGCGAAGAAGTCGATCAGCAGGGCAACGACGACGAAGGCCGCGAAGAGCGACCACAACAGGGGACTACCAACGGAAACCATGGCGACAAGACCTTTTTTGGACGGATTTCAGGTGTGGAGCCTGTTCCGGTCTTGTCGAGACACGCCGAAGGCGTGGACCGCAGTGCCGGGAGAGACGAGACCTCCGCCTTCCGTGCTGACGACACTGCAGGAGCGTTGTGACGCCCCGACTACTCCCCGTGAGAGGTATGCGAATTACATCCTGAGCCTGCGCCGGCGTCAATCAGACGCCACTCAAGACACTGACATGAAAGATGTTTTATCCAAATCAAAGAGCCAACCCGTTCACACCGAGTCCTTCGACACACCGCGCCAAGGCGCGGCACTCAGGACCGACGGGGGCACTCTTGCGCATGACAAGCTGTCCCTTTCAAACAACACAAACCGCTCACACCGAGTAGCGCCGCGAAGAGGCGCATATCGAGGTGCGCCCCTGCACGCAGCGCACACCCCCAACCCCTCACCGCACCCGCGGACAGTTCCGGCTGATCGATCCCAGCACGCGTGCCACCGTCAGCAGGCTGTCCGGCGCCACCGTCTTGCCGGTGTTGAGCAGCGACACCGAGATGTCGCGGTCCGGGTCGGCCCAGCAGATGATGTTGAGGAAGCCCAGGTGGCCGAAGGCGTTCGGACAGTTGGCGCCGTAGAGACCAAAGGGCTTCTCGCCCAGCACGAAGGCCGGCGAGAAGCGCACCGGCGCCAGCAGCGTACGGTCGATCTGGATCGGACCCGCCGGGCGCACCGCCTCGGCGATGGTCTGCGAGCGGAACACCCGCTTGCCCTCCCAGATGCCGCCATCGAGCAGCATCTGGTAGAAGCGGCCGGCGTCGTCGGCGGTGGCGTAGATGTTGGCCGCCGGCACCACGGACTCCATGAAGCGCTGGTCGTTGGTCAGCACCGCCACTTCGTCGAAATCCAGGTACAGCGCGCGGCGCGCCACGTAGGCCAGCGGCGCCGGCAGGTCCGGCCCGGTGAAGGCATTGAGCGCGGCCTTGCCCTGGTCTTCCGGCGCCAGGCCGTAGCGCAGGTACTTGCAGCCCAGCGGCTCGGCGATCTCGGTGCGCAGCAGCTCCTGCAGCGAGCGGCCGCTGACGCGCTGCGCCACGGCGCCGGCGATGTAGCCCGCGGTCACGGCATGGTAGGACTGCTGGCGGCCGTGCGCGGCGTTGGGCTTGGACGCGCAGAGCAGCTTCACGATCATGTCGAAGTCGTTGAGCAGCGTCGCATCGACATTCTTCAGCGGCACGTCCGGGATGCCGGCGCGGTGCGCCAGCAACTGGCGCAGCGTGGTGCTCTCCTTGCCGTTGTTGCCGTACTCCGGCAGGTAGTCGGCGACGCGGCCGTCGAGCTCGAGCTTGCCCTGCTCCGCCAGCTTGTGGATCAGCATCGCGCTGATCGCCTTGGACGCGGAGAACAGGCAGACCGGCGTCTGCGGCGTCAGCGCAAGCTTCTCGCCGCCCACGCCCGGCGCGGCACCGCGCGCATGGCCGATGGCGCGGTCCAGGATCACGCGCCCGCCGCGGCGCACCGTCAGCGACACGCCCGGGTGCAGGCCGCTGCGGTACATCGCTTCCACCGACGACCAGATGCGCTCGCTGGCATCGCGCTTGAGCCCCACGTCGAGCGGATTGGTCTCGGCGGCGGGATCGTAGGACGTGACGGTGGACAGGTCGCGCGGAACGGCGACTCGGTTCTGGCGGAAAAGCATGAAAAAAGGGCCCCCGGCTCTTGGAATGGTGACCGGCCAGCGGACCGGATCAAAAAAGTCTGCAATAGCCCCCCGGGGGCCTGCCATGGCCGTAGCGACAGCCGCCCGGCCGCGGAACTTGCCGGCCCGGCGCCGATCCCAAGTGGACGGCCACCGCAGCCTGCGCGTACCGTCCGCAAAACCTCCGCAGCCCCCGACATGAGCGAAGAAGACGATCCGAAAACCGGCAAGCCCGCCGCCGGCGCCAAGCGCTTCCTGAAGATGGCCGGCATGACCGCCTCGCTCGCCGGGCGTTTTGCCGGCCATGCCATCGCCAACGGCTTCCGCAATGCCGAGCAGCGCGACCAGGCACGCGAGCAGCTCAACGCCAAGGCCGGCGCACAGCTCGCGCAGACCCTGGGCGAGCTCAAGGGCGCGGTGATGAAGCTCGGCCAGATCGCCTCGCAGGCGGCCGACTTCCTGCCCGCCGAGATCGCCGAGCCGCTGAAGAAGCTGCAGAAGGAAGCGCCGCCGATGCCTTTCGCGGTGATCCGCGAGCAGATCGAGCGCGAGCTGGGCAAGCCGCTCACGGAACTGTTCCGCGAGCTGGACCCCACACCCTACGCCGCCGCCTCCATCGGCCAGGTCCACCGCGGCGTGCTGCACGACGGCCGCGAGGTGGTGGTGAAGGTGCAATATCCCGGCGTCGCCGCCTCCTGCGACACCGACCTGCGCCAGCTCAAGTTCGCGCTGCGCAGCGCGCGCCTGGTCAAGGTGGGCAAGGAAGTGCTCGACGAGCTCTTCGA
Organism: Solimonas sp.; assembly: GCA_030149365.1. GTDB lineage: Bacteria > Pseudomonadota > Gammaproteobacteria > Nevskiales > Nevskiaceae > Solimonas_A. Next base: position 7,944 of record JASBRP010000018.1, read on the forward strand.
CGAGATTCGCGCGCGCCTGCACGAAGAACTGGACTACGAGCAGGAAGCCCGCAACATGACCCTGTTCCGCGACTACTACGCGGACGACCCGAAGATCGTCATCCCCTCCACCGTGGACGCACTGTGCTCGAAGCAGGTACTGACCATGCTGCTGGAGCCCGGCGACCACCTCGACACCGTCAACGAGCAGTACGACCAGGAGCTGCGCAACGAACTGGCCATCCGCCTGTTCCACTTCATGTGCCGCTCGCTGTTCGGCCTGCGGGCCGTGCATGCCGATCCTCAACCTGGCAACTTCGCCTACCGCCGCGACGGCAGCCTGGTGGTCTACGACTTCGGCTGCATCAAGCAACTGGAGCCGGACAGCATCGTCGCCTACCGCGACACCGTGAAGGCCGCGCTGGCCGAGAACTGGGCCGGCGTGGACATCGGCCTGATCCGCCTGGGTGCCCGCGTGCCCGGCTCCGCGCCGGTGGAAGGTGCCTTCTACGCCGAGTGGCGCCGCATCGTCCTGCGCCCCTTCATCTCCGACGCCCCCTTCGACTTCGCCAGCTCCACCATGCACAAGGCCGCCGCCGCCAAGGGGCCGGAGGTGCTCAAGCGCATGGATCAGTTCCAGCCCGCCGTGAAGACCGCCTACCTGGACCGCATGGTCGGCGGCCACTACTGGACCCTGGTGCGCCTCAAGGCCCACGTCGCCCTCGCCCCCCTGCTCCGGGGCTACCTGACCGCCTGAGGGGGTTCTCCCCACCTATTCTTTCCAAAACGTCACGAATAAAGTTCCGTTAGCCCGGCTTATTGAACCAAACGACAGGAACTAGGCTGTTCCCAAGCCCGAAAAGGGCAGCCAACCCGGGGAACCGCCATGAACATCCGTACCGCCTTCACCACTGCCAGCCTCGCCCTCGCCGCGACCCTGGCCCTGCCTGCCGCCGCCCAGACCGCCGCCGACCCGGTAGAGGCCTTCGTCCAGGCCTTCAACCGCGCCGACCGCCCGAGCCTGACCGCCTACGTCCAGCAGAACTACAGCGCCCGCGCGCTGGAGGAACGCAGTGTCGACGAGCGCGTGGACGCCCTGCTCGACGCCCACCAGCAGCTCGGCAGCATCGCCTTCCAGGAAGTCAGCGGCGTCGCCCGCGTCTCGATCATCAACGTCCGCAGCAGCCACCTCGTGCAGGACGCCGACGTGGTCCTGGTGCGCGACTCAGAACAGCCCGGCTGGATCAGCGACATCTACATCCACCCGGTGGAGCCGGATCCGGTGCTGACGGCAGACGCGGCCCGCTAAGCCTGGCCAGACCCGCCGCTCTCCCTCCAGGGAGAGCGGCAACGCTCCCACCGAAAGATCCACCCATGTCCCAACTCTTCCGCAGCCCCACCGTCTTCCGCCGCGTGATGAACCTGTGGCCGCCGTTCTGGGGCACCGGCATCTCCATCGCCGAGCTGGCGCCGGACTACAGCCGCCTGGTCGTGCGCATGAAGCGGCGCTTCTACAACGCCAACGCCTTCGGCACGCATTTCGGCGGCAGCCTCTACGCCATGTGCGATCCCTTCTACGTGCTGATGCTGGTGCCACGCCTGGGTCCGGACTATCGGGTCTGGGACAAGGCCGCGAGCATCGACTTCATCAAGCCCGGTCGTGGCACGGTCACCGCCGTATTCGACTGGGACGCAGCCGAGATCGAGGAGATCCTGGCGCGCACCGCCAATGGCGAGAAGTACGAACCGCAGCGCGTGGTGGACGTGCGCGACGAGCGTGGCGAACTGGTCGCGCGGGTGCGCAAGACGCTGTACGTGCGCCGCAGGAAGCCCGAGCCGGTCGCCACGCAGGCAACAGTTAGCGCCTGACACCAGAACCGTCATGCCGGCGGAAGTCGTCTGTAGGATGTGGTGAGCGCAGCGAACCGCATCGGGCGAAGGCTGCTGTATCCGATGCGGTTCGCTGCGCTCACCACATCCTACGAAACTGGATACCAGCTTCCGCCGATATAACCAGAGCAAAGGCTTATCTCAGCCCCAGCCTATCCAGCTTCTTCAACAACCCCACCCGCGAAATCCCCAGCAATCGCGCCGTCTCGGAGCGGTTGCCACCGCTTTCCTCCAGCGCCGCCGTGATCATCTGCACCTCCAGCGCCGCGATCGCCTCGTCCAGCGCGCGGCGCTGCGGAATCGGAGCCGGCGCGGCGCTGCCCTGGGCGAAGCACAGCGCCTCCACATCCATCAGCACCTCGCCGGCCTGCGCGCCTGCCAGCGCGGCGGCGCAGTCCATCAGCGACTGCAGTTCCCGCACGTTGCCCGGCCAGGGCTGCTGCGACAGCCAGACCGCGGCGTCGGGCGCCAGCTGCACGCGGCGGCGGCCCAGCGCACGGCGCAGGAACAGCGCCGCCAGCAGCGGCACGTCCTCGCGCCGCTCCGCCAGCGCCGGCGTGCGCAGCACGATGCCCTTGAGCCGGTAATACAGATCCTCGCGGAACGTGCCCTCCGCCACCATCGCCTGCAGGTCACGGTGCGTGGCGGACACCACGCGCACATCGGCGCGACGCGGCTCGCGGCCGCCCACCGGCAGGTAGCTGCCCTCCTGCAGGAAGCGCAGCAGCTTCACCTGCATGGCCGGCGGCATCTCGCCGACCTCGTCGAGAAACAGCGTGCCGCCGTCGGCCGTCGCCAGCAGGCCCGGCTGGTCGCGGTGTGCGCCGGTGAAGCTGCCCTTGAGATGCCCGAACAGCTCGCTCTCCAGCAGCTCCGCCGGCACGGCGCCGCAATGCACCGTCACCAGCGGCCCCGCCGCACGCGGGCCGCTGCGGTGCAGCGCCCGCGCCACCAGCTCCTTGCCGGTGCCGGTAGGTCCGTGGATCACCACGCCGATCTGCGTCGGGCCGATGCGCCGGATCATGTCGCGCAGCTGCCGGATCGCCGCAGAGTGCCCGACGATGCCGAAATCGTCCTCCACCGCCTGCGCACGCAGCGTCGCCAGCTCCTGCTCCAGCTTGGCCTTCTGCATCGCGCGGCCCACGATCATGCGCAGCAGGTCCGGGTCCACCGGCTTGGCGATGAAGTCCCAGGCGCCGCCCTCGGTGGCGCGCAGCGCCAGCGCATGGTCGGCATGGCCGGTGATGACGATCACCGGCACGCTGCCGAACTGCGGCAGCAGCGCCAGCCCCGCCTCCGGCGTCATGCTCGGCGGCATCGCCAGGTCCAGCAGCACCACGTCCGGCTTCTGCTCGCGGAAGCGCTGCAGCGCGCTCTCGGCATCGCCAGCCATGGAAACGCGGTGGCCCAGGCCCTGCAGCCACAGGGTCGCCAGGCGCTGGAAGGCGGGCTCGTCGTCCGCCAGCAGGATGTGTCCGCCGGATTCGTTCATGGTGGGAAGCTCAATACGAAACAGCTGCGCCAGCCCTCGCGCGGTTCCAGGCGCACGCAGCCGCCATGCGCCTGCATGATGCGCGCGACGATCGCCAGGCCCAGGCCGGTGCCATCGGGGCGCCGCGAGACGAAGGGCTGGAACAGGCTGTCGCGGATTTCCTCGGGCACGCCGCTGCCGCTGTCGCAGATCGCCAGCTCCAGCGCACCCGCCTGCGTGCGTTGGGCCTCGATGCCGATGCGCCCGCCCTCGATGCCCTCGATCGCGGCGCGGGCGTTGTCCAGCAGGTTCAGCAGCACCTGCTGCAGGCGCCGCGGATCGGCCTGCACCGGCAACGGCATGTCCAGCCCGGCGCCCATCGTCACGGCCGGGTAAGGCGCCGCCAACACCCGCACGTAGTCGGCCAGGTCCAGCGGGCGCAGGTCCACCTGCCAGGAGCGCGCGTAGTCGAGCAGGTCGGCGGCCAGCTGCGAGATGCGGCCGGTCTGCGCCAGGATCTCGCTGCGCAGTTCCGGCGCCGCCATCGACGCCGCCATGTTGATGATGTTGAGCGGGTTGCGGATGTCGTGGGCCACGGTTGCCGCCAGTGCGCCGAGCTCGGCCAGCCGCTCCTGCTTCTGGTGCTCGCGCTCGCGCAGCGCCAGGCCCAGGGCCTGCTCCAGCTGCTGCGCCCGCTCCGCCAGCACGGTGCCGAACAACTGCGCCACGTGACGCGGCCCGGGCGGCGCCGCCTCCCAGCCGCGCATCGCGGTCTGCCAGCGCCCCTGCTCGCGATGGCACAGCAGCGCCGGCGCCTCGCCGCCCGCCTGGCCCTGCCCCTCCACCGTCACCGCGATCTCCACCCGCAGCCGCGCCGACAGCAGCGCCGCCGCCACCACGGCCAGCGCCTCGTAGGACTCGGCCTGCTGCAGTTGCCGGCGCCAGTGTCCTATCTCGTCCTCGCCCAGGTGCGAGCCGGGGTAGACCATGCGCGTCGCCAGCCGCCGGAAGGGATCAAGCAGCAGGCCCGAGGCCAGCAGCGTGGCCACCGCCACCGCCCACAGGCTCCAGCCCGAGCGCGGCTCGCCGAAGGGCAGCGGCAGCGCGCTGAGGCCAATCAGCGCCGCCGAGCCCAGGCCCACCGTCAGCGCCCAGGCCAGGCCGCGACGTGCCCAGGCATTCACGATCATCAGCTCGTAGCGCAGGATGCCGTACACCAGGATCACCGGGTACAGCGGCAGCAGCAGCAGCGGGAACGGATACAGGTCGATGCCGAAGGACGCGAAGCCGTAGGCGCTCATGCACATCAGGCCCCAGCCGCTGGCCAGGCACATGGCCACCAGCTGCCCGCGCGGCGGGCCGCGGCGGACCAGCCAGTGCCAGAACAGCACCGCGTGCCCGGCCATCGCCAGCAGGGCCCAGGTCCAGCCCACCACCCAGCCCATCGACGTCGGCAGGAAGAAGTATTCGAAACCCTCCCAGCGCTCGTAGCTCCCCGGCGGCAGCCACAGCGCCAGCAGGCTGGTCAGCCCGCCCAGGGCATACACCAGCGCCAGCCACCGGGAACGTTGCCGCACCCCGCAGAGCACCAGCACGAAGTGCAGGTACACCGCCGAGGTCAGCGGCGACAGCGCCGACAATGCCATGCCGAAAGGGATCGCCGCCGGGCCGAACCAGGTCGGCAGCTCGCAGGCCAGGATCCAGGCCGCCACGCCGAACAGGAACAGCACCAGCAGGCGCAGGCCCGGCACCCCGCGCAGGCGCAGCAGCAATAGGCCCAGCCCCAGGCTCTCGACCAGGGCCAGGGTCAGCGCGATGTGGACATAGAGCGGCGACATGCCCGGACCATATCAACTTCGTTTACAGGCGAGTAGCCGGGAATTGCTTACCTGGTTGACAGGCCCATCTCTTGGCCAGCAACAAAACCATTTATAAACATGATCTTGAGTTGACCTTCAAATCCGGCACGGCTCTTGGGAACCAGAAGGAGAAAGTACCCAGACAGGAGCCGCACCATGACCCTGATGACCCCGCCGGTCCTGCGCACCGCGCTGCCGCAGGACCCGCCCCGCCCGCCCGACTTCGAGACCCTGGTCGGCCACGAAGGCTGGCGTCGCCTGCCGGCCACCGTGCGCCAGCGCTTCCTGGAGAAGCCCACGCCGCAGGCGCCGATCCGCTACGTCGGCGTCATGCACCAGGTCGACTGCTCGCCGCTGGGCTGGCTGCTGGGGCAGTTCTGCCGCCTGCTCGGCACGCCCTTCGCACCCTGGCGCGGTCGCGACGTGCCTGTGGCCATCACGCTGCGCCATGACGACGACGGCGTGATCTGGGAGCGCGAGTACCGCTACGCCGGCCGCCAGCCGATCACCGTGAGCTCGACCAAGCGCATCGGCGCCGACGGCTCGCTGCGCGAATGCGTGGGCTTCGGCCTGGGCATGCGCCTGGCGGTGTTCGAGGCCAACCATGCCCTGCACTTCCTCAGCCTGCGCTACTTCTGGCAGGCCGCCGGCCGCCTGCGCTGGCTGCCCGACCTGCTCTCGCCCGGCATCGCCCACGTCATCCACCAGGACCTCGGCGAGGGCCGCTTCCGTTTCGCCATGACCATCCACCACCCCTGGTTCGGCACGCTGTTCCAGCAGGACGGCGTGTTCCACCGCGAAGGAGACCTGCAATGACCGACGCCATGACCGCCGTGCTGATCCTGCTCAACATCCAGTGCCTGATCGGCGCCTTCGACAACCTCTGGCACCACGAGCTGGAAGCCGGCCTGGGCCGCAAGCCCCAGGCCCGCACCGAGCTGGCGCTGCACACCGCGCGCGAGCTGCTCTACGCGCCGATCTTCATCGGCATCGCCTGGTGGCGTTGGCAGGGCGCCTGGGCCTGGCTGCTGATCGCCCTGCTCGCCGTGGAGATCGTGGTGACCCTCACCGACTTCGTGGTGGAAGACCGCACGCGCCGCCTGCCGCCGCTGGAGCGGGTGCTGCACACCGTGCTGGCGATCAACTACGGCGCGCTGCTGGCGCTGTGGGCACCGGAACTGCGCGCCTGGATCGCCGCACCCACCGGCTTCAGCCCTGCCGACCACGGCATCTGGTCGTGGCTGCTGAGCGTGTTCGGCCTCGGCGTGCTCGGCTGGGGGCTCTACGACCTGTTCGCCGTCGCCCGCCTGGGCGTGCCGCAATGGCAGCGCGAGCCGCTGCGGGTGCAACCCAATGCCGCGCCGCGCACCCTGCTGGTCACCGGCGCCACCGGCTTCATTGGCCGCGCCCTGGTGCGGCGCCTGATGGCATGCGGCGAGCAGTTGCTGGTGCTGAGCCGCGATCCGCAGCGCGCCGCCGACCTGTTCGGCCCGCGTGTCGAGGTCGTGGACTCGCTGCGGCAACTCGACGCGGAGCGCCGCATCGACGCCATCATCAACCTCGCCGGCGAGCCTGTGGCCGGCGGCTGGTGGACCCGCGGCCGCCGCGAGCGCCTACTGCAGAGCCGCCTCGTCGTGACCACCGAGGTCACCATGCTGATCCGCCGCCTGCACCACAAGCCCACCGTGCTGGTCAGCGCCTCGGCCATCGGCTGGTACGGCGAGCGCGGCGACACCGCGCTGGTCGAGGACAGCGGCGCCGGCGCCGGCTTCCTCGCCCTGCTGTGCAAGCGCTGGGAGGAAGCCGCCTGGGCCGCCACGCGTGAAGGCGTACGCGTCTGCCGCCTGCGCATCGGCCTGGTACTGGGTCGCGGCGGCGGCGTGCTGCCGCCGATGGCCCTGGCCACGCGCCTGGCTGGCGGCACCGTACTAGGCAACGGCCGCCAGTGGATGTCGTGGATCCACCTGCAGGATCTGCTGCGCCTGATCGACCACGCGCTGGAGGACGAGGACCTGCACGGCGCCATCAACGCCGTGGCACCCACGCCATTGACCCAGGCCGATTTCGCCCGGGCACTGGCAGGCGCGCAGCACCGCCCGGCTCCCTGGCGCATCCCGGCGGGGCTGCTGCGCCTGGCGGCCGGCGAAATGTCGGACCTGTTCCTGATGAGCCAGCGGGTGCTGCCGCAGCGCATCGCCAGCCGGGGCTTCCGCTTCGATCATCCCGATGCCGCAGCCGCGCTGGCCGATATCTTCGCCCCGACCACGATCCCCGCCTTGCGCCGCGTGTTCGTCAACGAGCAGTGCCCGGTCTGCATCACCGAGCTCGGCAGCTGCCAGTTGCTGGATCGCCGCCGGCAGGGCGGCATCCTGTTCCAGCCCATCGACAGCCTGCCGCAAGGCCTGCCGGACTGGGGCCTGGCACCGCGTGACCTGCGCCGCCGCCTGTTCGTGGAAACCACCGACGGCCGCCTGCTGAGCGGCGCGGACGCCGGCATCGCCCTATGGCTCGGCCTGCCCGGGCGGCGGCGCCTGGCGAGGCTGCTGGCCATGCCCGGCCTGCATGCCTGCGTGCTGATGGTTTACGACCTGATGCTGGCGCCCGCCCTGAGCCGCTGGAGCGAACGGCGCGCACGCCGGTACCTGCCACGGAGCGCCGTCTAGCCGCAGGCACAAAAAAAGCCCCGGGGCCGTGCGCCCCGGGGCCATGACAGCAGAAATCAGAAGGCGTAGGAGAAGCTCAGCGAGGCATTGTCGCGGTCGCGGTAGTTGTTGCGGTCGCCGGCACCGGTGTACCAGGTGTAGCCCATGCGCATGCCGAAGTCCTCGCCGAACTGGATATCGTTGATCAGCTGGAATTCCTTGCGGTCCTCTACAAAGTTCTGGAACGGCTGCGGCGCCGTGCCCTTGATGTCCCAGGCCAGGATCAGCGTCGGGCGGAACGACAGGCCGAAGATCACGTCGTTGAACTCGCCGCGGATCAGGCTGCGCACGCCCCAGGCGAAGTCGTCGGCAAAACCCTTGGTCTGCTGCGTCGGGTTGAACACCAGGGTCGCCGGCGGCACGCCGCCCGGCTGGCCGGTGCCGTCGGCACCGCCACTGGCATGCGTGGAGTTGAGATAGAAGGTCTCGAACTGCAGCTGGTTCGTCTTCGGCATGTCGACGATGTGCGTGAAGCCCACCTCGTTGATGAAGATGATCTGGTCGGCGCCGAGGATGTCGGACACCGCGCGGATCGCCGTCAGGCCGAACTGGCCGGCGCCGAAGCGCTCCCAGCCACGCATGTACTGCCCTGCCTGCACGCGGTCTATGCCACGGTAGCCGGTCACGAAGGCCGGGAAGGCATTGGTGGCCGACGGGAAGGTCACATCGGACAGCTCCAGCAGGCCACCCACCACGCCGCCGATGTCGCTCAGCAGTTGCCCCGGGTTGGCCAGCAGCGCCGGCAGGTTGCTGGCGCCCGCGCCGAGCAGCCCGATCAGGTCCAGGTTGCCGAGCGTCTGCAGGTCCAGCAGCTGCGTGAACGCAATCTGGTTGGCGGGCAGCGCCGGCTGCGCCGCGGCATAGAACAGGTCCTGCACCGAGATCAGCACCGGCAGGTTCGGGCGGTAGGCGTATTCACCCGCGATCGACCAGCTGCCGACGTTGGTGTTGAAGCTGAAACCGTACATCTGGATGTCTTCCGGATACTCCACCAGCACCCGCACGGTATCGGCCGGCAGCGGCTCCAGGCCCTCGCCGTAGATCGGGTTGGGCAGCGCGCCGTTGAAGCCGCGGCAATCCACATAGGCGCCGATCACGCTGGTGGAATCACGCGCGCAGGAGTCCTCTGCTGCGAACATCGAGGCGTACGGCAGGCGGCTGTGGTAATTCAGGAAGTAGAACGACAGGTCGGTGCCATTGTTCAGCCAGTCGGCGAAGTGGCTGAGCTTGATGCCGTACTGGCCATCGTCACGCGGCGAGCGCTCGGTCACCGGCACCGTAAGCGTGGAGCTGCTGAGCAGGCGCAGGTCGCTGTTGTTGAACATGAACTGCTGTTCCGGGTCCTCGGGGAACTGGCCCAGCGAGACGTTGGCGGTCAAGCCGCGTCCGCCGATGAAGTCCGTGAAGGAGAAGAAGCTGCCCGCAGGATCGACCTCCGCCGGCTTCCACTGCAGCTGGTAGAACAACTCGATCGAGGTGGAGTCGGTCAGGCTGGTGGCCAGCACCACCGCCGGCACCGGCTTGAACACCTCGTTGATCTCCGAGCCCGGCGCATGCAGGCTGCGGTAGCTCGGCGGATTGATCTCGCTGATGCTGTTCAGCGCCAGCAGGGTGGACTCGCCCCAGCGCACGATCTGGCTGCCGACCGTGATGGCACCCTCGCGGCTCTCGCCCCAGCTGAAGTTGTACTGCAGGAAGGCCTCATACAGCTCGGTGCCCAGCGCATAGCGGTCCACCGCGTCACCCGAGCGCTTGTTGTGCTCCGGCTGGTAGAGACTGTTAGGATGGTACTGGGTGAAATCGGCATTGACCGCGTCGTAGAAGCCCAGCGCATGGACGCGCGCCAGCCAATCGCCCTTGCGCAGCGTCAGGTCGGTGTTGATCTTGGCCAGGGCGGCCACGATGTCGCCCTTGTCGTAGTTGAGGTTGCCGTCGTCGCCATTGGCGCCGAAGAAGGCACCTCGGGCATTGACCAGGCGCTGGTTGGGGCCCGGGTCGCCGCCGAGCGACAGGCAGTCATCCGCCGCGCAGAGGTCCTGCTGGCCGTCGATGTTGGTCTTGCCGATCAGGTCGCTGCTGGGAGCCTGCATGCGGACCTGGGCGCCAACCGACAGGATCGTCTTCCACTGCATGTCGAAGCCGTAGAACTCCCCTTCCAGGGCGGATGCAGGCAGCGAAATCAGGGCCAGCAGGGCGGCCCCAGTCAGTTTCTTCACGTTTTCCTCCCGACGCAGAACGACTTTTTTATGGGACGGCCAGGCCGTCTGGACGGACGCTACCATCGCTCAATGGCAGGTGTCACTGATTCGGACAACCGCCGCCCCTGTCATTCCGGCAAACGACTGTCCACTTGCCGCCGGGGCCCCTCACGAGGCTGGCCAGGAGCCCCCTACAGGGCGTCGCGATAGCTGCCCGGGGTGCTGTCGGTCCAGCGCCGGAAGGCCCGGTTGAAGGCGCTCTGCTGCGAGAACCCCAGCAGGAAGGCGATATCCACCAGGGACAGCTCTGGGTCGCGCACGTAGCCCAGGGCCAGGTCGCGCCGCATGTCGTCCAGCGCCGCCTTGAAGTGCGTGCCGCGCTGCAGCAGGCGCCGCTGCAGGGTCCGGCCGGAGATGTTCAGGGCCGCCGCCACATCCTCCATCTCCGGTACCGCCTGCGGCAGCAGCCGCCCGATGGCGGCGCGCAGCTGCACCACGAAGGGGTCGGCCTCCAGCCCCAGCTCCCGCGCCAGGCGCTCCGCCCGGGCCTCCATCATCTGGCGCAACTCCGGGTCGGCCTGGGGCAGCGGCCTGTCGAGCAGGCCGTTGTGGATCGACAGGCTGAAGCAGGGGGCGTCGAACGCCAGCCGGCACTGGAACACCCGCTGGTACTCGTCCAGCAGCGGCGGCTGGGGGAAGGGAAAGCTGACGTCCACCGGGCGGAACTGCTGGCCGAAGACCCAGCGGGCAAAACTCAGCATCGAGCCGGCCAGGCATTCCCCGGCCGGCCGCGTCCGCAGCCCCGGCAGCGGCGGCAGCGACTCGCGCAGGCGCAGCAGGCCCCCGCCCTCCTCGTAGTCCACCTCCGCCCCCGGCATCACCAGCTGGTGCCAGCGCTGGTGCGCCTCGATCACCTGCCGGCTGGTGCCGCAGCTCATCATGATGTAGCCCAGCACCCCGTAGTGCGCCGGCCGCACCTGCTCGCCAGCATGCAGCCCCAGGAAGGGGTCGCCGGTCAGCTCGATGGCCGTTTCCAGCGCCGCGTTGAAACGCAGCCGCGAGACCCAGCGATCCGGGTCGGCCAGCGCCGCCTCCGGCACGTCCAGCGCCGCCAGCACCGGCGCCAGCGGCTGGCCGCGGGCCTGCAGCCAGTCGGTCAGGACGCGGCAATAGGCCATGCTCAGCCTGGGGGTTTCCGGGGGAAGGATCACGGCGCTTGGTGGTCTGCGGTCAATCGGTTGGCGTCCAGCGGTCAATCTTACGGAAAGCGCGGGCGGAACAATGCCGTTCGTCCCTCTTTCGACCCGAGACACCCGATATGCAGCGCAAGCCGCTCGATGCAGAGATGGAGTTATTCCGTGACTCCGCGCGCAAGTTCTTCCAGACCGAGATCCGCCCGCACAGCGAACGCTGGCGCGAGGCCGGTATCGTCGACCGCGAGGCCTTCCTCAAGGCCGGCGAGGCGGGCTACCTGTGCATGTGGGCCGACGAGAAGGACGGCGGCCTGGGCCTCAAGGACTTCCGCTACGAGCAGATCCTGATCGAGGAAAACGTGGTGCACGGCGACCCCGGCTTCTTCATGACCGTGCACAACCGCCTGATCGCCCCCTACATCGGCACGTTCGGCACCGAGGAGCAGAAGCAGAAGTACTTCCCCGGCATCATCAGCGGCAAGACCATCCTGGCCGTGGCCATGACCGAGCCGGACGCCGGTTCCGACATCGCCGCCACCAAGACCCGCGCCGAGGACAAGGGCGACCACTGGCTGCTCAACGGCTCCAAGACCTACATCTCCAACGGCATCCTGGCCGACCTGGTGATCGTCGCCGCCAAGACCCATCCAGAAAACCCGCACGCCATGACCCTGTTCCTGGTCGAGCGCGGCATGGAGGGCTTCGAGCGCGGCCGCAACCTGAAGAAGATGGGCCTAAAGTCGCAGGACACCGCCGAGCTGTTCTTCCGCGACGTGAAGATCCCCAAGACCCACGTGCTGGGCCAGGTCAACAAGGGCTTCTACCACCTGATGCACGCCCTGGCCGAGGAGCGCCTGCTCTCCGCCACCGGCAACGTCGTCGCCGCGCGCGCCGCGGTGGACGTCACCCGCGAGTTCGTGCGCAACCGCAAGGTCTTCGGCAAGCCCCTGTCCAAGATGCAGAACACGCGCTTCAAGCTGGCCGCGCTGGACACCGAGATCGAGGTCGCACAGAGCTTCATCGACCGCTGTATCGAGGTCCACAACGAGGGCCAGTTGAGCCCCGAGGACGCCGCCCGCGCCAAGCTCTTCGCCAGCGAAGTCTACGGCCGCGCCGTGGACGAGGGCGTGCAGTTGCACGGCGGCGCCGGCTACATGGACGAATACCCGATCTGCCGCATGTACCAGGACGAGCGCATCAACCGGATTTTTGCCGGCACCTCTGAGATCATGAAGGAAATCATCGCCCGCTCGATCCTCGACTGAACAAGGTAGAACTCCCATGCGCATGCCCGAATCCTGGAAAGGCCGCGTCCGCGTCCCCGCCATCGCCGCCCCGATGTTCCTGGTGTCCAATCCGAAGCTGGTCGCCGCCTGCTGCAAGGGCGGCGTGGTCGGCACCTTCCCGGCCCTCAACCAGCGCAGCACCGCCGGCTTCGTCGAGTGGCTGGACGAACTGAAGTCCCTGCTCGGCCCGCAGGACGCGCCTTACGGCGTGAACCTGGTGGTGCACAAGACCAACCCCCGCCTGCAGGCCGACCTGGCCGAGGTGGTAAAGCACCAGGTGCCGCTGGTGATCACCTCGCTGGGCGCCGCCGCCGAGGTGGTGGACGCCGTGCACAGCTACGGCGGCCTGGTGTTCCATGACGTCATCAGCCTGCGCCATGCCGAGAAGGCCGCCCAGGCCGGCGTGGACGGCCTGATCCCGGTGGCCGCCGGAGCCGGCGGCCACGCCGGCACCCTCAACCCCTTCGCCCTGGTGCCGGAAATCCGCGCCATGTTCCCCGGCTACATCGCCCTGTCCGGCTGCATCGGCAGCGGCGCCGGCATCGCCGCCGCGCAGGCCCTGGGCGCGGACTTCGGCTACCTCGGTACACGCTTCATCGGCACCCAGGAAGCCGAGGCCCCGGCCGCCTACAAGCAGATGCTGCTCGACACCCGCGCCGCCGACATTGTCTACACCCCTCACATCAGCGGCGTGCCGGCCAACTTCCTGCGTCCCTCCATCGTCCGCGCCGGCATGGACCCGGACCACCTCCAGCCGAAGACCGAGGTGGACTTCGGTACCGAGCTATCCGCCGGCAAGGCCTGGAAGGACATCTGGTCCGCTGGCCAGGGCACCGGCTCCATCACCGACCTGCCGCCGGCCGGCGAGCTCTGCGAGCGCCTGGTGCAGGAGTACCGCGACACCTGCAGGCGCCTGGGCAGCGCTTGAGCATGGACGGCGACAGCCCGGTGCGCGCGGCGCCGCTGCAGATGCAGTGGCCCGCGCCGCTGACGCCGCGCGAGTGGGACCGCCGCTTCCCCGGTATCCTCGACGGCCTGGGCCTGATGGCCGGCGGTGCCAACGTCATCCTGCAGCTGTCGCGTCTGCCGGTGGGCCGCGGCGTGCTGGAGAGCCGCGTCGAGAGCGGCAACATCTTCCGCCACCCGTTCAAGCGCTTCCGCACCACTGTCACCTACCTCGCCGTGGCCCTGCTCGGCAACACCGCCGAGAAGCTGGCCTACCGCCAGGCCGTGAACCGGCAACATGCCCAGGTCCATTCCACCGCCGAATCGCCGGTGGCCTACAAGGCCTTCGACCCGAACCTGCAGCTCTGGGTGGCCGCCTGCATCTACTGGGGCTTCGCCGATGCCCACACGAAGCTGCACGGCCCGATGACGCCCGAACAGGCTGCCGAGTTCTACCGCCTGGCCGAGCCCATCGGCACCACGCTGCAGGTGCGCCCCGGCATGTGGCCGGCCGATCTGGACGCCTTTACGCGCTACTGGGAAGAGGGCCTGCAGACGCTGGAGATGGACGAGCCCGTGCGGCGCTACCTGACCGACATCGCCGACCGCAAATTCCTGCCGCCGGCGCTGGGCGGTGGCCGCGGCCGCTTCATGACCACCGGCTTCCTGCCGCCTGCCCTGCGCGAACTGATGCGCTTCCCCTGGAGCCCTTCGCACCAGCAGGGCTTCGAGCATCGGCTGGCGAGCATGGCGCGCTTCAACCGCCGCCTGCCCCGCGTCATCCGGCAGTTGCCCTACACGCTGGCCATGTGGGACCTGCGGCGGCGCATGCGCAGGGGCCTGCCGCTGGTCTGAGTACCCTAGGGAAGCTCTGAGTTTAGTTGCCGTTCGCCCTGAGCCTGTCGAAGGGTGGGCGGCAACTCATTGACGGACCCGGCAGGAAATCGGCCCATGCTTCGATCCTTCGACAAGCTCAGGACTTCAGCTCGAACGGACCTCTTCAGAGCTTTCCTCACTCCCACAAAAAACCTCAACCCGGCGCCGGCTGCCACTGCTTCAGCAGCTTGAACACCTGCCCCGCCTTGGTCCCCATCATCGCCGCCGTGGTCATCACGCCGCCCAGCAGCGCGCCACCGACACCGGCCGTGACCACGTCCTGCCCGGTGAGATAGAGCCCCTTCACTGGCGTCACCGGGTGCAGCCACTTCTGCTCGAAGCGGCGCAGGTCATGATCCAGCCCGTAGATCTCGCCGCGGTCGTACATGCCGAAGTACTCGGTGGACAGCGGCGTGGAGAGCTCCACGTAGTCCAGCTTGCCACGCAACTGCGGCATCTGCCGGTACAGGCCCTCCAGTAGCCGCTCGGTGAACCCGGCCTTGAGCACCTCGTAATCGGCGCCGCGCTGGTTCCAGGTTTCCTTGGCCCAGGGCTCGAACCACTCGTAGCGGCCCAGGGTGATGACCTCCACCGTGCTCTTGCCCGGGTAGTTCTTGTCCCAGTCCGGGTCCTTGGCCGAGGGAAACGAGATGTACAGCATCGGCAGCGTGCCATGCGGGTCGGCCATGAAGCGTTCCACGTTGCCCTCGTGGTCCGCGTCCGGGTAGACCCAGAGATTGGTGCGCGGCAGCCCCAGCTCCTGCGCGCTGCCCTTGAAGCCGGCATAGATGCACAGATGCCCCGAGGACGGCTTCACCTCACGCAGCTTCTGGGGATAGCCGTGGCGCTCACGCTCCGCCTGCGGCAGCAGGCGCTCGAAGGTCAGGCGGGCGCCGGCGCTGCTGACCACCGACATCGCCTGGATGCGACTGCCGTCCTCCATCTCCACGCCGCTGACGCGCCCGCCCTCCAGCAGCAATTGTTTCACACGGGCATAGGTGAAGACCTCGCCACCGCCGGCACGGATCACCGGCACGATCGTATCGGCGATCTTCCAGGAGCCACCCACCGGGTAGTTGCCGCCGGCAAAGTAATGCTTGGTGACCGCAGCATGCATGATGAAGGCAGCATCGCGCGGCGGCAGGCCGTAGTCGCCCCACTGCCCGGTCAGCACCGCGATCAGTTCCTGGTCCTGCGTCAGCCCCTCCAGCACCTCGCGCGTGCTCATGAAGCATTCGCGCGGCACCCGCAGCGGGCGGACCTTCTCGTAGAGCCGCGCCAGCCGTGGCGGCATCGCCTGCCCGGCGAAATAGGCCTGCATGCTGCGGCTGACCTTGGCCACCAGGGCGAAGTAGCGGTCGATCGCCTCCACCTCGCCGGGAAAGTGGCGCTTGAGCTCCGCCATCAGGTTCTCGCGGCCAGCGACGAAGTCGTAGTGCTTGCCACCAATGATGATGCGGTCGTAGACCGCGTCCATCGGCGCCCATTGCAGCTGGCCGTCGGAAATCACGTCGAAGATGCGGCGTAGCGGCGCATGCGGCTTGTGCACCTCGCCGATGTAATGCACACCCACGTCCCACTCGTAGCCTTCGCGCTCGTAAGAATGCGTGAAGCCGCCGGCGGTGTAGTGCTGTTCCAGCACGCAGACCTTGCGGCCCAGCCGGGTCAGCAGCGCGGCGCAGCACAGCCCGCCGATGCCCGAGCCGATCACGATGACGTCGTACTGCTCCGCCGCACGGCCGGGCCGGTAGCGCCTGCCTGTTCTTTTCATGGTTGCCCCTTCTCCTGACGCCTTATAGCGCGCGCAGGCCGGTCTGGCCATGGCGTCCGCGACAGTCCGAAAGCCCGAACCGTCTTGGACCTTCAGGCCCTAAGGGGCGGCAGGACTGCGCCGGGCAATGAAGCGCAGGTTGGCGCGCAGGGACGGATAGAAGAACACCGGGGAAAACCCGGCCTTTTCGAACAGGCTGCGGATGTTCTTGCGGTTGAAGATCGACACATGCGACAGCGGCCGCATCTCGCTCCAATTCAGGATCTTCTTGTGGTTGACCTTGAAATGGCCGGAGTCCGGTGTGGAGAACAACAGCACCGCATCCGGTGTGCAGACCGTGTCGAGCGCCTTCATGAAACTCTTGAGGTCCGAGATGTGCTCGATCACCTCGGAGCAATGCACCACGTCGAACTTGATGCCCCGCTGGGCGAACTCTTCCAGGGTCTCGTTGAAGAACTGGCACTGGGGAAACATGTCCCGGGCGATCGTAACCACCCCCGTACTCAATTCCACACCATAGGCATCGAAGCCATTACGCCGGGCCGCCTCCACCATGCTGCCGAGATGGCAGCCGATATCGAGGAATTTCTTGCCCTTCGCCATCATCAATAGCGGTGCGATCTTGAACCGATACCGCCAGACCTTGCGGCGCGCCTTGGGCAGGCGGGGCTGCAGGTCATAATCTTGGTAGAAATCCCGCAACTGCTCGGCCGTAGGCAGGGGGTCGATCCGGATCAATTGGCAATCCGGGCACTCCACGAAGCGGGATTCTCCCTTCAACCCCAGGATGGTCCCCGAGACGGCATCGCAATTCGGGCAATTCAGGAAATCGCTCATCGGTCCCGGCCAACGGTGTGGGTGAATGTTCATTATAGCCAATCCCTCGCATCCACAAGCCACCTTTCTGAATGCTCACCTCCTTGAGCAGGGGCGGCATATCCAAGGGCGGAACAGTCCAGCGCCCGCCGCAGACTTTTCATGGATCTGCCATCTGCGCGCAATGCAAAGCCCATATATCTCAGGGCTCTACTCTCATCAAACCCAGGGACACGACATGAAATCGTGGTTAAGACTGGCCTGCGCCCTTTCGGTCGCAGGTAGCCTCTCCGCTTGCTCCGACACGGACGACAAGGGTCCGGAAGGCACCCCCCGCCCGCTCGAGCTGACGATCCTCCACATCAACGATCATCACTCCAACCTCGACAGCAAGGCCAAGACGCTCAAGCTGAAGAACGCGGCAGGCACGCGCGTGGACGTGTCCGTGGATTTCGGCGGCTTCCCCCGCGTGACCAAGGCCATCGAGGAACTGGCGGCCGCCTCGCCCAACGTGCTCAAGCTACACGCTGGCGACGCCCTGACCGGCACCCTGTACTTCAACCGCGCGGGCGCCGCCGGTGAAGCCGACGCCGCCATGATGAACACCGTCTGCTTCGACGCCATGACGGTGGGCAACCATGAATTCGACAAGGGCGATGCCGGTCTCAAGACTTTCATCGACCTGCTGCATGCCGGCAGCTGCAAGACGCCGGTGATCAGCGCCAACGTCCAGTTCGGCGCCAGCTCCCCGCTGAAGTCCACTGGCCAGGTCCTGCCCTCCGTGGTGCTGACCCGCGACGACCAGAAGATCGGCATCGTCGGCCTGACCATCGCCGCCAAGACCAAGCAGTCGTCCAGCCCCAACGTGGACACGCTCTTCGAGGATGAGGCCACCGCCGCACAGCGCGAGATCGACGCCCTGCGCAAGCAGGGCATCGACAAGATCATCGTCATGAGCCATATCGGCTACGAGAACGATCGCGCGCTGATCCCGAAGCTCTCCGGCGTCGACGTCGTGGTCGGCGGCGACTCCCACACCCTGCTGGGTCCGGACAGCCTGGCCGAATACGGCGTGGGCACCCCGGCCGGCCCCTATGGCGCCGAGCTGATCAACAAGGACGGCCAGAAGACCTGCCTCGTGCAGGCCTGGGAATACTCCCAGGTCGTGGGTGAGCTGAAGGTCAGCTTCGACGCCCGCGGCCAGGTCACGGCCTGCAACGGCAAGCCGCATGTCCTGATGGGTGAGCTGAGCACCGCCAAGGCCTTCTCCGACGCCGACCTCACAGCCTTCCAGGCCGACGTGGGGGCTTCCGGCCTGCTGCGCATCACCAATCCCTCGGCCGCCGCTGCGGCCAAGCTGAAACCGTTCAAGGACAAGGTGGACGTCTTCAAGGCCCAGGTCGTGGCCGTGGCTCCGACCGAGCTCTGCAGCCGCCGCGTCCCCGGCGGCCCTGGCTCGGCCGACTACGGCCGCTCCGGCGTGGACTGCAACGCCCTGGGCAGCGTCGACCTGCGCGGCGGCGACATCCAGCAGATCGTCGCCCAGGCCTACGTGGACATCGCCAACGCCCAGTACGGCGGCGCCGACATCTCCCTGCAGAGCGGCGGCGGCGTGCGTATCCCCCTGAAGGGCGACGTCACGGCTGCCAACGTCATCGAGGTCCTGCCCTTCGGCAACATGCTGTACCGCCTCGACATCACCGGCGCCGAGGCCAAGAGCATGATCGAAGACGGCCTGCACACCGTCTTCGGAGGCGCCACCGTCAATACCGGTGCCTATCCGTACACCGGCGGCCTGCGCTTCGACGTCACCAGCACCGCGCCACGCGGCCAGCGCGCCAGCAACGTCGAGTACTTCGACCGCGAAAGCAAGACCTGGAAGGCGCTGGACCTGGCCAAGACCTACAAGCTCTTCGTACTGAGCTTCAACGCCACCGGCGGCGACGGCTACACCACCCTGCGCGACATCCCCGCCGCCCGTCGCAGCGACATCGGCGTGCTCGATGCCGACGTGTTCCAGACCTGGATCGAAGGCCTGCCGAAGAACGGTGCCGGCCGCCCCGTCATCACCAAGCTGTCCACGGAGGTCTACAGCACCAAGTCCTTCAACAAGCCGGCCGAGGTCACGCCGACCTCCGTATCGCTGGAGCCGCTGGGCCGCTTCAGCGCCGGCCAGTTCGGCGTCAGCGCCGCGGAAATCCCGACCTTCGACGCCGCCAGCAAGCGCATCTTCGTCGTCAACGCCCAGAAGGGCACGATCGACGTGCTCGACGGCAGCACCCCGGGACAGCCCACCTCCATCGGCGAGATCGACGCCAGCTCGATCACCCCGGGCGCCGAGATCAACAGCATCGCCAGCTTCAACGGCCTGCTCGCCATCGCCATCCAGGCCGACGACAAGACCGACCCGGGCTATGTCGCGATCTACCGCGCCAGCAACCTGGCCAAGCTGGGCCACGTCCAGGTCGGCGCCCTGCCGGACATGCTGACCTTCACGCCGGACGGCCTGACCGTGCTGGTAGCCAACGAGGGCGAGCCCAGCGACGACTACCAGACCGACCCGGAAGGCTCGATCAGCGTGATCGACGTGCGCGACCCCACCAACCCGGTGGCTCGCACCGCCGGCTTCGCCGCCTTCAATAACCAGAAGGCCGCCCTGATCGCCAGCGGCGTGCGCATCTTCGGCGCCAACAACCCCACCGTTGCCAAGGACCTGGAGCCGGAATACATCACGGTCTCCACCGACAGCAAGACGGCCTGGGTTTCGCTGCAGGAAGCCAACGCCTTCGCCAAGGTCGACATCGCCAGCGCCACGGTCACCAACATCATCCCGCTCGGCTACAAGGACCACGGCGTGGCCGGCAAGGGTCTGGATGCCAGTGACAAAGATGGCGCCATCAACATCAAGACTTGGCCAGGCGTGCGCGGCCTGTACATGCCGGATGCCATCGCCAGCTACAGCGTCGGCGGCCAAACCTATATTGTTTCCGCCAACGAAGGTGATTCCCGCGCCTGGTTCTCGGACGAGGATGCCTACTTCAATGGCGATGCCAGCAAGGGCTTCGTCGAAGAATTCCGCGTCAAGCATCTGATAAACAAAAAGGGCTTCGACGAGCGTGCTAGCGAAGGTGATCTTCCCCCGCAGTTGCGCCAGCTTGCCTTCGGCGGCCTGCTGAATCCCGAAATCTTCGGCTACTGCGGCGCCGTGGCCGGCGACCCCAAGGGCTGCCGTGACGACAAGACGCTGGGCCGTCTGAACATCACCTGGACGCTGGGCTACCGCACGGACGCCAATGGCGCCCCGGTGATGTTCAACGCCTCCGGCGTGCAGGACCCCACCGGCAATCGCCTGATGTACGACGCGCTCTACGCCTTCGGCGGCCGCTCCTTCTCGATCTGGGATGCCAATGGCCAGTTGGTCTGGGATTCCGGTGATCAGTTCGAGCAGTACCTCGCCAGCGACGCCTGCCGCCTGGGCAGCGCGAAGAACATCCCCTGCAAGGACTACTTCAACAGCAACCACGAAGAAGGTGGCCCTGAATTCGTCGATAGCCGCAGCGACAACAAGGGCCCCGAGCCCGAGGGCATCGCGCTGGGCAAGATCGGCAGCAAGACCTTCGCCTTCATCGGCCTGGAGCGCATGGGCGGCGTGATGATCTACGACATCAGCAACCCGCAGGCACCGGTGTTCGTCAACTACATCAACACGCGTGAGATCTGGAACGAGAAAGATCCCTCGGCCAACCTGGCCGCCCACGGCGACCTGGGTCCCGAAGGCCTGGTCTTCGTGCCCGCCGACAAGTCGCCCAACAATCAGCCCCTGCTGATCGTCGGCAACGAGGTCAGCGGCACCACCGCCGTGTACCAGGTGAACCTGCTGGTCCCGTAACGGACAACCTCAGCAAGCGTTGTTCTGGAAACCCCGCTCCGGCGGGGTTTCTTTTTTGGGGAACAGTTTGGAAAGCCTTGAACGAGCATCCACGCCGGCGAACAACCAGCCGCGGCTCCAGGCAGTGCTCGGCAACTGCTCCATGCGTTGCCCTACCTCGGGCATCCATGCCCTCGAATGCAGGAGCAGTTGCTGAGGAAAGAGCGGGCATGTTCAGTCGTAATTTCCGCCGATGGTCCCGTAACCCTGTAGCCCCTCTCCCCTTGCGGGAGAGGGGTTGGGGACGAGAGCATGGATGCTCGAGGTAGGGCAACGCAGGAGCAGTTGCCGAGAGGGGGAACATGAAGTGATTAGCCAACCGTTCGCCTTGAAGTCCTGAGCCTGTCGAAGGATCGAAGGGTGACCGTCTTCAGGTAACCCAACCCAGAAGAAATACGGAACTCCGTTATGAGTTCCCCCCGAGAGCGCGCAAACTATTCCGATCGAGCCAGGCTCCACGTTGGAATCCCAACGACCGAAGCCGCCGCAAACCGGGAACGATCTTATCCACCCGGCTCCTGCCGCCCGCTCCCTAACCTCCCTGCAGTAGAACGATTGCCGGGCTAACCCAGTAGGGCTCTGCTAGCGCATCCGCGAACGAGTTCCGGGTCACACCTGCTGTCGGTGCTCATTAACAACACGGTATTGCTGCCCGCCGGGTCCCTCCACCAGGGGAGCCCGCGCAGCGCAACGGGCGTGCCTGGACGAGGCGCCCGCGGAGACAACGGCTGGCCGCAAGGCCAGGTCTGGCACGTGGCGCGCGCCATCTCTCCGGAGACGGCCCGGCGGAGCAGGTTTTTCAGAAAGTAGGACGGGACCAGCAGTAGGCGCTTTAGGCTAAGCGCAGCGCATCCCGCCTTTTGTCACGGAAGCTGGATGCGCAACACCAAGCTTATGGAGCGTAAGTTTCTCCTTGCGCCAGGTTTTCGGATTAATTTACTCCGATCCTGAGCTTTCCCCTCATATTTTCAGCTGAGAGCCCTTTCTCTTCAGCGAGTTAGAGATCGGAGCCGCGCTGCAAGGCGGCCGGCTAACCCTGTCGGGCCTGGGCCGTAGCCTGGATGCCCGATGTGCCGTGCGCCATCGCATCAAGCGGGTTGATCGACTGCTGGGTAATTCACATCTGCATCAGGATCGCCTGCAGTTCTATCGCTGCCTGTGCCAGCTACTGCTCGCGGGCCGGCCCGAGCCGATCCTGATTGTGGACTGGTCCGACCTGCATCCTGATCGTAGCTTGCAGGTGCTGAGAGCCTCGGCCTGGGTACATGGCTTTGCTCTGACGGTCTACGAGGAAGTACACCCACTCAAGAGCCAGAATTCCCCTCGGGTCCATCGGGAGTTTCTGCTGACCTTGCGCATGCTACTGCCGGAGGGTTGCCACCCGGTGATCGTGGCCGATGCCGGCTTTCGCTCCACTTGGTTTGAGCAGTTGGATGACATGGGATGGCACTGGGTGGGCCGCATTCGCGGCCGCACCTTGATCGAGACCGCGCCCGACTCCTGGATTCGCTGCACAAAGCTGGGAGAGCGGGCGACGGGTAAACCCAAGGCCTTGGGAGTGCATCTTGTGGTGCGTGCTCGCCCCGTCATTTGTGGGCTGTATCTCTACGCAAGCGTGCTCTGGGCAGGCGTCGCAAGACGCTGCGGGGCCAACGCGCGACCTGTAAGCACAGCCTGGTTTGCGCGACCCGCGAGCGGGAGCCTTGGCTGTTGGCCGCGTCACTGTCATTGGCAGATCGCAAGGCGCTGGAGATCGTGAATGTCTACCGCTTGCGGATGCGCATCGAGCACGGCTTCCGAACGCTCAAGTCGCATCAGTTTGGCTTTGCTTTGGAGGACTCCCAGAGCCGCGGGCCCGAGCGTATCGGGGTGCTGCTGCTAGTGCAGGCACTGGCATTGCTGCTGGCGTGGATTGCGGGCTGGGCCGCTCAACGCACCGGGCTGCATCATCAACTCAAGTCCAACGCTGATCGCAAGCACACCAGCATGTCGATCATCACGCTGGGTTGCCATGCGCTGGCAATGCTGCAACTCCATCTATCCGATCATGATGTCGTCAGCGCCGTGCGGGCAGGATCACCGCTTGCGCTTAACCATCATGGGGCGGGAATATGAGGGGAAAGCTCAGACTCCGACCCCTTTTCCGCTCTGAAAAGTCCCCTCCGGCGAGGCTTTTTACCGCATGAGACCCTCAGATCCCCTTCGGATTCGGCCCGAAGCGGTTTTCGCCCTGCGTACCCTCCAATGCGGCGAGCACCAGCAGCACGATGGTTCCTATTACCGGAATAAAAGCAATCAGCACCCACCAGCCACTGCGATCGGTATCGTGCAGGCGGCGCGCGCTCACCGCCAACGAGGGGACTGCCATCGCCAGTGTAAAGATTATGGTGGGCAAGGCCATCCAAGACACACCCAATCTCAAGTCCAGAATCGTCACGCCGATAGAGATCAGGAAGTAGAACAGCAGGAAGTACCAGTACTCCGCACGCTGCGCGCGGCCGGAAAAAACCGCGTACTTCTGTAGCGCCACCATGAACCAATTCATGAGAACTCCAGACCACGGACCAACATTCTGTATTTTGATGTGCGAGCAATGGGCCTACCCATACCAAGCCCGGGTTATCTGCAACGCAACCCTGCCACTACTCACCACCGCGTCGGCTTCGGATTCCGCTCTGCCGAATCCTTCTGGTGCCAATACGGATAGATCGGCTCTACCTGGCTCGCCGCCTCCAGCTTCGCCACCTGCTCGGCCGTCAGCTTCCACTCCAGCGCGCCGAGGTTCTGCTTGAGCTGCTCTTCGTCGCGCGCGCCGATCACCAGGTTGCAGACGGTGGGCCGCTGCAGCAGCCAGTTGAGCGCCACCTGCGGTACCGACTTGCCGGTCTCCTTCGCTACTTCATCGATCGCGTCCACCACCGTGTACAGGTAGTCCTCGTTCACCGGCGGGCCGCCGGCTGCGCCGCCTTGGGCGATGCGCCCGGCGCTCGCAGCCTGGCCGCGGCGGATCTTGCCGGTGAGGCGGCCCCAGCCCAGTGGGCTCCAGACCATGGTGCCGAGGCCCTGCTCCAGGGCGAGTGGCATCAGCTCCCATTCGTACTCGCGGCCGATCAGCGAGTAGTAGCCCTGGTAGGCCACGTAGCGGCCCAGGCCGTAGCGCTCGGAGGTGGCCAGCGCCTTCATCACGTGCCAGCCGGAGAAATTGGAGCAACCGATGTAGCGGATCTTGCCGGCACGCACCAGATCGTCCAGCGTGCCCAGCACTTCCTCGGCCGGCGTCAGCGCGTCGTAGCCATGCAGGAAGTACAGATCGATATAATCCGTGCCCAGGCGCTTGAGGCTGGCCTCGCAGGCGCGGATCAGGTGATGCCGCGAGGAGCCCTTGTCGTTGGGGCCCGCGCCTACCGGGAAGGTACCCTTGGTGGAGATCAGCAGTTCGTCGCGCCGGCCGCGGATCGCCTGGCCCAGGATTTCCTCGGAGGCGCCGGCGGAATACACGTCGGCGGTGTCGAAGAAATTGAGCCCCGCGTCGAGGCTGACGTCCACCAGCCGCGTCGCGTCCTTCACGTCGGTGGTGCCCCACTTGCTGAACATCTCGCCCTTGCCGCCGAAGGTACCGGTGCCGAGGCTGAGGACGGGGACCTTGAGGCCGGAACGGCCGAGCTGCCTGTATTCCATCGTGAACTCCTGTCGGGGGGATTTTTTTTCTTCGGCTGTGACTTTACCGCGCCACGGCGACCGGCATATGGTCGCGCACCCCCACCGGATCGAGGAACGCACATGGACCTGGATGAATACGGACTCAAGCCCCTGGACTTCAGCGGCGAGACGGTCGCACCGCCGGCCAACGGCTTCACCCGCCGCGGCTTCCTCGTCACCACGCTCGCCAGCGGCTTCGCGCTGGCCAGTAGCCCGGTGCTGGCGCAAGCCATCAAGACCGATTCCAAGGGCCTGGTCGCCGGCGCCGTGGAGATCGCGGTGGCGGACGGCAAGATCCCGGCCTACCGCGCACGCCCGGCCAAGAAGGGACATTACCCGGTAGTGCTGGTGATCCAGGAAATCTTCGGCGTGCACGAGCACATCCAGGACGTCTGCCGCCGCTTCGCCAAGCTCGGCTACTGCGCCGTGGCGCCGGAGATGTTCGCGCGCCAGGGCGATGTCTCGCAGATGACCGACATCGGCCAGATCCTGCAGCAGGTGGTCTCCAAGGTGCCGGACGCGCAGGTGATGAGCGACCTCGACGCCACCGTCGCCTGGGCCGGCAAGTCCGAGGGTGCCGATACCGCGCGCGTCGGCATCGTCGGCTTCTGCTGGGGCGGCCGCGCCACCTGGCTGTATGCCGCGCACAACCCGAAGGTGAAGGCCGGCGTCGCCTACTACGGCCTGCTCAGCGGCATGAAGTCCGACATCAAGCCGCAGGACCCGCTGGACATCGCCACCACGCTCAAGGTGCCGGTGCTGGGCCTCTACGCCGCCGGCGATGCCTACATCCCGCTGCCGCAGGTGGACCAGATGCAGAAGGACCTGGTGAAGTCCGGCAGCGGTTCCAAGATCATCGTCTTTCCCGGCGTGGACCACGGCTTCCATGCCGACTACCGGCCCACCTACGACGCCACCGCCGCGCAGTACGCCTGGAAGCTGACGCGCGACTGGTTCAAGGAGCACGGCGCCTGAGCACCAGCGAAGACGCCCAGCGCCGCGTCTGGCTCGCCGGGCTGGCGCTGGCCGTCGCCGGCGCGGTGTTCTTCTCGGCAAAGGCGGTCATCGCCAAGCTGCTCTACCGCGAGGGCATCGACGCGGTCACGCTGATCGCGCTGCGCATGCTGCTGTCGCTGCCGGTGTTCCTGGCGGTGGCGGCCTGGACCTGGCGGCGCCAGCCGCGCCTGGACGCGCGCGACCTCGGCCGCATCGCACTGCTCGGCCTGCTGGGCTACTACCTGTCGAGCATGCTCGACTTCCTCGGCTTGCAATACGTCAGCGCTGGCCTGGAGCGGCTGATCCTGTTCCTGACACCGAGCTTCGTGCTGTTGATCGGCCTGTTCGTGCTGGGGCGCAGCGTCACCCGGCGGCAATGGTGGTCGCTGGGCTTCGCCTATGCCGGCATCGTGCTGGTGTTCTGGCACGACGTGAACCTCGGCGGCCCGCAGGTCGCCCTGGGCAGCGCCCTGGTGGCGGGCGCCGCCATCTCCTACGCCATCTACCTGCTGCTGTCCGGCGAGCTGATCGCGCGCGTCGGTTCGCTGCGCCTGGTGGCGCTGGCCATGACCGTCTCCACCGCCGCCTGCCTGCTGCAGTACGCCCTGCTGCGCCCCCTGCCCGGCCTGTTCGAGCAGAGCCTGCCGGTGTGGCGCCTGTCGCTGCTCAACGCCAGTCTCTGCACCGTGCTGCCGGTGTTCCTGACCATGATCAGCGTCGGCCGCATCGGCGCCGGCCCCTCGGCCCAGGCCGGCATGATCGGCCCGGTTTCCACGCTGTTCCTGGCCTGGTGGCTGCTGGGCGAGCCCATCACCGCCCTGCAGCTGGCCGGCACCGGCCTGGTCATGACCGGCATGCTGCTGCTGTCCCTGCGCCAGGCCCGGCGGTAGAAATCCCACTACGCCGAGCGGACGAATGCTGCGCCGCAGCATTGCGGCAGAATGGCGGCTCGGTTCAGCGGCGGGTGCGACATGGCGAAGTGGACAGCGAAGGACATCCCGGCCCTGGCCGGCAAGCGCGCCGTGATCACCGGCGCCAACAGCGGCCTGGGCCTGGAGACGGCCGCGGAGTTGGCCCGTGCCGGCGCCGACGTGGTGATGGCCTGCCGCGACCCCTCGCGCGCCAGCGCCGCGGTGGCCGAGGTGCAGCGCCGCGCCCCTGGCAGCCGCGTCGAGGCCATGGCCCTGGACCTGGCGGACCTGTCGTCCATCCGTGCCTTTGCCGAGGGCTACAAGGGGCGCTACGCCTCGCTGGACCTGCTGTGCAACAACGCCGGCGTCATGCACCTGCCGCTGCAGAAGACCCGCGACGGCTTCGAGATGCAGCTCGGCACCAATCACCTCGGCCACTTTGCGCTGACAGGGCAGTTGCTGGACGCCCTGCAGGCCGCACCGGCCGCCCGCATCGTCACCGTGGCCAGCGTCGCCCACCGCGCCACCAAGGGCATCGACCTCGATGACCTCAACTGGGAGCGCCGCGCCTACAGCCCGGCCGACGCCTACGGCAAGAGCAAGCTCGCCAACCTGATGTTCCACTTCGAGCTGCAGCGGCGCCTGGAGAGGGCCGGCGGCCCGCTGATCGCCGTGGCCGCCCACCCGGGCTACTCCGCCACCAACATCGGCTTCGGCCTCAAGGACAAGACGCCGCTGTGGAAGCGCTGGGCCATGAACCTGGGCAACAGCCTGTTCGCGCAGTCCGCCGCACAGGGCTCGCTGCCCACGCTGTACGCCGCCACCGTGGCGGACATCGCCAGCGGCGACTACATCGGCCCCGACGGCTTCATCGAGTTCATGGGGAACCCCAAGCGTGTCGGCTGCCGCCCCGAGGCGCGCGACCCGGCGCTGGGCACCCGCCTCTGGCAGATTTCCGAGCAGCTCACCGGCCTGCGCTATCTCTAGGGTCTGTCATTGATTCCCCGGTCCCTGCGACGGGGCATTGATGACAGACCCTAGCCGTAGGGTGGGCAAACGTCTTTTCGTTTGCCCACGCGAGCGCCTGATGCATCCCTGCAAATCCCCCGCAACGTGACGCAGTAGTCTTGTGCCCTTCCCCGGGCCGCGCTCCAATCATCGGGTCCGCCCGCGCCTGGAGTGCCCATGCGTACCGCCATCCTGCTGTTGCTGGCCGCCCTGGCCCTGCCGGCCCAGGCCGCCAGTTTCGACTGCGCCAAGGCCAGCCATGCCGTCGAAAAGCTGGTCTGCGCCAACCCCACGCTGTCGAAGCTCGACGAGGACCTGGCGCAGGCCTTCAAGCAGCGTCTCGCGCTGGTGCTGGACAAGACCGCCCTGCGCGGCCAGCAGAAGGACTGGAACGGCGTGCTGCGCTCGCGCTGCGCCAAGGGCTGCCCGGCGGCGGAGATCGAGCAGCAGTACCGCGACCAGATCGCCGCGCTGCGCGGCGAATGGGAAGAAGCCTGGAGCGACAGTTACAAGACCAACGAGCCGGCCTTGCTCGAATTGACGGTGAAGGATGCCGGCGGCTTCGGCTTCCGTATCCTGCGCAGCCATGTCGATGAACAGGAGGTGGCGCTGTGCCGGCTGCCGGCCGAAGGCGCCGCCCCGCCACTGGCGCGCCTGCGCGACGAAAAGCATGCACGGTGGAGCGAAGCAGGCTGCACGCTGGACTTCACACTGGAGCGCGATGCACGCGGCGGCGTCACCGCCATCGGCATTGCCAGCCAGGGTTGCGAGCGGTATTGCAAGGACGGCAGGCGAACCGACGGCCACTACACTTCCGAGAACAACTGGGTCGCCGGCAACCAGTAGCGGCCGTGAACGGTCAGCGACTCCTGCGGGCCTGTTTCGCCGCGAGATCTTCCACGTAGAGATTGTCGCGGCCGGCGTGCTTGGCCTTGTACAGGCAGTGATCCGCCGCGTGGTAGGCATCGGACAGCGGCACGTTGGGCCCCACCGCGACACCGCCGGCGCTGACCGTCACCACCGCCGCCTGGTTGTCGCGATGCTCGATGCCCAGGTTGCGGATCGTGTGGAGCAGTTCCGCCAGGCGCTCGCGGCCGTCGTTGAGATCGCAGTCGTACAGCAGCAGCGCGAATTCATCACCGCCCAGGCGCGCCGCCATGTCCATGGAGCGCCGCGCATACTGCGCCAGCACCAGGCCCAGTTCGGCCAGCACGCCGTCGCCATACTCGTGGCCGTAGAGATCGTTGACCTTCTTGAAGTGGTCCATGTCCAGCAACGCGAAGAACATGCCACGCTGCTGCCCGCGGGACACCGTGCGGCAGGCGATCTCGTAGCGGTCCTCCAGCGCGCGGCGATTGGCCAGGCCGGTGAGCGGATCGCGGAAGGCCATCATCGACAGCAGCTTGCCCGCCGCCCACTGCCGCCGCGACGACCGCCGCGTGCCCCAGGCCGTCAGCAGCGCCGTGCCCAGCAGCAGCACCTCCAGGATCACCTCCTGCGTGCCGCGGCCCGGCGCCTCGCCCGGCAATAGCCAGGCGCCGACCAGGATTGCGACATAGCCGGCGACGAAGGCCACGCAGCGCGCCAGCGGCAGGCGCGCCAGTGTCACCACCGCCACCGGGATGGTGAGCACCAGGTAGGGCTCGACGATGTGGCCCAATGCGTGACCGCGATAGCGGATCAGTTCGACGCTGGCCACCACCAGCAGGAAGCCGCCCATCAGCAGCAGCTCCGCCATGGACGACTCCACGCGCCGTACTTGCGACAGGGTCACGGCGATGAACAGCGGCACCACCACCGCCAGTTCGATCCACAGCAGCAGCACGATCAGTTCGGGAGGCGTCCCGGCAACGGCTGCCTGCCACAGCGGCGCCGTGCCGAAGCTCAATACCGGTATCAGGCCCAGGCAGATGCGCGTGATGCGCGCCGAGCGCCGTTCATGGGCCTCGAACTCCTGTTCCAGGCGTGGCGCCATGCGTACGCCACGGCGCGACTCGGAGGCGACGTCGCGCAGCGCACGGATCTCTTCGGGATTGAGCACCTGCTCCGGCAAGGCGGGGTCTTCGACGGGTGCAGCAGCCCTTGCCTCCTGCAGCGGAGGCATTTCCCCGGAAGCCACTTCCGCCGTCTCGGCCGGGCCGCTGAAAGCCCCGTTCACGTGGACGCGCCCCGCATCTGGCGTCTCCCCAACCCCTGTCTGACCCCATGGTAGGGCCAGCGCTTAAGAAAAGAAAAGACATGATCCGCCCTTTTCAGGGGGTTCTAGCCGCCCGAAAGTGCCAGGAATGGAAGTTTTTCCTGGCGGATCATAAAAATGTGACGCATATCTCATCTTTTCCGGGAGCCGGTGCCGGCAGGGCGGAGAGCTAGGCTGGCGACCCGGGCGGCATACTTGCGCCATCGTGAACGACAGCCCCTCATCCCTCCCTCCGCCCCGCGACGGCGTCAGCGCCAGCACCGTGCAGTTGCCCGAAGGCGCCTGGGCCCTGGTACTGGATTTCCTGGCCGAGCAGTTCCCGGGCATCGGTGCCGAGACCTGGCGTTCGCGCATGGCGCGCGGCCTGGTGATCGACGCGCAAGGCCAGCCGCTGGCGCCCAGCAGCCCCTACCGGCCCGGTGGGCGCCTGTATTACTACCGCGAGCTGGCGCAGGAAACACCGGTGCCTTTCGAAGCGGAGTTGCTGTATCGCGACGAGCACCTGCTGGTAGCCGACAAGCCACACTTCCTGCCGGTGGTGCCGGCCGGCCGCCACCTGCAGGAAACCCTGCTGCTGCGCCTGCGCCGCCGCCTGGGCCTGCCCGAGCTGGCGCCCTTGCACCGCATCGACCGCGGCACCGCCGGGCTGGTGCTGTTCTCGGTACAGGAGCAGACGCGCGGCCGCTACCAGGGGTTGTTCGCCCAGCGCGCGGTGGACAAGGTCTATGAAGCGCTGGCGCCGCACCTGCCGGGGCGCGAATTCCCGCAGCGGCATTGCAGCCGGCTGGAGCCGGGTGAACCGTTCTTCCTGATGCGGGAAGTGCCCGGCACGCCCAACAGCGAGACCGGCATCGAGATCGCCGAGCGCCGCGGCGCGCTGGACCTCTATCGCCTGAGGCCGGTCACCGGCCGCAAGCACCAATTGCGTGTGCATCTCGCGGCACTGGGCGCGCCGATCCTGAACGACGACTTCTACCCCGCGCTGCATCCCGCCGACGAGGCGGACTTCAGCCGCCCGCTGCAGTTGCTGGCACGGAGCCTGGAGTTCCGCGATCCGCTGGATGGCCGGTTCAGACGATTCGAAAGCCGCCGGCAGCTTCTAGAATCCGGCAACTGACTTTCTCTTCCGGAGCCTTTCGTGGATTCCAGCGCATCCGAGTTCCTGCAACCGGCATCGGTCGTCGATTCCGACCACCCCGAAGTCCAAGCCTTCGCCCGGCGGCATGGCCGTGGCGAGACGCCGCGCGAACAGGCCGTGGCGCTGTACTACGCCGTGCGCGACGGCTTCCGCTACGACCCCTACGCCATCGACGTCAGCGCCGAAGGCCTGAGCGCCAGCAGCGTGCTGCGACTGGGCCATGGCTGGTGCGTCACCAAGGCCGCCCTGCTCGCCGCCGGCTGCCGCGCCCTGGGCATCCCCGCCAAGGTGGGCTTCGCCGACGTGCGCAACCACCTGTCCACCGAGCGCATGCGCCGCACCATGCAGACCGACGTGTTCTACTGGCACGGCTATACCGCGATCCTGCTCGACGGCGTATGGGTCAAGGCGACGCCGGCCTTCAACATCGAGCTCTGCGAACGCTTCCGCCTCAAGCCGCTGGAGTTCGACGGCCGCGAGGACTCGATCTACCACCCCTACGACCTGGCCGGTAACCGCCACATGGAATACCTCGCCTTCCGCGGCGAGCACCTGGACGTGCCCTGGCAGGAAATGCGCGCCGACTTCGAGCGCCTGTACCCGACGCTGCCACGCCTGGACCAGGCCAGCTTCGACGCCGACGTCGCCGCGGAGACGTCCCGCTAGCGGCGGCGCCAGGCCAGGTAGCCGGTGGCTGCCGCCAGGATCAGCATGCCCGGCAGCATCACCAGGCTGGCCGGGTACAGCGGCGCCATCGCGCCGCCCATCTTGCCGAAGTGGAACAGGATCAGCGCCAGCCCCAAGCCAATGCAACTGAACTGGAACCCGGTGGACGGCCGCATCGGTGCCCGCAACGGGGTCACCTCCAAGGCATGCCCGTAGCCGGGCGGCGGCTCGTCATGGACCGGCTCATTGGCCACGGCATAAGCCAGGGCGGCGGCATTCAGGCTGCTTCGGGATGGTGCGCTCAACGTGGACTCCCCTGTATCTGCCGCCCATAACGCAAGCCACGTGCCAGACAGCCGGCAACCCATCGGCTCGAATCGAAGTTCATACTGATGTAGGCCAATTCCTATACCGGCGGGGTCGGCAATTGAGGTTAAATGCGCCGGGGTGAGAGGCGTGCGCCACGCAGTGCACGACATCGGGTTGCGGGGTGAGCCAGGCGAAGACAGCCCGGCGAGAGGATCATGAACAGCATCAGCCAGTCCTGTGCCACGGCCTGCGTGCCGGCGAACGCCCGCACCGCCTGCTGCCGTCCTTGACGTACACGCCCCATGACTGAAGCCCGTACGCGCGCCGCCCCCACCACAGCCGACGCCACCACCCTGCTCGGCGAGTTGCGCGAATCACTGCTGGCAGAGATGGAGCAGCGCCTGCAATCGATGATGCAGGCCGCGGACACCCTGCTGTTCGAGCTCGCGCGCAGCAGTCCCCCGGCCCAGTTGCCCGGCTTCCTCAATGCGCGCCACCTGCTGCGCAGCGAAGGCGCCCGCGCCACGCTGACTGCCGGCTTCCGCGAGGCACTGCAGCGGCGCCTGAATCCTGCCACCGCCCGTGACACCAAGGCCCAGCAGCTGGCGCTGCGTGGCAACGACGAGGTGGAGGACAGCATCCGCCTGGCCGACATGGCCGTGCGCGCCGGCAGCAGCTGCGAGGCGCAGATCCAGGACCTGTCCACCCGCTTCGACACCCTGCGCGGCCTGCTGCCGGACTTCCCGCCGGTGGGCAGCCTGACGCCGCTGGGCCTCTGCGAGGCCTTCGCCACGGCCGTCGGCGCACTGCCAGAGGGCACCACCGCCCGCGGCGCCCTGAATCGCCTGTTCGAACAGACCGTGCTGACCCAGCTGCGCCCGATCTATGCCGAGGCCGTGGCCTGCTGCGAGCGCCGTGGCATCCTGTCCGCCGCGCGCCGCGGCCGCTCCGCCGAAAGCTCCGAGCGCGCCACCGCCAGCATGCTGCAGAAGGTGCAGAGTGGCGAGCCGCTGTTGCCCGGCGAGCAGGCCGCCGGCGTCTCCGGATTCCTGCCGGACTTCAGCGCCGGCTTCTCCGATGCCGATCTCGCCCAGTTGCTGCTGCAGGCCCTGCAGGGCCAGGCCGCCACCGGCTTCGACCTGCCACAGACGCGGCTGATGAAGCAGCGCGCCGGGCTGGTCGGCCGCATGATCGACGAGATCCTCGACGATCCGCAGATTCCGCCGCGCCTGCACCCGCTGATCGAGGCCTTCCGCTTTCCCGCGATCAAGGCGGCGCTGGCGGACGCCTCCTTCTTCACCAACCGCCAGCATCCGGTGCGCGTGCTGATCAACGACATGGCCGACATGGCCGGCGACACCCGCATCGGCGGCGCCGACGCCCTGCAGCGCTTCGACGGCTGGGCGCGGCGCGTGCTGCGCCAGGCCAACCTGGCGGCGGCTACCGTGCGCGAGCGCCTGGCCGGCACGCAGCCGCTGGCTGCCGGCGAGGTCGAGTCCTTCCTGCTGGAGCAGGGCCGGCAGCAACAGGAGCGCCACAAGGCCCTGCTGCGCAAGGTGCGCGAGGTGGTCGACCAGGAGCTGGAACTCTGCACCGCCACCTCCGGGCTGCCCGACCCGGTCTGGCCGCTGCTGCGCAGCGGCTGGGGTCCGATGATGGCCAGCCACCTGCTGCACCAGGGGCCGGACAGCCAGGTCTACCGCAGCGGCATGGAGCTGCTGCACCGCGTGCTGCAGGCCCTCAACCCGGAAACACCGAATGCCCGCACGCCGGCGGAGCGCGCGACCCTGCGCGTGGACCTGTTCAAGGCCCTGACCGCCGTCGGCATGCCGCGCGAACGCGCGCATGAGTTGCTCAAGGGCCTGGACCAGGCCCTCAATGGTTTCAGCCGGCAAGATCCGCCGGGTACCGGCGCCGCCAGCGTGACTGCCCCGCCCGCCGCCGCCGACTGGGAGCCGCTGTCGGCGACCATGGAGATCACGCTCAAGCGCCCGTCGCGGTCCCTCCCCGAACCCGCACCGGCCCGTGAACTGCCCAGCGAAGCGGAGCTGGAAGCACTGGCCCGCACCACCGAAATCGCCCGCGAGCTGCAGGCACAGCCGCTGGCCACGGCCGTCATGGCTCGGGCTGAAACCATCGCGGAAGCCCCGCCCGCAGCCCTTGCCGCCGACACTCCCGCTGAAGAGGCGGCCCTGGCGGATGCCATTGCCGACGCCATCATGGACAGCGTCGCCAGCAGTGCCGAGATTTCAGAGGACGTGGCGGCCGAGGCCGCCGAGATTGCCGCCGTGTTCGCCGAGCCTGCGGCCGAAACCGACGCAAACCCGGCAGACGAAGCCACCGTGGCCGGCATCGCCACCCTGCCGCTGGAACTGCCTACACCGCAGCGCCTGCTGGAACAACTGCTGCGCGTCGGTGCCTGGTTCCGCGTCTACGACCGGCGCAGCCAGGGCACGCGCTGGCTCAAGCTCAACTCCTGGTTCCCGCAGGTGAAGCGCGCCTCCTTCACCGAGTTCGACGGCCACAACGCGCTGACCGTCACCGCCGCCGATCTGCTGGAGGACCTGCTGGAAGGCCGCTCCGAGCCCATCGACATCCCGCCGCAGACGGTGCTGGTGCTGCAGGCCCTGCGCCAGCAGCATGCCGAGCAGAAGAGCGGCGCCGCCCCGGCAGAGGAAGAAACCCCGCCGGACGCGGCGCCGAGCTCACTCGTCGCCTGAGGCCGCAGCCTGGTTCAGGAAATGCGGCGCAGCCCGCGGTTGATGGCCGCGCCCAGCACCAGGCGCACCACCGTGCCGGCCACCGGCAGCGACGAGTCGAAGTCGATCACCCACTCCACGCGCGAGCCTTCGGCGGTCTTGCTGAAGGTCAGCTCGCCGCTGTGGTTCTTCACCGGCGCGCCACCCTTGCTGATGCGGTAGCGGATCAGGCGGTTCGGCTCGGCCGCGGTCACGGTCTCCTCGATGCCCAGCGGGGCCACGCCGATCAGGCGCACTGAGCCGACACCGTTGACGTCGTCGCCCACCGCATCGCGGATGCGCTTGACCGGCACGCCGAGCACGCGGCTCAGGCGGTTGTGATCGGACAGGAGCGCGTACACGTCCTCGACCGGAAGCGTGAAATCGCGGCTCACGTGGACCTGGTGCTGCGCCATGGGATGCTCCTGTTGGAAATGCTGGGAAATGCGAAGAAGTCGATTATGACCTGACGGCGTGACGGTCGCTCAGCGGCTGCGCGCCTCGATCACGCGCACCAGCTCGGCGCCGGGCTGCGTCCGCCCTGCCTGCGGCAGCTGCCGCGGATCATGCAGCTCGGCGGTGGAGAAGCCACTGGCCCGCAACTGATCCAGGGCCTGCTCGGCCCCATTGAAATGCAGGTGGACACGCCCCCGCACGAAGGCCGAGAGCAGGCGGCCGAAGACGCGCTGCGAGGTGCCCTGGTTGTCCCGGGCCAGGTGCAGGTCGGACAGGTACAGGCCCTGGGGAAAGCGCGACAGCACGGCGGCAAAGCGCTGCCACATGCCCAGCACCGACTCGCGGTCGAAGTAGTTCAGCAGGCCCTCGGTGACGATCGCCGTCCCCTGCGCCGGGTCCAGCCGCTCGGCCAGCGCCGCCAGCGACGCGGGGCCATGGTCCGCCAGCGCGTCCAGCGGCTGCACGCGGTGCCCCGGCTGCAGCAGGCCGCCGCGCTCCAGGCGCTGCAGCTTCCACTCGGCCATCTGCGGCAGGTCGGCCTCGATGTAGCGCAGGCGGCTGCCGTGGCGGCGCTTGAAGTCCCAGCCACGCGGCGAGAAGCCGGAGGCGATCTCGATCACCTGCGTCACCCGCCCTTCGACGATGGCCTGCTCCAGCAGGCTGTCGATGGCGCGATGGCGCGCCAGCAGGAAGCCTTCCACCGTGGGCCGCTCCCAGGCCTGCGCCAGGCGGTTCAGCGGGCGAAGGGCGTTGAACAGCAGGCGCCCCTGCGGCGTCACCAGGGCCTGGTGTGAAAGGCCATGGTGGAACCAGGCGTAGCCGGTGTAGTGGGCGGTCGGGCTGATCGCCTCGGAGCTGCGTGCCATGGTTTGGTTCTTCGGTTCTTGTGATCAGGCGGCCAGGGTCGGCCGATCCAGCAATTGCGCCAGGCGCTTCAGCGCGGCCTCGCGCAAGGCGCGGCTGTCCACCTCGTCGGGATGGAAGTCGCGGCGGTAGTAGGCCAGGTAGCGCGGGCGCAGCGTGCGTAGCCAGGGGCGGAAATAGGCCAGCCGCTTGAGCACGCCACGCGTGCCGAGCTGCTCCCCCGAGGCGCGGTACAGGCGGATGAAGTGCAGCGCGCTGAACAGCGAGAACTCCAGCGTGGTGACCACCATCTGGCTGCGACGGATCCACTCGCTGTCCACTTGGTCCTTGAAGACGTCGAAGGCCACGGCCTTGTGCTCGCTCTCTTCCACTGCATGCCACAGCCACAGCGCGAACACGCGCTCGTCCATGCCCTTCAGGAATTCCGGATGCTCCAGCAGCATCTCGGCCAGCATCGCGGTGAAGTGCTCCAGCGCGCAGGTCATGGCCAGGCGCCGCTCCGGCGACAGCATGCGGTCGCGAAACCCGAGGCCGCGCTTGACGAAGGCCTCGACCTTGCCGGTGGGCAGGCCACGTCCCTGCATGAAGGTATTGAGCGCCGTGTGCTCGTTGCCGTGGTGCGCCTCCTGGCC
Source organism: Solimonas sp. (assembly GCA_030149365.1). Classification (GTDB taxonomy): domain Bacteria; phylum Pseudomonadota; class Gammaproteobacteria; order Nevskiales; family Nevskiaceae; genus Solimonas_A. Next base: position 44,472 of record JASBRP010000018.1, read on the forward strand.
GATGAAGCCGCGGATCTGCTGGCGCAGCACCGGGTCCTTCACGCCGTCCTGCCAGGCGCGCACGGAGCGGATGAAGAAGCGCTCGCCCTCCGGGAAGGTGCAGGACTGCGCCGCCATGATCAGCGTCTTGACCGGGTCGCCATCGAACCACCAGGTGGGGATGTCATCGCCGAACTCGAAATCCATGCGCCGCACCGGAATCGTCGCGGCACCGCCCTGCTCCATCTTGCCCATGGCCCTGCTCCTGTAACTCGCCGGATTCTACGCACTCTTAGCGCATGCGAAGAAACCGTAGCGAGCGGCCCGAGGTTGCTGTGAGGAGCGGAGCCGTACAGGGGTACGGCGAGCACCGGATATGCAAGATCGGGTCGCGTAGTAGGTTTATTCGCATGATCTAGGCGAACTGGTAGTCCTTCAAGGGGAATCGCCCAGAGCGCCGCAGGCCCGAGACCGTCGACGTCGGCCGCAGCAGGGTCGCTTCGCCATGCGGGTTGAAGTAGTAGCTGCGAGAGCTGGCGCAGTTGCCGTTGACGAACACCGAGTGTTCCAGGCGCTGCTTCATGTCGGCCACGAAGGCGTCGTTGGCCTTCTCGGACACCTCGAAGCTGCGGGCCTTCTTGCGCCGCATCTCGCCGATCAACCGGGCGATGTGCTTCATCTGCCCCTCGATCGTGGTGAAGAACGACAGGCCGTTATAGGCATAGGGACTGTTGAGGCAGAACAGGTTCGGAAAGCCCGGGATCGCGATGCCCTCGTAGGACTGGAAGCGCGTGCCGCGCCACCAGGCGCCCAGGTCCTTCTCCCCGCGGCCGATCACCTGGATCGCCGGGAAGTTCTCCTCCCACAGCGAGAAGCCGGTGGCCAGGATCAGGGTGTCGATCGGCCGGCGCTGTCCGTCGCGCGTGACGATGGCGTCCGGCTCGATGTGCTCGATGGCATCGGTCACCAGCTCGACGTTGGCGCGGTTGAAGGTCGGGTAGTAGGTGTTGGAGAAGGTCGGCCGCTTGCAGCCGAAGCTGTAGTCCGGCGTGAGCTTCTCGCGCAGCGCCGGGTCCTTCACCTGTCGCGCGATGTGCGCCTTGCAGGCCCGCTCCATCGTGCGTGTCAGCAGCGGCAGCTGCTTGTTGTACAGCACGCCGGTGACCATGATCGCCTCGAGCAGGGCCGAGCTGACCAGACGTGCCGAGCGCTGCGTGGACGGCAGCGCGGCGAACAGGCGGCGCAGCGCCAGCGGGATCGGCCCGTCGAGCTTGGGCGTCACCCAGATCGCGGTGCGCTGGTAGACGTCGAGCCGCGCCAGCTTCGGCGCGATCTTCGGCAACAGCTGCACGGCGGTGGCGCCGGTGCCGATCACCGCGGCGCGCTTGCCCTCCAGCTCATAATCGTGATCCCAGGCGGCGGTGTGGATGACCTTGCCCTTGAAGGTCTCGATGCCCGGGATGTCCGGCTTCTTCGGCTGCGACAGGAAGCCGGTGGCGGTCAGCAGCAAGCGCGCCGTCAGCGGCTCGCCGCGCGCCAGGTGCACCGTCCACAGCCGGTTGGCCTCGTCCCACACGGCCTTCTGCACCACGGTATTGAAGCGCATGTGGCGGCGCAGGTCGTACTTGTCGGCGACGTGCTCGGCATACTGCTTCAGCTCCGCGCCCGGCGCATAGAGCCGTGTCCAGCCGGGGTTCGGCTCGAAGGAGTAGGAGTAGGTGAAGGAGGCGATGTCCACCGCCAGGCCCGGGTAGCTGTTGACGTACCAGGTGCCGCCGAGATCGTCGTTGCGGTCCAGCAGCAGCAGCGAGTCGATGCCCTGCCGCTTCAGCTCGATCGCCGCGCCCATGCCGCCGAAGCCGGTGCCGATGACGATGGCCTCGTAGTCCGGCTGGCGTTCCATGCGCTCTGCTCTGCCCATTGCTGCTCTCCTGAAGTCCTATCGCTGGAGCGCCGCGCGCACGGCACGGTCGCTGCCGGCCGTGGCGACGTCGAAGACGCGGCGGCGACGGCGGTGATCCATCATGTTGTAGCCGATCGCGGCCAGCTCGGCCGGGCCCGGCTCGAGCCGGACCGTGCGGATGCCGGCCGCCTGCAACTGGGCGATCTCGCGATCCACGATCGAGGTCATGTGCCGGCGCACGCGACGCTCGATCCGCGCCAGCGGCGACAGCGGCCGGTCCGGCGTGCCGGAAGCCATCGGCGCCAGCACCACGGCTTCGCTGACACCGCTGCCCAGCAGCAGGTCCGCCGAGGTTGGCGAGGCGATGCCGCCATCGAGATAGGAACGGCCCTGCCACTCCACCGGCGGGCACCAGCCGGGCACGCCGTAGGAGGCGCAGACCGCGAGGTCCAGCGGAATCGGCGGCGCATCCTCGCGGCCGAAGGCCACGCGCTCGCCGCTGTCCACGTCCACGCCGACGATCCAGGTGTTGGCATGCGGCACCCACTGCCCCGCCGGCACCACGCTGCCGACCAGGCGGCGGAACGGCGCCATGTCGGCGGTACCCTTGGGCAACAGGCCGGTGGCGGCGGTGAAGGCCGGGATACGCCGCTGCAGGCCCAGGCGCGCCAGCGGCAGGCCGGGCCATTGCGCGGCCGGCAACGGCGGCAGCACGCCGCCGGTATCGCGGTCATGGTTCCACACGCAGTCCGGCGCCTCGCCGCGCTGGCTGGCCACCATGCGCTCCACGGAGACGCCGGCACCCAGCAGCGCCGACAGCACCGCGCCGCTGGAGGTGCCGATCAGGATCTCCGCCTCGCGCGGGTCCCAGTCCAGCGCGCGCTGCAGCGCCGCCAGCGTGGCGATGCTCCAGGCGCCGCCGGCCACGCCACCGCAGCCGATGACCAGGGCACGGCGGGTCATGCACGCACCCGCTTGCGTGCCGGCTTGGCCGCCGCATGGGCGTGCTGCGCCAGGGCATCGAGGCGGCGCTCATAGTCGCGGCGCCCACCGCGGTCCAGCTTCGACAGGATGCGGTCGTCACCGAGAGCACGGCGCCCCAGGCGGATCAGCCACTCGGGGGCCAGTTGCATCAGCGCCGCGGCCGGCTTCAGGAAGCCCGGCACCGCGACGAACAGCTGCGGCCGCTGCAGCGCCTGCACCACGGCTGCGGCGACGTCCTCCGGCCCCACGGCGGGGATACCCTTGCCGGCCTCCTCGGTGCCCGAGGCCAGCTCGGTGCGCACCTTGGACGGCATCACGGCGGTGAAGTGCACGCCGCGGCCGCGGTACTCGGCGTCGGCGGCCTCGGTCAGGCCCACCACCGCGAACTTGGTGCCGGTGTAGACCACCGCGCCGGGTATGCCGAAGCAGCCGGCCAGCGAGGCGATGTTGACGATATGGCCGCTGCCGCGCTCCAGCATCTCCGGCAGCGCCAGCTGCATGCCGTGGATCACGCCACGGAAGTTGATGTCGATCTGGGCCGTGGACAGCTCGACGGATTCGTCGAGGAAGGCGCCCATCGGCATGATGCCGGCGTTGTTCACCAACACGTCGATGGGGCCGAGCGCGCGGCGCGCGGAGGCCAGGAAGGATTCGAACGAGGCACGGTCGCGCACGTCGAGTTTCGCCGCATGGGCGCCCAGCGGACGGGCTGCGGCCTGGGCCAGCTTGTCGTCGATGTCGCCGATGGCGACCTGCGCGCGCTCGGCCACCAGGGCCTTGGCGATCTCCAGGCCGATGCCGCGGGCTCCGCCCGTCACCGCCACCACCTTGCCGCGCAAACCCTGCCTGGCCATGCTGCCTCCAACCTCGTCATTGAACGATGGCAATATTGGCGCCTCCGCCCGCCCGGCGTGAGACGGCGCTGCGCCAATCCGCTTATCATTTTGCGCCAAAGCCCACTTTTTCCATGAAGCTGCCACCCGACATCAACCAGCCCTCGATCCCGGTCTCCTACCTGCAACTGCTGGTGGAGATCATGGCCGAGCGCGGGGTGGGCCAGGAGCAGTTGCTGGCCGGCGTGCCGCTGGACGCGACGCTGCTCACCCAGCCCGAGGCGCGCATGTCGGCCTTCCAGTGGACCCTGCTCGCCATGAACGGCATCCGCCTGTCCGGTGACCCGGGCCTGGGCTACGAATACGGCCTGCGCATGCGCCCCACCTCGCATGGCTTCCTGGGCTACGCCACGATGAGCTGCCCCTCCATGCAGGAAGCCATGGAGATCACCATCCGCTACGTGCAGGCACGCCAGCGCAACTTCACCATGATGCTGCGCCAGGACGCCGAGCATGGCGCCATCGAGCTGCGCGAGAAGCATCCCATCCCGGTGCTGCGCTCCTTCTTCATCGAGAACATCCTGCTGGGCTTGGCGCGCGGCGGCTCGGCGATCCTGGGCATGGAGCTGCGCGACTTCGCGGGTGCGGAAATCTGGTTCGACTGGCCGGAACCGGCCTACCACGCCGCCTACCGCGAGCGCCTGCCCCCGATCCGCTTCAACCAGCCCGCCAACCTGCTCCGCTTCCCGCTGCGCTACCTGCAGCTGCGCCCGGTGCTGGCCGATCCGCATGCCTCCCGGCAGGCCATCGCGCTGTGCGAGCGCGAGCTGGCCCAGGCCGGCGGCCTGCAAGAGGGCATCGGCCTGCGCGTCTGCGGCGAACTCGCCCTGGGGCCGGAGGGCGGCTATCCGGGCGTGGATGCCGTGGCGGCACGGATGCATATGTCTGGCCGCAGCCTCAAGCGCAAGCTGCAGGCCGAGGGCACGTCGTACCTGGCGCTGCTGGAAGAGGTGCGGCAGCGCGACGCCTTCCAGCTGCTGCGTCACTCGACCCTGGAGCTGCAGGAGATCGCCGCAAGGCTGGGCTACACCAATCCGGCGAACTTCACCCGCGCCTTCCGCAAATGGACCGGTGATTCGCCCAGCGTCTACCGCCGCCGTCTGCTGGACGAGAACTCAGGCTAGACTTCGCCGCACTGGAGGAGATGAGCATGGCCAACCCCAATGACAAGCTGGCGAAGCTGCTACGCACGCAGCCGGCGAAGCTGGAATTCCTGTCCGCGCTATCCGAGGCCGACCGGCAGAAGCTGGCCGGCGACATCGAGCAGGCCCGCCAGGCCCATTCGAAGCACATCCGCGGCAGCATGGAGGAAGCCCTGAACCAGCTTCCCTGGCTGCTGCGCGCACCCATCAAGAAGCTCTTCGGCGTATGAACATCGACCGCGACACCGAGCTGCGCCGCCTGGCGCGCGTACTGCACCGCGACGCGGGGCAGCCGGGCCATCTCGCTGCGCTGGACGGCGCCGGCCTGATGAAGCTGCGCACGCTGATCCAGAACAGCCTGCTGGAGGAATTCGCCGGCCTTTTCGAGAAGATCGCCGCCAGCGGCAAGCTGGCGCCGGACGCGCTCAGCGCCCTGCTCTGCCGCAAGGTCTTCGGCCCCAGCATCACCGCCAACATGTCCTACTACGTGCCGGCCGACCGCGCGGCGCGCATGTGCAAGCACTTCGACGACGAGTTCATGGCCGAGATCGCGCGCGAGCAGATTCCGGAGCGTGCGAAGGAGCAGTTGGAGAAACTGCCGGTGGACCTGATGCGCGGCGTCACGCGCCAGATGCTGGCCAGCCGCGACTACCACATCATGGGCGGCTTCACCGACTACCTGCCCGAAGACAAGGCGATGATCCTGATGGAGGAGATCGCCGACCCCGCCGACTCCCTGCGCATCTCCAGCTTCGCGCAGCGCAAGGACCGCGTCGCACGCCTGACCGCGAAGATGGACGACCAGCAGATCCGTAGCCTGATCGAGGCGGCCTTCAAGGCGCCGGAGTTCATCAACGAGGTCGGACTGGTCACCGCGCAGATGCCGGCGAAGGACCAGCAGCGCATGGCCAGGCTCAGCGATGCCGTGGACCCGAAGCATCGGGCCACCGCGCGCCAGGCGGCGGAGAAGAACGGCACGCTGGAGGCGTTGCAGCCGTTCTTCGCGGCCTGAGCGGCAGGCAACCCAGAAGAACCAAAAAAAACATGCCGGCGGAAGCCGGCATGACGTTTTGCTTCAATCCCCGTCCAGCACGGCACCCTTGTCGGCGCCGCTGACCAGCCGTGCGAACTTGGCCAATACGCCACGGGTGTAACGCGGCGCGGGCGGCTTCCAGGCCGCGCGACGCTGCGCCAACTCCTCGTCGGACACGTTGACCTGGATCAACTGGTGGTGTGCGTCGATGGTGATGCTGTCACCCTCACGCAGCAGCGCGATGGGGCCGCCGACGAAGGCCTCCGGCGCGACATGGCCCACCACCATGCCCCAGGTGCCGCCGGAGAAGCGGCCGTCGGTGATGAAGCCGACGCTCTCACCCAGGCCCTTGCCGATGATGGCCGAGGTCGGTGCCAGCATCTCGGGCATACCGGGGCCGCCGCGCGGCCCGATGTAGCGGATCACCAGCACGTCGCCGGCCTGGATGCGGTCGCCGAGGATGGCTTCCATGGCCTCCGGCTCGGAGTCGAACACGCGTGCGGGGCCGGTGATGACCGGGTTCTTCAGGCCGCTGATCTTGGCCACGGCGCCGTTCGGGGCGAGGTTGCCCTTGAGGATCGCCAGATGACCTTCCTTGTACAGCGGCTTGTCGAAGGGGCGGATCACGTCCTGGTCGGCGCGCGGCTGCTCGGGAACGTTCGCCAGTTCCTCGGCCAGGGTCTTGCCGGTGATGGTGAGGCAGTCGCCATGCACCAGTCCTTTCACCAGCAGCATCTTCAGCACCTGCGGCACACCGCCGGCCTGGTGGAAGTCCACCGCCACATAGGCGCCCGAAGGCTTGAGGTTGCACAGCACCGGCACCTTGCGGCGCACGCGCTCGAAGTCGTCCAGTGTCCACTCGACTTCGGCCGCATGGGCCATGGCGATGAAGTGCAGCACGGCGTTGGTGGAGCCGCCGGTGGCCATCACCAGGGCAATGGCGTTCTCGATGCTCTTGCGCGTGACGATGTCGCGCGGCTTGATGCCCTGCCGGATCGCGTTGACCAGTACCGCGGCGGACTGCGCCACGCTGTCGCCCTTTTCGGGATCGGGATTGGCCATCTGCGAGGAGCCCAGCAGCGACATGCCCAGGGCCTCGAAGGCCGAGGACATGGTGTTGGCGGTGTACATGCCGCCGCAGGCGCCGTGGCTGGGACAGGCGTTCTTCTCGATGCCGTCGAAGTCCTCCCGGCTCATCTTGCCGGCGGTGAAACTGCCCACGGCCTCGAAGGGCGAGACGATGGTCAGGGCCTGGCCCTTCCAGAAGCCGGGCTTGATGGTGCCGCCGTAGCAGAACAACCCCGGCACGTTCATGCGCAGCATGGCGATCATGGCGCCAGGCATGTTCTTGTCGCAGCCGCCGATGGCGAGCACGCCGTCCATGAACTGCGACTGCACGGCGGTCTCGATGGAGTCCGCGATCACCTCGCGCGACACCAATGAGAACTTCATGCCCTCGGTGCCCATGGAGATGCCGTCGGTGACGGTGGGAAAGCCGAAGGTCTGCGGCATGGCGCCGGCGGCTTTCAGCGCCGCATCGGCGCGGTCGGCCAGCGGGCCCAGTCCGGCGTTGCAGGGGTTCATCGTCGAGTGGCCGCTGGCGATGCCGACGATGGGCTTGTCGAAGTCCTGGTCGGTGAAACCCACGGCGCGCAGCATGGCGCGGTTTGGCGAGCGGGCGATGCCCTCGGTGATGTTGCGCGAACGGCTGTTGGGGGCCGGCTTTCTGGCGTCGGACATGGCGGACCTGGCTGGTGAGACGGGGTGCAACCGTATCACGGCAAGACCCGCGCGGCCCGCTTACCCTGCCGGGAGCGCCGGCAGGGGTCTTCTGGCTTGCTTAGGGCTTGAACAGCACCCGGTAGTTCAGCTCCACCGTACGCGACTGCAGCACGCTTTCCTGCGCATCGCCGGTGGCCACCTCGAGCTGAGCCTTGTAGTCACCCGGCGGCAGCGTGGTGCGGGTGATGCTGACCACCAGCTTCAGTTCCGGCGGCTCGCCGTCGATGCGCGCAGCGAACCAGTCCGCCGTCTCGCCGAGGGCCGGCCCGGTGCCGATGCGCTTGGCCTGCTCCTGGTCCACGCGCACGGCCAGCGTCTGCGGCGGCGGGGGCGTGGACTGGTTCTGCACGGCGCTGAAGCTCAGGCTGCTGCCCTCCACTTCCAGCCCGCTGGCCGGCGGCGCTGGCGCCCGGTCGCAGGCCGCGACCAGGGCCAGCAGCAGGCCGGCGGACAGGACCCGGGTACCGATCACGGTGGTCCGCATGCGCTCCTCAGCCCTTGGGCTGCGGCACGACGCGCAGGTAGGGCTTGAGTTCCTTCCAGCCCTGCGGGAACAGCTTCTTGGCGTCCTCGTTGTTGACTGCCGGCACGATGATCACGTCGTCGCCCTGCTTCCAGTTCACCGGCGTGGCGACCTTGTACTTGTCGGTCAACTGCAGGGAGTCGATCACGCGCAGCACTTCATCGAAATTGCGGCCGGTGCTGGCCGGATAGGTCAGCGTCAGGCGGATCTTCTTGTTGGGGTCCACGATGAACACAGAGCGCACGGTGAAGGTGTCGCTGGCGTTGGGGTGGATCATGTCGTAGAGGTTCGCCACCGTCTTGTCGGCGTCGGCGATCAGCGGAAAGTTCAGCGAGGCACCCTGGGTCTCGGCGATGTCCTTGCTCCAGCCGTGGTGGTCTTCCAGCTTGTCCACCGACAGGCCGATGGCCTTGACGTTGCGCTTCTCGAACTCGGGCTTGAGCTTGGCGGTATAGCCCAGCTCGGTGGTGCAGACCGGCGTGTAGTTGCGCGGATGGCTGAACAACACGCCCCAGGAATTGCCCAGCCACTCGTGGAAGCGGATGCGGCCTTCAGTGGTTTCCGCCTCGAAATCGGGGGCGATGTCGCCCAGTCGCAGTGTCATGTGGTTCTCCTGTGGGGTGCGGGGGGTTCCATGATGCGCCGATCCTGTGACAGATCAAGGCATAAGGACAGAACGGATTGGATCGTGGCCCACATCCAGACCGGGCAACACGGCCTGCAGTTCCACGATGGTGCCGCCATACTCGCCCTGCTTCCACTGGATGCGGCCGCGCAGCAGCTCGGTACGCGCGCACATGCTGCGCATGCCGATACCCGGACGGCTGCCCTCGAAGCCGCAGCCGGTGTCGGCAACCCGCATGCGCAGGCTGCCACCGTCCAGGCCGAAGTCCACGCGGATTTCGGATGCCTCTCCATGACGCAGGGCGTTGCTCACCGCCTCGCGCAGGATGCGCGCCAGGTGGAAGGCAAACAGCGAGGGCACTTCCGCCGCCTCCACGCCTGCAGGATAGGTCCAGCCCAGGCGGCAGCCCGCACGCTCGGTGCGCTGCTGCGCCTCGGCCTCCATCTCCGCCAGCATGCCGCGCAGGCTCACGGCGGCGCCAGGGTCGAAGATGACGACCTCGCGCAGGTCGGCCAGCGCGGAACGCGCCAGCTCGACGTTGGCCTCGCTCTCGCCGGAGTGGATCAGGGTCAGCAGCTTGCCGCCGAGGTCCTCGTGCAACTCCCGATGGATACGCTCGCGCTCCTCCAGCACTGCCTGCTGGCGCTCCAGCGCGCAGCGGTGTTCGAAACCCTGCTCCAGCGCACGGCGTGCTTCCGCCACGCGGGTTTCAAGACGCAGGTTGAGCTCCTCCACGTCGCGCCGCGCCACCAGGCTGCGATCGAGCACGCGCCAGCCCAGCACGGTGAGGAACAGGGGCATGGCGAAGTGCAGCAGGAAGACGCTGTGTGCATACCAGCTGGCGGAGCGCGTCACCGCCAGGCCCAGGTCATGCGTGGCCAGCAGCAACTGCAGCAGCAACCCGACGGACAGCAGCAGGGCATCGCCGCTGCGATGGCGCTGGCCGAAGGCGTAGGCCAGGCCGTAGACCAGGCTGAGCAGGCTCAGCAGGTTGAATACGGCACCCACATGGCGCAGGGTCCACCAGCCTCCCAGCAGGTTGCACAGGGTGCCAAGGGCCGCCAGGGTGAGCAATGCCGCCTCGATCCTGGGCCGGCGCATACCCAGGAAGCGGTGGATGAAGATGATCTGCAGCGCGCAGGCCCAGTCGATGCTGCTGTGGATCAGCGCCAGCCAGTAGCGCCCGGGCATCGGCAGGTCGCGCACCGACATGTTGGCGCCGAACACGCCCCAGCAGGCCGTCAGCAGGGCGAACCACAGGTACAGCGCCTGGTCGCGGTTGCGCAGGTACAGCGCGAAGCTGAACAGCGCGGTGACCAGGGTCAATACGGTCAGGCCAAGGCTGATGTCGCTCTGCAGCAGCCGGCGCCATTCGAACGCCGGGCGCAACTCCCGCATGGGGCCGGTCTCGGGTGGGTACAGCCCGACGAAGTGGGGATAGCCGCGCAGGTAGACGTGCACCCGATTGTGTCCGTCGGGGGACAGCAGCGGCTGCGGCACGGCGAACAGCAGCGGCCGGTTGGCATTGAAGGACAACGGCTCTTCGAGGCGCCCACCGCTGCCGACGAAGTCGCGGTTGACGTAGACGGCCAGGTTGATGGCGGCACGCAGGAAGTACAGCCCCCAGGGCTCGCCGGTATCCGCCGGCGCGTCGAAGCGGAAGCGGTACCAACCGCTGCTGCCCTCCTCCGCCCGGCCCGGCTCACGCCACTGATCCGGCAACTGCACCGGGCGCCAGCGCGGATCGGCGTCGTCCGGCAGCTGCGCGGAGGATTCCGGCAGGAACTCCCCGGAGAGCAGGCGCAGGGGCTCCGCCACCGCCGGACCGCCAGCCAGGTACAAGGCCAACGCCAGCAGCACCGCCACCACCCGCCCTCGCCTGCCTGCCCCCACCTTGTCCCCTTGCGCAGCGTCTCCAGCGGATTCTGCCGCCTGGGGCGGCCGCTTGCGAGCGCCGCTTGAGCTTCAGGCGACCGAGGGCAGCGGCACCCGCAGTTCCACGCAGGTGCCGCCGCCTTCGCCGGGCAGCCAGCGGACGCTGCCGTTGAGCTGCGCGGCGCGCTTGAGCATGCGGTTCATTCCGCCGCCGGGGCGGCTGTCGCCGCAACCGCGGCCATCGTCGCGCACCCAGGCGCAGAGCTCGTCGCCGGCCGCGGTCATCTCCACCTCGACACGGCCGGGCTGGCCATGGCGCAGCGCGTTGCCGACTGCCTCGCGCAGGACACGCGCCAGGTGGAAGGCGAAGCCGGAGGGCACGTCCAGCGCATCGGCCTCGGCGGGATAGCGCCAGTCGAGCCGGCAGCGGGCCTCCTCGGCGCGATGCCGCGCGTCGGTCTCCATCTCCGACAGGGCGCCCCGCAGGCTGATGCTGTCCTCCGGGTTCAGGGACACCACCTCGCGCAGCTCGGCCAGCGCGGAGCGGGCCAACGCCACGTTCTGCTCGCTGCCGGCCGAATGCACCAGGGTCAGCAGCTTGGCGCCCAGATCGTCATGCAGGTCATGATGAATGCGCTCGCGCTCCTCCAGCCGTGCCTGTTGGCGCTCCAGGGCATAGCGTTGCTGGTAAGCGTGCTCCACCTCGGCACGCACCTGCGAGACGCGTCCCTCCAGGCGGCGGTTGAGCTGCTCCAGCTCGCGGCGCATGGCCAGGGAGCGGTCGATCAGGCGCCAGGCCATCGCGTACAGCAGCAGCGGCACCGCGAAGTGCCCCAACAGCAGCGGGTTCAGGTAACGCCCCTCGGCACCCGTCACCAGCGGCAGGACGTCGCTGAGCACCAGCCCGAGCTCCAGCGCCAGGCCGGCGCAGAGCAGGACCACGTCCGTGCGCGGGGCCAGGCGGCCGCGGCCCACCGCGAAGAAGACGCAGTAGGCGACGCTCGCCAGGCCCGGCAGGTGCAGCACGCCGCCGAGGTAGCGCAGCTCCCACCAGCCGCCAAGGAAGTTCACCAGCGTGGCGAGCACGGCCAGGCCCAGGGCCATCTGCTCCAGCCGTGGGCGACGCATGTCGAGGAAGCGGTGGACGAAGACCAGCTGCGCGGCGAAGGACCAGTCGATGGCGCTGTGCACCAGCGCCAGCCACCAGCGTACGGGCAACGGCGGCTGGCTGAAGGCGGTATAGGCGCAGAACACCGACCAGAAGGCCGCGGTCAGGCCAAACCAGAGGTACACCGGTTGATCCGGGTAGCGCCGCCAGAAGCTCAGGCCGAATCCGCAGGCGACCAGGCTCAGCATCATCAGGCCGAGGCCGGCATGGTTCTGCAGCAGGCGGCGCCGCTCGTAGCGAGGCTTCAGTTCTGCCAGCAGGCCCAGCTCGATCGGCGGCAGCCCGGTGAAATGCGGATAGCCGCGCAGGTAGACATGGACGACGTTGCCCTGGGCGTGCAGCAGCGCTGCCGGCACCGTGAACAGCAAGGCGCGGTTGGCATGCAGCGCCATCGGATCATCGAAGCGGCCACCCGCACCCAGCAGGCTGCGATTGAAGTACACGGCCACGTTGAGGCTGGCGCGTTGCAGGTAGAGCGCCCGGGCCTGGCCATCGGGCCGCAGGTCATCAAGGCGGAAGCGGTACCAGCCGGCGCTGCCCTGGGCGAAGCGCTCCTCGCCACGCCAGACATCCGGCAGTTCCACCGGCCGCCAGCGTGGGTCGGCGTCGTCAGGCAGCGCCGTGGCCGGCTCCGGCAGGAACTCGCCGACGGACAGCCACTGCGAGGCAGCGGCCTGTGCCTGCGGGGCGGCCGCCAGCGCTGCCAGGAGCAGCAGGCACCACCAGAGTCCTTGCCACCGCCCGGACATCCCGAACACTCCGCCCCCGGCGCGCGCAGCGCCCGCCTGTCTCAGGCCGATTGTGCCTTGTGACGGAAGCGTGCGGCGAGCCCCACCGCGGCGACCGCCAGGCCGACCGTCAGACCCCACCAGACGCCATCCGGCCCCAGGGGGGTATGGAAGGCCAGCCACCAGCTCACCGGGAAGCCCACGGCCCAGTAGGCGACCACGGTGATCAGCATCGGCAGCCGCGTGTCCTTGATGCCGCGCAGGGCGCCGTTGGCGGTGACCTGCACGGCGTCGAAGAACTGGAAGGCCGCGGCCAGCCACAGGAATTTCACGGCCAGGGCGCCGATCTCGGGGTCGGCGGTGTAGAGCCGCACGATCAGGCTGGCCAGCAGTAGCATGATCAGAGCATTGGAGGCCGCATTGATCAGGCCCAGCTGCATGCCGACGCGGCCGCGGAAGCGCACCTCTGCGGCTCCCAGGCCCGCACCCACGGCCTGCCCCACGCGCACGGTGGCGGCCAGGCCGATGCCCAGCGGGATCATGAACATCAGCGCGGCGAAGTTGATCGCCACCTGGTAGGCCGCCACGGTGGACTCGCCGAACAGCGACATCTGCATGGCCGCCATCACGAACAGGCCGGCCTCGGCCGCCAGGATCAGGCCGATCGGCAGGCCCAGGCGCAGCACCTCGGCGGAGTCGGCCGCCGGCCGGATCAGCGTGCCCTCGAACAGCCGCACCGGCCGCAGCGCCGGGCGCAGGCGGTACTGCAAGGCCAGGGTGGCCGCCATCGCCAGGGCGGCGATCGACGTGGCCCAGCCGCAGCCCGGCGCGCCCAGCGCCGGCAGGCCCCAGTGACCGAACAGCAGGCCCCAGGCCAGCAGGCCATTGACCACCAGGCCGACCACGCCGGCCAGCAGGATCGGCCGTGGCTGGCCCAGGCCCTCGGCGGTGTAGCGCAGCACGAACCAGCCGCTGAAGCCGAAAGCACTCCAGGACAGCGCGTGCAGGAACTCGACGGCGGTGCGCACGGTTTCCGGCGGCAGCCCCAGCCGCCCGATCAGCGGGGCGGCAGTCACGCGCAGCAGCAGCCACCACAGTGCCGCCACCGCCAGGCCCAGGGGCAGCAGCTCGCGCAGGAAGACACCCGTGTCGGCCGCGGGACGGCCCGCGCCGGTGCGCTGGGCGACGATCGGCGAGCAGGCCATCAGCACGCCGTGGAAGAAGATGAAGAACAGCACGGCGTAGTTGGAGCCCACCGCGACCGCGGCCAGGGCCTGCGCTCCCAGCTGGCCGGCCAGGATCGTGTCCACCGTGCCCATGCCCACGGCGGCGATCTGGGCCGCCATCAGCGGCAGGGCCAGCTTCAGGTTGGCGCCGGCTTCGCGGCGGAACGACGCGCCGGGCGGCAGGGAGGACGAATCGGTCACGAACGGATCACGGGTGCTGCGAGGGGCGCGAAGTGTACTGCATGCACGCAGCGCGGCCGCCGCGCAGGCACAATGGCGGCCCACATGACCGCTCCCATGCAGATCATCTTCGTCACCTGCCCGGCCGACCGCGCCGAAGGGCTGGCGCGGGCGCTGGTGGAAGCCCGCGTGGCCGCCTGCGTCAACGTCCTGCCGCGGGTCGTCTCGGTGTACCGCTGGCAGGATGCGGTGCAGCGCGACGAGGAAGCCCTGCTGCTGATCAAGGCGCCGGCAGAAGGCTTCGAGGCCCTGCGCCAGGCGGTGCTGGCGCAGCACCCCTACGAACTTCCCGAGATCGTCGCGGTCAACCCCGACGTCGTCCATCCACCGTATCTCGACTGGATTCTCGCTTCATGCCGCTGATCCGCACGCTGCTGCTGGCCCTGGCCTGCAGCCTTGCCACGGGCGCCATCGCCCGCCCGCTGTTCTCGCCTCAGCCGACCGAGGAAGGCCTACTGCCGGTGGAAGAGGCCTTCCAGCTGCTGCCGGCACGCCGGCAGGCGCAGGCGCTGAAGCTGGAGTGGAACATCGCCCCCGGTTATTACCTCTACCGCGGCCAGCTGGCGTTCGAGGTGCTGACGCCACAGGGCTTCCGCCTGGCGCCTCCCCGGCTGCCCAAGGGCGAAACCATCCAGGATCCGGAGTTCGGCAAGGTCGAGGTCTACCGCGGCATCGTCGCCGCCGAGTTCGACCTGCCGCCGGGCATGAAGGGCCCGCTGAAGCTGCGCGTGCACTACCAGGGCTGCGCCGACCTCGGCATCTGCTATCCCCCTCAGCAGCAACAACTGGCGGTGCCCGCGGCGGTGCGCTCATGACGCGCCGCGGCTGGCTGACCGCGGGCTTCGTCGTCGCCGGCGTGGCGGCGATGTCGGCGGGCTTCCTGGCCTCCAGCTGGTGGCTGGGCGGCAGCCGCATGCAGGGCGAGCCGGCGCCCGCGATAACGCTGACCGATCTCAACGGGCAGACGCGCACGCTGGCCGAGTGGCAGGGCAAGCTGCTACTGGTGAACTTCTGGGCCACCTGGTGCGCTCCCTGCGTCGACGAGATCCCGCTGCTGGTGGAGGCGCAGGCGCGCTACGGCGCCAAGGGCCTGCAGGTGGTGGGGCCGGCTTTCGACGAGCCGGAGCCGGCCAAGGCCATGGCGCAACGCCTGCGCATCAACTACCCCATCTCGGCCGACCTGGCGCAGGCTGACGCCGCCGCGCGTGCATTGGGGAATCACAACGGCATGCTGCCCTATACCGTGTTGATTTCACGGGACGGACGCATCCTGAAGACGGTTCTGGGCAGCCTCACACGCGAGCAAATCGATACACTTGTGCAGGAACACTTGTAAGCTGGATCGCACAAGCATCTCCCCCTGAACGTACGGTATCTTGCACCGAATTGCAGCGAACTTGCCTTTTCGCCATTCCTGACGGCAGAATCCGGCCACTTCGCACCGGAAAACGCCTGCTTGAGCCACCTGCTCCTCATCAACGGCCCCAATCTGAACCTGCTCGGCGCCCGCGAGCCCGGCATCTACGGCTCGGCGACGCTGGCCGACATCGAGAAGGGGCTGGCTGAGGAAGCCCAGCAGCTGGGCCACCGGCTCTCGGCCTTCCAGAGCAACCAGGAAGGCCAGATCGTGGAGCGTGTCCACCAGGCCCGTGCCGAGGCCGTGGACTTCATCCTGATCAATCCCGCTGCCTTCACCCACACCAGCATCGCCATCCGCGACGCGCTGCTCGGGGTGGCGATCCCCTTCATCGAGGTGCACCTGTCCAACGTGCACGCTCGTGAACAGTTCCGGCATCACTCGTATTTTTCCGACATCGCCGTCGGCCAGATCGTGGGCCTGGGCCCGCTGGGCTATCGACTCGCCCTGCAGGCTGCCCACGAACGACTTTCCAAGCGCTGACACCAACAGACAAAAGCTCCCCGGGAGGGACATTCAAATGGATTTGCGCAAGATCAAGACCCTGATCGACCTCGTCGAGCAGTCCGGTATCTCCGAACTGGAGGTCAAGGAGGGCGAGGAATCGGTCCGCATCAGCCGCAACACCGGCCCGGTGACGCAGTACCTGACCGCGCCGGCGATGGCTCCTGCCGCCCTGCCCGCTCCGGTTGCCGCTGCACCCGCTGCCGCCGCGCCTGCTGCCGCGGCTCCGGCCGCTGCACCGCGCGCCACCGACAACCGCCACATCGTCAAGGCGCCGATGGTCGGCACCTTCTACCGCTCGCCTTCGCCGGGCGCCAAGTCCTTCGTCGAGGTCGGCCAGACCGTGAAGGCCGGCCAGGTGCTGTGCATCATCGAAGCCATGAAGATGCTCAACCAGATCGAGTCCGACAAGGCCGGCGTGGTGGTGGAGATCCTGGCGGACAACGAGAAGCCGGTGGAATTCGACCAGCCGCTGTTCGCGATTGAGTAAGCGGCTCCGGCCATGAAAGAGATCAAGAAAATCCTCATCGCCAACCGCGGTGAGATTGCGCTGCGCATCCTGCGCTGCTGCCGCGAGATGGGCATCAAGACGGTGGCGGTGTATTCCACCGCCGACCGCGAGCTCAAGCACGTGGCGCTGGCCGACGAGGCCGTGTGCATCGGCCCCGCGCCGGCGACCAAGTCCTACCTGAACATGCCGGCGCTGATCGCCGCGGCCGAGATCACCCAGGCCGACGCGATCCACCCGGGCTACGGCTTCCTCTCCGAGAACGCCGACTTCGCCGAATCGGTGGAGAAGTCCGGCTTCATCTTCATCGGCCCGCGTCCGGAAACCATCCGCATGATGGGCTCCAAGACCAACGCCAAGGCGGAGATGATCGCTGCCGGCGTGCCCTGCGTGCCCGGATCCGACGGCATCCTGCCGGAGGACGAGGCCGAGTGCCTGGCCATCGCCGAGCGCGTCGGCTACCCGGTGCTGATCAAGGCGGTTTCCGGTGGCGGTGGCCGCGGCATGCACGTGGTGCGCAAGGCCGAGGAACTGATCGTCAAGATCCAGATGGCCCGCACCGAAGCGCTGAACGCCTTCAAGGACGCTTCGGTGTTCATGGAGAAGTACCTGGAGGCTCCGCGCCACGTGGAGTTCCAGGTGCTGTCCGACGGCCAGGGCAATGCCATCCACCTGGGTGAGCGCGACTGCTCGATGCAGCGCCGCAACCAGAAGGTGGTGGAGGAATCCCCCGCTCCCGGCATCACGCAGAAGCAGCGCGACGAAATCGGCCAGCTCTGCGCCGACGCCTGCGTGCGCATCGGTTACCGCGGCGCCGGCACCTTCGAGTTCCTCTACGAGAACGGCCAGTTCTACTTCATCGAGATGAACACGCGCATCCAGGTGGAACACCCGGTGACCGAACTGGTCAGCGGCGTGGACCTGATCCGCGAGATGATCAAGATCGCCGCGGGCCGTCCGTTGAAGAAGCAGCAGAAGCACGTGCGCCTGCGCGGCCACGCGATCGAATGCCGCATCAACGCCGAGAACCCGCGCACCTTCATCCCCTCGCCCGGCGAGATCAAGAAGTACCATGCTCCCGGCGGCCCCGGCGTGCGCCTGGATTCGCACATCTACAACGGTTACAAGGTCCCGCCCAACTACGACTCCATGATCGGCAAGCTGATCACCTGGGGTCCGGACCGCAAGTCCGCCATCGCGCGCATGCGCCAGGCGCTGGCGGAGATGATCATCGAGGGTATCCAGACCAACATCCCGCTGCAGAGCCGCATCATGCGCGACGGGGTGTTCCGCGAGGGCGAGCACAACATCCATTACCTGGAAGACATGCTGGCCCAGTGGCAGACGGAGTGATCCCTCCGCGTCAAACAGAAGAGCCCGCGCAAGCGGGCTTTTCTGTTGAAGGCGAACGGCAACCGCTTCAGTCCTGCACGGTCTTCTGGTCTCGCTCCAGCGGCTCGATGTCCGCCTGGAGCAGGCTCATCTGCTCGCGGTACCACGCATCGACGCGGCGCTCCACCGCGCGCTGCAGTTCGCCGCTGGCGAGCAGGTAGCCATCGGCTGCCCGCTTGCACTCGTTGAAAGCCGCGAACTCCTCCGGCCCCGGATAATCGCCCTTGCTGATGGCGGCCTCGGCCTCCGGGCTTACCTGGCCGCAGCTGTAGGCACCGGCCTCGAGGTAGGCCTGCGCTGCAGCCTTGCGATCGCCACGCGCCAGTTCCAGTTCGGCCAGGCCACGCTGCAGGGTCGACAGGCGGATCGCCGGATTGGCGTCCCAGGTGCTCTGGACCCCGGCCCGGGTCGAGCGTCGCAGCCACTGCTCGGAACGCTCGTAGGCGGTGGCGGCCAGGTCCAGGTAGTTGGCGGCCTCTGTCTTCTTGCCCTTCTGCTGCAGGGCACCGGCATGGGCAAGCAAGGTGGCGGCCACGTCGCGCTCGAGCTGCTCGCTGCCGACCAGGTTCATCTGCTGCAGGCGCAGCCGGTTCTCATGGCTCGCATGCTCCTCGAACACCTCGTAGAGCGCGTCGGAGGAGTTGCGCGCGGTTTCGAGCAGCGCCGGAACGTCGGCGCTGTTCTGCTGGATCGCGGTCTGGATCAGTTCGGACTGGAGCTTCAGGTTATCGATCAACGCGTGGAAATGCTTGCCGCCGTCGTAGTGCTCCATCATCTGGCGGTAGCCACGATCCAGCACCGCGCGGGCCTCGTCGAGGTCGCCGCGCTTGCGCAGGTCATTGCCGTACACGGCCTGGGCGTTCAGGTATTCGCGGTAGAGGCCATGGCGCGCACTGGCGTCGGCGTCCGGGGCTGCCATGGCGCGTTCGATGCCGGAGATCAGCAGGCGGCAGGCTCGAGCCTCTGACTCTCCGAAGCACTTGAAGGTGTGGTCCTTTGCGGCCTGCTCGTAGAGCTTCTTCCAGCCGTCGCCCCCCTGGGCAGCCGCTGCCGTCGAAAACGCCAGCAGTGCCGCCAGCATCCCTGCCTGTCTCATCGTCTGGCTCCGTTTGCGGCCACGCGGAGCGCGCGGCCGGTGGCAGCGCTGGCTCAGCGCTTCTTCACACGCGCCATCAGGCGCTTCTTCTTCTTGATCTGGCGGCCGGTCAGCTGGTTCTTGCGCCCCTTGAAGGGGTTTTCGCTGGTCTTGAAGGACAGCACCAGGGGGACACCGACCAGATTGAAGGCATCGCGGAAGCGGTTGGTCAGGTAGCGCTTGTAGACGTCCGGCAGCTTCTCGGTCTGGTTGCCGTGCACAACGATCATGGGCGGGTTCTGGCCGCCCTGGTGGGCATAGCGCAGCTTGATGCGCCGCCCCAGCACGGCGGGCGGCTGGTGCTGCTCCACCGCCTTCTCCAGCACCTTGTTCAGTTCCGGGGTCGGCATCTCGCGCATGGTGGCGTCGTAGGCATCCTGCACGAAACCCATCAGCTCGCCGACGCCGGTGCCGTGGCGCGCGGAGATGTAGCGCACCGGGGCGTAGTCCAGGAACGGCATCTTCAGCGTGACCTGGTAGCGCACCTGCTCGCGCTCGTCCGGCTGCAGGCCGTCCCACTTGTTCACGGCCAGGATCATGGCGCGGCCGCGCTGCGCCACCAGGCCCAGCAGGCGCGCGTCCTGCTCGCTGATGTCGTTGTGGGCGTCGAGCACGGCGATCACGACGTGGGCGCGCTCGATCGCATCCAGCGTCTTGACGATGGAGAACTTCTCCACCGCCTCCCAGACGCGGGCACGGCGGCGGATGCCGGCGGTGTCGATCAGGGTGAAGGGCCGGCCGTCATACTCGAAGGGGATGGCGATGGCATCGCGGGTGGTGCCCGGCATGTCGGCGGCCACCACGCGCTCCTCGCCCAACAGGCGATTGACCAGGGTGGACTTGCCGACGTTGGGGCGGCCGACGATGGCCACGCAGATGCCGTCCTGCGGCCGCGGTGCTTCCTGCTCCGGGGTGTCCTTGAGCAGCTCGCGCAGCAAGGCACTGATGCCGTCGCCGTGCGCGGCGGAGACCGGCACCGGTTCGCCCAGGCCCAGCGCGTAGAAGTCGCTGGCGACCGTGGCCTTGGGCTGGCCCTCGGCCTTGTTGACCAGCAGGGTCAGCGGCTTGCCCAGCTTGCGCAGCTGCTTGGCGATGGCCTCGTCCGGCCCCAGGCGGCCCTGCAGGCCGTCGACCAGGAACAGCACCTGGTCGGCCTCTTCCAGTGCGATCTGCGCCTGTTCTTCAGCCAAGGCGGCCAGCGGGTCGGCGGAGTCCGGCATCAGACCGCCGGTATCCACGACGATGAAGGCCTTGTTCTCGAAGCTCCCGAAGCCGTACTGGCGGTCACGCGTCAGGCCCGGCAGGTCCGCGACGAGCGCGTCGCGCGTTCCGGTCAGCCGGTTGAACAGCGTGGACTTGCCGACATTAGGCCGGCCGACCAGCGCGATGGTGGGGATCTTCTCGTTCATACGGCGTCATCATACCGGCGGAAACGAAAGGGCGGGCCCCAGGTACCCCTAGGGCCCGCCCTTTGCTCCACCATTGCGTTACTTCAGGTGGACGGCAGCGATGCGGCCGGTACTGTTCATCACATAGAGCAGGTCGTCGCCGCTGACCAGCGCGGCGCGGATCGGGTCGCTGCCCTCCCGCGAGCGGGCGACGATCTTGCCATCCTTGGGGTCTAGCCAGTGCAGGTAGCCCTCGAAGTCGCCCAGCACGATCCAGTCCTTGTAGGCGACCGGCGGCGACAGGCGGCGGTTGAGCAGGGCTTCCTGCTTCCAGGCGGCGGCGCCGGTGCGGGCGTCCAGGGCCCAGACCACGCCAGCCTCGTCGGTGACGACGACGAAATCGCCGGCCTCGGCGAAACCGGTATAGCTCTTGATCGAACGGCGCCACAGCACCTGGCCGGTGTCACCGTCCAGGCAGGCGACTTCACCGCCGAAGCTGGCGGCGAACAGGTCCTTGCCGTTGTCGAGCAGGCTGGCGTCGACGTCGGTCAGGCGCTCCAGCTCGGTACGGCCGCTGGGCACGGCGACCACCTGCTCCCACTCGGGGGTGCCGTCGGACAGCTTGAGCGCGGCCAGGCGGCCGTTGTCGAAGCCGATGTAGACGCGGTTGCCGGCCACCAGCGGGGTCGACATGCCGCGCAGGGTCAGGTTGGGAACGGTACGGTCCTGCAGCCAGACGCGGTCGCCACGGGTGGCGGTGAGGCCGTAGACGCGGCCGTCGCCGCTGCGCGCCACGACGATGTCGCCGTTGCCCACCGGGGCCGACATGACCTCGCTGGAGACGCTGCGGCGCCACTTTTCCTTGCCGTCGGCACGGGACAGGGCAATGACCTCGGCGTCGAGGGTGCCGACCAGCACCAGGTCACCGGACACGCCGGGGCCGGAGATCACGCGGCTCTGCGTGCTGGTTTCCCACAGGCGCTTGCCGGTCTTGGGCTCGAAGGCGTAGACGCGGCCGGCGGTGTCGGCGGCGAACAGGGCGTCGGCCTCCAGCGCCAGGCGCAGGCCGCCGAATTCGCCGTTGCTGCCCTTGCCGGCAGAGTGGCTCCAGGCCGTCTGCGGCTTGATCGCGGGGGCTTCGATGGTGGTGAGCTTGGCCGGCTCACGCACCTTGCCCTTGCTGGAGCAGGCCGCGGCAGCCGCCGCGAGCAGCAGGACCAGCAGGACGCGGGAGGTCTTCATGACTGCACCGCGAGGTCGTCCAGCTTGCGCTGGAGCAGCTCGGTGGCGCCCGGCTTGTCGGCCTGGGCCTTGAGGGCCTTCTCGTAGGCCTGTCGGGCCGCGTCGCGATCGCCCTGGGCCAGCTTGATGTCGCCGCGCAGTTCGTCGAACAGGTGGCCGTACTCGCCGGCGTCGCCGTCGAGCTGCTTGAGGGCGTCCTCGGGCTTGCTCTGCGCCCAGAGCACGCGGGCCTGGCGCAGGCGCGCGAGGCGCTGCATGCCGGCGTCCTTGCTGTTGGCGGTGACCCACTGCAGCTGCTTGAGGGCTTCGTCCAGCTTGCCGGCTTCGACCGCCCGGGCGGCCAGCAGCAGCGCGGCGTCGGTGGCGTAGGGCGAGGCGGTGAAGTCCTTCAGCAGCTTGTCGCCGGCGGCCTGGGCGTCATCGCCCTTGCCGGCCTCGACCGCCTTCTTCATGTCCTCGTAGATCTGCGAGGCCTGCTCGGACTGGCCGGTCTTGTGGCTCTTCCACTGCTCCCAGCCGACGATGCCGGCCAGGCCGATACCCAGGCCGACCACCAGAGCCATCCAGTTTTCCTTCCACCAGCGCTTGAGGTTCTCGACCTGTTCTTCGTCGTCGTAATGAGTCGTCACGTGGGTTTCTCGCTGAGTTCCAGCAGACCTGCCAGGTGGGCCGGGAGTTCCGGCCAACCCAGGGTTTGCTGTTGGGATTCGTTGCTACGCAGGGATTTTACTTGAATGCGCTTTTCCGCTGCTTCCTGGTCGCCGAGGATCAGGGCCAGGCGAGCCCCGCTCCGGTCGGCGCGCTTGAGCTGCGCCTGGAGCTTGCCGCCGCCGGCGTGCAGCACCATGCGCAGGTCCGGCAGGCGGTCGCGCAGGACTTCGGCCAGCTTGCGGGCCTCGCGCTGGGCGTCGTCGCCCAGCCAGCAGAAGTAGACCTGGGCCGCGCCGTCCGGCAGGGACGCCTGTTGCGCGTTGAGCAGCAGGATCAGGCGCTCGACGCCGCTGGCCCAGCCCACCGCCGGGGTCGGTGTGCCGCCGAGCTGCTGCACCAGACCGTCATAGCGGCCACCGGCGCAGACGGTGCCCTGGGAGCCGAGCTGGGTGGTGGTCCACTCGAACACGCCGCGGCAGTAGTAGTCCAGGCCGCGCACCAGGCGCGGGTTGACGGTGTAGGCGATGCCCAGGTCATCCAGGCCCTGGCGCAGGCCATCGAAATGGGCGCGCGATTCGTCGTCGAGGAAGTCCAGGATGCTCGGCGCCTCGGCCAGCAGGGCCTGGGTCTGCGCCGACTTGGAGTCGAGCACGCGCAGGGGGTTGCTCTGCAGGCGGCGCTGGGAGTCGGCGTCGAGGGCGTCCAGGTGCTTCTCGAGGTGGGCGACCAGGGCGGCGCGGTAGTTCTGGCGGGTCTCGCTGCTGCCCAGGGAGTTCAGCTCCAGGGTCAGGTCCTTCAGGCCCAGGCGCTTGAACAGGCGGGCGGACAGCGCGATCAGCTCGACGTCGATGTCCGGCCCGGCCATGCCATAGGCCTCGACGCCCAGCTGGTGGAACTGGCGGTAGCGGCCGGCCTGCGGGCGCTCGTGGCGGAACATGGGGCCGGCGTACCACAGGCGCTGCTGCTGGTTGTGCAGCAGGCCGTGTTCCAGGCCGGCCCGCACGCAGGCGGCGGTGCCTTCCGGGCGCAGCGCCAGCATGTCGCCCTCGCGGTCCTGGAAGGCGAACATCTCCTTCTCGACGATGTCGGTGACCTCGCCGATGGAGCGCTTGAACAGCGCCAGCTGCTCGATGATGGGCAGGCGGATCTCGCCGTAGCCGTAGCCGTTGAGGATGTCGGCGGCGACGTTGTGGAAGTGCTGCCACTGCGCGGTGGCAGGGGGCAGCACGTCATTGAAGCCCTTTACGGACTGGAACAGGTTGGCCATGTCGTTATGAGGTCTTGGCGGCCTTGCGGGCGGCGAGCTTTTCGCGCACGAGCTTCTCGAGCACGTCGACCAGCTCTTCGTTGTGTGCCTTGTGCTGGATCTTGCCGTCGACATAGATCGAGTTGGGACGGCCGCCGGCGACGCCGATGGCGGCTTCCCTCGCCTCGCCCGGGCCGTTGACGACGCAGCCGATCACGGCCAGGTCCAGGGGCTCGTCGATCTCGTCGAAGCGGCGCTCCAGCTCGGCCACGGCCTTGATGACGTCGAAGTTCTGGCGCGAGCAGGACGGACAGGCCACCAGGTTGATGCCGCGATTGCGCAGGTGCAGGGACTTGAGCATGTCCCAACCCACCTTCACTTCCTCGATCGGGTCGGCGGCCAGCGATACGCGGATGGTGTCGCCGATGCCGTCGGCCAGCAGCATGCCCAGGCCGATGGCGGACTTGACCGCGCCGGCGCGCAGGCCGCCCGCCTCGGTGATGCCCAGATGCAGCGGCTGGTCGATCATCGTGGCCAGCTTGCGGTAGGCCTCCACCGTCATGAAGATCTCGGAGGCCTTCAGCGAGACCTTGAAGTCGTCGAAGCTATGCTTCTGCAGGATCTCGATGTGGCGCATCGCCGACTCCACCAGGGCGTCGGAGTTGGGCTCGCCGTACTTCTCCTGCAGGTCGGCTTCCAGCGAGCCGGCGTTGACGCCGATACGGATCGGGATGCCGTGGTGCTTGGCGCAGGCGATGACCTCGGCCACCTTGCGATCGTTGCCGATGTTGCCGGGGTTGATGCGCAGGCAGTCGGCGCCGGCCTCGGCCGCGGCAAGGCCGCACTTGTAGTTGAAGTGGATGTCGGCCACCAACGGCACGTAACCCACCTGCTTCTTGATCTTGCCGAACGCCTCGGCGGCCTTCAGCGTGGGCACCGAGACGCGCACGATGTCGGCGCCCGCCTTCACCGCCGCCTGGATCTGCGCCACGGTGGCGGCGACGTCCTCGGTGTCGGTGTTGGTCATGGTCTGCACCGCCACCGGCGCATCGCCGCCCACGGTGACGCGGCCGACGCGGATCGGCCGCGACTTGCGCCGCAGGATCTGGTGGTGGCTCTTCATCGCCATGCGCGTGAACCCCTGTCCCGGATCAGCGGGCCGGCAGCGTGAAGCGCGCGGTCTTGTTGTCGCGCTGGAACGGCTGCGTGTCGAAAGGCTTGCCGCCGAATTCGACCTGCACGGCCGGCGCGTTGCCAAGGAAGACGTTCAGCGGCAGTGCGCCGTTGAGCACGTGCGACTCGCCCGGCTGCGCCAGGCCATTGAACAGGGCCTTGCCGGCGGCGTCGTCCACGCGCACCCAGGAGGTGGCGGTAAACTTCAGCACGGCCGAGCCGGCGGAGATCGCGGGCGTGGGCGGCGTGGTGGCAGCGGGCGTGGCCGCGGGTGTTGCCGGCGCGGCGGCGGGAGCGGCGGCAGGCGCCGCCGTTGCCGGATCGGCGGGTGCTACGGGGACGGCGGCGTCCGGGGCGGCGGTGGCAGGCACATCCGCCGGCGTGGCGGGCGGCACGGCGATGTCGGCGGCCGGCACCACGTTCGATTCGACCGCAGCCGGAACGGGGAGCGAGCCTTCCAGTGTCTGCACCGGTGGGTTGCCGGTGTTGCGTGCCACCCAGACCACGGCGCAGACCAGCACGGCGATCACGGCACCGACGATGGCCAGCGTGACCGGCAGGCGGCTGGCGGAGCCGAGATCGGCGCCGGAGGCCAGCCGCAGCTTGGCCGGCGGCAGCGGTTGGCGCGGGGCCACGCGGGCCTGGTAGGCGTCGAGCAGGGCCTTCTCGGGGATGTCGAGGACCTTGGCACACTTGCGGTAGTAGCCCCGCACGTAGACCGCTTCGAGCATCGCGCTGAAGTCGTCGCGCTCCAGGGCTTCGATGGTGCTGTACGACAGCTTGGTGACGCCGGCCAGTTCGTCGAGCGACAGGTGCATGCGCTCGCGCCCGAGGCGGATCATCGCTCCGGGACTGGCCTCCGTGGCCGTTGCAGGCGCTTCGCCCGTCGTCTGGGTTTCGTTTTCGGCGTTCATCAGTTCTGGTAGGTCTTCAGCATCATGGCGGCTTCCCCGGAATCGGGAAACTCGCGCTTCAATCGGATCTGGTACCGGCGAGCGGTTTCCAGGTCACCCAGTGCCGCTTCGGTCTGCGCCGCTTGCCATAGCACCTGCGGGGAAGCCGGGGCGCCGGTCTGTTCATAGCGCTGCACGAAGGCACGCGCGCGCAGGTAGTCCTGCTTTTCGCCGCTGAGCACGATCATCTGCGCCAGTGCGTCGGGGAAGGCGGGGTTGATGCGCAGGGCTTCGCGAAGGTAGCCCTCGGCCTTTTCCCGATCCTTGGCCCGGAAGCACACGCCTGCATTGGTCCAGGCGACTTCCGGGGTGGCGTAGCGCCGGTCGCGCACGGCCTGCAGGAAGTAGCCCTCGCCTTCGGCGTTCTTGCCGCGGCCGCAGAGGAAGGCGCCGAAGTTATTGCGCACCTGGGAGTCATCGGGATTCAGCGACAGCGAGCGGCGATAGCTGCGCTCTGCTGCGTCGGTCTCGCCGCGCTGCTGGTAGACAAAGGCCAGCGCCGCGTGGGTGAGCGCGTTGGAGGAGTCCTGCTCCAGCGCGCGCTGCAGCTTTTCCTCGGCCAGTTGCAGCTGGCCGTTGCGGGCGTAGTCGATGCCCAGCTGGGTGTTGATGCGCGAGGCTTCCTGCTTGTTGCCCCGGTTGCCGCCGCTGGAGGCGCAGCCGGCCATGAGGGCCGCGAGCAGCACCACGGCCAGGAGGCGCATCAGCCCAGCCTCACGGGAATGTCGCGCAGGCGGTTCTTCTGCTTGGACTGCACGCGACCGACGAGCTGGCCGCAGGCGGCGTCGATGTCGTCGCCGCGGGTCTTGCGGGTGGTGGTGATGATGCGCTTGGCGCGCAGCACTTCGCCGAAGGCGCGGATGGCTTCCGGCTTGGAGCGCTTGTAGTCCGACCCCGGGAAGGGGTTGAAGGGGATGAGATTCACCTTGGCCGGCATGTTGCCCAGCAGCTTGGCAAGGTCACGCGCCAGCGCGGGGGAATCGTTGACGCCGTCGAGCATGACGTACTCGTAGACGATGTGCGTCTTGCGGTCCTTGCCCTCGACATAGCGGCGGCAGGCGGCCATCAGCTCTTCGATGTTGTACTTGCGGTTGATCGGCACCAGCTCGTTGCGCAAGGCGTCATTGGGCGCGTGCAGCGAGACGGCCAGGGCGGTGTCGACGTCGCCGCGCAGGCGGTCCATGAACGGCACGAGGCCGGAGGTGGAGACCGTGACCTTGCGCTTGGACATGCCGAAGCCGAAGTCGTCCAGCAGGATACGGATGGCGGGCAGCACGGCACCGTAGTTGGCCAGCGGCTCGCCCATGCCCATGAACACGATGTTGGAGATGACGCGATCGTTCTGGAAGTCCCCGCCCAGCGTGCGGGCGGCGAACCAGACCTGGGCGATGATCTCGGCCGTGGTCATGTTGCGGTTGAGGCCCTGTTGCGCGGTGGAGCAGAAGGAGCAGTCCATGGCGCAGCCGACCTGCGAGCTGATGCACAGCGTCGCACGGCCTTCCTCGGGGATGTAGACGGTTTCGATGGCGTTGCCGCCGTCGAGGCGCAACACCCACTTGCGGGTGCCGTCCTGGGAAACTTGCTCGGCGATCAGCTCGGGTGTGCGGATCTCGAAGCGTTCGGCCAGCTTGCCACGCATCTCCTTGGAGACGTTGGTCATGCCGTCGAAGTCGCCCTGCCCGCGCCGATAGATCCAGTGCATGATCTGGTCGGCGCGGAAGGGCTTCTCGCCGGCCTCCGCGAAGCGCGCGCGCAATTCGGTCCGGTCGAGGCCGAACAGGTTGACGGGGCTGCTGGCGGAGGTGGCGGTCATCGGCTTAACGCGTACGCGGGCAGAGCTCAGTCACGCGGAAGAAGTAGCTGATCTCGCGCTTGGCGCTTTCGACGCTGTCCGAACCGTGGACGGCGTTCTCGTCGATCGAGCTGGCGAAGTCGGCGCGGATGGTGCCCGGCGCAGCCTTCTTCGGGTCGGTGGCGCCCATGATGTCGCGGTGGGCCAGCACGGCGTTCTCGCCTTCCAGCACGGACACGACGATGGGGCCGCTGGTCATGAAGCTGACGAGGTCCTTGAAGAAGCCGCGCGCGCTGTGCTCGGCGTAGAAGCCTTCGGCTTCGCCCGGGGTCAGGTGCTTCATGCGCGAAGCGACGATCTTCAGGCCGGCCTTCTCGAAGCGGTTGTAGATGTCGCCAATGTGGTTCTTGCCGACGGCGTCAGGCTTGATGATGGAAAGGGTGCGTTCGACAGCCACGGGTGAAACTCCTTGAAAAGGCGGGAGGAAGCGGGCACAGGCCAGCCGATTGCGATCCGGCCGGGGCTATAAGCCCTCGTAAAACAAGGAATTGTAAAGGGTATTGCCGCACTGCGGCAATTGTATGAAGGCGGATATTTCCGCCTATGGGCTAAGGCTGCTGCTCAGACGGTGAAGCTTTCGCCGCAGCCGCACTCGCCCTTGACGTTGGGATTGAGGAACTTGAAGGCCTCGTTCAGGCCCTGCTTCTGGAAATCCAGGGTCAGGCCGGCGAGCACGGGCAGGTGCTCGGGGTTGATCACGATCTTGGCCCCGTGCTGCTCGAACACTTCCTCGCCCGGCTTTACTTCGTCTGCATAATCAATGACGTAGGCGTATCCGGAGCAGCCGGACTTGCGTACGCCGAGGCGCAGGCCGAGGCCCTTGCCGCGGTTGGCCAGCTGGGTTTCGATGCGCCGGGCGGCGCTGGGGGTCAGTTGAATCGTCATGCCAAGCTCATCTGTCGTTCCAGGGCCAGGACGGCGTCCTCACCCAATAAGGCACATTGGGCCTTGTCGTCGCTGATTTCAAGCGCAGCCCTCAGATCAGCCGCCGTCAGGCGGAGTTCCCCGGCCCGGCGGCCTTCCAGCCAGGCGGCCAGCCACTCGCCTACGGCCAGGGTGACCGGGCAGCCATAAGCCTGCCAGGCGGCCCGGACGATGCGCCCGTCCTGCAGCTCGGCCTGCAGGCGCAGGCGCAGGGCACCTGCCGGGCTGCCGGCGGCGGCAGTGATGGCGCCTTCCGGCAGCGCTGTAGCGTGGGCGGGGTTGGAGAAGGCGGCCCAGACCGGGGTGGCGTAGGCGTGGGCATTGATCGGCGGCGTCACTGGGGCGGCCGTGCCGCTGCCGGCAATGCGGCGCAGGGTGGCGACTGCGTCGATGACCCGTTGCGCGGCCTGGTCAACCTCGGCCGAGGTGGTGCCGCGGCCCAGGGAGAAGCGCAGGGAGGCGCCTGCCAGTTCGTCATCACGCCCCAGCGCGCGCAGGACGTAAGACGGCTCGCGCGTGGCCGAGGAGCAGGCGGAGCCGCTGGAGACGGCCAGGTCTCCCAGGCTCGCCCGCAGGCTTTCGCCCTCTACGCCTTCGAAGGAAAGGTTGAGGATGCCGGGGGCGCGGGATTGCGGGTGGCCGTTGAGGTACAGGCCTGGCAGGGCGGTCTGCAGCCGCTGCTGCAGGCGATCGCGCAGGGCGGACAGGCGCGCGCCCTCCCCCGCCAGCTGCTCGGCGGCGATGCGGCAGGCCTCGCCGAAACCGGCGATCTGGTGGGTGGGCAGCGTGCCGGAGCGCATGCCCTGCTCGTGGCCGCCGCCGTGCAGTTGGGGGCTCAGGCGCGCGCGCGGGCGCTTGCGCACGAACAGCGCGCCGACGCCCTGGGGGCCGTAGAGCTTGTGTGCGGACAGCGACAGCAGGTCGATGGGGGTGCACGACAGGTCGATCGGCAGCTTGCCGGCGGCCTGCACGGCGTCGACGTGGAACAGGATGCCGCGCTCGCGCAGCAGGGGCGCCAGGGCTTCCACCGGGTTGATGACGCCGGTTTCGTTGTTGACCCACATCAGCGAGACCAGGGCGGTGTCCGGCGCCAGTGCCGCCAGCACCTGCTCCACGCTGATCAGGCCCTGCGCGTCGGGCTTGAGCCAAGTGACCCGCAGGCCCTGGCTCTCGAGCTGACGCACGCTGTCGACCACCGACTTGTGCTCGGTGCGGGCGGTGACCAGGTGCGCGCCGCGCAGGCCACGGAACTCCAGGGCGCCCTTGATGGCGAGGTTGTTGGCCTCGGTGGCGCCGGAGGTCCAGACGATCTCCTCGGGCTGCGCTCCCAGCAGGGTGGCGACCTGATTGCGAGCATGTTCGACGGCGGCGCGGGCGGCGCGGCCCCAGGCGTGGTCGGAGGCGGGGTTGCCGACACGGTCCTGCAGCCAGGGCAGCATGGCCTGCAGCGCCGCCGGGTCCAGCGGCGTGGTGGCGGCGTGATCGAGGTAGATCATGCCGGGACGAAGCCGCGCAGGGCGGCGAGGAACTGCTCGATCTCCGCGGGCTTGTTGTCCTGGCCGAGGCTGACGCGGATGGCGCCCTTGGCGGTGTCGCGGTCCAGGCCCATGCCGATCAGCACGTGGCTGGGCTCACCCAGGCCGCTGGCGCAGGCGGAGCCGCTGGAAACGGCGAAGCCCTTGCGGTCCAGCTGCATCAGCAGGGCCTCGCCGTCATACCCGGCGAGCGCGAACTGCACGGTATTGGGCAGGCGCTCGGCTGTTTCGCCAAAGATGCGGATGCCGGGTATCTCCCGCAGGCCCCGCTCGAGTTGCCGGCGCAGCGTCAGGGTGTGTTCGGCGCGGGCCTGCAGTTCCTGTAGGGCCAGTTCGGCGGCGACGCCGAAGCCGACGATGCTGGCGACGTTCTCGGTGCCACCGCGCAGGCCGCGCTCCTGGGCGCCGCCGTGATGCAGGGGCGTGAGCTCGACATGGCTCTTCACCGCCAGGGCGCCGATGCCCTTGGGGCCGTAGATCTTGTGGCTGGACAGGCTCATGAGGTCGGCCTGCAGCGCGTCGAAGTCCACCGGGATCTTGCCAGCGGCCTGCACGGCGTCCACGTGCAGCCAGGCGCCAGCGGCATGGACCAGGGCGGCGGCGCGACCGATGTCCTGGATCACGCCGGTTTCGTTGTTGGCGCGCATCAGGGCGACCAGGCGCAGGGGACCGGCGGCGAGCTGCCGCTCGAACACGGGCCAGTCGATCAGACCGTCGGCGTCCACCGCCACCGGCTCGACCTGCCAGCCGCGCTCCTTCAGCGACTCGGCGGCTTCCATCACCGCCGGGTGCTCGGTGACGCCATAAAGCAGACGCGTGGGCACAGCGCGGTCGGTGGTGCCCTTGAGCGCGAGGTTGTTGGACTCGGTGCCGCCGGAGGTCCAGAGGATCTCGCCGGGCTGGGCGTTGATCAGCTGCGCCACCTGGGCCCGCGCCTGCTCGACGGCGTCGCGCGCCGCGCGGCCGTAGCGGTGCAGCGAGGAGGCGTTGCCATAGGGCCCCGACAGGTAGGGCAGCATGGCCTCCAGCACGCGTGGGTCGACGCGGGTGGTGGCGTTGTGGTCGAGGTAGGTGGGCATGGGAACGGAGCAGCCGCCAATCAGTAGCCTTGGCTAGCCTGGGTGACGCCACCCATGGCGAGACATCGCGTCCATTACTCGGCCCCTGCCGCGTTCGGCTTATCTCGGAGTGACATTTAGTCACTCCTCGACGGGGCCGAACGCTCCCTGGCCGGGCGCTCGTCATGGCGAGAGTCCACTGGACTCTCGCTTTTCATGACGAGCCCATCTCCGCAGAACTCCGGCAGATCGAGCTTGGACAGCTCGGTTTCCGGCATGCGTGCGTCCATCTGGTGCAATACCTTGCACAACTGCACGACGCGCTCGTCCAGTTCCTGGATATGGCCCAGCATGCGCGAGATGGCGCCGGCCACAGGGTCCGGCATGTCGCGGGACAGGCCATAGGCGTCGAAGCCCAGGGTCTGGGCGATGGCCTTGACCTGGTCGGAGGGCTCGGCCTGTTCCTGCACGATGCGCGCGGGGATGCCCACGGCGGTGGCGCCGGGCGGCACTTCCTTGACCACGACGGCGTTGGAGCCGATGCGTGCGCCCTCGCCCACCGTGAACGGACCCAGCACCTTGGCGCCGCCACCGACCACCACCTTGTTGCCCAGCGTGGGGTGGCGCTTGCCCTGGTTCCAGCTGGTGCCGCCCAGGGTGACGCCTTGGTAGAGAGTGACGTCATCGCCGATCTCGGCGGTTTCGCCGATCACCACGCCCATGCCATGGTCGATGAACAGGCGGCGGCCGATGCGGGCGCCCGGGTGGATCTCGATGCCGGTCAGCCAGCGCGACCAGTGGGCGGTCCAGCGGGCCAGCCAGCGCCAGCCGCCGTTCCATAGAGCATGGGCGATGCGGTGCATCCAGACGGCGTGCAGGCCCGGATAGCAGGTGAGCACTTCCCAGGTATTGCGCGCGGCAGGGTCGCGCTGGAACACGCTGGCGATGTCTTCACGGATGCGGGCGAACATGACGGTCTCGGGGGTCGCAATGAGGCGCGGATTCTAGACCGTTCCGCTATTCCTCGCCGCCTTCGTCCGTCGGCGTCAGGGGGATGCGCCGCCCCTTGGGGCGCTCGAAAGAGGTCAGGATGCCGCGCAGGATGTTGAGTTCATTCTTGTCTGGCATTGCCCGGCCATAGAACTGGCGAAGACGCCGCATCAGGTGCCGAGGGTTGGCCGGATCCAGAAAGCCGGTAGACAACAGGATGCGCTGCAGGTGCTCGTAGTAGCGCTCCATGTCGTCGGCGGCGGGCGGCTCGTACCAAGGGTGGCCGTCCTTGCCCGAGACCTTCGCCCCCCCCGGGAAGGCCACCTTGCGCAGTTCGTAGGCCATGATCTGGACCGCCTGCGACAGGTTCAGCGAGGTGTAGCCGGGGTTGGCGGGGATCAGAGCCCGGGCATGGCAGCGGTCCAGTTCCTCGTTGGTCAGGCCGGTGCGTTCGCAGCCGAACATCAGGGCGACGGGGGCACTGGCCGATAAGGCCATGGCCCGCTCGGCGGTGGCCCAGGGGGTCAGCGGCTCGTCGCCCAGGTGCCGGACCCGGGCCGACAGACCCACCACCCAGCCACAGCCGGCCAGGGCCTCGTCCAAGCTGGAGACCACCCGGGCCCGGTCCAGCACCTCCAGGGCGCCGGCGGCGTTGGCCCGGGCCTGGGGGTGGGGGTAGCGCTCGGGGTTGACCAGCACCAGGTCGGTCAGGCCCATGGTCAGCATGGCCCGGGCCACCGAGCCGATATTGCCCGGATGCTGAGTAGAGACGAGGACCACGCGGATACTTGCGAGCGAGTTCGCAGCGGAAGCAGTATTCATGCGTGGTATTCTATGAAAAACCTAGCGCCGCATCTCGCGTAGCTCCGCCACAGGCCTGAATCCAGAGCGCCAGTCCGTGACCCTGCCATGCTTCAAGGCCTACGACATCCGTGGGCGCGTCCCCGATGAACTCAATCCCGATATCGCCTACCGATTGGGCTTGGCCTATGCCGAGCAGTTCAACCCACGGCGCATCGCCCTAGGCCGCGACATCCGCCATTCCAGCCTGGAACTGCTTGAGGCCTTGGCACATGGCCTGATCGCACGCGGGGTAGAGGTGGTGGACCTTGGCCTCTGCGGCACCGAAGAGGTCTACTGGGCGGCGCAGCAGCCCAGCATGGATGGCGGCATTCAGGTGACGGCCAGCCACAACCCAATGGACTACAACGGCATGAAGCTGGTGCGCGGCGGCGCCCTGCCGGTGTCGGGCGACTCTGGATTGCGTGAATTAGAGGCTCGTGTCTCGGCCTGCCATGACCGAATCCCAGGGGGGCGGCCGGCCTTGCGCGCGATGAATCTGCGCGACAGCTACGTCCGTCATCTGCTGGGTTATGTACAGCCGCAAAACCTCCAACCGCTGAAGATCGTAGTCAATGCCGGCAATGGCGTGGCCGGGCTGATGGTTGACGCGCTGGAGCCGCATTTGCCCTTCCGGCTGATCAAGCTGCAGCATGAGCCGGACGGCAACTTCCCCAATGGCATTCCCAATCCCCTGCTACCGGAAAACCGGGTGGCGACGGCCGAAGCCGTGCGCGTCCATGGTGCCGATCTGGGCGTGGCCTGGGACGGCGATTTTGACCGCTGCTTCCTGTTCGACGAGCGCGGTGACTTTGTCGAGGGTTACTACATTGTCGGACTGCTGGCCGAGGCTTTACTGCGACAGGAACCCGGCGCCAAGATCATCCACGACCCGCGTCTGACTTGGAACACGGTGGACATTGTGCAGGCCGCCGGCGGCGTGCCAGTGCAGTCCAAGACCGGGCATGCATTCATCAAGGAGCGCATGCGCGCCGAGAACGCGGTCTACGGTGGCGAAATGAGCGCGCACCATTACTTCCGCGACTTCGCCTACTGCGACAACGGCAACATCCCCTGGCTGCTAGTCGCAGCGCTGATCAGCAATAGCGGGCGAAGCCTGTCGCAGCTGGTCGGCGACCGCATGCGACTCTACCCTGCCTCGGGCGAGATCAACCGCAAGGTCGCCGACGTACGCAAGACTATCGCCCGCGTCGAAAGCTTATATGTAGCATCGGCGCAGGAGGTCGATCGCACCGATGGCATCAGCATGGACTTCGGCAGCTGGCGCTTCAACCTGCGCGGCTCCAATACCGAACCATTGCTGCGCCTCAACGTCGAATCGCGCGCCGATACTGCGCTGATGACCGCCAAGACCCAGGAACTGCTGGCCTTCATCGATGCCGCCTAGCTCTGCCATGACCTCCGAACCGCACATCCTCCCCATACTCCTGGCCGGCGGCTCCGGCACACGCCTGTGGCCGCTGTCCCGCGAGCAGTATCCCAAGCAGTTCCTGTCACTGATTGATGATCGCTCGCTCCTGCAGAACACTGCACTGCGCGCAGCGCAACTGCGGCGGGTATTGCCGCCGCTGGTGATCACCGGTGAGGCTCATCGCTTCATTGTCGCCGAGCAGATGCGCCAAGCCGGCATTGAGGGGGGGCGTATCGTACTGGAGCCGGAGGGCCGCAATTCCGCCCCCGCCGCAGCCGTGGCGGCGCATTTCGCTCTGCGCGAATATGGCCCAGAGACCCTGGTGTTCCTGATGGCCGCTGACCATGTAATCGACGACCCCGTGGCCTTCGGCCAGGCCGTGGAGGCCGGCGCGAAACTGGCTGCGAATGGTCGCATCGTGACCTTCGGTATCGTCCCCGACCGCCCCGAGACCGGCTTCGGTTACATCAGGGCGGGCGCCCCTTTGGGCGACCAAGGCTATGAGGTGGCGCGCTTCGTCGAAAAGCCGGACCTGGCCACAGCACAGACATTCCTTGCCGAGGGAGGCTATTGCTGGAACAGCGGCATGTTCTTGTTCCGTGCCGGCCTGTTCGTCGAAGAGATGTCCCGCTACGAGCCGGAGATGGCTCGACTGGCAGGTGAAGCCTTAGAGCAGGCGCACACGGATCTCGACTTCGTGCGCCTGGCCAGGGAGCCGTTCTGCGCCTGCCGCAATGATTCCATCGACTACGCTGTGATGGAGAAAACCGCACTGGCCGCCGTCGTGCGGATGGAGGCAGGCTGGGATGACGTAGGAAGTTGGACATTTCTTTCGCGACTGCCAGCCTCCGATGAACGCGGCAACCGCGCCCGGGGCGATGTACTGCTGGAAGATGCAGATAACAACTTAGTCATGGCCAGCTCGCGGCTGGTGGCCGCCGTCGGCATCCGCGACCATATCATCGTGGAGACCGGTGACGCCGTATTGGTCACGACCCACGCGACAGCTCAGAACGTCAAGAAAATCGTGGCACAGCTTAAGATGCGCAACCGCTACGAGGCGGTCCACCATCCGCGCGTCTACCGTCCTTGGGGCTGGTACGAGACCATTGCTCTCGCCGACCGCTTCCAGGTCAAGCGCATCCTGGTCAACCCGGGCCAGAAACTGTCGCTGCAGATGCACCACCACCGGGCCGAGCACTGGGTGGTGGTCAAGGGCACAGCCGAAGTAACCTGTGGCGAGAAGGTCTTCCTCCTATCCGAGGACCAGTCCACCTACATCCCCCTGGGTCACCGGCATCGATTGGCCAACCCCGGCGCCATCCCGCTGGAGTTGATCGAGGTCCAGTCCGGCGCCTACCTGGGGGAAGACGACATCGTGCGCTTCGAGGATGTCTATGGGCGCCAGGGGTAAATGGCCCTAGGGCCTTGCGGTGCCCTGTGAGATAATGCCCGCCAGCCTTCGAGCCCGAGTCCCAAGCATGCATCCGCTGGTAAACATCGCTGTGTCCGCCGCCCGCGCGGGCGGCAACTTCATCATGCGCCACTACGAGCGCACGGATCAGCTGCAAGTGGAGCGCAAGAGCCACAACGATTTCGTTACCCAGGTCGACCGCGGAGCAGAGCGCGAGATTATCCACCTGATCCACAAGGCTTATCCGCAGCACGCGATCCTGGCCGAAGAGAGCGGGGAGCAAGGCGACAACGAAGTCACATGGATCATCGACCCTCTCGATGGCACCACCAACTTCCTGCATCGCATCCCGCACTTCGCAGTGTCCATCGGCATCCAGGTGCGCGGCCGCCTGGAGCATGGCGTGATCTACGCCCCTTGCACTCAGGATCTTTATGTCGCCTCGCGCGGCAGTGGCGCTCTGCTTAACAACCGACGCATCCGTGTCAGTACCTGCAAGGATCTCGACTTGGCACTGGTAGGCACCGGCGTGCCCCTGCGCGAGGAGAACCTCGACCGCTACCTGCCGATGCTGCGCCGCGTAGCGGCGCAGACCTCAGGCGTACGCCGTGCCGGCGCGGCTGCGCTGGATTTGGCCTATGTCGCCGCCGGTCGATTGGACGCCTTCTGGGAGTTGGGCCTCAAGCCCTGGGACATCGCTGCAGGCATTGTCATGGTGCAGGAGGCAGGCGGCCTGGTTCGCGAACTCGACGGCGATGCCGACAACCCGTTAAGGTCGGGCAATATCTTGGCGGCAGGCGCCAAGATCGCCGAGAGCATCGACGGTCTGCTGAAGGGCTGAGAGGACAATGTTTGACAAGATTGTCGTCATTTGCACTGGCAACATCTGTCGCAGCCCGATCGGCGAGGCGCTGCTGCGCCAGCAACTGGGCGGAAAGCGTACAGTGATCTCGGCGGGTATCGGCGCCCTCAGCGGTCATGGCGCTGACCCAATGGCCTGCGAACTCATGGCGGAGCGCGGCATCGACATCAGCGCGCATCGGGCACAGCAGGCGACGCAGCCGCTGTTGTCGTCCATGGACCTGATCCTGACAATGGACCAGACGCACAACGACTGGATCAATCGCAACTACCCGCAGCTGCGTGGCCGCGTTCACAAACTACTGAAATGGCGCCAAAACCGTGACGTGGAAGATCCCTACCGTCTGCCGCGCAGTGCCTTCGAGAAGGCCTGCGCCGACATCGAGGCCGGTGTCGGCGACTGGTTGCACAAGCTCTAGCCCTCTTCCGGCCTCGCTCGTTGCTCATCTTCCCGACGAGCTGTTCCGCACCGTCGTGAAATCCACCCCGCTGGTCTCGATTGACCTGATCGTCCTCAATTCGCGAAACGAAGTGCTGCTTGGCCTGCGCACCAACGCGCCGGCACGGGACAGTTGGTTCGTGCCCGGCGGGCGCATCTACAAAAATGAAAGCATCGCCGCCGCCTTCGGTCGCCTCTGCCTAGAGGAACTCGGCCTGGATTCCAGGGCAGACTGCGCCGAGCCCTTGGGCCTGTTCGAACACTTATACCCCGACAGCCACTTCGACGATCGGATTTCCACGCATTACGTGGTAGCTGCCTTCCTGCTTCGTCTCGATCCGGACACCGCCGGACTGCCGGACTCGCAGCATCTTCATTGGCGCTGGTGGAGTCTCGACGCCGCGCAAGCCGACAAGGCTGTGCATCCCTATACACAGGACTATCTAGCGCGACTTCCCCGACGCTAACCACAGCCAAGCGGATCAGGCCACCTTGCGGTGGCCTGATCCCAAGATACTGCAAGCGGCGTTACTTACCTTGGGATTTGTAGGAATATTGGTGGCCGTACTTGTACCCATAGCTATATCCATAACCGTAGCCGTAGCCGTAGCCGTAGCCATACTTGCCACCACGCATGCCGACCTGATTAAAGATAGTGCCGCGTAGGGCCACGCCGGCCTGACGCAGCCGGCGCGCGGTTTCATCAATGGCGCGCATCGGGTGCTCGCCTGCTTTCAGCACGAGCAACGTGCAGCCCGCAAGGCGGCCGATCACTGCGGCATCGGTCACGGCCAGCACTGGAGGTGTATCCACCAGTACGTAGTCGAACTCGGCAGAGAGCCTCTTCAGCAACTCGGTAAAGCGCTCGTGTAACAGCAATTCCGCCGGATTCGGCGGCACCGTACCGGTCGGGATGCAGCACAAGCCATCTACAGAGGTCGTCTGCAGCAATGAATCGTAGTCAACATCACCCGCTACGTAGTCGCTGACGCCCGGCTCGCGCTTGCCCGACACGTAATCGTGCAGGTGGCCACGGCGCAAATCCGCGTCAACAACCACCACACGCTTGCGGGACATGGCAAGCACTGCGCCGAGGTTGATGGAAACGAAAGACTTGCCCAAGCCCGGTGAAGGGCCTGTCAGCATGACGATGTTGTTGGGTGCCTCTAGTAAAGCGAAATGCAGGGAGGTGCGGAGGCTACGCAGAGCCTCGACAGCCAGATTGCCTGAATCAACCGCCGCTAGAATCTGACCGCTCCCACTGCCCTCTTTCTTGATTGCACGAATGATCTTGCGCTGCTCGTCGGAAAACGGGATCGACGCGTACGTAGGCAAGCCCAGGACGCGCTCAACCTCAGAAGCATCCTCGACTCCTTGATGCATGGCGCGCCGGATCAAAACAATACCGACACCGATGAGAATGCCCAGCACCACGGAAAGGCCCAGTACGCTGCGGCGATTCGGCTTAGCCGGCCCTAAAGGCCTAACTGCGTAGTCGACAATGCGCACGTTGCCAACTGTGCCGGCCTTAGCAACCTGCAACTCCTGCGACGAGTTCAGTAGCGAGGTGTAGAGCGCGGTATTGACCTCTACGTCGCGCGCCAAGCCCAGCAGCTCCTGCTGGGTATCCGGCAACCCCTTGACGCGAGCATTGACCGTGGCCTGTTCACGCTCAATCTGACGCAACTGCGCATCTACCGCCTGCACTACCGGGTGGTTGGTCGTGAAACGGCGAGTGGCTTCCTCGCGCTTCTGCACAAGTTCGAAACGCTTGGTCTCGAAGTCCACGCTCTGCTGCAGAATCAGCTCCGTTTCCTTGCTCAGATCTGCGGAGCCCTGACGCAGGCGGAAGCCGTTGAGAGCTGCCTCCGCCACTTCCAGACGCTGCTTGATTTCGGGCAACTGCTGCTTCAGGAAGGTCAGCGTTTGATCAGCTTCAGCCGATCGTCTCTCTACATTCTGACGCTGGTAGGCTATCAACAGCTGGTTGATGATATCGCGAGCCAGATTCGGATCTCGGTGCAGAAAACTCACCCCCAGAATCCCTGACTGCTTGCCCTTCTCGTACACACTCAAGTTGCCCGAAATAGCAGAAATGGCAACTTGCGGAGGCAGCCGTTTCACCAGAAACTCTGTCCCCGGCCGGGCCTGCAGCTCGCGCACAAAAATGCTGATCGGACCAGCGGTTGTATCTGCCTTGACAGGCTGCCCGACCGTTCCCTTCAGCAGGCTCCTTCCACTGGCGTCGAACAACTCGAATCCCGCCTGGGTGGCTGTCAGCTTCAGACGCGCGCCGATAAGCTCCGGGGGAATATCCAGAGACGTGACCTTCAATATCTCCCCACCCCAAGCGTAACGCTTGAGGCCGAACCACGCCGAGGATACCTCCCCGGGGGCGCCCCTCCAGTGCCTAACTATAGGAGAGCCCATATAGGGGAAATGCTCCGGCTGCGCGATCAGGTCCAGCCCCATGTCCTGCACTACTTTACCGATCACCATGCGACTCTTGATGATCTCGATCTCTGCCGCCACCGGAGATTCACTCCCCAAAAGCTCGGCGACATCGCCAAGGGCCTTGTTGATGGACTTGCCTTCAGTCTCAACCTGCACGAGAGCATCGGTTTGATAAATCGGGGCCACCGCCCACAGGTAGGCGAATCCCAATCCTAAGACCAGCACCACTATCATGACGATGACCAGACGACCGGCCAGGACCGTTCCCAGCAGATCGCGTAGATCGAGTTCGTCGCGAGCCGGCTGCGCTGATGAGCCGGCCAGGGGTGCCTCAGGAATCATCGGATTGTTCACGTTACAGAATCTTCAGGTTTTTAATCGTTGATAAGACGGTCAAGCTGGAACACGGCCGTGATGGTCGGCAACAGTTCGCCGATGATCAAGTTGTATTGAGAGAAGGCGTTAGCTTTGATGTACACCACATCGCGCGACTGCAGCTCAAACTGCCCTGCCAGCAGCATACCCTCGGGACGGGACATATCCAGGGCGAAGACCGTCGGCATATCTGTGCTGTCCGGTCCAGCGATGGACGCAGGGTTGCTGCCACGGAACACCAGCACGCCGGCGTCGCTGGCACTGCGGCGGTCCATGCCGCCCACAGTTGCGATCGCCTCCGTGAGGGTAATCCGGGACTGGCGCACCGGCACCACTGCCGAAGTCACCACCTCGCCCATCACAAATACCTTTTCTTCGCTGCCGCTCGGGACATGGACACTATCACCCGGTTGCAGCAGTGGATTACCAGCAGTGCGCTGGCCGGACAGAAGGCCGCGCAAATCCACCGAGTAGGACTGGCCCTCTCGCACCAGCAGTGCTCGACGATAGCTGGCCTCCACTGTCAGACCGCCGCGCTCATTGATGGCCTCAAGGATGCCCTTGGGAGTGTCATCGAGCGCGACCGTTCCGGGAATCTTGACCTCGCCGGTGACCTGCACTCGCTTAGAGCGAAACCCCACTACGCGCACATCGACCTGGGGTCCCTGGATCACACGCTGTAAACCCTGGATCACGACCTGCCGGATCTCCGCGGTGGTTTTGCCTGCAGCCTTGAACGTCCCAACATAGGGGAAATAGGCGGTGCCATCAGCTGCAACCAAGCGCCCGTTGGCGATTGGATCGCCTGTCACACCGGAGGGATTGGTAAGTTCCGGATGGTCCCAAACCGTTACGTTCAGTACATCCCCCGGGCCGACGACGTAATCCGGTGCAGGCCGGGCTGGATCTAGTAGCGGCAACTCGCCGCTGAAAGCTTCATTCACGGGTGTCGCTTGCCCCAGGGTGGCCCCGGTAATCTTGACGACACGGAAGCCGGCGGCATGAGAGCCCTCGCCGCCCTCCGACACGCGCAAGCCGGGCACGATGGCGCAGGCAGACATCGACATTACCGCTACCAAGGAGATCGCAAGCTTCCATGCATACGGCTTAAGCCAATGATTTTTCACATTAATTTCCATTTTTGGCCAGTTTTGTCGGTTGGGCCGAAAGAATACTGCCCTAATAGATATAGCCGGGCTGCGCGGGTCTGCACATTCCAAACATTAAGGCATTGCGGCGCGCTTTTTAGCATATTTGGCGGCGCAAAGACGTTTCAAATCAGGAGAATGTACGATTTCTTGAGTATATCAGGCCAAAAGCTGAGGCATTGTGATGAAAGTCAAGCTGAGTTCCGCAGAGATCGCGCGCGTTCCAGTATCTCTATCATGAGCCGCGCCTGCGCCTCGCGTGAGTAGCGGCCCGCAGCGGCGGCACTGTTTCTGCTCAGACGCTCCAGCGCCGATCGGTCCTCTGCCAAGGCCACGATAGCTCCGGCCAAAGCAGCCGGGTCTTCGGGAGCGACGCAGACACCGCAGTCGTTCTCGCGAATGATCTGAGTTGCCTCGCCCTCCGGCAGTGACATGAGGATCGCCACTCCCATGCCCATGCACTCGAAGATTTTGGACGGAATTACCGTGGAGAAAACCTCTGTGTTACGCAGGGGCACCAGCGACAGATCACAGAGGCTCCATAGTCGCGGCATCATCTCCTTGGGCTGGCGCGGAATCAGCCGCACGTTTTCCATCCCGACGGTGGCCACCCGCCGCTCTATCTTTTCGCGCTCCGCCCCACCTCCAGCGAAGATAAAAGCTATGTCACTCCGATGACGCAGCAATTCCGCGGCATCCAGCACCTTATCGAGGGCATGAGCCATTCCATGAGTGCCCAGATATCCCACTACCAGCCGCCCTTCTATGGAATACTTCCGCGCCAACTCAGCGTCTCGCGGCGCTGGGTGGAATTGCTCCATATCGACGCCGTTGATGACTACCTCGAGCTTGTTCGGATCAATGCCGCGAGCAACCAGATCCTTGCAGAAGGCCCGTGTCACCGAGATCACCATAACGGCACGCCGGTAGAGGAACAGCTCGATCTTTTCTAACAGGCGAATAGCTCGGTTCTTGCGCATCGCGCCAACTGCCATGATTGACGCCGGCCAGAGATCGCGCAGTTCGAACACGAACGGTAGGCGCCGAACCGTCGCTAGAGCCCAACCGCCAACGGCACAGAAGAGCTGCGGCGAGGTGGCGACGACCAAGTCCGGACGACGTTCGAACAGGCCAGCAAGGAAGCCCATTACCATGAAGGACATGTAGTCCAGTGTCCGCTTGAGGAAGCCTTCGTTGGCGGTGATGTAGGTTTTGACGCGCACTACGCGGATACCGCTGACGACTTCGACTGACCGCCAGCGGTTGCGGTAACCCTCATAGACTTTGCCTTCCGGGAAATTCGGAGCACAAGTGATAACCGTGACCTCATGACCGTCACGCACCCAGCAGCGCGCATGTTCGTACAGGCGCGAGGCCGGCGCGTTGGATTCCGGCGGAAAGTTGTCGGACAGGAAGAGGATGCGCATAGGCGGCAGAGTCACCAATCGAGACGAAAAAGGGAGCTGCCTGCCGGCAGCGTCCATTCGAGAAGCGTACAGGTTTCACTGGCACCGAAACGCGGATGCCAGGTCGCTGGCGTCAAGCGGACCTCGCCGGCGCCCTCCAGGCTCCAGCGCAGATGGCGCCCCTCCGAATGAGCGGTTCCGGTCTGCGGACCATCCTGCTTCAGAATCCAGCAAGGATGGAGGCGAACCCTTCCGAAAGCGACGCTGTAGCGACCCTGGATACGGTCACGGATTTCCAGCCCGGTATCGCGCAGCAGCCATTGACGAGAATGAAGTGGCTTGCCCGGAAGCCTACGATATCCGTCATGGCTCGCCGACAGCCGCACTTCCCCTGTGGCATCGACTTCGAGCGACACATCTAGCGGACGTGCCCGACGCGCAACACGGAAACTGCTCCAGACTTCAGATGAGTCTGCACGGTCTATCTCGACCGTGTTGTGCGCAGCGGTCGCTCGTTGCCTCAGGCGCTCAGGGCTGGCATCGTAACGGGAGGTGCCAGAGTCAACGATCAAGCGCTGGCCGTACAGGGACAGCTCGAATCCGAGCGTGTCGGCATGCGCATGGCCGGGCAGGTAGTCCGGGCCGATTTCGCCCACATCAGCTAGCAATACTGCAGGGCCACGGGTAAGTCGGGCGTAACCCGTTGCGGGAAGCAGGGCGACTGCAGGCGCCTCCGTGACAGCGTCGCATCCCAATTGCCGGGCATAGCGCTCCAGCACGACAGCCACGGGAGCGATGCCGAAAGCCGCATCGTTCATAAGGGCGATGTCTCCATCAGGATGGGACATAGCCTGCAGCCAAGCAAGCATGCGCGTAACGGCTGTAGACCAGCGGCGACGCAGCTTGGCGGGAATGCTATCGGGATAGCAGTCGGATAGCTGTATCAGATCGAGCAGGTCTTCTAGAAGAATCGCGTGGTACATCGGGCTGCGTTCAAAATGCCCGCCATCCGCCAGAATCTGCTCGTCCAGTTGGCGATCAAGGATGCCGAGCCCCTTCGTCAGCCAAGATCGCGCCTCCGGCCCGTCAAAGAACACTCCACCAAACACAAGAGCCTTGGCATTAGCCCACAGGTGATTACCCAGCAGGTGCCACTCCAGGCGCCGGCACAGGAAGCGCAGCTGCTGATCCAGTGAGTTGATCCAGGACAACTGAGGCGGATGGCCACCCGCAAACCACTTGATCCAGTTCACAGTGCGCAACGACAGGCAGTAGGGCTCCCAGCCATTGCCCACCCCGACAGGGTTCTCTGCAACCCATCGATGCAGCAGGCCAGCATGGACTTCCTGGCGCCCCTCCGCTCCCATGGCGTCCAAATCGTCAAAGTAGTGCAGGTTGTACAGCCACAGCTTGGGGCTGGTCGGATTATTCCAGCACTCCGCGCCCGGCATCAGGGGACGCTCGATACCGACGAAGTGGATACGTCCTTCCGCAATGGCCGGCTGTCGCCAGGCTATCGACCGCCATGCGTTCTGGCGCGCACGCAGAGGCGGCGCGACTCGAGGATCGACACGCGGCATCGGCCCCAGAACATGGGCAACACGCCCCAAAATCTGCGACAAACGCAGGTAACGGACTGTGTGCCAGTAGAGGCTTAATTTGTCCAGCCGCATCGGATCAGCTGTGAGGTTCGACATATCGGGCAATGCGCGCCGGCGCACCTACCATAAGCGCGCGCGGCGGCACATCGG
Source organism: Solimonas sp. (assembly GCA_030149365.1). Lineage (GTDB taxonomy): Bacteria > Pseudomonadota > Gammaproteobacteria > Nevskiales > Nevskiaceae > Solimonas_A. The sequence goes on from JASBRP010000018.1 coordinate 88,661, forward strand.
CAAGCACCACGCTGTTGGCGGCGATCACAGCACCGTCTCCGATGCGAATGGCACCGGCAACTACCGCGCCCGGCAAGATATGCACGCCGTTGCCGATCACGGGCACCCCTTCGCGATCAGGGTTGCGCCCGATGGTGACGTTCTGTGAGATTAGACAATTGTCGCCAATCACGGTGTCCTTGTGGATAACCACCCCGAGCCCCCAGTAGCCGCACTGGAAGTTGCGGCCGATAGACGCAGAACTGGGAATCCAAGTGGCGAAAAGAAAGCGGTTGGCCCAAGAAATCGCCCAGGCCAGGCGCGGCAAGCCGTGCCGATGAAGAAAATTACCAATCCTATATGCCGAGACCGCCGGATTCATCTCATGACTCCACGAAATTTATGTCAGCCATTGCCAGGACCGTTTCCAGTGGCATGACTTCGCGGGTTACGAAATCATCTGCGTTAGCCGGGCTTCGGCGGCGCGAAGGGTGTTGTTACTGCACACCCTTTGATAAGCCCGCTCCGCCAACTGCATTCGCATAGCTTCGTCACGCTCCATGGCCAGGATCGCCGACGCCATCGCCTGAATGTCCTTCGGCTGCACGAGGAACCCGTGCTCCCGATCCTGTAATACGTCCGGTACAGCGCCGACTCGCGTAGCCACGACAGGAACCTTCAGCGCCAACATTTCAAGAAGGGAGTTGGGGAACCCCTCGACATGAGAAGCGAATAGGCAACAGTCGAGTGAGCGCAGCGTCTCGACCTTGTCTTCCTTGCCGAGCCAGCCAGCCACCTCGATCACGGAATCCAACTTGCGTTCAGCCAAGCGACTGCGCAGCTCGGCCACCGTGTGACCGTCGCCATAGATCACCCCCCGTATCCTGGGTTGTATCTGGTGTGCCAGCGCCACGGCGTCGACGAAATCGAAGATACCTTTCGCCGGCTCGATCCGATTGAAGAAACCCACCCGGAACTCCACGCCGCCGGAGCCGGACATGGCAGCTTCGGCGGGCACGAAGGCGGCATCGCGTAGCCAGTTCTCTACCACCACGAATCGCGCGTGCACATCCGGGCCGGCAATGGTGCGAAAGTATGCCTGCCAAGACGTGCTCTGGCAGATGACAACATGAGCGCCACGTAGCGCCCAGCGGACATAGCGCGCAAACCAGCCGCCGCGGGCCACCTGCTCGATCAAATGCCCTGATCGTGGCAACAGCAACACGCGTGCGCCGAGCACCGCAGCGAGTCGCCCCATCAAACCCTTTTCGAGGAAGCTGTTGCCATGGCTGGCAAACAGCATCACCGTTGCGCCACGCTGGCGCATCACCTCGATGAGCAAGCGCGTCATCCGTGCTGCCACCATCGGCAGTCGCCGTAGGCCAGTACGGACGAAAATGTCGTCGCCCTCGGACACAATCGGCACGAACTCGTAGTCTTCGGCCAGCCGCCCCGAGGCAAGACTGCTACAGGCGAAGCCAACACCACCGACACGGCTTTCCCCCGCCTTCGGGAAGGCTCCAACGACGATCAGACGTTTCCGGGCCGAAGTCATACTGTCCGGCACAGTCGGTGTAAGCAGGACATTGCAGTTCCGCTGATACCGGATTTCGGACACCCCTCGCGAACTGTGGCATCAACAAGCATTTGTTTCCCCTGCTAGACAACGGTCGGTCTCGCCGGCTCGATCCGACCATCTTCAATGCGCGTCCAAATGGCGAGCAGCGCCAGAAAGAACCAGAGGCCGAAGTAAGCCAAGGCATGATGCGTGGCTGCATTGATCGCTGCTGCTAGGGCGACAGCGCAACCTATCGCCCGGACATGAGTATTCCTTACGGACAGACAGCGCTTGAAAATCATGGCCCAGATGGTGAGATACAGGCAGAAGCCAAGCGCTCCATACTCAACTAGGGCACTAAGATACTCATTGTGCAGTGTAAGGTCGTTCTCTGCCCAGCGAGAATCTCCGACCTCCGAATAGTCGGCGTAGTATTGCCTGTGGTGTAAACGATACTGCCCTGCGCCAAGTCCGAAACCATAGGTATCGGTGAGTGCGTTCACTCCGGCCATCCATAGGTAGACGCGTGAATCGTTCAGGCCCTTGGTTTCCAGGCGATAGGCAAGGATATTCGACTTGGCATCGAAAGCGTCCTGCTTGAGCGCTACGACACCCGCAACGAGAATTCCCGCGACCAACAGCAGCCGCCATTGACGTGTCAGCAGAAGATAGGCGACCACGCCCAAGACATACACCATCATGCCGGAACGAGAGCCGGTCAGCGTCGCCACGAAGGTGAGGCCTCCGAGCACTACCAGAGCAGCGGGGATCGACAGAGTGCGCAGTATTCCGCTACGAGTTCGATCACTCCAATGGCGTATCAAGGCCAGCAGTATGACTACGAGCAGCAGGATATTGACGCAGGCATTCGCAGGATTTCTAAAGGCTCCTGTCACCCTACGCCCCTGGATGCCCTGGAAAAACAACTCACGAGCATGTAAGGCCATGTCGAAGACGGAACCCACAAGGGCGACGATGAAGATCGCAAGCAACCAGTTCAACTGCCGCCTTGATGAAATTGCAGAGATTACCGCCACGTACGTTGTCACGCAGAACAGCCACAATGAAGCCTCGTTTACGGCCGATGCCATGGACCCACCCATCGTAAACTGGGAGATGCCGGCGACAGTCAGCCCCAGTGCAATGTAGGCATATGTTGCACGAGCAATCTGATCGACCGTGACGCCCAAGCGGCGCACAATGACCAGCGCAACGAGAAACACGCCGATGATTCGATAGGGTTTGAATACCGCAATATCGACAACCTGCTCAAAGTTGACCGCGATGGCATATAAGCAACATACAAGTAGCGCGGGTGTCCACAGCGCCGTCCGCCGCATCGGCGCGGCTTCATTTTGGGGGTATGGGATGCTTGTCATGCTGCGGACCACGGATCGTTTAGGACACTGGAGACGAATCTAGAAGGATCAAACAAGCTGGCAGCGCGCTTGGCGTTGCCAGCAAGCTGATACTGCCACTCTGGCTTTTCGTACAGTTCGCGGAATGCCGCCCGGATCGCGTCCTCGCTGGCGTCAGCTACCACCGCCGCGCAGTCATTGGAGCGGAGGAACTGGACCAACGCGCTGTCTTCTGGGGCGTGCGCCAGTACCGGCCGGCCGTAGGAAAGATAGTATGCGGCACGAGTTGGGAAAATAGTTTGATACTCGCGCTGCGAGTATCCCCCATTCAAGCCATGGGGCAGCAGGAACAGGTCGGCGTCCGCCAGAAGCTCCTGCAGACGCTGGTCGTCGAGGTACCCATGGAAGCGCACGCCAGCCAAGTCCATCCCGCGCTGCTCGAGCACCTGAGGTGAAGTGCGGGTGGCAACATGGATCTGCAAATGCGGCTGCGCCGACAAGGCCTTTACGAGGCGGCAGGCGGCATCAAGATTGGATTCGTTGAAGGTCCCCATCATGACGGCCTTGACCGGCTCTCTGCGGAAACCCCTCGGAGCGGAAGGCACTGCCGCCTCGCCAACGGGGTGGCAGAGCACGCTGCTCTTCGAGGCTATGGCCGGGTAGCGCTCGACAAATGCCTGCCGTAGCCCCTGGCTGATGAAGTAACACCAAGCTGCGTTGGACAGTAGCTTGGCCTCGAGCCGGCAAGCCCAGATTTTCCATATGCCGCTGCGGTTCTCGGCGTAGGTATTGTGGAAATAATAGGCGACCGGAATCTTGAACCAGCGAGAGACACAGTACACCGCCGCGCAATAGTAAGCGTCGGGATATACACAGATGACGCGCTCCGGCGCGCGGCGGCGGATGGCCCGGGCTATCGAAATCACCAACGACAGGAACAGCAGGGCTCGTGGAAGGTGCAGGAAACGAGCACCGCGTCCGAATACAGACAGCTCGGTGCGATGCAATTGCAAATTATCGTAGCGTTGGGGGGGGCTACTGGACCACTCCAGGCCTCCCACCATCCAAAGTGCCTGCGTCGGCGTGGAATGGAGCAACTCTCGTGCAATGTGTGCCGAACCAGATTTTCCCGGCGGCACCGAGCGAGAGATATACAACAAGGGCCCTCTGCTGGACATTTACGCCCTCCGCCTATCAGGTTCGGTGCCACTGCGGTTCGTGGATGCAGCGACGATAGCTGGTTCCTTCAGGCCCGGGCGCAGCTTCAGGGGGAAGTGCCGCTTGAGCCCCTCAAAACGATCCTCGATCAAGATTCGCGAGACGGCCGCGAGACCGATCACCAGCACCCAAAAGGCGACTTCCATAACCCACTTCGGCCCAATCATTCCCGCCGAGTGGAATTTGTCCAGCACTTCGGCAATGGGCAAGTGAAACATGTAGATCGCGTAGCTCAGCGAACCGAGATAGACCAGCGGCGCGGTTGACAGGACGCGATTGAGCAGCGGGATGCGATCCTCAAGCAAAGCCGCCACCATGGTCGCGTACAACAGCGCAAACCAGACAATATAGGAACGACGTCCCAGAACGACGCCGCCATACCCGGCAATGAAGTAGTCGGACAACTGCCAGAGCGCAAGGGCGGCGAGGCCCAGATACAGCCAGCCGCGCACCCGGGCACTACCGTAAAGCTCAGGTGACAGGCGCCAGACCGCGAGACAAGACCCCAGTGCAATGCCGTCGGCGCGAGTGAGGATCAAGTACTCGGGAAGCTCGCTATGCTGCCGCAGCAACACGCAAAGTGCCAGAAGCGAGAAATTGAAGGCTAGCAGCACTGCGGGCCTACCGGAAAGGGCGGCGATCAGCAGCGGCCAGATCAGGTAATACTGCTCCTCGACGGCAAGGCTCCAGCTATGCCCGAAGAAATACAGGTAGTTGACCCCGGCCTCCGGAGAGCCCAGCAGATAGGGCATGAAAACCAAGCTTTCCCAGAAACCACTGAAAACGCTGACACCATGACCTTTCTGCAGGGAAAAAGCGATCCATACGGCGAGCGTACCAAGCATCGTCAGATAGTAGATTGGCCAGATGCGCAGGATGCGACGCATCCAGAAGCCGCGAAAGTTCGCTAAATCGAATCGCTCGAGGGACAGCAGGATGCTGGTGATAAGGAAGCCAGATAGTACGAAGAACAGATCTACAAAGCTCCACATCCAAAACGTACCCTGCGGATGGATGTGATAAAGGGCGACGCCGCAGGCGGCAATGCCACGCAGACCGTCCAGGGGGCGGATTCTCACAATGAGGTTCCTCGATTGAGTTTCTCGAACAGCCGCGTCATCAGGCGGTAGGCCTGAAACAATATGCGGCGCCGCACCCAGTACGGGATGCGCGACGCAGGACGGGCTGAGGGCAAAGATGCGGCATCCAGTCTCTCCGGGAGTGCCGGCAGTTTCGCGAGCTCGGCCGCCATCCAGGCCTCCTTGCGGTTTCCCATGTGCAGAACGAAGGCATCGGGGGTCGACAGACGCATGTAGCCCTCCCTGTCGACCTGTTCATCCAGGGCACGCAGACCGTGGAATAGCCCTGCCATCGCCGGCTGATGATGGAAACGACGGATTACCTCCCGGCGCATCGTGCAGACGAAGTGACCGCTACCGAGCAGTGCCGTTGTGCCGTTGCGCTGCATGGCGATCTGCGTTCGCTGGTCGAAGGCCGAAAAGATCGGCCGCTCAAGCCCCAGCGAATCTTGGAATCGCAGCATCCCGGGCCGGTCGGCAAATCCACCAACACGCAGCCGCCCGCGCGTCACCGCATGCTCCCAGGCGGCGGTGGTAAACCAGAGCCGCAGGTTGGGCGCGGGAAACGGCCCGACGCAGCCAGCCGCCGGAAACTCGCGATAAACCCTTTCTACGGCATTCAACCAGCCCGCCAGGAACAGTGTGTCGGCGTCAGCGATCGTGATGAAAGGCTCGTATGAAGCGTGCAATTCGCCGATCACCGGGTCTGGCTTGCCCCGGTTCAGGGTGTGCTGGACATGACGGTCGATCAGACCCGCCTCGATATAACGCTGGATAATGGGTAACGCCTCGGGCACCGCGGCGTTGTTGATCACAGTAACAGACACCTGCGCCGGATCGGCCGTAGCCGCGAGGCTGGCCAGGCAGAATCCGAAGATTTCCAGAGCGTCGCTGTAGTAACCGTCACTGCCCTGCGGAATGTAGAGCGGGATGATCACGCGATGCCGCTTGTAGGGCAGCAATGGGCGCCCACCACGGCGCATGGGGTTGGAACCGCTTCTCATCCGCTGTGGTCCTCGTCATGACAGTTCGCCGGGGCCGCAACCGCCCGCCCAGGATTGTTCAGGTCGATCGGGAAGAGCCTCAGCAGGCGGGCATCCGCAACGCTGGCGGGGGCGTGGCTGCCATGCCGCCGGCAAGCTCGCTGCGGCCCCAAGCAAAGGCAATCGATCCGGGCGTCATTATCGATGACAGCCAGCGCGGAACGCACATGCGGGCGATGCCGGTTCCAGGCGCTTACGCCGGCAGGATGCCCGCGCAGGCCGCCCCATCGACCCGAAGGCATGCCGACCTCGCCCGCACGGGCAATGTAACCCCATGAAAAAAATAATAAATCCAACTCGGGCCCTACCGTATGCGGCGCCATGTCAGGCATCCCCCCCCGCAACCCCGCCCTTGCTCCGCCGCAGAGTGCGCAAGGCAAGAAAGGCCTGCCGGTTGAACAGGTAGGTCAGGGACAGGTATGCCACCGCATAGATCGCCGCTATCGCGGCGAGCCGCGGCACCGGTGCGACGGGCAACGACAGGAAATCCAGCCCCCAAAGCAGGACACCCGCCGCGATGCCAACCAGCAGCGGGGGCAACTGGTTCATGAAGAATCGCCCGAATGGCAGGCCTACCAGTCGCCCGTTGACGACAAGGTTATGGATGGAGCCGAGCAGTCCGGCGATCACGGCGGCAAGCGCGTACATCGTCAGCGGCGGCTTGAAGGCTGCGGCCACGCCGAGGAGCAGGACATAGATGCCGGCGTTGATCCACTTGGTCCGGGCAGCCGCCTGGGCATGGCCATAGGCGAGCTGCAGGCCGGCAATGCCGGTCATGCATCCGCGGAACAAGAAATCGAAGGCGAAGATCTGCAGTATGGGCGCGGCCGGCAACCATTTGTCGGTGAAGACGGCGCGGACCAGCAGTTCCGGCTGAAGGATCAGGAAGAGGTGGAACGGCAAGGACCAGGAGAAGACGAAGCGCGTGGAGGAGAAAATCGCCGCGACCAGCGCCGCGGAGTCATCCTTGAGTCGCGAGAAGGTCGCCATAAACACGCCGGTCTGCGGCACGATCAAGGCGTTGTAGAACAGCATCGCGTTGTTGTTGCCGAAGGTGTAGGCACCGATCGCCGCCAGCGGATACAGCGAGGTCACCAGCAGCTTGTCGACCTGGTTGGCGGCATAGCCGGCGATGCTCACGAACGTGGTCGGCAGGCCGAAGGACAGGACCTCGCGCAAGCGCTCGCCGCGCTCCAGCAGGAAACTCGGCTTCCACCGGCAATAGCGCGCGGCAATGAAGTTTCTCACCGCGCTGCCGAGCAAGTCGGCCAGCGGGAAACATAACGCTCCGAGACCCATCGCGGCGAAACCGACCCGCATACCCGCGGACACCAGCGTACCACCGACTTCGGCCCGCGCCGTGGCACCAAAGTCCAGTGAGCGTTTGAGGATGGCCAGCGCGACATAGCTCCAGGCCGCCAGTACGATGTTGATCGCATAGAGTCCCAGGACCCAACGCAGGACCTCCGGCAATCCGGGCCACAGCGCGGCGGCAATGCCGATGACGATCGCCAGTACGGCCGAGATCATCATGTTCAGCGTGAAACACAGCGCGTAGGTCTGCTCGTCCTCGTCTCGCAGCTGGATGATGTAGGTCTGGAACCCGAAGTGGCTCAGGGCGTTTACCAAGCCCGTCACCAGCAGCGCGATCGTGAAATAGCCGTAGTCCTCGGGATGAAGCAAGCGAGCCAGCCAGATACCGAACAGGAGATTGCCTGCCTTGGCCAGCAAGGTCATGCCGCCCTGGACACGGGCGGCCTTGCGAGCCCTGGAGAGGATTTCCGACATGGCCAGCGATCAGCCGAAGCGCTGCTGCAGCACGGTAGCGATACGGACGGCGGACTGTCCATCCCAGAGTTCGGGGATGCGACCGCGTCGCCCGCCATTGGCCAGGGTGTCCGAAGCAGCACGCCGGATGGCATCGCCGTCGGTACCGACGATCGTGTTGGTGCCCTGCTCCACCGTAATCGGACGCTCGGTATTCTCGCGCAGCGTCAGGCAGGGCACGCCCAGCGCCGTGGTTTCCTCCTGGATACCTCCAGAGTCGGTCAGCACCAGGCGCGCCTCGGCCATCAGGCCCAGCATCTCCAGGTAGCCCAATGGCGACACCAGCTTCACGTCCGCGCCCAGGGCCCCGGCGCCCAGCGCTTCGATGCGGCTGCGGGTGCGCGGGTGCACCGGAAACACCAGTGGCAGGCTGGCCGCGATTTCCGAGAGCGAATCCAGCAGGCGCCGGAGCACCGCCGGGTCATCCACGTTCGAGGGCCTGTGGAGGGTCACCAGGCCATAGGCCGAACCGGCAATGCCCAGTGGTGCCAGTACCTCAGCCGCGGGGGTCGCCAGCTTGCGGAACTCCAGCAGCGTGTCGATCATGACATTACCGACGAAGTGGATGCGCTCGTCGGCGATGCCCTCCCGCACGAGGTTGTCGCGCGCGGAACGCTCGGTGGTGAAGAGAATATCGGACAGCTGGTCGGTCAGGATGCGGTTGATCTCTTCAGGCATGTTGCGATCGTTGCTGCGCAAGCCGGCCTCCACGTGCACGACCGGCAAGCCGCGCTTCGAGGCAACCAGGGCGCAAGCGATCGTGGAGTTGATGTCTCCCACAACGACGACGGCCCTGGCATCCCGGCCCTCTTCACGGTCCAGCACCTCGTCGAAGCGCTTCATCACCTCAGCCGTTTGCACCGCGTGAGCCCCCGACCCCACCTCGAGATTGATGTCCGGCCGCGGAATGCGCAGCTGCTGGAAGAAGCGATCGTTCATGGCCTCGTCATAGTGCTGACCCGTGTGGACCAGCAGCGGCGCCAGTGAGGGAGCATGGATGCTCAGCGCTCGCACGATGGGAGCGATCTTCATGAAGTTGGGCCGTGCGCCGACGACCAGCAGTATCTTGTTTGGCATTGTGGGGGAACGGCTTCAGGAGGAGGAAGGAGGCTGCAACACGCTGCGGGAGTCGGACAGAGGTGCCACGGAGCGCGTCGCCAGCGCAATCATCGCGGCGGTCATCCAGAACAGCGGTGAGTAGGACAGCTGATGCAGCGACCCAACTGCCAGCAGCAAGGTCATTGCTGCCAGCAGCAGGCTGCGGAGGGCGTGATCCGCGACCTGCCAGGCCCGGCGTATCAGCAGCACCAGCATGGCAACAAATGCGGCAAGGCCGATGATGCCGTGCTCCACCAAGTGTGCGAGCAGGTCATTGTGCAGGTTCAGCTTGGCTCCCGCGTAATAGCCCTTTCGCGCAAAGACCTTGTCGGCGAAGTACTGTTGATGTACCACGCTGTACTGGCCCATCCCCAAGCCCAGTCCGCCCGAGTCGGCAAAGGCCTGCAGACCCGACTGCCAGACGTAGACCCTGACGTCGGTTCCCTCCGCGATCTTGGTCTGGAACCGCTCCATCATCATGTTCCCGCTGGGCTGCGCCAGCCAGGAAAACAGGGCGGCGGCCGCAATCAGTCCCGCCCACAGCAAGAGCAGGCGACGCGGTGCCAAGCTAGTGGCAATCTGGATGAATACGGCGGCGGCGGCCCCGATCAGGCCGATCCTGGAGCCCGTCCTGAAAATTGCGATGCCCAGCAGCAGCAGGCCCGCCAGGATCGCGAGGTTCTTCCAGATTCGCTTTTTCCTGTCGGGATTGATCTGGAACAGATGGCCAAGGCACAAGATGCCGAGCGCCAGCAAGGTCGCGGCATGCGTCGGGCTCTGGAAGAATCCGGCATAGCGCAGGCCTCCTTCGAAACGCAGCGCCGTACCCTTCCCCGCGAGGATGGCCAGGGCATTCAGCAAGGCACCAAAGAACAGAACCATGCCCAGCGCCCGCAGGCTCGCACGGGTTCCAATGCTGGTGAAGACGATGTAGGTGACCAGACCAAAGCCATAGAGCGCAACGGATCCACCCCAGCTCTGGAGCGCCTGCGCGGATTGCTGCGCGCTGGGCAATCCCAGCAGCATGCCGCAACCAAGGCTGAGCAACGCAAGCCGGGCAAACCCGTCGAGCGACCAGCTGCCGCGAAGCACTACCGCTACGGCCAGCAGGAAACCCCAGACCCGGTAGGCCTTGAAGGTCTCGATATCGACCAGCCGCTCCAAGCAGATCAGGAGGATGAACAGGCCCAGTGCCAACAGCGGCAGACGACTTCCCACCGTTGCGGGAAGGCTACCCGGCGGTGTCCCTTCGATCACGGCGCTACGTGGCATCACAGACATGGCACCCTCAATGCTGACGGAAGTCCGCAAGACGCAAACCTTGCAGTCGCAGGGAAAGGACGTAGGCCAGCGATGCGGCGGTGAGCGCCACCCCGAGGCGCAGCAGTTTCATGACCCCGGTCTCGGCACCACCGTCCAGCAAGGCATAGACCATCGGCCCGACCAGGCTGAGTGCCAGAGTTGCCACCATGAACTTGCCGAGCAGGCTGCCCCAACGCTCGTCGGAGATGTAGCTGTTGCTGCGCAAGGTGGAAGCCAGGAGCAGCAGAGCCGTCGTCCAGTACGACGCGCTGCTGCAGAGCGCCAGCGCCGCGTGCGGAGCATCCAGCCTGCCTTCCCGGTCCAGCCAGATCACCAGGGAACTACCCGCGACGTCCACCACCAGGCCGACTAGGCCGCAGCGCCAGGGTGCGATGGCATCGCGCCGCGCATACGCGGCCGTGGCCAGCACCGCCGACAGCAGGGCGCCGACCATGCCGAGTGCATACGCCTCCATCGCCAGCGAGGTCATCCGCACGTCCTCCGGCTGGAAGGCGCGGTACCCGAAAAGGGTTTCCACGACGGGCTGCGCCATGAAGACGAAGATCGCCGTCGAAGGAAGTCCGAAGACCACGATCACCTTGAACACCCAGTCGATGGCGGCAGAGAATTCGCGCTGCTGGCCTTCCGCGAAATGGGCGGCGAGGACCGGCATGATGACGGCCCCGATGCCGGCCATGAGTATGCTGACCGGTAGTTGCACCATGCGCTCGGCATAGTACAGCCAGCTGATCGAGCCATCGCGCAGCCAGGAGGCGAACACCGCATCGATGACCATTCCCAGCATCAGGGAGGCGCCTAGCAAGGTCGGCAGCATCATCCGCCGCAGCTGGACCATGTCGGGGTCGCTCCAGTGCCAGCGCGGCCGGGCCACCAGCCGCAAGCGAAGCATCAGCGGCCACTGGGACAGTATCTGGAACAGGCCGGAGACGAACACCGCGATGGCCAGCGTGTTCACTCCAGGGGCAAAGAAAAGGACCGCCGCGATCAGGCAGGCGTTGTAGATCAGCACACGCGTCGCGGGAATGAAGAATCGGCCATGGCAATTCAATATCGCGGCATACGTCGTCGCCACCGACACCAGCAGGACATAGGGAAGGGTCCAGGCCAGCAGATCACCCCCCAGCTTCAGCTTTTCTTCTCCATCGGCGAACCCCGGGGCAAACAGGAGGAACAGCCAGTCCCTCGCCAGCCAGCTCGCGGCGACGATCAGCAGCAGCAATCCGCCGAACGTACCCAACGACAGGCTGATGGTACGGCGCACCCGGGCTTCTCCCCCCTCCACTCTGGCCTGCGAGAGCGCGGGAACCAGGCTCTTGACGAAGGTGCCCTCCGTCAGCACACGCGCGAACAGGTCGGGAATCTTCAGGGCGATAAGAAAGACATCCATGCTGCCGCCCGTGCCGAACGAGGTGGCAAACAGCACGTCCCGCAGGAATCCCATCCCACGGGAGGCCAGGCCCGTGGCTCCGACGACAGCGGTGGACCGAGGCAGGGAGGTTCGGGGCGATGGCATGGTCAGGCCGAGGCGAGCACATCCGCCACGCGCCCGGTCGCTCCACCATCGCGCGCGAGGCATTCCCGCAGAATTGATTCGGCCCGCCCTTGCGCCATCCAGGCAGGATCAGAGAGGTAGCGGTGCAGTGCCTGCTGCAGGGAGGCAAAATCGCCGACCACCGAGAGCCCGCCGAAAGAGGCGAGCGTGGCGAGATGGCGGTAGTCCATGAGGCGCCGCGCCGACTGCCAGTAATCGAGCTTGTAGCTCGCATCGAACGAGGTGATCACCACCGGCCGGTCATGCATCAGCGCATCGATGGAGACCGTGGAGCCTGAATTGAGCACCACCGCCGCGCCGGAGAGCGTGGCGGCCAACTCGATCATGTCGGCGGTTTCCATGCTCCAGCGCAGCTTGCTCTTCACCAGCTTGGGAAAAGCCACTCCCACACCGGGCCTTTCCCTGAAGGCATTCAGCCTGGGAAGCCAGGAGGCGTCGCTCATGTTGCCTTCGACGTTCTGGGGATGCGGCCGCACCAGCAGTTGCACATCGCCGAATTCACCGGCGGACACACGCTCAGCCAGCCATTCGACGATGTCGATCTCGTGGGGCGCGAAGCGCGGCGAGCTCATCGCGAACATGAAGTACGGACGCGCGGGATCCAGGCCCAGCGCCTCGAGTACGCGCGGCTTCTCGGCGACCACGGCGGGATCCACGTGCTGATCGAAGTGCGGCACCCCGCAGACGTGGATGCGCTCCTCCGACACCCGGTAGTACTCGCGCAGTTCATCGCGCATCACCGGGCCCCAGGCAATGTACTGGTCCGCCGTTTCGGCGAAGTGTCCCTTGCAGGTGATGTTGTCCCAGGACAGCAGGTGAATCCAGGTCTCGACGTCCGGATGGCGGTTGCCGTAGTGCAGCAGGATCGCCTCGTTGAGGTTCACCGGATAGGTGGCAACGAGGCGGCGAGGCCGCAGGCGCCCGATCAACTCCTCGGCAGCCCTGCTCTCCAGGTAGCGTTCTTCCTTGCGCAGGAAGCGCTCGCGGATCGCTGGAATGCGCGGGATCAGGCGATGCAGTGCATAGTAGTAGTGGGGGCGCAGGCGCTTGAAGGGGTTGCGCGCCTTGAAGTAGCGCGTCGCTGCCAGGTGCTTCTCCCACAAGGCAGGATTGGCGCGGATGTCTTCCAGCAGATAGCGCCGCTTGATGAGATAGTCGTCGGAGAAGACGCTACCCTTGGCGTCGAACTCGACCAGTTCGATGCCGCGCTCGCTGCAGTAACGGCTCAGCACCGCATCCTTCGCATCCGGAGCGATGACCGCCACCGAACGTCCCGCCCGCCGCAACTGCCCCAGCAGATCGGTCTGCGTGAGCATGCGGCTGGCGAAGCCGTGGGAAGCGATGTAACAGACGTCAACGGACATGGACTGCATCCTGCCGGTGTACGCCGGGACTCGTGCGTGCGGGAAAGCTCATGGCCCGGGCTCCCGTACCGGTGCCGGCACGAGCGGCGCGAGTATGCGGTCGGCGCCCAGCACGCTGAGGTGATTGTCGTCGAAGTACATCGCCGTCTGGTCGAGGATCGCCCTGCAGTGGTCATCCGGGCACAGCTGCGCTGCCGGATCCAGCAGGCTCACGCCCGGCCGCTCGCGCAAACCCTCGAACTTCTCCAGGATGAACCGGTTGCGGCGCAGGTAGTAGTCACGCGTGGTACCGAACTGGTAGTCGCCGCCGAAGCGGCTGCGCCAGATGTTCTTTTCGATCGAGGTGCCCAACTCCGGCACCGGCAGAAGGATCACCACCTTCTTCCCGGATGCGGTCAGGCGGTCGACGATCCTTTCCAGGCTGCCCCACAGCAGTTCGCGGAACTCCTCGGGAGACTTTCCGGGGGCCATGGATCGCGGCTGCGTGGGCAGGTCCGGGTAGGTGTTCAACTGCGAGCCGTACAGATGCGCGCTGTAGCGGAACACCAGCAGGACGTTCTTGATCTTGGCGTCATGTTCCAGCCGGCTGAGGGCCTTCTCCTGCCAGTCGTTGCAGCCGATGGCGGAGGTCGGGTAGAGCAATGCCGGCGGGCAGCCCGGCAGGCTGAGATGCACCACGCCCTCGCCGCGCGGTTCAAGCCGGCCGGCGAGCGCGTAGGCGGCCTCCACGGCGTGGCTGTCTCCGAACACGGCCCAGCTGGTGTCGTCCTTGAAGTAGACGCAGGCCTCGGATGGATCGCGGATCTCGCCCGAGACCTTGTGGCAGGAGTCTCGCTTCGGGCTGGGCTTGGCCGTCTCGAGCAAGGCAACCTGGGCGGGCTCCAGGCGTGCCTTGAATCCGCCGGTGAGATAGGCCGCGCAGCCCAGCAGGATCATGATCAGCGAGGACGCCAGGGAGAGCTTGAAGATGGCGGCCCGGGAGAACCGTCCCTTCTGCCTGAACGGGTTCTCCACGAAGCGCCAGCTCAGCCAGGCCAGTGCAAGCGACAGGAGCGACAGGAAGATCATCGTCCCGGTGGAAAGCCGGCCATCGGCCCAGATGCGACTGAAGGCAAACAGCGGCTGGTGCCAGAGGTAGGCGCTATAGGAGACCAGCCCGATACCCACCACCCAGCGCAGCGACAGCAGCCGCCCGGCATAGTTGTGCTGGTCGGCGAAGCCGATCACCAGCGCCGCACCGATCACGGGCGCCAGGGACAGGGCGCTGGGGAAAGGCGTGTGCTCGTCGAAGCCGAGCATCGCGCCGATAATCAGCAGCAGGCCCGCCGCGGACAGCAGGTTGCGCAAGGCTGGCGACAGCTTCTGCAGTCTGCCTTCCATCGTCAGCAGGGCAACGAAGACACCGGCGAGCAGCTCCCAGGCCCTTGCCGGAGCGAAGTAGAAGGCAGCCATGGCATCGCGCGGATACCACCACGACCCGGCGACGAACGACAGCAGGCCGAGCACCAGGAACACCAGCGTCATCCGCCGCATTCCCAGGCGATACAGCAGGCCCGCAAGGAGCGGGAAGACCAGGTAGAACTGCTCCTCGACGCCGAGGCTCCAGGTGTGCAGCAGCGGCTTCTCCTCGGCAGAGGAGTCGAAGTAACCGCTGGAGTACCAGAACAGCATGTTGGAGGCGAACAGCGATGCTGCCGCCATGCTCTGGCCGAAGCCGTTGAGCTGGGAAGGCATCATCGTGAACCAGGCGAAGGGTATGCAGACCGCCATCACCAGCATCAGCGCGGGCAGGATGCGCCGCGCCCGCCGCTCGTAGAAGGTCACCAGCGAGAAACGGCCTTGCCGGTACTCGCCGAAGATGATCGAGGAGATCAGGTAGCCGCTGATGACGAAGAAGATATCGACACCGACATAGCCGCCCTCGATCCATGAGAAGCCGGCATGGAACAGGATGACCGGCAGGACGGCAAGAGCCCGCAGGCCATCGACCTCGGGCCGGTAGCCGACGCCATGCGCCTCGTGCAGCGGCACTCCAGGGTTGGGAATCTTGCCGGCTGTCATGCGCGCGGCCTGCTTGCGATGCTGTTCACGTGGGGCCCCTCAGACGCGGTCGTCCTCGAGAGTCTTGACGACCTTCCCCGGATTACCGGCCACGATGCTCAGCGGCGGCACGCTGCGCGCGAGGACCGCGGCGGCGGCAACGATGCTCCCCCCGCCCACCGTGACGCCCTTCAGCACGTAGGAGTTCCGCCCCATCCACACGCAGGGCTCGATCACGACGGGAGCCGAAGCCACCCCGGGAGTGGTCCACAGCCAGGGGGCGGTCCCCATCGGACTCTTCGTCATCTGCTGGCGCGCGGACGGCGACGTGGGGTGATTGTTGTTGTCGACGACGAAGATTCCCTCGGCCGCGAAGAAATCGTCGAGGATGGAGATCGATTCAAGGCAGCCGATGTAGGTGCCCTCGTGAAAATGGCAGTTGTTGCCGATACGCACGATACCGTCGCCGCGCACGACGATGCGTCCGCTGAGATGGGAGTTGTCGCCGACCACCAACTGCAGATCGCGGTCGCCGTCGAGCTTTACCTGGAAATCGCGGTCCCAGCTGACATTGCGTCCAACCTGCATGCGTCCCGCGCGAATGGCGGTACGGACGCTCGAGCGTCGGAACAGCTTCTTCAGGATTCTGCGCATCATGGCTTGCCTGTGGCTCTCAGTAGTCGGAGCCGGCAGCGGCGTCGTGCCAGTACAGGAACGGCTGGGTTCGGACGCTGACATGCAGCGCGAAACGCTGCGCGCCCTCTGCACCTCGAAGCCGGCGGTGATAGCCGAAGGTATTGGCGATCACCAGCGTGTTTGCCGGAACGGCGAAGGAGATCTCCCGCAGCTTGCGCTGCTCCACCTCGGCGGCCTCGATGCGGCGGGACGCCGGCAGCTTGCTGCGATGGATGCCAGCGTAGTAGCGGTGATTGGCTCCGAGCAGCGGACCGTCGATGCGGTGCGAACCGGGCACGAAGGCCAAGGGGCCCTCCCGCTCGCCGACGTCCGAGAGGTACAGCCAGGCCTTGTGCGTGTTGTGGAAGGTATCGCTGTGCAGGCTGTTCTCGGGATCAGGCACGGACAGCGGCCCATGGGTGACCTCTTCGATCGCGCGATGGCAGCGCGATGCAAGCACCGGGCGCTTCTCGATCGCCGACAACAGGGCGGCAATGCGCGAATCCGCGGTAACACGCGAGGCAGTCGGCAAGGCCGTGGTCATCGCCCCCTTGAGCAGGATGCGCCGCACCCGCGTCTGGCCGTGGAAGAGATCGGCCTTGGGCGTGTCCGGCGACCGCAGTGCGGCGAGGCTTTCATCGCGCAGGGCGGCGAACTCGGCCGGCGGCAGGAAGTCGGGGATGGCAACGTAGCCCTCTCGCTGCAGCTTGCCCAGGTACTCGTCCAGTTCCGTGTCCACCGGCTTGCCGCGACGGAGCCGATAGATCGCCTGTGCCGCCACGATCCGGGCAACCTGTGCCCCCATGGCGTTCAGCAGCGGATTCTTGATGAACTTGTCGGCGGTGAAGAACCGCGCGATCGCCAGGTTCGAGATTGCCCCAGTGCTCATGTCAGACTCCTTCCGGGCGAACCGACAGCGTGCCGGCATACTTTTGAACGATGAATTCCTCGCAGGCATGCATGGCATCGGCCGTGGCCCCGCCGATATGCGGCGTGATCATCACGTTGGCACCCGCGCGCTGGGCCCGCAGCAGCGGGCTACGCTCGATGTCGTGCAGTTCCGTGGCCAGCACGTCCGTGGCGACACCGGCCAGGCGACCGCCCAGCACGGCATCCGCCAGCGCCTGCTCGTCGACCAGGCCACCGCGCGAGGTGTTGATCAGCCAGGCACCGTCCGCCAGCGCGGCGATCTCTTCCATGCCGATCATGCCGCAGGTCTGCTCGGTCAGGTGCACGTGCAGGCTGACGATCTCGGAAGCGCGCAAGAGCTCCGCGAGGCTGCCATGGCGCCGGTAGGCGGGCTGCTCGACGTGGGGGTCGTAGTAGGAGATGTCCATGCCCAGCGCGGCAGCGTAGTGCGCCACCATCGAGCCGGTGCGCCCCAGGCCCACCAGGCCCAGGCGCCTGCCCTTCATCTGGCGCCCGCGGAAGCGGTCGCGCTGCCATTCGCCTGCGGCCACCGACTGCACCGCCGACGGCAGCTTGCGCAGCAGACCCAGCATCAGTGCCAGGGTGTGCTCCGCGGTGGAGGGAATGGTGCTGAGGAATTCGGTTTCGCCGCGCAGGGAAACCAGGTCGATGCGGCGCGCCGCCATGGCCGCCTGGTCGAGATGATCCAGGCCGGTCGTGGCGGAGATCACCGTGCGCAAGGCGGGTGCGCGTTCCAGGATGCCGCCATCGATGCGCCGGGCCAGGCGCACGATCAGCACCGTAGCGCGTGCCAGCAGGGCGTCATCCGCGGCGGTGTCCAGATCGCCCTCGTGGTATTCGCCGAGCGCTTCCCACATCTGCCGGGCGCGCGGGGAAAAACCCAGCGGCTCGGCGTTGAAGATGACCTCGCGGATCACAGCCGGCCTTCCTGCCAGGCCGCGATCAGCGCCTCGGCCATGATCATGTCGCGCGGCTCGTCGATGTTGAGCAGGTAGCGATCGGGCATGACGTAGGCCGCGGTGGGTTTGGCCATTACGGCACCACCGGCGTCGAAGGCTTCGCGTCGCACCAGGTAGATCGAGCCGTTACGGTAATAGACCGGCGGAATGTCCTGGCGGCGCGCCTGCTCCCACTCCGGCATCAGCGGCTGCATCAGGTCGCCTTCGCCGAGGCGGTACATGCGTGCCGGGTGCACGTCGTGCATCTCGCAGACGCTGATCACGGCATTCACGCCGTCCACCAGCTTCTGTGTCGCCTCGCGCAGGTGCTGCGGCTCACGCATCGGCGCGGTGGGCTGCAGCAGCATGATGGCGTCGTAGCGCGCCCTGCCCTCGCCCTCCAGCTCGTCCAGCACCTGGCGGATGACGGCATTGACCGGGCTGGTGTCCTGCGCCAGGTCTGCCGGACGGCGGCGCGCGGACACGCCGGCATGCTGCCGCGCGACATCCAGGATCGCCTCGTCATCGGAGCTGACCACGACGTCGGCCAGCACGCCGCTGGCCACCGCGGCATCCAGGGTGTAGGACAGCAGGGGCTTTCCGTAAACCTTGCGGATGTTCTTGCCGGGCACACCCTTGGAACCGCCGCGGGCGGGTATCAGGCCGAGGACGCGCACTTCAACGCCCCTCTCCGCCGCGGGAGCGGCAGGGCTGGCGTTGCTGGATACCCTCGCGTTGCCCTGGCATGGCGGCGCTCAGAAGGAAATCGTCTTGTGAAAACGCAGCGGCACGGTCGCCAGCAGGTCAGCGATCCGCTTGCCGGCATCGCCACCGCCATACACCGTGTCGCGCGGCGGCCGCGGCGACTCCAGCCAGCGGCGGATCGCCGACTCCAGCTGGGCTTCGTCGTAGGCCACGTCGATGACGTTGGGACCGCGGTCGCGGCGTTCCTGGCGGCTGCCGAGGTTCACCACCGGCACGCCGAGGAAGGAGCACTCGCGGATGCCGACGCTGGAATTTCCGATCAGGCAGCGCGCGCCGAGCAGCAGGCGCAGGAAGTCGTCCGGATCCATGTTCTTGAAGAAATGGATGTGCGCCGGGTTGTGCTTTTCGCGGTAGCCGCGGATCGCGCTGGAAGTCTCGTCACCGCCGGCATCCACATTGGGCCAGAACCAGAGCGTCGGCAGTCCCATGCGGTCGACCGTGCGCAGCGTGATCAGAATCTGTTCGCGGGCCTGCCCATGCTCGGTGGTGACCGGGTGTTGCAACACCACGAGGTAGCCCTTGGACAGATCCGGACGCGCGCCGACACCGCCGTACCGCTCGTAGGGATCGAAGCCGGGCTCGTTGACGATCTGGTCGGCAATCTCGCGCGCAAGGTCGATCGAGGGGCAACCCGTGTTGAAGACGCTTTCCGGCTCCTCGCCCAGGCGCACGACGCGCTCGCGCGCCGACTCGGAGGCCACGAAATGGTAGTCGGCGAGCTTGGTGACGGCGTGGCGTACCTTCTCGTCGATATTGCCGGTCACTTCACCGCCCTGTACATGGGCCAGCGGGATGTTCATGTAAGCTGCGGCGATCGCCGTGGCCATCGTCTCGAAGCGGTCAGCGACGGTGACGACGATGTCCGGCTTGAGGTTGAGCAACACCGTGGTCAGTTCGAGCAACCCCAGGCCGGTCGTCTTGGGGGCGGCGACCAGGTCGTCGCCCTCGATGACGTTGAACACCTTGGCAGCCGGCACGAAGCCTTCGCGCTGCATCACCTCGATGGCGGCACCATAGCGGTCCAGTAGTGCCGAAGCCGCCACCACCAGCTGCAGCTCCAGCTGGGGATGGTCCTGGATCGCGGCCAGCGCGGTCTTGATGCGGCTGTAGCTGGGACGCGCGGTGACCACCACGCAGATCTTGCGTTTCATGACCGCTGCTCCGTACTGCTTTCCAGGTCGGCGTCGTTGAGGAAATCCCATTGTGCCAGCGGCCGCGCAAGCCGGCGGCCGAGGACTTCGCCGTAGCGCGCGGCGGGGATACCGCGGTCACCGGGCTTCTTCCCTTCCAGGTCGCCGAGCGCCAGCACGTGGCCGGCAGGCAGCTCGCGATTCACGGCCAGCGACTTGCCGAACATCACGCGCAGCTCCGGATTCACCGCCAGCTTGGTCTTGTCGATCGGGTTGTCCAGCGAGCTGCGGATCGCCCGCGCGCCCTCGACCAGGCGGCCGATCTCACCGATGTCGAGCGAGGACGAGGCGTCCGGCCCGAACATGCGTCGGTCGAACACCGCGTGGAACTCCAGCAGCTCGGCGCCCAGCGCCACCGCGGCGATGCCGGGCGCGATGCTGCCGCTATGGTCCGACAGGCCGGTCGGCAGGCCATAGCGCTGGCGCAGTTCCCCGATCACGTTCAGGCCGAGCTGCTCCGGACGCGTCGGATAGCTGGTGGTGCACTGCAGGATCGACAGCGGGCTGCCGAAACCCTTGAGGAAGGCGACGGTCTGGTCCAGCTCGTCGAAGGTCGACATGCCGGAGGACAGGATCACCGGCTTGCCGGTGCGGGCGATGCGCTCGAGCATCAGCAGGTTGCCGACCTCGCCCGAGCCGATCTTGTAGCGGCGCACGCCGAGGCGCTCCAGCAGCTCGACGGCGGCGTTGGAGAAGGGCGAGGCCAGGAACTCCAGCCCGCGCTCCTCGCAGTGCTGCTTGAGGCCCTGCCACTGCTCCTCGGTGAATTCCATGCGCTTCCAGTAGTCGTAGCGCGTGGCATCCTCGCGGCTGAACTTGACCCGGAACGGCTCGTAGGCGCTGCTCTCGGCCTCGGCGATGTGCACCTGGTACTTGACGACGTTGACGCCGGTCGAGGCCAGCGCGTCGATGTAGGCATGGGCCATGCCCAGGCTGCCGTCGTGGGCCTGCGCGATCTCGGCGATGAAATCCAGGGACCCCATCAGGCGGCTCTCAGCTCGCCGGCGGCCATGCGCGACAGCATGTCCTCGTAGGCCAGGCGGATGCCTTCGCGCATGGTCACGCGCGGGGTCCAGCCCAGCGCACGCAGGCGACCGCTATCCATCAGCTTGCGCGGTGTGCCGTCGGGCTTGCTGTGGTCCCAGACCGTCTCGCCGCGATAACCGACGACGTCTTTCACCAGCTCGACCAGTTCGGCAATGGAAAGATCCTCGCCGTAGCCGACATTGAGCAGCGGCGGCTGGCGATCATTGAACAGTTCCTCGCCGAAACCGGCGGCGCGCTCCAGCAGGAACAGGCAGGCCTCGGCCATGTCGTCCGAGTACAGGAACTCACGCAGCGGCCTGCCTGTGCCCCAGGCACCGATCGAGGGCGCTCCGGCCAGCTTGGCATCGTGGCACTTGCGGATCAGCGCCGGCAGCACATGCGACTTGCCCAGGTCGTAGTTGTCGCCCGGGCCGTAGAGGTTGGTCGGCATCGCCGCGACGTAGCGCGTGCCGTACTGGCGGTTGTAGGACCAGCACTGCTCGATGCCGGAGATCTTGGCCAGCGCGTAAGGCCGGTTGGTGGGCTCCAGCGGCCCGGTCAGCAGGTGCTCCTCGCGGATCGGCTGAGGACAGTCACGCGGGTAGATGCAGGAAGACCCGAGGAACAGCAGGTTCTGCACGCCGGCACGCCAGGCCTCGTGGATCACGTTGGTCTGGATCGCGAGGTTGTCGCGGATGAACTCCGCCGGATAGCTGTTGTTGGCGAGGATGCCGCCGACCTTGGCGGCAGCCAGCAGCACCGCTTCCGGCCGCTCGACGGCGAAGAATTCGCGCACCGCTGCGGCGTCGCAGAGATCGAGTTCGGCATGGCTCCGCAGCAGCAGGTTCTCGTAGCCGCGCGCGCGCAGGGCGCGCACCAGCGCCGAGCCCACCAGCCCGCGATGCCCTGCCACGAAGATGCGCATGTCCCGACGCATGATCATTCGTGGTAGTCGTAAGCCTTGAAGCCGCTCTTCTTGACCAGTTCGTCGCGGCGCGCCAGTTCCAGGTCGCTGCGCGTCATCTCGGTCACGAGTTCGGCGAAGGTCGTGCGCGGCGTCCAGCCGAGCTTCTCGCGGGCGCGGGTCGCGTCGCCCAGCAGGGTCTCGACCTCGGTAGGACGGAAATAGCGCGGATCGACGCGCACGATGGTCTGGCCGGCCTTCACCGCGAACTCAGGGTTGGCCTTGGCCACGATGCCGATCTCGTCGACGCCCTCGCCCTTCCACTCGAGCTGGATGCCCAGCTCGCCGAAGGCGGCATCGACGAACTCGCGCACGCTGTACTGCACGCCGGTGGCGATGACGAAATCCTCGGGCTGCTGCTGCTGCAGCATCAGCCACTGCATCTCGACGTAGTCGCGCGCATGTCCCCAGTCACGCTTGGCATTCATGTTGCCGAGGTACAGGCAGTCCTGCAGGCCCAGGCCGATGCGCGCGACCGCGCGGGTGATCTTGCGCGTGACGAAGGTTTCGCCGCGCAGCGGCGACTCGTGGTTGAACAGGATGCCGTTGCAGGCGTAGATGCCGTAGGCCTCGCGGTAGTTGACCGTGATCCAGTAGGCATAGAGCTTGGCCACCGCGTAGGGGCTACGCGGGTAGAACGGCGTGGTCTCGCGCTGCGGGATTTCCTGCACCAGGCCGTACAGTTCCGAGGTGGAGGCCTGGTAGAAGCGGGTCTTGTTCGAAAGGCCGAGGATGCGGATCGCCTCGAGCAGGCGCAGCGCGCCCATGGCGTCCGAGTTGGCCGTGTATTCCGGCTCCTCGAACGACACCTGCACATGCGACTGCGCACCCAGGTTGTACAGCTCGTCCGGCTGCACCTGCTGCAGCACACGGATCAGGCTGGTGGAATCGGTCAGGTCGCCGTAGTGCAGGACGAACTTGCGGTCCCGGGTGTGCGGGTCTTGGTAGAGGTGGTCGATGCGATCGGTGTTCAGCAGCGAGCTGCGCCGCTTGATGCCATGGACCTCGTAGCCCTTCTTGAGCAGGAATTCCGCGAGGTAGGCGCCGTCCTGGCCGGTGACGCCGGTAATCAATGCTTTTTTCATGACCGCTGGCGTTCCGTTCAGGCCTTCGAGTTGTAGCGGGTGTACCACTCGACGAAGCGGGCGATACCGGTTTCGATGGACGTGGCCGGCTTGAAGCCAACGTCGGCTTCAAGCTCCTCGACATCAGCGTAGGTGGCGGGGACGTCGCCGGGCTGCATGGGCAGCAGGTTGCGGACCGCCTTGCGGCCGAGGCTCTTCTCGATCAGCTCGATGACGTAATCCAGCTCGACCGGCGAATGGTTGCCGATGTTGTAGACGCGGTAAGGCGCATAGCTGCTGGCCGCGTTCGGAGCATCACCGTTCCAGGCCGGGTCGCCCGCGGGCACGCGGTCCATCACGCGCACCACGCTCTCCGCGATGTCGTCGATGTAGGTGAAGTCGCGGCGCATGTTGCCCTGGTTGAAGACGTCGATCGGGCGCCCTTCGGAGATCGCCTTGGTGAACAGGTACATCACCATGTCAGGCCGGCCCCAGGGGCCATAGACCGTGAAGAAGCGCAGGCCCGTGGTCGGCAAGGCGTACAGGTTGCTGTACGAGTGCGCCATCAGCTCATTGGCCTTCTTCGTCGCTCCGTAGAGGCTCAGCGGATGATCAACCCCCTGGCGCACCGAGAACGGCATCCGCGTGTTGGCGCCGTAGACCGAGCTGGAGGAGGCATACACCAGGTGCGGCACCTTGCGGTGGCGGCACTGCTCGAGGATGTGGGTGAACCCGACGATGTTGCCGTTGATGTAGGCCATCGGGTTGACCAGCGAATAGCGCACGCCGGCCTGCGCGGCCAGGTGCACCACGCGCTCGAATTCATGCGCGGCGAATACGGCGTCCAGTTCCTTCGCGTCGGCGATCTCGACGCGCTCGAAGCGGAAGCGCGGATAGGCCGCCAGTTCCTTCAGGCGGGCCTGCTTCAGGCTCACGTCGTAGTAATCGTTGAGGTTGTCGATGCCGACGACTTCGTCGCCGCGCTCCAGCAACAGCTTGGCAACGTGATAGCCGATGAAGCCGGCGGCGCCCGTCAGGAGGATTTTCATATTGGACAGTTACTCAGAGACGGGCGTCGACCAGGCTGCGGTCGAACAGGCTCTTGACGTCGAACAGCACCGCGCCGGGGCGGCCGAGAGCGCGTACCGCGGCGGCTCCCATCTGCTTGAACTGCTCGTGCGCCACGGCCAGGATCACCGCGTCGTAGGCCCCCGCATCGGGAGCCGCAACCGGGCGCACGCCGTACTCGTGCTCCATCTCGTCGGCCGAAACCCAGGGGTCATGGATGTCGACCTTGGCGTTGTAGCGCTTCAGCTCCTGCACGATGTCGATCACGCGCGTGTTGCGCACGTCCGGGCAGTTCTCCTTGAAGGTGAAGCCCAGGACCAGGATGCGGGAATCCACCACGTGGAGCTTGCGCTGGGTCATCAGCTTGATGACCTGGTCAGCCACATAGGGCCCCATGTTGTCGTTGATACGGCGACCCGCGAGGATCACCTCGGGGTGATAGCCCAGTTCCTGCGCCTTGTGCGTCAGGTAGTAGGGATCGACACCGATGCAGTGTCCACCAACCAGGCCCGGACGGAACGGCAGGAAGTTCCACTTGGTACCCGCCGCCTCCAGCACCTCCAGCGTGTCGATGCCGATGCGCCGGAAGATCAGCGACAACTCGTTGATGAGGGCGATGTTGAGATCGCGCTGGGTGTTCTCGATGACCTTGGCGGCCTCGGCCACCTTGATCGACGAGGCGCTGTGGGTACCCGCGACGATGATGGCCGCGTAGAGTTCATCGACGAACCTTGCCACTTCCGGCGTCGAGCCGGAGGTCACTTTCTTGATGTTCGGCAGGCGGTGCTGACGGTCGCCCGGATTGATGCGCTCCGGGCTGTAGCCGGCATAGAATTCCTGGTTGAAGCGCAAGCCAGAGCCCTTCTCCAGTTCTGGCACGCAAACTTCTTCTGTGGCACCCGGATAGACCGTGGACTCGTAGATCACGATGTCATCGCGCTTGAGCACTTTTGCGATGGTCTGGCTGGCACGCACCAGCGGGGTAAAGTCCGGCCGCTTGTGCTCGTCGACCGGCGTCGGCACGGTCACGATGTAGAGATTGCAGCCAGCCAGGTCTTCAAGGCTGCTAGAGAACTGCAGCCTGGCGGCGGCCTTCAACTCTTCCGGCTCGACTTCCAGGGTGTGGTCGCGGCCAGCCTTGAGTTCATCGATACGAGCTTGGTTGATGTCGAACCCGACTACGTCGAAACGCTTGCCGAACTCGACGGCCAGGGGCAGGCCAACATAACCAAGACCAAGAACGCCGATTTTTACTTTAGATAGGGAACGCATGGCTTCTCTGGCAGGTTCACTTGCCAGTTGGGGAGGGTAGTGGATGATCAGATCCGGCCGGGAGGCACGGAAACTCAGATCGACTGTTTAGGCAGGTACTCTTTTCTGGGCTCACGGGTTAGCCGCATGAAGGACGGGGCCTTGAAGCTGACCAATGACCGATATAACCAGAGGTACAGCGCCACGAAGAGCACGCAGGCTGCAACCAACACCTGATGATTCTCGTGGAAGATTATAGCCGGAACCGCACACAGCACCGCGAGCAGCCACAGGTAGGTGGACGCAATGGAATTGCGCAGAATCCGATGCATCGGATCAAGGGAGCCAGGGAACAGGCGCACCAGACGCCGCAGGATCAACTGATGGAGGTGCAAGGCATCGGGCAGGCCCATCTGTCGCAAGCCATGGCGGGCACGCCGCCCCATCGAGAATAGAGTCTCCCAGACCGGATAGACCATCAGCAGCATAGGGAACCAAGCCGAAACCTCCGGGTTACGAGCTACAAGCAGCATGGCCACTTCAGCGATCAGGAAGCCAATCATGTAGGCACCTGCGTCACCAAGGAAAATCCGGCCGAACGGGAAATTCCAGACAAAGAAGCCAGCCACCGCAGCCACGCTCAGAAAGGCCACCCGAGCAACCAATTCGTCGCCCACCATCAGGGCAACGCAGCCCATGGAGGCCAGCACTACTGCGGAAACAAAACTGCTCAGGCCATTACAGCCGTCGATGATATTGACCGCGTGCGCCAAGCCAGCAGCCGCGATCAACGTGAGGATGAAAGCGAAAGCAGCACTACCAGCTAACCACTGATCAATCACAGGCAGATCCAAGCGGAACAGACCGGCGCCGAGCAGCCACCAACCGAGCGCAGCAGCCACCATAGTGAAGATCAAGCGGACCAAAACACCAGCGCGGCGGGTGACATCCTCGACCAAGCCGATGCCGAAGGCCGGCAGCACGCAGACGATCATGAAAGCGGTTTCCCGTACATATTGTCCGGTTTGCCAAGCTATCAGCAAAACACCGCTCAAAAAAGCCACAAAAATCGGGATACCGCCCAAGCGCGGCACCCAGTGGCTATGGGACTTCTGCACCCCGTCGCTTTCATCGACCCCGAATTTCAGGACGCGTGCTGCGCGGATAGTCAATCCGCAAATCCAAAGGCTGGCAAAAAGCGCAAAAAGTACCGCAATTATAAGTTCCATTGGCCCAACCACTATCGTCTAGGTTTAATTGCGGCTGTTTGTTTATTGTAGTTTTATCGCAACACCAAAGGATGTGACCCACTGCACACGCCGCTTCCGGCCTAGTCAAACTTTCGACAGTTTATACTCCACGCGCGGATTTCCGAATACCCCCTCACCAAGGGGTATCTCGGCATTTTTCCGTTGCAGAGGGACGGCAGGGCGGCACTAAACGCCTAGGGCATTTCGTCAATTTCCTTGTCCTGCGGAGGCAGCAGATCCTCTCGGGAAACGCCCAAGGCAACGGCCAGATTGGTCGAAATGTAGATGGACGAGTAAGTCGCGACGATGACACCCACCAGCAAGGCCGACGAGAAGCTGTGCACCGTGGCGCCGCCCAGGACCAGCAGGGCGATCAGCACCAGCGAGGTCGAGACGTGGGTGATGATCGAGCGCAGCAAGGTCTGGTTTACAGAAAGATTAACGACATCAAGGACTTCCATGCGCCGCTCATCGCGCAGGTTCTCACGCACGCGGTCGAAGATGACGATGGTTTCGTTGTTCGAGTAACCCATCAAAGCCAGGATGGCGGCCAGGGTGGTGATGTCGAACTCGATGTCGAACAGGGCCAGGAAGCCCAGCACCATGATGACGTCGTGGACCACGGCGGCGACGGCGCCGACCGAGAACTTCCACTCGAAGCGGAACATGATGTAGACGGCGATGCCGATGAAGGCCACCAGCAGGGCCAGGCCGCCGTCGTTGAACAGCTCCTCTCCCACCTGCGGGCCGACGAACTCGATGCGCCGCAGCTCGATGCTCTTCTCCTGCGCGTGCAAGGCTTCCAGCACCCGGCTGCTGACCTCGGCGGTGCTGGCTTCCTTGGCGGGGGGCAGGCGGATCAGCAGGGCCGAGGCGCTGCCGAAGTGCTGCACCATGGCGTTGTGGTAGCCGGCCTCGCCCAGTTCTGCGCGGACCTCTTCCAGCTCGACCGGCTGCTGGTAATTGACTTCAACCAGCACGCCGCCGGTGAAGTCGATACCAAAATTGAGGCCGTGGAAGGCGATCAGGGCGATCGCCACCAGGGTCAGTACGCCCGACGCCCATAGCCCGGTCTTGCGCTGGGCCATGAAGTTGATGTTGGGTACTTTTGCGAAGATTTTCATGACGTTGAGTAACCTTTCAGTGCCCGATCACCAGACCGGCACGTCCTTGAGAGGACGCTTGGCGAAGAACAGCTGGGCCAGGGCACGCGAACCGACGATGGCGGTGAACTGCGAGCAGGCGATGCCGATGGCCAGGGTGATGGCGAAGCCCTTGATGGGGCCCGCGCCCAGGGCAAATAGCGTCATGGTGGCGATGAGCACCGTGATGTTGGCGTCGGCGATGGTCAGGAAGGCACGGTCATAGCCCGCTTCAATCGCCTGGTGGGGCTTCATGCCGTTACGGAGTTCTTCTCGAATTCTCTCGTAAATCAGCACGTTGGCGTCGATGGCAATACCCAGGTGCAAGACGATGCCGGCGATGCCGGGCATGGTCAGCGTGGCCTGCATCAGCGACAGGATGGCGGCGACCAGCACCGTGTTCAGCAGCAGGGCCGCCACGGCGAACATGCCGAATACGCGGTAGTAGATGACCATGAAGATCGCCACCAGCACCATGCCCAGCACGGCGGCGGCGATGCCGCGGCGGATGTTGTCGGCGCCCAGGCTGGGGCCGACGGTGCGCTCTTCGACGATCTCGACCGGGGCCGCCAGGGCGCCGGCCTTCAGCAGCAGGGCCAGGTCGTGGGCTTCCTTGCTGGACAGGCCGGTGGTCTGGAACTGCTTGCCGAACACGCCGCGGATGCTGGCGATGGAGATGATCTCCTCGACATCGCGGTGCTCACGCATCGGCACGCCCTGGGCGTTGTAGTTGGTGACGACCTCGCGCTCCTTGAACAGCACCGCCATCGGCTTGCCGACGTTGCGCTCGGTGAAGGCGAACATGCGCTTGGCGGCGGGGCCGTCCAGCACGACGCTGACGGCCGGGCCGCCCTGATCGTCCACCGTGGCGGCGGCATCCACCAGGTTGTCACCGCCGGCGATGATCTCGCGCTTGAGCAGCACCGGTCGGCGATCCTCGCGGGTGTAGAACAGCTCGGTGCCGGCAGGGGTGATGCCGCTGGCCGCCGCCGAGTAGGCGTCGGACTCGTCCACCGCGCGGTACTCCAGGGTAGCCGTGGCGCCCAGCAGTTCCTTCACGCGGGTGGTGTCCTGCACGCCCGGCAGCTGGACCACGATGCGGTTGACGCCCTGGCGCTGCACCAGCGGCTCGGCCACGCCCAGCTGGTTGACGCGGCTGCGCAGGGTGGTGAGGTTCTGCTGGACGGCGAAATCGACGATGCGCTTGGCTTCCTGCTGCGACAGCGAGATCTGCAGCTGGTTGGGGTTGTTGGCCGGCACCGTCAGGGTGTACTCGGGGAAGCTGCGCGCGATCAGCTTGCGTGCCGCTTCCAGCGTCGTGGCGTCGGCGAACTCCAGCAGCGCGGAGCTGCCGGCCTCGCGGCGGCCCGTGTAGCGGACATCTTCCTTGCGCAGGAAGGCCGGCACGTCGGTGATGATGCGCTGGACGGCCTTCTTGTTGACCTCGTCGATGTCCACTTCCAGCAGGAAGTGCACGCCGCCCCGAAGGTCGAGGCCCAGGTTCATGGGCTTGGCGCCGATGGCCCGCAGCCAGGCCGGCGTCTTGGAGGCCGAGTTCAGGGCCACGATGTAGCCGCGCCCCAGCTCGCGCTTGAGCTGCTCCGAGGCCTGCAGCTGGGCATCGGTGGTCGCCAGGCGTACCACCCAGTGCCCATCCTCCACCCCGCTGGCGATCGGGACCAGCGTCTTGGCCTCCAGGGCCTTGGCGACGATGTCCGCGAAATCTGCCGGCAAGGGGTCGCCGGACTCCATCGTGATCTGGACCGAGGGATCGTCGCCGTAGATGTTGGGCGCCGAGTACAGCACGCCGAATACCAGTGCCAGGACCAGGACGGCGTACTTCCAGCTTGCGTAAGGCTTCATGAGGCGGATCTCGCCGGGGATATGGTGGCCCCTGCTTCGATACAGGGGACGGCCTGCGGGGCAACCACCCCGCAGGCCTTCAGCCCCTCTGGGAATCAGAGGGGAATCAGTTGGTTACAGGCTCTTCAGGGTGCCCTTGGGCAGCACGCTGGTGACGGCCTGCTTCTGGATCTTGACGTTGACGCCGTCGGCGATCTCCACCGTCAGGTAGGCCTCGCCGATGCCGGTGACGCGCCCGGCGAGACCGCCGCTGGCCACCACTTCGTCGCCCTTGGCGACCTTGTCCAGCATCTGGCGGTGTTCCTTGGTGCGCTTCATCTGCGGACGGATCAGCAGGAAGTAGAACACCACGACCAGGATCATCAGCGGCGCGAACTGCATTACCAGGCTGGGCTGGGGCTGGGCGGCAGCCTGGGCATACGCCGGCGAAACGAAGAAATCCAACACGTAAAGCTCCGGAAATTAGAATGATTCTTGAAAATCGAGCGGCGGATTATGCCACGGCCCGGATGGTTTCCGGTGCAGGCTTGAGCCGCCTGCCCTCCCCCACCCCTGATCGATGACACCCCGCCGATCCCCTATGCGCCGCTTCAGATCGCCGGCGGGCGCGGAAGTTCGATGACGGGTGGCGACGGCCATCGCAAATTCTGGCAGGCACCCAGACCGTTTTTGCACGGTCCGGGCTTCCCTGCTGTGCTAGCCTTCCCGCCCTGAAATTTCCCCCACCCTGCCCCGGACCTTGCCATGGCTACCTATAAGGCCCCCCTGCGCGAAATCAACTTTGTCCTCAACAACGTCCTGAAGGCGGAGCGGCTGTCGCAGCTGCCGGGGCTGGAAGAGGCCACCCCGGAGACCCTGGGCGGGCTGATCGAGGAGGCGGCCAAGCTGATCCAGAACGAACTGGCCCCGCTGAACGCCAGCTCGGACCAGCAGGGCTGTGTCTATTCGAACCATGAGGTGAAGGTGCCCCAGGGCTTCCCGGAGTTCTGGAAGAACTACGCCGAGGCCGGCTGGATCGGCATCATGCAGAGCCAGGAATACGGCGGCGCCGGCCTGCCCTACACCCTGGGCAAGGTGATCGAGGAGCTGCTGTGCTCGGCCAACGTGGCCTTCGCGCTCTACCCGGGCCTGACCCAGGGCTGCTTCGAGGCGATTGCCGCCAACGGCAGCGACGAACAGAAGCAGACCTACCTGCCCAAGCTCGCCACCGGCGAATGGTCCGGCACCATGTGCATGACCGAGCCGCAGGCCGGCTCCGACCTGGCGGCGGTCAAGACCAAGGCCACGCCGCAGGCCGACGGTTCCTTCCTGCTGGAAGGCAGCAAGATCTTCATTACCTCCGGCGAACACGGGATGGTGGACAACATCATCCACTTCACCCTCGCCCGCCTGCCGGACTCGCCTCCGGGCATCAAGGGCCTGTCGACCTTCGTGGTGCCCAAGTACCTGGTCAACGCCGACGGCTCGCTGGGTGAGCGCAACCCGGTCAAGGCCGTGTCCATCGAGCACAAGATGGGCATCAACGGCTCTTGCACCTGCACCATGAGCTTCGAGAACGCCAAGGGCTGGATGATCGGCGCGCCGAACACCGGCATCCAGAACATGTTCGTGATGATGAACCTGGCCCGCATCATGGTGGGCTACCAGGGTCTGGGCCAGTGCGAGCTGGCCACGCAGAACGCCATCGCCTACGCGCTGGACCGCAAGCAGGGCAAGGCCTTCAACGGCGGCGACGTGATCGCCCACCACCCCGACGTGCGCCGCATGCTGCTGCAGATGAAGGCCGTGACCGAGGGCGCCCGCGTGCTGGCCTACGAGACCGCCATGCACGTGGACGCGAGCCACCACGCCACCGACCCGGCTGCCCGCGAAGAGGCCCAGGACTGGGTCGAGCTGGCCACCCCGCTGGTCAAGGCCTACTGCACCGACAGCGCCGTGGAGCTGGGCTCCATGGCGATCCAGGTCTACGGCGGCCACGGCTTCATCAAGGAGCACGGCATCGAGCAGATCGTGCGTGACTCCAAGATCCTGTGCCTGTACGAAGGCACCAACGGCATCCAGGCCATGGACCTGGTGCGTCGCAAGCTGATGCTCAACGGCGGCCGCCTGCCCAAGCGCTTCTTCGAAGCCGTGCGCAAGGACCTGGCCGGCGCCCCGGACTTCATCGCCGGCCCGCTCGCCACCGCCATCGACGAACTGGAGAGCACCACCGCGTGGATCCAGCAGTCCTACAAGACCAGCCCGGACGACGGCGCCTTTGGCTGCGTGGATTTCCTGCGTGCCTTCTCGCTGGCCTACCTGGGCTGGAACTGGCTGCGCATGACCCGCGCCGCGGACGCCACCGGCGACAAGCTGTTTGCCGACACCAAGCGCGCCACCGCGCAGTTCTTCGCCGGCCGCATGCTGTCGCAGGTGCCGGCGCTGCTGGCCAACGTGCGCCAGAGCGCGGCGCCGCTGATGGCGTTCGACGTCGCCGGCTTGCAGTGAGCCCCAGCGCAGCCTAGGCTGCGCTCCACTCACAAACCCCAGGGGATTGACGATGAGCGTGTACGGATTCGAAGCCAAGACCATCGACGGCCAGAGCCAGTCGCTGGACGCCTACCGTGGCAAGGTGCTGCTGATCGTCAACGTGGCCAGCAAGTGCGGCTTCACGCCGCAGTACAAGGGCCTGGAAGAGGTCTACCGCCGCAACAAGGACAAGGGCCTGGCGGTGCTGGGCTTCCCCTGCGACCAGTTCGGCCACCAGGAGCCGGGCGACGAGAACGAGATCAAGAATTTCTGCTCGCTCTCGTATGACGTCAGCTTCCCGCTGTTCGCCAAGATCGACGTCAACGGCGACAACGCCCACCCGCTCTACAAGTACCTGAAGACCGCCTCCCCCGGCATCCTCGGCACCGAGGGCATCAAGTGGAACTTCACCAAGTTCCTGGTGGACAAGAACGGCAACGTGGTGAAGCGCTACGGCTCGATGGACAAGCCCGAAGCGATCGAGAAGGACATCGCGGCGCTGCTCTGAGCCCGCGACCGACAAAGGCCCCGCAAGGGGCCTTTTTTGTGCCCGGTCGAATCATTTAATTATACAAATAATCACATTTAATTTTCACTGAATGGTCAATCAATAACAATGAAAAATGGCCTTCCTTGAGGCCAATCAAATGACTCCTGATGATCTTTAAAGTCGAATATAAACGCCATCATGAAATTATTAATTCATCACTATTCAATAAATAAATGCCTATAAAATTTACCCTAAATCACTGTAGCAAGTGAATTTTATTTGATAATAAATACTTAAAAATTGCTAATTTTTCTTTAATAATTTGAATTATTTCATTAATTAATTAAAATGCATGCTCATTTGTACCGTCAGACGGCGGTGCGCCATTCCTAGAAAACACTACAGGGAGAATGCGCATGCTTCTTGCCACGGACCTGGACGGCACCTTCCTCGCCGGCACCCCCGAGGATCGACTGCGCCTGTACCAGCTCGTAACCCGCCACCCGGACATCCGGCTGGCCTACGTCACCGGGCGCGGCCTGGACTCGGTCCTGCCGCTGCTGGGCGACCCCGCACTGCCCAAGCCTGATTTCATCGTCTGCGACGTGGGCGCCACGGTGGTGGACGGCCACAGCCTGCAGCCGATCGAGCCCCTGCAGAGCCGCATCGGCGCGCTGTGGCCCGGCGACCAGGTGGTCGCGGCCGCCCTGGAGCATTTCGGCCTGCGGCGCCAGGACGTTCCGCAGGAACGCCGCTGCTCCTACTTCTGCGGCGAGGCCGCGATCACCGATGGCCTGCAGCAGGCCGTGGGCGAGCTCGGCTGCGAGCTGCTTTATTCGGCCGACCTGTACCTGGACGTGCTGCCGCGCGGGGTCAACAAGGGCAGCACCCTCATGGGCCTGATCAACCACCTTGGCATCCCGCAGGAACGCGTGCTGGTGGCCGGGGACACCCTCAATGACCTGTCGATGTTCCAGCAGGGCTTCAAGGGCGTCTGCGTGGGCGATTCGGAGTCCTGGCTGCTGCAGGCCACGCAGGGCAACGCCAGGGTGCTGCATGCCAACTCCAGGGGCTGCGGCGGCATCCTGGAAGCCCTGGAGTACTTCGGCTTCATCGGCAGCGCCGGCATCGATGCCCACGCCGCCCCGCCGGCGGAAACCGGACGCTCCGACCTGGTGATCGTCTATCACCGCATGCCCTACGACGAGGTCGTCGAGGACGGCCAGGTGCGGCGCGTGATGCCCAAATCACCCAACGGCATCATGCCGACCCTGCTGAGCTTCTTCGCCGACGGGCGCCGCGGAGCCTGGGTAGCCTGGGCCGTCAACGACCCCAAGCGCGGGCCGTTCGAGACGCAGAGCACCGTCGATCCGCTGCGCTATCCGCGGCTCACCGCCGCCCGGGTGGCGTTGAGCAAGCAGGAGGTGGACATCTTCTACCGCCAGTTCTCCAAGGAGGCGTTCTGGCCGACGCTTCACACCTTCTGGGAACGCGCCCAGTTCCGTGAAGACCACTGGCAGGTATTCCTGAAGATCAACCGGCTCTTCGCCGAACGCACGGCGGCCGAGGCCGCCGAGGGCGCCACGGTCTGGATCCACGACTACAACCTGTGGATGGTGCCGGCCACGCTGCGCGAGCTGCGCCCCGATCTGAAGATCGCCTTCTTCCACCATACCTACTTCCCCTCCGCCGACGTCTTCAACGTGATCCCCTGGCGCCGCGCCATCGTTGGCAGCCTGCTCCAATGCGACTACGTGGGCTTCCACATCCCGCGCCAGGTGGAGAATTTCGTCGACGTGGTGCGCGGCGCAGCCCCGGTGCGGGTCATCGAGCGGCGCAGCTGCGCCCCGCGCTTCATCACCTATGGGTGCGCCGTGGGGCTGGAGAACTACAGCACCTGCATCGACGTCGGCGACCGGCGCATCCGCCTGGGCGCACACCCGGTCGGCACCGACCTGGGCCGCATCGAGCAGGCCCTGTCGCGGGCCCCGGTGCAGAAGCGCATGGCCGAGCTGCGGCAGTCGCTCAATGGGCGCCGCCTGATCCTGTCGGTGGAGCGTCTCGACTACACCAAGGGCACCCTGGAGAAGCTGCAGGCCTTCGAGAAGCTGCTGGAGGAGCATCCGGAACTGCAGGGCAAGGTCACGCTGATCACGGTCTGCGTGCCGGCTGCCAAGGAGATGACGGTCTACCGCAACCTGCAGCACAGCATCGAGCAGGCGGTGGGGCGCATCAACGGCCACTATTCGCGCGTGGGCTGGACACCGGTGCAATTCTTCTTCCGCGCCCTGCCCTTCGACGACGTGGTGGCCTACTACGCCATGGCGGACCTGATGTGGATCACGCCGCTGCGCGACGGCCTGAACCTGGTGGCGAAGGAGTACATCGCCACGCAAGGCCTGAGCAAGGGCCGCGGTGTGCTGGTGCTGTCGGAATTCGCCGGCGCCGCGGCGGAACTCAAGGGCGCCATCCTGACCAATCCGCACGACGTGATGGACCTGAAGAACGCCTGCTACCTGGGCCTCAACATGGGCCGCGCCGAAGCGGGCGCACGCATGCGCCAGCTCTTCGACATCGTCAGCCACTACGACGTGCGCCGCTGGGGCGACGATTTCCTTGCAGCCACTCATGCGAAGTCCCCGCAGCCCGTGCGCAAGCCGGCCGTGCGCGGCAGCAAAGGCTGAGCCGGGCACGGCATCGGAACCCCGACGGGCCGCCAGGGTCTGATCAAGCCTGCATCGCTTGCCACGCCCTCGCATGATGAAGCGCCTGTTGCCGATCTCGTCCCTGCTGTTCGGGGTTGCCCTGCTGCTGGCCGGCAACGGCCTGTTCGGCACGCTGCTGGGCGTGCGCAGCGCCGCCGAAGGCTGGTCGGGCCGCGCTATCGGCCTGATGATGTCGGCTTACTTCGCCGGCTTCCTGCTCGGCACCTTCATCAATCCGCGCATCATCACGCGCGTCGGACACATCCGCGCGTTCGCGATCTTCGCCGCACTGGCCTCCAGCGCGGCGCTGCTGCAGGGCCTGCTGGTGCATCCGCTGGCCTGGCTGCTGCTGCGCCTGCTGACCGGCATCTGCCTGGTCGGCCTGTACATGGTCGTGGAAAGCTGGCTCAACGCGCAGGCCGAGCCGTCCACGCGGGGGCAGATCTTCGCCGGCTACATGGCCGTCAACTTCGGCGGCCTGGCCGCCGGCCAGACGCTGCTGGCGCTATACCCGGTGCAGGGCTTCGAACTCTTCGGTGTGACGGCGATGCTGCTGTCCCTTTCGCTGGTGCCGGTGGCACTGACCTCGGTGGCACAGCCCGCCGTCACGCAGGCTCCGCACCTGAGCCTGCGGGCGCTCTACACACTCGCACCCGTGGGCATCGCCGGTGCCGTGGGCTCAGGGCTGGCACTCAGCGCGTTCTGGGGCATGGGTCCGGCGGCCGCCCAGCAACTGGGTTTCGAGGGCAGTGGCGTCGCCGCCTTCATGAGCGCCGCGATCCTGGGCGGTGCGCTGCTGCAATTGCCCATCGGCCGCTGGTCGGACCGCGGCGGAGACCGCCGACGCGTCCTGTTCCTGCTGACCCTGGCCTCCGCCGCCACGGCGCTGGGCCTGTTCTTGCTGCCGCTGGAACCCTCGCTGCTGCTGGGCGGCATGTTCCTGTTCGGCGGCCTGGCCTTTGCGATCTACCCGGTCAGCATCGCGCTGACCAATGACCGCCTGCGCCCCGAGGACCTGCTGCGCGGCGCCGGC
This sequence comes from Solimonas sp., assembly GCA_030149365.1. Lineage (GTDB taxonomy): Bacteria > Pseudomonadota > Gammaproteobacteria > Nevskiales > Nevskiaceae > Solimonas_A. The sequence goes on from JASBRP010000018.1 coordinate 124,962, forward strand.
AGCCTGTTGCTGCTGCACGGCGCGGGCGCAGTGCTGGGGCCGTTCCTGGCCGGCCTGCTCATGGAATGGCTGGGGCCAACCGCGCTGATGCTGCACTTCGCCTTGATGCTGGGCCTGCTGGCGACCTATGCGGCCTGGCGCCTGTGGATCTCGCCGCAGGGACCCGAGGCCCATACACCCTTCCAGCCGATGGTACGCACCACACCAGCGGCCCTGGAGCTGATTGCGCCGACGCCGGAAGACGCCACGCCAGAGGCAGGCCCGGCGACCTAGAGACGGCCGGCCTTGAAGGTGTCGCAGGCGTTGGGGTCGCCCGATTCGAACCCGGCGCGGAACCAGCGCACGCGCTGCTCCGAGGTACCGTGGCTGAAGGCGTCGGGCACCACGTGGCCCTGCGACTGCTTCTGCAGGCGGTCATCGCCGATCGCGGTGGCGGTGTTCAGCGCCTCCTCCACGTCGCCGCTCTCCAGCCACTGCAGCTTCTTCTCGGAGCGGTTGGCCCAGACGCCGGCCAGGCAATCGGCCTGAAGCTCCTGGCGCACCAGCAGGCCGCCGTCGCCCTGCACGTTCTGGCCGCGGCGGCGGGCCTCGTTGACCTTGGCGCTGACGCCGAGCAGGGTCTGCACGTGGTGGCCCACCTCGTGGGCGATGACGTAGGCATAGGCGAAGTCGCCACCGCCGCCGAGGCGCCGCTGCATGTCCTGGAAGAACGACATGTCGAGGTACACCTGGTGGTCGCCCGGGCAGTAGAACGGACCCGAGGCGGAGGTGGCGCTGCCGCAGGCGGAATCCACGCCGCCGGAGAACAGGATCAGCTTGGGCTGCTCGTACTGTCGGCCGGTCTGCTGGAAGATTTCACCCCAGACCGCCTCGGTCTCGCCGAGGATGGCGCGCACGAAGTCGGCGCCTTCGTCATTGGCCGGGGGCGGGGCGCCCTCCTGCTGCTCCGCCGGGCTCATGCCCTCGGTCACCTGCGACACCAGGCCCAGCATCTCCAGCGGGTTCTTGCCGAGCAGCAGGCTCAGCACCACCACGACGGCAATGCCGCCGAGGCCGAGCTTGCCGCCGCCGCCGAAGCCGCGACGGCCGGAACCGCGGACATCCACCACGTTGTCGCTACGCTGACCGCCGCGCCATTTCATGCACCGATCCCTCCGAGACCTGCCGCGATCCTCCATCGCGGAGGACGCCAGCGCAAGGGGCGGCTCAGGCCGGCTTCAACACCTGGCCCAGCACCGCGTCCAGCAGCCTTGCACGCGGCTTCCAGGGGTACTCGGGGATCGTGACCAGCGAGTGACAGAGGCCTAGCAGCGAGCACAGCAGCGCCTCGCCCTGCAGTTGCGGATCGCCCGGGTGGGCACTGCCCTCGGCCTGGGCAGCCTCCACCAGCCGGCGGAACAGGTCGAAGCGCTCCAGGATCGCCGAGGTCTCGACGTACAGCTGCTCGCCGGGCTCGGCCTGGTCCTGGTTGAGGTAGACCATGCGGTAGCGCTCGGGCTGGTCGCACCAGTAGTCGACATAGGCCAGGCAGGCACGGCGCAGGCGCTGCGCCGCCGTGCCGCGCCGCGCCGCGGACTCGATGCCGGCGAACAGTTCGACGAAGAAGTCCTCCCAGATGTAGCGCAGGATGTCGTTCTTGCTGCGGAAGTACCCGTACAGCCCCATGGTGCTGCAGCCGGCCACGGCGGCGATGCGGCGCATGCTCACCGCCTCGAAACCTTCGCTGGCGAACAGGCCGCGCGCGGCCTCGATGACGCGCTGGCGCACCGCCTGCTCCAGGTCGACGCTGCGGCGCGGCCGCCCGCGAGTGCCGCCCGCTTCTGCCTTGCCGCCCTTACTGCTCTTGCCGGTTTGACTCGCCATGGCCCTCGGCCTTATTTTTCGTACACGTACAATAAATAAGGGACGGGTGGATGAGCAAGGGGACTCTCGCAGCCGCGACGGGCTTGGCCGCCGCGCTGCTGGCCGGCTGCAGCCACAGCAGCACGCCGGCCGCAGTGCCGGTGACGCCGCCTGCCTTCGAGCGCCCGACGCTGGCCGAGTGTGCGGCGCTGCGCCCGGCGCGCTGGCAAGCCGCCACCGGCACGGCGCAGGCCGGCGCGCGGCTGCGCGCGGTGGCCCTGCAGTACAAGCAGGAGATCCGCCACGTCCGCGACTACGCGGCCTTTCGCCGCAAGATGCGCTGCCTGATGGAGGAGCACGTGGTGCCGGTGATGCAGCCCGGCCTGCCGACCCTGGTGGTGTTCAACGAGGACGCGGGGCTCATGGCCATCGCCACCGGCACGCGCGGCGCGCTGGTGCGCGCGCAGGCGCAGACGCCGCTGCGCGCCCCCACCGGCGATGCGCTGCCGCTGGGCATCCTCGGCGCGCTGGGCCTGCTCAATACCGCCTACCTGCCGCAGGTGCTGGCCTACCAGTTGCGCTTCCCGCTTACCGATCCGCGCAAGCAGGTGTTCCTGGCGGCCACCGACACCTTCGCCCGTGCCTTCTCGCAGACCTTCTCCGACATCGCGCGCGACTACGGCGTCTACGTGGTGGCCTCCAACAACCAGGCGCCCTACCGGGCTTCGCGCGATCCGCTGGAGATCGCGCTGTTCAAGGACCCGGACCTGGCCGACGTGGACGAGGTCTACGTGGCCACCAGCAACCACATCGCTAATGTCACCTTCCTGTGGGGGCCACGGGACCTTCACCCGGAAGCACCGCGCGGCGAGACCAACCTGCTGTTCGCCAACCAGAAGGTGCCGCTGACCGACATCGAGCTCAACGTGCTGGGCCTGGACGAAGGCCCGGCCACGGGCGAGGCCGGCCTGGCCAACGCGGCAGGGGTGGAGGTGGAGGGCTTCCGCCTGGGCTTCGCCACGTCCCTGCCTGCCTTCCAGTGGGGCTACGAGTTCGGTCAGCGCCCGGCAGGCTTCGAGCCCTGCGCCGATATCCCCGCCAGCTACATGCCCTGCATGGATGCGCTGGGCGTGGACGTGGTGATCCAGGCCGAGGCCAACCCCGGGCGCTGGGCCGCCCACTACGCCGGCGGCTGGCAGCCGCTGGAGTGGATGAACAGCACCTGGCGCACGGTGGCGGAGCCCACGGTGGGCTTCCGCTACAACATCACCGCGCACCTGGTCGGCAACCTGCTGGACCTGGCCTTCGACGGCCAGAGCGCGATCACCGAGCGCGGGGCGCAGGCACCGCTGCGCCACTACGTCGGCAATCTCGAATTCGAACCCGGCGTCGACGTGGACTGGTACCAGGTGTTCCAGGGCGGCAAGCGCGAGTTCCTGGAACTGGCGCCCTGGGTCACCGCCGATGCGCCACGCGCGGCGCTGCTGGCCACCGGCGCGCAGCTCGCGCCCGGCAGTGGCGATGCGGTGGAAAACGACTATCTCGAAACCGCCGTGTGGGCCGACCTCACGCGCTGAACCCAACCGCTTATCCAGGAAACATCCATGGAAGACATCAAGGATCTCGCCCGCCGCCGCCTGCTCACCGGCGCCGCGGCACTCGGCGCCGGCGCACTGATACCCGGCTGCGGTAACAGCAGCCCGGTAGGCAGCGCCCAGGCCGCGACGCCCGGCGGCCCGCAGGGCCGCTACCAGGCCGAGATCGCCATCGTCGGCGCCGGGTTGGCCGGGCTGTCGGCGGCGCGGCAACTGGTGGCCGCCGGCCGCAAGGTGCTGGTGGTGGAGGCGCGCGACCGCGTGGGCGGCCGCACGCTGAACCGCGCCGTCACCGCGCCGGGCGCCCAACCCGGTACCGTGGTGGAGGTAGGCGGCCAGTGGGTGGGCCCGACGCAGGATCGCGTGCTGGCGATGATCCAGGAACTGGGCCTGTCAACCTTCAAGACCTTCAACACCGGCAAGCTGGTGGATTTCCGCAGCGGCCGGCGCTCGGAATACGCGGGGCGCATCCCGCCCGGCGCCTTCCTCGGCGCGGTGGAAGCCCAGGTGGCGATCATGCGCCTCAACAGCATGGCGGCCGACGTGCCGCTGGACAAACCCTGGACCGCGCCGAAGGCCGCGGAATGGGACGGCGAGACCTTCCAGAGCTGGATCGACGGCAACCTGTTCAGCGACAACGGCCGCGCCCTGCTGCAGCTGGCCATCGAGTCCGTGTTCTCGGCCCAGCCGCGCGACCTGTCGCTGCTCGGCGTGCTGTTCTACATCCGCTCCGCCGGCAGCCTGGAGAACCTGATCAACACCGAGGGCGGCGCGCAGGATTCGCGCATCGTCGGCGGCTCGCAGCGCATCGCCCTGGGCATGGCCGAGGCCTTGGGCAGCGAGCGCCTCCTGCTCAACGCGCCGGTGCTGCGCATCGATCACGGCGACCAGGGCGTGACCCTGCGCGGCGACGGCTTCGAGGTGAAGGCGCAACGCGCCATCGTCGCGATCCCGCCGACGCTGGCGGGCCGCATCCGCTACGCGCCGGCGCTGGACGGCCTGCGCGACCAGCTGACGCAGCGCCTGCCGATGGGCACCGTGATCAAGGTGCAGTGCGTCTACCCCAAGCCGTTCTGGCGCGACGCCGGCCTCAACGGCCAGGCCACCAGCGACGTGGGGCCGGTGAAACTGACCTTCGACAACTCGCCGCCCGACGGCCACGTCGGCGTCATGATGGGATTCATCGAAGGCTCCGACGGCCGCGCCGTGCTGCGCCAGACACCCGAGCAGCGGCGCCAGGGCACCATCGAGAGTTTCGTGCGCTACTTCGGCGAGCAGGCGCGCAATCCGCTGCAGTACATCGAGCAGAACTGGGCCTCGGAGGAATGGACCCGCGGCTGCTACGCCGGCATCTTCCCGCCGGGCGTGTGGCTGGACTACGGCGAGGCCCTGCGCGCGCCGATCGGGCGATTGCATTGGGCGGGCACTGAGACCGCCGAGGTGTGGAGCGGGTATTTCGATGGAGCGATCCGCTCGGGTGAGCGGGCGGCGACGGAGGTAGTGGCGGCGTTACGCGTCGGGGCTTGAGGCGAGCTCCGGGGAGTACTCGCGCGAGCGAAGCTACGCCTTGCCCACCCTACAGGCCGCTTTGGGTTTTTGTAGGGTGGGCAAACGTCTTCTTGTTTGCCCACGCGCCTCCACTACCCAAGCGGCTCTCCGAATCCATCTGCGGCAGTCGCGTCCCCACCCCAATCTGCCGGTAGCAAGCCTTGCTGGACGTAACGGTGGAAACTCGAATGCGGCCAGTCAACGATGCGGCTGACCAAGCCGTGCTTGAGCGGGTTGTAGTGGATGTAGTCGACGTGGCGTTCAAGGTCCTGATCGTCGCGAATCCGGTGTTCCCAGAAGCGCCTTTGCCAGATGCCCTTGTCACGGTGGATCAGCTTGCTGGGGCTGCGCGGTCCCGCATCGAGTCCGCGGGAAAAACCGCTCTTGATCTGTGACCAGCGCGTCGAGAAATCACCATCCTCCGGCGGCAACTGCCAGAGCGCATGCAGGTGATCCGGGAGGATGCAGATAGCGAGGGTCTGGAAAGGAAGGCGTGCGCCGACCTTCCGATAGACATCGCGCAGATGATCGACGTGCTCGACAAGAGCCGAACTGCGTCGATCTGCCAAGGCCACGGTGAAGAAGTAAGTGGCTCCGGGAGTCAGGCTGCGTCGGTAGCGGGGCATGGCGAATCCGGTCCTGGATCGCGTGGGCAAACAAGAATCCGTTTGCCCACCCTACGGGGAATGTAGGGTGGGCAACGCTTGCGTTGCCCACGCAGGCGGTGGGCGGACTACGCCAGGAAATTGCGCCAGTTGCCCTGCCCGGCATAACCGCCCGGGAAGACCTGCTCCAGGTCAGCTGTGCTCACGCCCAGGCGCTTGACCAGGATCTCACCCAGCACGGCACGGAAGTCGGTGGTGGGCTCGAGGTCTTCGTTCTGGAACAGCGCCTGCGGCGACAGGCCCGGCCACTGGCCGTGGACGCGGCCGCCGATCACGCTGCCACCCATCAGCAGCATCGACGAGGCGGTGCCGTGGTCGGTGCCGCCGAAGTTTTCGCGGGCCTTGCGGCCGAACTCGGTCATGGTGACGACGGTGACCTTGTCCATCAGGTTGCCGAGATCGTTATGGAAGGCGACCAGGGCATTGGCGAAGTTGGGCAGGGAGACGGCGTGGCGGCTGGCCTGGGTCACGTGGGTGTCCCAGTCGTCCTCGGAGTTCACCGTGACCACGCGCGGCGACATGCCGGCGCGGATCGCCTGCGCGGCCACGCGCAGGCCGGTGCCGAGCGCAGTGGCGGGATAGGCCACGGTGGGTGCCGGCGGCGGCGTCTCGGTGAGCGCACGCATGCTCTGCGCGAGGCTGCGCGTGGTGTCACCCGGAGGGCCGGCCAGCTCGGCCACGGCCTCGATCAGGGCGGTGACGGCGATGCCCATGGTGGAGCCGTGGTCGAGATCGGCGAAGTCGCGCACGGCGATGGCACCGGGATAGCCCTGCAGGCTCGCCGGGATGGCGTTCTCGGCGGCGATGGCGTTCCAGACGTTGGTGCTGGCCGGGGTGCGCAGCATGGCGCGGCCGAGCCAGCCACCGGTGACGCCGGCACGCGAGCCAGCCTCGGCCAGGGTCTGGGCGTAGAAGTGCGAGCGGTCGCGCGAGTCCAGCGGAATCCAGCCGGTGGCGGTGACGAAGCCCAGGCGGCCGGCGTCATAGATCGGCTTGAGCGCGTTCAGGCCCGGGTTGAGGCCGAAGAAATTGTCCAGCACCACCGGGTTGGTGACCTTGAGGTTGGGACGCAGGACGGCGTAGTCCGGGTCTCCATAGGGCACCAGCATGTTGATCCAGTCGGCGGCGAAACGCTGGAACACCACGACCAGGGTGTGATCGTTGACGGACTTGGCGGCAACCGTGGTACGCGCGGCGGCAGGCGCGGCCGTGGTGGCGGCAGCGGGCGTCGCGGCGGCAGTGGAAGCGGGTGCCGCAGCCGGCTTGGCGCCGGGCAGCAGGTTGCTGAGGGTGGTACGCAGGTTGAGCGACATGGGAATTACCTCAGCAGGAACCAGGGCGAAGCCAGCAGGGCGAAGACCAGGCCCTTGACGCGGCGCTCCAGCGTGGCGGGATCCATCACGGCGTCCGGCGAGGCCTCCTGGGCGACGAAGGACAGCGCCAGCGAATGCACCGAGGCTGGCAGCGGCTGGAACAGCAGGTTGGCGATGGCGTTGTCCACGGCCTGGCGCGGGGTCTTGGCGCGGGTGACGTTGCCAGCGACCGATTGGCCACCCTGCAGCAGGATCAGCGGGCGCGCCAGGATGTAGCTGTAGCTGACGCCCTCCACCAGCTTCACCAGGTACTTCTGCTGGTAGAGCATGCTGTTGGTGTTGCCCCAGTAGTCGGCCGTGTCGGGGTAGCCGTTGGGCGCGGCCCACATGAAGGGCGCATGGCCGGCCTTGTTCAGGGCGGTGAACAGCAGGCCGGCGGGGTTGGCGACCGGGATGCCGAACAGGTCGACACCGAGCAGGTGATCCACGCGGTTGATGCCGCAGGCGCGCAGCGCACCGATCATGGCGTCCTGCGGGCGCTTGAGCTTGGCGCCGGCGCTGGCGGCGAACTCCGTGGAGTTCAGGATCTGCCGCAGCATCGCCTTGATGTCGCCGCCGGTGCTGGTGAAGGTGGCGGCCACGGCGTTGACCAGCGAGGCCGGCGGGTTGTCGGAGACGAAGCGGCGGCAGAGCTTGCCGGCGATGTGCCTGGCGGTGGCCGGGTGGGCCAGGATCAGGTCCAGGGCACGGTCGATCTCGGCCTGGCCGCCGCCGGCCGGGAAGTTCTGGCCGAGGAAGGTCTTCTGCGTGGTGTCGTGCTGCGTGGCGTTGAACTGCACGGTGCCATACAGCGCGACACTCAGCGGCAGGTCGCTGATGTAGCCCAGGCCGCTGAGGATACGCGCCAAGGCCTTCATGTCGGCCTCGGTGTAGTTGCCCTTGCCCATGGTGTGGAGCTCGAGCAACTCGCGGGCATAGTTCTCGTTGATCTGGCCTTTGCGGTTCAGCCAGTTGTCGAGGTAGTGCAGCATGTCGGCGCTGCGCACCGTCTTCTTCAGCAGCGTCTTGAAGTTGCCCATCGCATTGGGCCGGATCGCAGCGCGATCGAAGTCGATCTTCAGCGGCACCGGGTTCTTGCGGATGTAGGTGTTGAAGTGGTCGTTCCAGAAATCGACCATCACCTCGAACAGCTGCGCGCTGGAGAACAACGCCTTGTAGAGCGCAGCGCTCTGCAGGTCCAGGATGTGCCCTTCCGGATTGCCGCCAGTCAGCGAGGTCAGGTAGATGCCGGCGCCGGCGGTGTCGATGCGCGGGTACAGCGCCGCGGCGAGCAGGCCGGTGGGCAGGTCGCGCGCCGTGAGCTGCTCTTCGATGTAGGCGGCGCGGCCGATCTTGCGCACGCGGGCCAGGGCCGTGTCGGTGGGGCCGAAGCTTATGCGGCGCAGCAGGTGCAGGTCCGGATCGGTGCCGGCGACCTGGGCCGGCGTCATGGCATTGGCTTGCTGCCAGAAGCCGCCCATCAAACCGGCGGCCGAGGTGTACCCCGCCGCCTCGAGAAAGGCGCGGCGATTCATCGTGAGCATTCGTTGTGACTCCCTGCGCCTTGGCGAGCCTGGATTGGCTGCCGGATCGCGCCCCATGGATAGCCTAGCCACACCCTGGCCAAGCCGATGTCGGATTTTGACTAGTGTCCGTGAACGAAAGGCGAGCGCCGTTGCGTACTCAGGCATTGGCATTTCCGCCACTTTCGCTGACGTCAAGAAATTGACGTCGTCCGGCGACACTAAGGGGAAAAGTATTACCCCGCAACCCCTTGATTAAATATTACTTAATAAAATGACTATCGGGTCAATAGAAAGATTGTGCGTTGCAACATACTGACCGTTTTGTTAGTCTTGTTGCACTGCAACAACCAGCCTACAAAGGAGGCACAGCATGAAGACCCGACTGAAGACTGCCGCGGTGCTCGCCGCACTGCTGGTGGCACCCATCACCCAGGCCGGCGACAAGGCCCAAGGCATCGACCACGACCTGACCCAGGCGGCGCGCAACTCCGCCCTGGAAGCGCGCATCCAGCAGCAGATGTCGCTGATCGACCTGGCACTTGCCGGCTCGATGAGCGGCTTCAGCCTGCCGCCGGCGGCCACCACCGGCGCGCTGGCGATCGCGGCCCGCTAGGGTCTGCTACTCCGCCGACGGCTGGGGTTCCACCGGAGCCCCGGGCTCGGCGGAGGCGGTCTTGGAAGGCGCGCCTTCCGGCGATGCCAGGAAGTCCGCCGAAAAGGCGGCGAAGCGGTTTTGCTCGATGGCCTCGCGCATGCGCCGCGCCAGTTCCTGGTAGTAGTGCAGGTTGTGGATGGTATTGAGCTGCCCGCCCAGCATCTCCTCGCACTTGTCGAGGTGATGCAGGTAGGAGCGGGTGTAGTGACGGCAGGTGTAGCAGCCACACTTGGGGTCCAGCGGACCCTGGTCCGCCCGATGCTTCGCGTTGCGGATCTTGATCACGCCTTCGCTGGTGAACATATGCCCGTTGCGCGCATTGCGGGTGGGCATGACGCAGTCGAACATGTCGATGCCCCGCCCCACGGCCTGCACCAGGTCGCGCGGCGTGCCGACGCCCATCAGGTAATGCGGATGGCCGGCCGGCAGCGACGGGCCGATGGCATCCAGCACGGACAGGCGCTCGGCCTCGGTCTCCCCCACCGACAGGCCACCCAGGGCGTAGCCGTCGAAGCGGATCTCCAGCAGGCGCTGCAGCGACTCGCGCCGCAAGTCCGCCGACATTCCACCCTGCACGATGCCGAACAGGGCATTGGGGTTGTCGCCGTGAGCGGTCTTGCAGCGCAGGCCCCAGCGGGCCGACAGCTCCATGCTGGCGCGGACCTGCTTCTCGGTGGCCGGGTGCGGCGTGCACTCGTCGAACTGCATGACGATGTCGGAGTTCAGCGCGTGCTGGACCTCGATGGAGCGCTCCGGCGTCAGGAAGATGCGGTCGCCGTTGACCGGTGACTGGAACTTCACGCCCTCCTCGGTGATCTTGCGCAGGCCGGACAGGCTCCAGACCTGGAAGCCTCCGGAGTCGGTCAGGATCGGCCCCTGCCAGTTCATGAAGCCATGCAGGCCGCCGTGGGCGCGGATGATGTCCGGGCCGGGGCGCAGCATCAGGTGGAAGGTATTGCCCAGGATGATCTGGGCGCCGATGCCGCGCAGGTCTTCCGGCGTCATCGCCTTGACCGTGCCGTAGGTGCCCACCGGCATGAACACCGGCGTCTCGACGGTGCCGTGCTGCAGTTGCAGGCGACCGCGGCGGGCCTGGCCGTCGGTGTGAAGCAGTTCGAATTTCATCCGCCCATTATCGCCGAGTAGCGGCCCGCCCATAGGGAAACCGCGGCGCGGCGTGGTAGCGTTAGGGCCATAACAAGACCATACCGAGGGGTCCCGAATGCGTAAGCTTATCCTCACCGGCCTGCTGGCGGCCGTCTCCCTGTCCGGCTGCGCCATGATGGGCTCGGCCAAGCCGGTGGAACTGGCGGCGGCCGACTCCGGCAAGACCGTCAGCCTGGCGCCCAAGCAGGCGCTGCGCCTGAACCTGGTGTCCAACCACACCACCGGCTACCGCTGGATATGGGCCAACCCGGTCAACCCGGTGCTGGCCAAGTCGGGCGAGCCGGTCTACACCCCCAGCGAATCGGCCCGCGACGGCCTGGTCGGCGCCGGCGGCACCGAAACCTGGACCTTCCTGCCCACCGCCTACGGCGAGACCACCGTGCGCATGGAGTACCGCCGCCCCTGGGGCATGCAGACCCCGGCGGAGAAGGTGCTGACCTATACGGTGAAGGTCGAAAAGTAGGGCCCACAGCCGGAAATAACGATGGGGGAGCCAACGCTCCCCCATCTGGCCGCTATAATGCGCGGCCCTACCTGCCCGGGTGGCGGAATCGGTAGACGCAGCAGACTCAAAATCTGCCATGGCAACCCCATATGAGAGTTCGAGTCTCTCCCCGGGCACCACTTCTTCAAGTTGTTGGCGCGATGCGCAAATCGGACTTCCACTACGAGCTGCCGGACGAGCTGATCGCCCAGCACCCGGCGGCGCGCCGCTCGGCCAGCCGCCTGCTGCACCTGCGCGCCGACGGCCAGCTGGCCGACCGCCAGGTGCGTGAGCTGCCGGAACTGCTGCGGCCCGACGACCTGCTGGTGTTCAACGATACGCGCGTGATCCCGGCTCGCCTGTTCGGGCGCAAGCCCAGCGGCGGCAAGGTGGAGATCCTGGTGGAGCGCGTGCTGGATGAGCACGGGTTCCTGGCGCAGCTCGGCGTCAGCAAGAAGCCCCAGACCGGTGGCCTGGTCGAGATCGGCGAAGACCGCCTGACGGTGCTGGGCCGCGATGACGACCTGTTCCGCCTGCGCTACGACGGGCCGGGCACGGTGATGGATTTCCTGCAGCGCGCCGGCCGCCTGCCGCTGCCGCCCTACATCACCCATACGCCCGACGGCGAGGACGCGGAGCGCTACCAGACCGTGTTCGCGCAGAACCCGGGCGCGGTGGCGGCACCGACCGCGGGCCTGCACTTCGACGAGGAACTGCTGGCGGCGCTGCGCGCCCGCGGCCTGCGCACGGCGACGCTGACGCTGCACGTAGGCGCAGGCACCTTCCAGCCCTTGCGCGTGGACGACCTGAGCCAGCACCGGATGCACAGCGAGCGCTATGCGCTCTCCCCTGCCCTGGTGGAGGCCATTGCCAATACGCGCACGCGCGGTGGACGCGTGGTGGCGGTGGGCACTACGGTGACGCGCGCGCTGGAGTCCGCCGCGGTGCAGAACGGCCTGCAGCCCGGCGAGGGCGAGACGCGGCTGTTCATCACGCCGGGCTATCGCTTTGCGGTGGTGGACGCGCTGCTGACCAATTTCCACCTGCCGGAGAGCACGCTGATGATGCTGGTCAGCGCCTTCGGCGGCTACGAGCGGCTGATGGCGGCCTACCGCCACGCGGTGGCGCAGCGCTATCGCTTCTTCAGCTACGGCGATGCGATGCTGATCGAGAACGGTTGAGTCGGTCGGGCGACAGAACATCGACCCTTGACGTGGCGCTGCCTTAGCCAGGTTTCAACAAGCCCCCCTCACCTCGGCAACTGCTCCATGCGTTGCCCTACCTCAGGCATCCCTGCCCTCGCCCACCCTCTCCCCGCAAGCGGGGAGAGGGAGAAACAGCAGAGGAGTCTAGGCGTGCTCGTGCCAGATCGCCTGGTGCAGGTGCTTGGCGTTGCGCAGGCGCGTGTGCGCCTCGACGTAGCGCCAGTTGGCGCCGTTCTGGGCCATCAGGGTGCTGGCGTCGCGGATCGGCATTACCGCCTCGTTGCGGGCCTGCGGTGAGCGCGCGATGAGCTCGAACTCGTCGATCAGGGTCAGTTGGCTCGCGGGCTGCAGGTCGGGGGTGTCCACGGCCCAGGTCTGGGCCTTGAGGCTGCGGCCTTTCACGGCGTATTCGATAAAGCTGTAGCGCAGGTGCTGCGAGGCGCTCCAGGCGCTCTGGCCGCTGAAGCTGCGGATGCCTACGCCGCCACCGCCGCCGCAGACCTGCACGTAACCGGTCTCGCGCGGCTGGCCGAAGGCCATGGCATGGGAACGCTGGTATTCGTGGTCATGCCCCACCAGCAGCAGGTCCACGCCGTAGCGCAGCAGGATGTTCTCCTCCAGCAGCACCAGGGTCGGGTTGTTGGGGCTGCGGCCTTCTTCGTCGGTCCAGATGGTGAAATGCTGGGCGAAGGCGATGAAGTCGATCTCGCCACGGGCGCGGCGCAGCGCGGCCTGGGCCAGCTCCGTTTCCAACCACAGCAGTTCCGCCAGCAGGGTGCCGTCGGCGATGAAAGCACCGCCGGTGGAAACGATGAAGCGAACATTGTTGAGATCGTAGGCGTAGTAGCGGCCGTTGCCCGGCTGCGACAGGCGGGTCTTGAAAGCAGCGCCGTTGCCATCCTTCTCCTCGTGGTTGCCGGCGGTGCACAACATCGGCAACGAGGCGCTCATGTGCTCGACCTGGTTGAACCAGGTATCCCAGATCGGCTGGTCGCCGTTGGCGTAGGACAGGTCGCCGGCGATCAGCACGAAATCCACGCCGCGCCGCAGGATGCCCTCGCGCACCAGGCGCGAGAATTCGCTGGTGCCGTGGTCGCCGAAGTGGGCGAAGCGGAAGGCGCCGCGCGGCATCGGCTTGAGCGTGTAAGTGGCCGACAGCGAATCGCCGCCATGGCGCACGCGGTACTGCAGCGGCTGTTCCGGGTCATAGCCGGTCAGTTGCGCGCGGTGCGTCAGCACGTCGATGTCGTAGGCCTGGGAGGCGGCGGCGCGGGCGGTCTTGCTGAAGGCGCCCTGGCCGAATTCAACCACGCCTTCGGGCGCGTTGAGGCCGTCGGTGAACCAGGTGACGGCGCGGGTGGTATGCGGATCGCTGGTCCAGCTGACGTGCAGGCCGCGGGCGATGTTGTTGCTGCCCAGCGGCGGATTGGGACCGCCGCCGTTGATCGGAGAAGAAGAGCTGCCGCAACCGGGCAGCCAAGGGGCCAGTAACAGTGGGGCACCGGCCTTGAGAAGATCGCGTCGTTTCATGTTGGGGTATCTGCTTTAGGGAAGCTCGGCGGCTGAGACGCCGGGGGGAAGCTGTGCGCCCTCGCGCACGAACAGCGGCACCTGGTCCAGCGGCGCCAGTACCGGAATGCGGCGCGGGCCTTGCTGCACCGCGCCGGTCCAGAAGTTGACCCAATGCCCCGGCGGGATGAAGACCATGCGCAGGCCCGCCGGCAGGCTGCCTTCGAGCAGCGTGGTGACCGGGGCGACGAGGATGTCGGGGCCGAACAGGTATTGGTCGTCGGCCTGCAGCGCCAGCGGCTCGTCCGGGTATTCGTAGGGCATGGGCCGCACGATGGGTACACCCTCGCTGATCGCCAGGCGCGCGGCGCTGTCGATGTAGGGCACAAGGCGGTCGTGCAGCACGGCGTAGCGGCGGTAGACACGCACGCTGCGTTCGCTGACCCACCAGGGCGGCACCGGTGTCTGCATCACCGGGGAGAAAGCGCCGAGCTGGGTCCAGCGGATGTAGAGGCTCTCGCCCGGCGTCAGCAGCGGGATGCCGCCGGCGGGTTCGCCCATGTCCTGGCGCAGGCCGGCGTAGCCGCCGATGTCCGAGCCGTTGTAGGGAAAGCCGCTGACCGACAGCGACAGCAGCGAGCGCAGCGCCTGCGTCAGGCCCAATTCTCCGAAGAAGCTGCCGTTGTCCGCCGCCCAGTGTCCGGCCCAGCGGCCGGAGCCGTTCCAGCCGCCGCGGGCGAAGATGGCGAAGTCGCCGCCCGGCCGCTCGGCCTTGAAGGACTCGAAGATCGCCTTGTGATAACGATCGACGTAGGCGTTGTGGTTGAGGCGGTTGGGCAGGCCGTTATGCCAGATGGAGTCCTCGGAGAGATCTTCCTCGCCGCGGTCCACCTTGACGCCATCGACGCCACGGCGCACCAGGCGGCGCAGGCCGTCCTGCCACCAGGCCACGGCGTCCGGATGGGTGAAGTCCAGGTGCGGGTCGATGCCACGCACCGGGTAGTAGGTGGCGTCGTTGCGGTCGGGGCGCGTGCCTTCCACCACCCAGCCCTTGCCGCGGGCGAGGGTCTCGTAGTCGCCGGTGACGAAGGGCGAGAGCCAGACCATGAAGCGCACGCCCTGGTCGCGCACCTCGCGGATCAGGGCATCCGGGTCCTCGAAACGCGCAGGGTCGAAGTCGAAGCTGGCCTTGCCGGCGTCCCAGGGATTGTCGAGCCAGACCGCGCCCAGCGGGATGTCGCGCTCGCGCATGCCGTTGACCAGTCGGCGCACGGTGTCGGTGGTGGTATCCGAGTCCTGCCAGACCATGGGGCGCCAGGTCCAGGAGGGCGGCGTCCACTGCGGGCGGCCGGCGCGGGCGGTGTGCGCGCTGAGGATGTCGCGCGGGCGGCCGCGGTACAGCACCACGTCCAGCGTGTCGGTCTCCTGGGCGATGCGCAGGGCGTCACCACGCTCGGCCCGCTCGGCGAAGTTGATCTCGCCGCGGGCGTCGGACGGGCTCCAGGCGCCCCAGCCGCAAGGGCACCAGAAGAAACTGGCGGCGATTTCGTTGGTGGAGCTGGCGCGATTGGAGCGCGGGCCATGGCTGATCCACAGCGGCAGGCTGCTGCCGCGCATGTCGAAGGAGGAAAAGCGTTGGCCACCGCCGTAGTAGTGCTGCGAGTCCGGGCTGTCCCAGGCCGTGGAGACCGCCTGTACGGCTGCCGCGTGCGGGCGGAAGCGCAGCTCCAGGGCGCCGTCGGCGGCGAAGCGGTAGCGCAGGCTGGCGCCAGCGCCGTCACTAGTGCGCGCCTCGATCTCCAGCGTGTCTCCGGCCAGGCGCCAGCTGCCCAGGCCGATGACGCGTTGCCAGCCCTCGGCGGTGAGATAGGCCAGGGGGCGATAGGACAGCTGCGGCAGGCCGGGATAGGCCTGGTCGATGCCGTCCTGCTTGTCGTTGAAGCGCTCGTAGTCGGGATTGGCGATGGGGTCTGCGCCGGAGGCGGCGGCATCGCCGACGATGAGGCCGCCGGCATCGCGCCACTGCGTGCTCCAGCCTTCGCGGGCGATGCGCAATTCACTGCGGCCATCGCCGACGATCAGTTCACTGTCCTGCTCCACCGCCTTGAGGCTGGAGGCGGAATTCCCGGAGGAGGATTCCGGTTGCGACGACTGGCAGGCAGCCAGGCCGAGCACAGCCAACAGCATGCTCCCCAACCACCTGCCCTGCATGACGTCTCCCGAATCGAAGCGGGCAACGCTAGGGCGTCTGTTTGACAGTACGGTGACCGCGGCGCGTGAAACGCGCCGATGGGGATGTATTTACCAGCGCATCATCGGCATGGGGCTCCACGGCCGCGTCAACAGGCGCCGCGCGGTGAGCTGCACCAGCCGCCAGTGGAAGCCGGCATCGGGCAAGGCGGCCTTCACGGCACGGCGGAAGTCAGCCGCCACGCCGTAGCCGACGAAACTGAACAGCACATCGATCCAGTCCGCACGGCGCAGGGCTTCCACCGGCCCGGCCTGCGCGCCGCGCCAGGGCGTGATCTTGTGATGCTGCTGGATCATGGCTTCGACCAGTTCCACATCCAGGTCCGGTGCCCGCACCGCGACCCAGTCGCGCATCCGCTTGGCGGAGGGGTCCAGGTAGTCCCAGGTGCCATCGGTCCAGATGCCGATGTCGTGGAAGGCCAGCGCGACGGCGGCGTGGCGCTGCTCTTGCTCGTCCGGGGTGCGCTGCCAGCAGTAATAGTTGAAGACGCGCAGACAGTGGTTGCGGTAAGCCACGGCATCCCGGCCGAGGCTTACCGCGTATTCCTGCAACAGCGAATCGAGCAAGGCGTGGTGCAGGATCGGCTGCATGCGTTCCCTATAGATGTGAGTCGCGCAGGAAATCCCAGATCTCCCGCGTCGCGTTCATGTCCTGGCTGGTGGTGCCGATCAGCGGCACCGGCAGATACTGCCAGCCCCCCGGCCAAGCATGGCCGCCGCCGTTGACGGTGTAAAGCCGGACCTCGCTGCCGCTGGTACAAGTGCTGTTGGCCTGCAGGTTGATGGTGGTGCCGTCGTTGGCGATGTCTGGTAACGCCGAGCTCAGGGTCTGTACGGGATCGCAGCCGTTGCGGCCGAGCCAGAACGAGAAGGCCTGCGTCACGGAACGAACACCCAGGCGGCCGCCGTTGTACGGCACGATGAGGTCGCGATTGCCGGCCACGATCATCAGGAGCCGCGGGGACACCGGGACGCAGGCGCTCTCCAGGCCGCTGGTCAGGCTGCCGGCGACAATGCCGAAGCCCGCGATGCGGTCGCTCAGTTCGCAGGCCAGCCGCATGGTCATGAAGGCACCGTTTGACAGGCCGGCGGCGTAGACGCGCTGCGGGTCGATGGAGAAATTGGCCTGCAGCTGGCCGATCATGGCCGCTGCGAAGCCGACATCGTCGTAGCCTTTGGGCCGTGCGGGATCGTCATCCCAGACACCGTCCACCGAGGCCGGCATCACGGCCCACACGCCTTCGGCCGCCACAAGGTCGGCCACCCCGGTGATATTGGCCTGGTTCTCGGCGGTACCGCCGTTGCCGTGGAACAGCAACAGGACCGGCGCTTGGACCGGTGCCGGGTCGGGCCGCACGACGACGAAGCGGCGCGTGCGGCCGTTGTGCTGGAACGTGGCGTCGAAGGCGGCCGTGCCTGCGGCCAGGATCAGGTTGTTGCCCTGGAGCCGGATGACGACATGGTCCAGGTAAGGCGGGGTGAGTTGCGTGACCCCAACCAGCAAGGGGTCCAGCGCCTCAGTGGTGCCGCCCGCCAGGGTGCCAACCGTAGCGGTAGTGCGGCTCAGCAGGCTTTCGAGGAATCCGGCGGCCTGGGCCGGAAGGATGCAGGCGGACAGCAGCAACAGACCGCAGAGACGATGACGGCTCATGACGACCTCCCTGTCACAGACGACGACTTCCCGGCGACCCGCAGCCGGGCTCCGCGGCGGATCATAGTCCTGCGGGCGGCGCCTGTCTGCCTCGCTCAGGCTCCGCGGAAGCGCCAGAGTGCCCGCGCGCCGCCGCCCGGGCGGTTTTCAAGCCGCAGCTCCCAGCCGTAGCGCTCGGCCAGGGCCTTGGCGATGTAGAGCCCCATGCCGGAACCGCCCTC
Source organism: Solimonas sp. (assembly GCA_030149365.1). Classification (GTDB taxonomy): domain Bacteria; phylum Pseudomonadota; class Gammaproteobacteria; order Nevskiales; family Nevskiaceae; genus Solimonas_A. Next base: position 142,632 of record JASBRP010000018.1, read on the forward strand.
GCGCGCGTGGAAGCCTGGCTCGAACAGATGCGGCAGGGCGTCCTGCGACACCCCAGGTCCCTGGTCTTCCACCGTCACGGCGCCGTCGGCCATGCGCACCGTCACCTGCCCGGTCGCCGAAGCCTGCAGCGCGTTGCGGAACAGGTTGGTGAAGACCACGCGCACGGCCCCGGACGGCGCCACCAGGGTGTCCGGCTGCAGCTCCCAGCGCACGCGCGCCTCGGCCGTCTCATCCATGTGCGGCTCGGCGGCCTGCGGAAGCATCTGGTCCAGCTGGATCTGCGCAAGCGGCGGCGATTCGCGCGTGCGCGACAGGGCCAGCAGTGCGTCAAGAATCTCGCGCATGTCGCGGGCACCGCGCTCCAGGCGCTGCAGCGGCCGCTGTGCCGCGTCGTCCACGCGCTCGCGCAGCAGCTCGGCCGCGGCGGATATCACCGTCAGCGGGCTGCGCAGTTCATGGCTCGCCGCGGCGGAGAAGGCACGCTCTCGCTCGATCAACTGCTCGATATCCTCCAGCCGCCCGTTGAGCGCGCTCACCACCCGATCCAGCTCGTCGTCGGCGCGGGGCACGGAGATGCGCAGGTGCCGCTTGCCCGGATCCAGGGCACGGATCTGCTCCAGCAACTCGAGGTAGGGCTTGAGCACGCGGTCGGCCGTGCGATCCGCGGCAATCCAGGTGCCCAGGAAGACCAGCAGCGCGGTAATGGACACGCCCATCCACAGCCAGGCCTCACGCTGCTCGACGAAGTCCACGGGATAGGCCAGGTAGGCCTCGTCTCCCGAGGCCACCTGCCGCTTGTAGATGCAATAGGCCACGCCATCGACGTCCACCGGCTCGGTGATGCCCTCGGGCAGGCCCTGCAGTTCCGGCGGCAGCTCGCCGGTGCGGGCCGGGCGGAAGTACTTGAGTGCCGAGGCCTGTTGCTCCTGCGGCTGCGGCACGATGTCGGCCTCCAGCATTGCATCCATCTGCTTGGCGAGCATGTCGTTGATGGCGGCGTCCTCGATCGCCTCGTCGGCGACATAGAGGGCTCCGGCCCCGAGCAGCGACGCGGCCACCGACAGGCCCAGCACGATCCGGCGTACACGCTGGCGCAGCATGCTCAGGCTCCCTCGATATCGGCCAGGCGATAGCCGACGCTGCGGTAGGTGTGCAGCAGCTTGCGCGGCTGATCGCGGTCGATCGCCTCGCGCAGCTTGTGCATGTGGGCGCGCAGGAAGTCCTGGTCCGGCGGCTGGTCGCCCCAGAGCAGATACTCCAGCTCCTCGCGCGGCACGATGCGGTGCGCGTTGCGCAGCAGGTGCTCCAGCAGCTTGCCCAGGGTCGGCGACAGGGAGATCAGGCGCCCGGCACGGCGCAGCTCGCGGGTGCGGGTATCCAGCACCAGGTCGCCCGCGGTGAGTTGTGGCGTGGCCACGCGGTTGCTGGCGCGGCGGTGCAAGGCGGTGAGGCGGGCGTAGAGCTCCGCCAGCTCGAAAGGCTTGACCAGGTAGTCGTCGGCACCGGCGTCGAAGCCCGCGACCTTGTCGGGCAGAGTGTCCAGCGCCGTGAGCATCAGCACCGGTGCAGTCAGGCCATGCTCACCGCGCAGGCGGGCACACAGGGTGGCGCCGTCCATGCGTGGCATCAGGCGGTCCAGCACCAGCACGTCGTAGGTTTCCTGCGTGGCCAGGCGTAGCGCCGACAGTCCGTCGCGGGCGTAGTCCACCGCATGCCCGCGCTGCTCCAGGTACTCACCGACCGACTCGGCAATGTCCGCGTGATCCTCGACGATCAGGATGCGCATCGCTGCGCTAGAAATCGCGCGTGACCGTGCCGCCCTCTTCGATCTGCACGAGGAAGGCATCGCGGAAGACCAGTGTGTTCTGCTGCGTGAAGGGATCGTCCAGTTCCGCCTTGCAGGTGTAGGCGACGGTGTATTGACCGATAGGCAAGCCGCGGAAACGGTACTGGTAGTCGCCGCTGTTGCCGCTGCGCTCGACGCTGGCCGAGACCAGGGGGGAGGCCGTATCGAAGTCTGCGGCGTAATCCGTCAGCTGGCTGCGGCGATCGCCCCGGTAGAGGTACATGGCGAAGCCTTCTTCCTCGCTGCCGGCGCAGGCGCCGCCAGCGACGTAGTCCTCGTCCACGGTACCCGTGAGCGTGCCGGTATCGCCGGCGCGCGCCGCGGTGGCGGCTTGGCGCAGGCGGTAGAGGTTATCCGGCTGGGTCTGGCGCGAGAACGAGAAGCGCAGGTCCAGCACGGCCAGGATGGTCTCACCCTCGTCCTCGTCGTCCGACAGCTGGATATCCAGGTCGGCGCCGGGCTGCAGGTCGCTCAGGCGGATCGGGAACTCGCCGTCGTCGGTCTCGATCTCGGCGTCGCGGTCATCGAAGATCAGGCGCAGCTTGCGGTATCGGGCGGCCGGCACTTCCTCGCCGCCGACCAGGCTGAGCAGCTCGGTGCCCTGGAAATCCAGCAGGTCCACCAAACGGTCATCGGTCTCGATGCGAAAGGTGCCGCCGGACTCGTCCTGTAGCTCCACGGCCTCGATGCGCACACTGATGCGCTCGGCGTCGACCGGGCGGTTGACCGTGGCCAGGTTGATGTCCAGGGTGGATTCGCAGGCGGCCAGGCCGAGGACCAGTGGCAGCAGGCACAGGCGTAACAGGGTGTGGGTCTTCATGGGACGAGTGTAGCGACCAGCGGGGGTTCAGTCATTTTGAAGTGCCCCTTCAGGAAATTCCGGTTTTTCTGATCCGGGTGGCGGCCTATGCTGCGCTCCATCCTACCAACCAGAACACCCCAGGAGATCCCATGAAACTGTACTTCGCACCCGGCGCCTGCTCCCTTTCCCCGCACATCGTCCTGCACGAAGCCGGCCTGGCCGCCCAGACCGAGAAAGTGGACCTGGCCAGCAAGAAGACCGCCTCCGGCGCCGACTTCACCCAGGTGAACCCGAAGGGCTACGTCCCTGCCCTGGTGCTGGACGACGGCACCGTGCTGACCGAAGGCCCGGCGATCGTGCAATACCTGGCCGACCAGCGCCCGGACGCCCGGCTGGTGCCGCAGAATGGCACGCTGCCGCGCTACCAGCTGCAGGAGCTGCTGAACTTCATCAGCACCGAGATCCACAAGAGCTACAGCCCGCTGTTCAAGCCGAACAGCACGCCGGAGATGAAGCAGGCCTTCATCGACCTGCTGAACCGCCGCTACGACACGGTGGAGCAGATGCTCAGCGGCCGCCAGTACATCGCCGGCGACCAGTTCACCGTGGCCGACGCCTACCTCTTCACCGTGACCGGCTGGAGCCGCATGCTGAAGATCGACCTGCTGTCCTCGCGGCCGAACCTGGCGGCGTACATGGAGCGCGTGGGTGGGCGGCCGGCGGTGCAGAGCGCGATGCGGGCGGAGGGGTTGATCTAGTGCGCTTTGGCGATGACTAAATGTCATCGCCAGCACTAGATCAACGGGTGGCCATGGATGGCCACCCAGGGGGTCAATCAGGTAACAGAGGTCCCGCCATGGACGGCGTCACTCCTGCCGGGCTGAATAGCCCCGATGCCTACATGGCATGGCCAGCGTCAGATGAGCGGGTGGCCATGGAATGTTTGGCCTCGCTGAGGCATGACTCAATGTCATGCCGAAGTAAGCCAAACATGCCCAGGGGCCCAATCAGGTAGCGGAGGTCCCGCCATGGATGGCAACTCCGCTTGTAACTGCTGAGACAGTCACCCGAACCCGTTCACCCTTCGACAGGCTCAGGGCGAACGGCTTGGGTTATCACTTTGACCCTTCTGCCCCTCACCCCAACCCTCTCCCCGTATGCGGGGAGAGGGAGGATAGTGAGTTCAGAACGCCGGAGGCGGCGGCATCAGCTCATCGGCTTCCAGCACCCCATTCCCGTCCGCATCCATCCGCCCGAAAGCCTCGTCGGCCTGCGCCTGCGCCTCGGCCAGGTCCAGCAGGCCGTCGCCATTGGTATCCCGCGGAGCCTGGGGCGGTATGCCGTGAGCGCGCACCATGCCTGGCGGGGGCCTCGGGCGATCCTGGCCCTGGCCGGTGGGTGCGCCGCCACCCGGGCCGTCCAGGCGCAGCACGAAACGGCGCGGGCCGAACTGCTTCTGTTCGGCGGCATCGAGGTAGCCGTCGGAGTTGCGGTCGGCGAAGCGGAAGCGGGCGGCGGCGCCTTCGCGCCACTCGTTGCGGTCGACCTGCCCGTTCTCGTCATAGTCGGCCGGCAGCGGCGGCTGGGCCAGGGCGGCGCCCGACAGGGCCAGCAAGGCGAGCAGCAGCAGGCCGGATTCCAGGGAGGGGTGGATGGTCAGCATGGGTGTCTCCTATTCGGCAGTGAAGGCGATGTTGCGGGTCTCGCCGGCCGTTACGGTGGCATTGCGGCGCTGCAGGAAGTCCAGGCTGTCGATGACGGCGGGACGCTCGCTGTCGGCGTCGCAGGTCAGGGCCAGGGTGTAGTTGCCCTCGGGCAGGTAGGCGAAACGGTAGCGGTAGCCACCGTCGCCATCGTCATAAACCGCGGCGGCCGATACCGGCTGGATGCCGGTGACGCGGCTGCGGGCGTAGTCGACCGGGGTGACGCCAGTGCCCTCGTAGACGTAAACACTGACGCCGCGCAGCAGGCTGCGCCCCTGACGGCAGTCGGCGTCCTCGACCAGGGCGTTGGCGACCTTGCCGGAGACCTCGCCGGCATCCTCGGGGTCCAGGGCCCGCAGGACCGGGACCAGGGCGTAGTTGCCCAGGGTAGAGAGCTGGTCGTCCAGCGAGAAGCGCAGTTCCAGGTCCAGCAGCAGGCGGGCCTCGTCGTCGTCGCCGACCTCCAGGTCCAGGTCGGAGAATTCCTGGATCTCGGGAGGGACGATCGGGACTTGGCTGCCGACGCTGCGGCCGACGTAGGAGCCGCTGTCCGCGAAGACCAGGTGGGCCCCGACATAGCGGGCGGCGGGAACCTCCTCGCCCTCGGCCAGTCTGAGCGTCGAACCGTTGCGGTACTGCAGCAGGTCGACGTCGGCATCGACGTCGAGGGTGACGCGATTGCCGTCGTCCTTGAGCAGCTGGATGCCGGTCAGGCGCAGCACCACGGACTCGGCCCCGTCGATCGGGCCATCGGTCAGGTCGACATCGAGCTTGGCCTCGCAGGCGGCAAGCAGCGGCAGGCAAGCCAGCAGGGGGACACAGCGTTGCAGCGACAGGGGGGCAGGCATTCGGCTAGGGGCCATGAGGGATTCACGGCGAAGGTATCGGCCACCACCCGCCTGGGTCCGCCCCGCATTTGTCGCAATTCGTATCAGGCTGTATCCGCCTCCGGCAAAACCCTTTCACCGTTTCCATTGCGTACTTAGGCTGGTCCGATCATGTCCATGAATCCCAAAGTCCTGCTGGTCGACGACGACGAGCGCCTGCGTACCCTCATCGCCGGCTTCCTGGTCAAGCACGGGATCGACGCCGAGGGCGTCGGTACCGCCGCCTCGGCCCAGCGCTACATCCAGCGCGAGTCCTACGACCTGGTCGTGCTGGACCTGATGCTGCCGGACGGCGATGGCATCGCCCTGTGCCGGCGCCTGCGCGAGCTGGCGCCGTCCACACCGGTGATCATGCTGTCGGCGCGCGGCGACGACGTGGACCGCATCATCGGCCTGGAGGTCGGTGCGGATGACTACCTGGCCAAGCCCTGCAACCCGCGCGAGCTGGTGGCGCGCATCCATTCGGTGCTGCGCCGTACCCGGCAGCGCGGTGCTCCGGGATTGCCTACCACCCGCGAGACGCTGCGCTTCGGCGAATTCGAGCTGGACCTGTGGAGCCGCGTGCTCAAGCGCGACGGCCAGCCGGTGCGCCTGACCACGGGGGAGTACCAGTTGCTGGAGGCACTGGCGCTGAACGCGCGCCGCGTGCTGGGCCGGGACGAGCTGCACCGCATGGTCTCCGGTAATCGCGGCGAGACACTGTCGCGCTCGATCGACCTGCTGGTGTCGCGGCTGCGACGCATCCTGGAGCCCGATGTGGCCGAGCCACGCTATATCCAGACGGTCTGGGGCCGCGGCTACATCTTCGTGCCCGACCATACGGCGGTGACGGTGTCGTGAGCGTCAGCCTGCGTAACTGGGTGGGGCTGATCGTGGCGGCGGCGCTGCTCGCCAGCCCACTGCTCAACTTCGCGCTGCTGCGCCTGTTCCCGCCACCGGACGATCTGCTGTTCCGCACCCTGCCCGGTCCGCCGCCATCGCTGCCCGGCGAGCGGCACGACGAACTGGGGGTAGTGCCCTCGCTGTCGGTGGCACCGATGGCCGGGGTGGCCCGCATGGGCTTTGCCGGCGGGCCGGCCACCGGGCTGCTGGGCATGCCACCCACCAGCTTCCAGATGCCGCTGCGCACGCGCGTGGAGGTCCTGCGCAGCGATACAGGAGAACCCGGCGCGCGCCCGGTGGTGCGCCGCATCAGTGGCGTGCCCTCGCCGGAGCACGAGGCGGCGATCAAGGCGATGCGCCGGCACTTCACCATGGTCAACCTCGCCACCATCGGCCTGCTGATGCTGGTGGCGGCGCTGCTGTTGACGCTGTTGCTGCGGCGGCCGGTGCGAAGGTTGATCGAGGGCATCAGCGACATCGAGCGCGGCGCGGCGCCCTCCAGCGCGCCGAGCGGCCCGCGAGAGTTCCGCCAGATCGGGGCTGCCTTGCAGCGCATGAGCATGAAGCTGCGCAGCAGCCTGCGTGAACGCGAGCTGATGCTGGCAGGTCTGTCGCACGACATCCGCTCGCCGCTGGCACGCCTGCAGGCGGCCATCGAACTGCACGCGGCCGATCATCCGGGCGATTTCCAGCCGATGATGACCGACATCCGCGACATCGATCATATCGTCCACCAGTGCATCGACTTCGTCCGTGATGGGCAGGACGAGCCGCTGGAAAACCTGGAACTGGACGCACTGGTGCGCACGGCCCTGCAGCGGCACGAGAACCTGCAACTGGACCTGGACTGCGACGGCCTGCAGGTGGGCGCCCGCCGCCTGGGCCTGTTGCGCCTGATCCGCAACCTGGCAGACAACGCCCTCACCCACGGGCTGGCACCGGTACGCGTAGCGACGCGGCGCGACGGCGAGCAGTTGCGCTTGAGCGTGGAGGATCATGGCCGGGGCATCGCGGCTCATGAGTGGCAGCGCCTGATCGAGCCCTTCGAGCGCGGCAACCGCGCCCGCGACGGACGCGGTGCCGGCCTGGGGCTGGCGATCGTGCAGCGTGTGGCGGCGGCGCATGGCGCGCAGGTGGAGTTGCGCGAGCGCCGTGCAGACCGCCCGTTCGCGGTGGAACTGTGCCTGCCGCTGACGGCCTGACAGGCTTCGACACAGTTTCATACAAAGCCTTGCAGCCGTAGCAAGGCCGTCCGGGAAATCATGGGACTCCCCATAATATTCCCCGGAGAAATCGATGTCGGCGACCCCGTCCGCGCGCGGCCTGCGCTATGCCGTCCCCGCCCTGTTGCTGTCGCTGCCGGCCCTGCTGGCAGGCTGCGGTGGCGGTGGCGGCGGCGATGACGATCTCGACCTGATCGAGGCCTTCGGCCTCTACGGCCAGGCCGACTACACCAAGAGCACCCCGAATCGCGGTGCCTCTACCGCCGGCAATACGCTGGCGCAGCCGCTCGGCAATGTCGCCAGCGATGGCACGCGCCTGTTCATCGCCGACACCGCGAACAACCGCCTGCTGGGCTTTGCCGCGATTCCGTCGAACCCGGAGACGGCCGCCAGCTTCGTGCTGGGCCAGGCCAGCGCCACCGGCAATACGCCGTCCACCGCGCGCGACCGGCTGGCGCTGCCCAGCTCCGCCTATGTCGGCGAGGGCAAGCTGGTGGTGGCCGACTCCGGCAACAACCGCGTGCTGATCTGGAACACGGTACCCACTGCCGCCGGTGCCCTGCCGGATGTGGTGATCGGCCAGACCGATTTCGTGTCCTCCACCTCGGGCACCAGCGCCACGCGCCTGGCCTTCCCTACCTCGGCGGTGATCGCCAATGGCCGCCTGGTGGTGGCGGACCAGAACAACAACCGCGTGCTGGTCTGGAGCAGCGTGCCGACCGCCAACGGGGCCCCCGCCGATCTGGTGCTGGGTCAGCTCGACTTCACCACTCGCGTGGCCGATGACGAGGCCGAGGAGATGAACAAGCCGGCCGGTATCTGGAGCGACGGCTTCCGCCTGCTGGTGAGCGACTCCGGCAACAACCGCGTGCTGTACTGGGCGCTGTTCCCGCAGCAATCCAGCGCCGAGGCCGACTACGTGATCGGCCAGAGTGGCTTCAGCCGCTCTTCGCCGGGCAGCTCGGCCTCGACCCTGCGCGCGCCCTTTGGCATCGGCTCCGATGGCACCCGCATTTACGTGGCGGACTCCGGCAACAACCGCGTGCTGCGCTACAACGCCTTCCCGCTGGAGAACGGCCTGGCCGCCGGTGAAGTCTACGGCCAGGACGACTTCACCTCGGTCACGGCCAACGACGCGGACCAGGACGGCGACAGCGACGACACGCCGGCCAAGACCACGCTGAGCGGCGCGTCCGGCGCCTTCATCTACAGCGGCGTGCTCTACGTCAGCGACCGCAACAACAACCGCATCCTGTTCTTCCCCCAGTGAAGCGCCGGGCAATGAGGACGGCGGCGGCTCCGGCCGCCGCCGCGCTCCTGATGCTGGCCGCCTGCTCCGGCAGCGTCGGCGACGGCCGACGCCCGGTGAAGATCCAGGTCACGTCGGTCTACGGCGGCGATTCGGTGGACAGCTACGAGTGTGCGGCCGTGCAGCTGACGGCCCTCGCCACCTTCAGCGGTGAGGGCGACGATACGCTCGAGGCGGTGTCGGAACGCAGCACCTGGAGCAGCAACGATACCGGCGTGGCGATCGTCAGCAACGGCGACATCCCGATCCCCGGCGGATCCGGGCTGTACTACGCGCAGGGCACGGTAATCGTGCTGCGTCCGGGGTCGGCGACCATCACGGCGGACTACGCCGGCCTGCGGGCGCAATACGGCATCAGCGCCACCTCCATCGGCGAGCTGAGCATCACGCCGGAACTCACGCGCCTGGCGCCCGAGACCAGCCAGACCTTCAAGCTGGAAACGACGACGCTGGAGAGCAGCGTGCCCCTGGACCTGACCAGCGTCGCGGCCTGGCGCGTGGTCACGGCCGGGGCGCCGGTCAGCACGGATGGTGCGAAGCTGCAGGCGCTGACCGGCCCGGTCAACACGCCTTTCGTCCTGGAGGCGGCGTTGCCGCTTTGCGGGCGTTCGGTGCAGCGCGAGCTGCGGCTCGGGCCGCTGCGGGCGCTGCAGTTGGACTACGAGCAGGCCGCAGGCCTGTTCCTGCCGCTGGGCTACAGCGAGTACGTGAGCGTGCTGGGGCTGTTCGAGGATGCCTCGGCGCCGCCGCAGGAACTGGGCACACAGGTGACCGGAGAGCTGCTGGAAGGCGACGAGGCGGGCTATTCGGAATCGGCGGACAACACCGGGCGCCTGATCCAGCCCTTGCTGGCCAAGGAGCCCCTGCGCTTCCGCTATAGCCTGGAGTCTGCCGGCCTGTCGGTGGATACGCGTCCGATCGAGGCCCGCGAGCTGGACCTGATGGCGCTGCGCCTGTCGACCGACGACGTGGACCTGGAGTTGCGGGACAGCCTGCAGGCACAGGCCTACGGCCTGTTCAGCGACGGCATCGAGCGGCCGATCCGGCACGACCTGAGCTGGAGCAGCCGCAGCACCAGCATCGCCACCGTGGGCACCGGGATCAAGGGCGGCGAGATCACGGCGCAAAGCCTGGAGGGAGACACGGTGATCGACGTGAGGCCCAATGATCTCAGCGGCCTCAGCGGCGAGATCGCGGTGCATACCTACCGCAAGAAGCCGCAATGAAGGAGGGGCGGCACAGGCCGCCCCTCTTTTCCTGACGCCAGATTTCCGGGCGCCGGGCCCTCAGACGCCGGTCCGCTTCTTCCGGGCCCCACTGCCCGCCTTGGGCGGCATGACCGCCGCCAGGGCCTCTTCCATTTCGGCCAGCGCTTCGCCGGTGTAGACGGCCAGCTTCTGCAGGCTGGGGATCGCGTCGCGGCAACCGGTGAACCCGACGGCCACGCGGTCGCAGTAGCCGACCAGGGTGATGTTCAGCGCGTAACCGTCGAACAGGATCGACATGGGGTACATCGCCTCCAGCTGGGCGCCGCGCAGGTACAGCGGGACCTTGGAGGCAACGACGTTGGAGACGGTGACGTTGAAGAACGGCGGCACCTTGGACAGTACGCCCGCCATCTGGCCCAGCAGCAATGGCGACAGGCCCATCAGCGTGAACTGCTCCAGGGCGGTGGCCGACAGGCCCAGCAACTGCTGCTTGGTGACGCTGGTGACGCGGTTGATGCGCTGCAGGCGTTTGAGCGGATCGGTCTGGTCGGTACCGAAGGGGCAGACGAAGCCGGCGACGGCGTTGCCGCCCTTGCCGGCCGGCCGGGGCAGCGCCACCGGAACCGAGGCCAGCAAGGACTTTTCCGGCAGGGCGCCGTTCTCCAGCAGGTAGCGGCGGATGGCGCCGCCGCAGACAGCCAGGGACACGTCGTTGACCGTGGTCCCGGTGGCGGCGCTGATCGCCTTGATGCGTTTCAGGTCCAGCAGCTGGGTACCCAGGCGGCGCTGCTGGGTGATGGCACGATTGAGCAGGCTGCGCGGAGTGGTCAGCGCGGCACGGGTGCCCCCCTCCAGCCCCGGGGCACTCATTTCCTTGAGGACCTTGATCAGCTCCGGCAGGGTGCGGATCTGGTGACCCGCCACCTTGAAAGGCTTGCCCAGGCGGGTCTTCCAGGACTGCGGCCGGGGGGTTTCGGCCGCCTCGGCGGCCCGGGGGCGGCCGGGGCCGCTCATGTCAGTGGGGTCTTCGCTGAGCCAGCTACGCACCATCTTCATGCCGCCCATGCCGTCGATGGCGCAATGATGGGCCTTGAAGTAGATGGCGAAGCGGCGGTTCTCCAGGCCCTCGATCAGGTGGGCCTCCCATAGCGGGCGGCTGAGATCCAAGGGGTGGGAATGCAGGCGCGCCACCAGCACGCCCAGTTCGCGCTCGCCGCCCGGATAGGGCAGCGCCGAATGGCGGATGTGGTAGTCGATGTCGATGTCGGCCTTGACCCAGGCCGGAGCCAGCTTCGACAGGCGGCCACGGGCCAGCTTGCAGTCGAAGGGGTGCGGCATGAACGGCACGGTGCGCATGTGCTGCAGCAGGTCGCGCAAAAAGTCCGGGGAGGCGTCGTCGGGCAGCTTGAAGGTCAGCATGCCCCCGACATGCATCGGGGTGCGCTTGGATTCCATGCGCAGGAAGGATGCATCGACGGGACTCAAGTACTGCATGCGGGTCTCTCCCAAGACTTGTCGTTATCGTGTGCCGCGGCCTTCAGGGCCTGTCCTGAGGCAGTATTCAAGATGCACGATTTCCGAGGGCGCCGCCATACCCGCTTCGAAGGAGCTACCCCTAATCTCTTCGGGTGAGGCTAGGCTCAGTCCGGGTCTCTACGGTAACGTCTGCAATATTCCAATAAAAGCAGGCTGAGGGGAGAAAATGATGTCCAAGCAGGGGATGGAGGGCGTTCGTACGCGCTGGACCTACGGTCCGAAGCTGGTGGCGGCGTTCCTGGGTGGTGCGACTCTTCCGGCCATGGCCGGCTCCTTCGATTTCCTGGGCATGGACGGCCAGTACCAGGTGCAAGCGGCCTACTCCGCCGCCATGCGCCTGCACGATCCGGACGACCGCATCATCAACACGGCGCCGGCGGCTTCGATCCCCCTGCCGGACTACCTGAAGTTGCCGGAGTCGAACAACTACGACGACGGCGACCGCAATTTCAAGAAGCACTCTCTGGTGAACAACCGCCTGTCGCTGCTGGGCGAGATCCAGCTGAGCTACGGCGACTACGGCATCCTGGTGCGCGGCGACGCCTTCTACGACGATGTCTATCACCGCAAGAACGACAACGACTCGCCGCCCCCGGGCCAGCCGGGCGCGACGATCAACAAGACCGAACTGCCGACCAACCGCTTCAGCGACGCCGCCGAGTACTACGACGGCCAGCGTGTGCGCCTGCTCGACGCCTACGTCTACGGCTCCTGGTACCTGACCGACGAAGCTGCGCTGAACGTGCGCGTGGGCCGTCATATCGCGGCCTGGGGCGAGAGCCTGTTCTTTGCCGGCATCGCGCTGGCCCAGGCGCCGGCCGACGCCACCAAGGCCACCGTGCCGGGCGCCGACGTCAAGAGCATCCTGCTGCCGGTGAACCAGGTGTCCATGCAGCTGGCCCTGAACGATCGCCTCACGATCCTCGGCCAGTACAAGCTCGAGTACAAGCCGACCGAGCTGAACCCGGTGGGCGAGTTCTTCTCGGTGGCGGACGTGGTCGGCCCCGGTGCGGAGTTCATCTACGGCATCGACAACCCGTTGTACCTGGCGCAGCTCAACGACATCAACCTGCTGTCCGATGACGTCCCGGAAGCGCTGGACCTGATCAACCGCCTGCTGCTGCCCAACGTCACTGTCGGCACCCCGCTCTACAATGCCTTGGGCGGTATCCTGGCCAGGCTGGATCCCCTGCTACCCGATGTACTGATCCCGAACCTGGAGGCGCTGCAGCCGGCCGGCACGCCGCGCTACATCAATGTGCAGCGCGGTCCGGACGTGCGCCCCAGCGATCACGGCCAGTACGGCCTGGGCCTGAAGTACCAGGTCACGCCGAACACCAACCTCGGCCTTTACCACCTGCGCTACCACAACACCACGCCGGCACCGGTGCAGAACTACGGCCACGCCCTGCTGCTGCCTTCGCTCGCTCCGGGCGTGCCGCCGGTCACGACCAGCGCGCTGGGCCTGCAGGTGCCGGTGACCTACAACGTCAATTATTTCGACGGCATCCACATGTCGGCGATGAGCTTCTCCACCGCCCTGTTCGGCGCCAACGTCGGCGGCGAGCTGATCTACCGCGACGGCGTGGATGTGCTGGTGGACGTGGACGGCGGCCTGCTAGGCCCCGTGCCGACGCCGGTGCGCGCCAAGGTTGGCCAGGTCAACGTCAATGCCCTGTACGTGATCGGCCCCCAGTACTTCTGGGACGCGTTCACCATCGTCTCGGACTTCGGCTACAACTGGGTCATCGACCGCGACGAGGGCTGCGGCCCGACCAGCTGCTCCGACAAGCTGACCTACAGCAAGGAAGCGGCAGCCTATTCCTTCCTGTTCATCTTCGACCGCAAGAACATCTTCAACGGCTGGGACCTGCAGGTGCCGGTCACCCACTCCAAGACGGTACTCGGGCAGTCGTCGCTGCTGTCCGGCTTCGGCTCGCAGATGGGCGAGGACGACTGGCGCGCCAGCATCGGCTTCAACTTCACCTACCTGCAGAAGATCACGCTGGGCGTCAGCTACAGCGGCTACTACGGCACGCCGGACTTCAAGGCCAATCCCTATGCCGACCGCGACAATGTCGGCTTCACCGCAAAGTACAACTTCTAACGAGCACGGATGAGTCAGACCGCAGCCCCCCTGGATCCGCAGGAGTTCCGCAAGGCCCTCGGCACCTTCGCCACCGGCGTGACCGTCATCACCACTCGCGCGCCAGACGGCACGCAGGTGGGGCTGACGGCCAACAGTTTCAATTCGGTCTCGCTCAATCCGCCGCTGGTGCTGTGGAGCTTGGCGAACAACTCGCTGAGCCTGGAGGCCTTCCAGAAGGCCGGGAACTGGGCGGTGCATGTGCTGGCCGCCGACCAGGAAGCCGTCTCGGCGCGTTTCGCCAAGCGCGGCATCGACAAGTTCGCCGGCATCGACATCGAGCAGGGCCTGGGCGAGGTACCGCTGCTGCGTGGCTGCAACGCGCGCTTCCAGTGCCGCACGGCCTTCCAGTACGAGGGCGGCGACCACGTCATCTTCGTCGGCGAGGTGCTGGCCTTCGACCGCGCCGAGAATGCGCCGCTGGTGTTCCACAGCGGCCGTTACGCGCACGCGGCCCCCAAGGGCAGCAACGAGCCGCGCAACCCTGCCCTGGCCGGCAGCTTCAACGAGGATTTCCTGGGATACCTGCTGGGCCGTGGCCACTTCCAGTTCTTCAGCCAGATCCGCAAGGCCCTGGCCGAGGAGAACCTGACCGATGAAGAGTTCTACCTGCTCTCGACGCTGACGCTGAAGCGCATCATGAACGCCGACGAGCTCGACGCCGGCATGTCCAGCGTACTGGGCGAGCACAGCGACGCCGCGGCCGGCGCGCTGATCCGCCGCGGCCTGGCACGCTCGGTGGGCGGCACCACCGATGCCGAAGGCCCGGCCTTCCAGCTCACCAACGAGGGCAGCGCGCTGGCCCTGCGCCTGATCTCCGCGGCCAAGGCGGTGGAGTCGCAGCTGCTGGAGCGCCTGGCCCCCGGCGAAGCGGCGCTGCTCAAGACCCTGCTGCACCGGCTGCTGGGGGCCATCGACCCCGGCGCGGGCCTGCTGTGGCAAACGCCGGATGCCAAGGGCGCGGTGCCGACGGGCGCCTGAGCCTTGGTGTCCCTCGATACGCCGCTTGCGCGGCACTCGGGATGATCGGTTGATTTGACCAATGAAGAGTGAATGAAGAAAAGCCCCCGGCATCGTGAAGATGCCGGGGGCTTTTTCATGCCTGCGATCAGGCCTTCAGCGTCGGAATCTTGAAGGTCATGCGCATCAGCGACTCAAGCTGGCTGTCGGAGAACAGCCGGCGCATCACGCCCATGGGCTTCACGTCCTTGCCCAGCAGTTCCATCGGCTTCCACTTCTTCTTCGCCAGGATCTCCAGCGTGCCTTCCAGGGCCTGCTCCGGCGTGCTGCCGGTCTTCTCCAGCATGTCGGGCAGCACCTGGCACATGACGCCCTTCAGCGGCTCGTAGACCTTCTGGATGTCGGCCGGCTGCTCACCCCAGGTCTTCAGGGTGTTGGCATGGGAGTTGGCGGACATGGCGGTCAGCACGCCGCCCGGGATGATGGAGGTGACCTGGATGCCCAGCGGCGCCAGTTCATGGCGCAGCGTCAGCGTCATGCCGTGGATGGCATGCTTGGTCATGTTGTACGCGCCGGCACCGACCGGGTTGGCGATGATGGCGCCCGAGCTGTAGTTGGCGATGCGCGAACCCGGGGCATTGCGGCGCAGCAGCGGCAGGAAAGCCTGGATCACGCGCAACTGGCCGAACATGTTGATGTTGAACAGCCGCTCCACGGCGGCGAGATCGGCACCCTCCACCACGCCGACACCGACGTTGGCGACACCCGCCACGTTCATCAGCAGGTCCAGCCCCTGCCCATTGAGGGCCTGGGTGACGAACTCGGCGCTGGCGCGCACGGATTCGGTCTTGGAGACGTCCTGGTCGACGACGACGATGTTGCCGCCGGTCTTCAGGTCCGTGGGAGCGCCGGGCAGCACGCCGGCGAATACCTTCCAGCCCTGGCCGGCGAGCGCCTTGGTGATCAGGTTGGCCTGGCCGATGTTGGCGCCGGTGATGAATGCGGTTTTCATGTTTTCGTCCGGGAATCGAGAATCGGGAATCGGGAATCGTCAAGACAAAAGAAAATGGGGAATCGGAACCGCTTTCACGATTCCCGATTCCCCATTCCCGATTCCCGTCTTCTACATCAGTGTCCGCCGCGGGCGGCCGCTTCCGGCGTGAACATGGCCGGGGTCAGGGGCACGTTGATGCGCCACCAGTCCTTGCCGCGCTCGTTGGTCAGGTAGCCGGCCTCGTAGGCGCCGGAGGTCAGGTCGTGATAGATCGACGCGCCGCGGTGCCAGGTGGCGGATTCCTGCGAGTAGAAGTAATTGACGAAGGCGACGCGCCACAGCTGGCCACGACCGTCCTGGTTGTCGGCCCAGAGGGCGATCCAGGAGTCTTCATCCGCGTACAGGGTGCGCTTGGAGTAGATGTGGCGCATGCCGGACTTGAGCGAACCTTCCACCACCCAGACACGGCGCAGCTCGTAGCGCACGTAGTCGGGGTTGACGGTGTTCGGCTTGATGATGTCCTTGTACTTCAGGGCCGGGTCGTTGATCTTGAAGTTGTGGGCCGGGACGTAGACTTCCTTCTTGCCGACCAGCTTCCAGGTGTAGCGCTCCGGCGAGCCGTTGAAGACGTAGTCGTCGTCGACCGTGCGCAGACCCGCGGGCGGAACCGGGTAGTCGCAGCAGACTTCCGGCGCCTGGCGCACGCGGCGGATGCCGGGCTGGTACTGCCAGGACTGCGTGGCGTCGTTGCTGAAGTTGTTCGGCTGGTAACCGACGGCGACGAAGCCCTTGTCACGCTCCGGCAGCAGGTAGCCGGTGTAGAAGTAGGCGTTGATCTTGTCGGTGTAGGAGCCACGCTTGGCCGGGTTGTTGCCCGGGTTCATGGTCATGAACTTGTTGCGGCCCCAGGCGATGCTGCCGTTGGCGTAGACGTCGGCGATGTCGCAGACCGCCTGCTCGGTGTAGGCGCGGTGCGGATTGATGATGTTCCAGATCGCCTCCGAGCCGTTCTGCGGGAACGGGAACGGGATGGCGCCGCTGATGCCGGTGGTGCCCAGGCCGTCATTGACCACCTCGGCGGTGACGGCGTTCTTCTTCATCGTGTCGCAGACCCAGGGCTTGTGGCCGAAATCGCGGTGGGTCGGGTACACGTTCATCTTGTAGGACTGCGGGTACTTCTTGAACAGGGCCTTCTGGCCCTCGGTCAGCTTGTCCGCATACTTGGTGTAGTTCTGCGCCGTGATCGAGAAGACCGGCTTCTCGTCCTTGTACGGGCCCGGCTCATAGCCGAAAGGCTTGGTCTGGCCCGGCCAGGTGCCGACCCACTTGCCGCTGAACTCGGGAATGGTGCCGTCCTTGTTGCCCGCCCGCTCGGCGCCCATGCAGGTGAACTTGGGGCCATCAAGCTCGGCGGCCTTCTCGGCCGAGACCTTGGCGGAAACACTCTGACTCGCCAGGCCGGCCATTGAGGCCAGCAGGAACGACGCCAGTACGGGTTTGAATTTCATCCAATATCCTCCAGATAACGCGGGGAACGTCTGCGTCCCCTTCGAGTTCGTGTCAGCCCGGGTACAGCCACTAGAATCATAGTTCGTAGCGTTGCGCCATGTTATTGAACACCCCTTTTCGTGCCTCGTCCGAACCGACTACTCCCGCACTGCAACATAAGACTGGGATATCCACCTGACATGGGACTGTCATGCCGGCGCGTCGTTCCCGCTTGCATCCACGACGCGGCTGGGCGAGCCTGCCGCCCATGAGCCTGATTCTCCCCGACGACCATGGCGGTCCGCTGACACAGCGGATCGAAGCCTCCACCGCCACCCTGGGGGAGGGCATGCGCATCGCCCGTGCCCTGCCCACGCGCCAGCGCCGCCTGGTCGGCGCCTGGTGCTTCCTGGACCACTTCGGCCCCACCGACGTCTCGAGCGGCAAGGGCATGCGCGTGGGCCCACACCCGCACATCGGCCTGCAGACCGTGACCTGGTTGCTGGAGGGTGAGATCCTGCATCGCGACAGCCTCGGCAGCCTCTGCCCGATCAAGCCGGGCCAGCTGAACCTGATGACCGCCGGCCGCGGCATCTGCCACTCCGAGGAGTCGCCGGTGCCCCGCCCTGCCGGCATGCACGGCGCGCAGTTCTGGATCGCCCTGCCGGAGTCACGCCGTCACGGCGAGCCCGCCTTCGCACACCACCCGCAGTTGCCGCAGGCACGCCGTGACGGCTTCCTGGTGAGCGTGCTGGCTGGCACTGCGCTGGGCGAGCGTTCCCCCGCCGAAATCCACACGCCACTGGTGGGCATGGAACTGCGCGCCGCCAACGCCGCGCAGACGCAGTTCCCGCTGGATCCGAATTTCGAATACGCCGCGCTGGTGTTGCAGGGCAGCGTGACGGTGCGCGACGAAGTGCTGGCGCCCGGCACCCTGCTCTATCTCGGCCAGGGCTGCGATGCGCTACCGCTGCGTTGCGATGCGCCGGCCGTGATGCTGCTGATCGGCGGCGAACCGATGCAGGAGACGCCGCTGATGTGGTGGAACTTCGTGGCACGCACGAAGGAAGAGATCACCCAGGCCTGCCGCGACTGGAATGCGGAGGCGGAATACTTCGGCAAGGTGACGGGGTATGACGGTGCGCGCTTGGTGGCGCCGCTGCCGCCGTGGGCGATGCCCAGCGCTTAGGCAATGCCTAAATGGCATTGCCTGCTGGGCATCGCGGGCGGCCATGGAATGTTTGGCCCCGCTAAGGCATGACTCGATGTCATGCCGAAGTAAGCCAGACATGCCCCGGGGCTTAATCAGGTAGCTGCTGTCCCGCCATGGATGGCGCCTCCGTTTTGGTCCAGTGGGGCGGGAAAGCGAAGCGCATCCCGCCATTGCGGACGGCGGGATGCGCTTCGCTTTCCCGCCCTACTGGAGTTTGAGCAAAGCCAAACCTCCAGAGATCAATCGCACCTGACCGGCGTAGTCGCCGGCATCCTCGGTTGGGCTTCCAAAGGAAAGCGATTGCCCCTCACCCCACCCTCTCCCCGAGGGAGTTTGCTCAGGTACCGGAAATCAGCCGGCCATCTCGCCAGCACGCTCTCACTTCGACCTGTGCCAGCGCATTGCGCGCCACACCCCAGGGCTGTGTCAGCAGACACAGATCCGCCACGGCCCCCACCTCCAGCTTCGGCGCCCCACTTCCCGGCTCCTCCAGCGGTGAGGTGAACAGCGCCAGTGCCTGCTCCGGCGTCAGCGATTCCATGCCTGCCACCGACTGCCCCGACGCCGTACGACGCCGCACCGCGGCATCCATCGCGGCCCAGGGATCGGCATCGCCATAAGGCGCATCGGAACTGCCCGCGAGGCGGATACCGCGATCCAGAAAACCGCGCAGGCGATACAGCCAGGGCCGGTCGAATTCCTCGACGTCGCGCAGATAGGCCTCACCGCGCGTCGCGATGAACCCCGGCTGGGTCACCACCGTGAGATCCAGCTCGCCGACTTGCTCCAGGAACTCCGGCGGACAGACCGAGGCATGCTCGATGCGATCACCGCCGCGGACACCGGCCTCCTGCAACGCCGCCAGCGCAAAGGCCAGGTCCACGCGACTGACGCAGTGGAAGGCCACGCCGCGATCCGCGGCATGCGCGGCACGGATGTCGGCGCAGAGCGCATCGAAATCCGGCAGCTCGTGATCGTGCAGATGGAACTTGCGCTCGCCGCGCTGCAGGCCGGGCATGCCAGAAAACGCGTCGAGCGCGGCACTGCCCATCACGCGCAGGGATTGCAGAAGCTCGCCGCGCTGCTGCGCCTCGGCGAACACCGACCACGCCGCCGTGTCGTTGTCATGACTCGTATCGCAAAGGCCGGTGACGCCACGGCTGGCCAGCCAGCGGCTGACCTCGCCCAGAACGGGGCGGCGTCCGCCAATGCGTGTACGCAGCCAGGCATCCGCGTCGTAAAGACGGCCCGTGGCACGCCCGTCGCGACGCTCCAGGGGATCGTCGGCGGATTGCTCCACCAGCGCCAGTGCCGCGGAGTTCAGCAGCCACAGGCGGCCGCTGCGATGCTGCAGGCGCAAGGGGCGTTCCGGCACCACAGCATCGAGCCAGTGACGGTCGAGATCGCCGGCCACCGACTCGTGGTAGCCGATGCCGCGCAGCCACTGGCCTGGCGGCAGCTTTCCGTCTGCGCGGCGAAGTGCCTGCGCCAGCGCCTCGGCATCGGCCGCGGCGGGAGGGCCGCAGTCCACCGAGGCCCGAGCGGCAGCCAGGGCATGCAGGTGCAGGTGATGATCCTTCAGGCCGGACAGCAGGGCACCACCAGCGGCGTCGATCACGTCCTCACCCGGCAGCGCCGGCAGTCCTTCCGCGATCTCCGCAATGCGCCCCTCGCGCAGGCGCAGGTCCATGCGCAGGCCATCCAGTTCGGCGCAGCGGATCAGCATGCGGCCCACTCCGCGAGCACTGCGACGGTGTGCTCGCCCAGCGCGGGTGCCACGCCATGGGCCGTGCGCGCACGCGGCAGGCGCGCTCCGCCATCACCCGCGGCCCGCTCGGTCCATTCACGCTGGCGGACCCGCAGCGCGTCATCGTCGGCCGGCAGGTCGAACTGCAGGCAGTGGCGCACCACGTCGCGCAGCGCCAGCGATACCAGCAGGCCTCCACCGGCCTGCCAGCCCGCCCAGGCAGCCAGGGCGGCGTGCAGGCCGGTGAGCGGATCGGCGATGGCGTCACCCACGATCAGGGCCTGGCCGGTGGCGCGATGCAGCGTGTCGCTGAGCCCCGCCGCGACGGCGGCGTCGTCGCCGTAGGCGATCCACTGTTCCTGCGGCTCGCCACGGCCGTAGCCGCTGAGGCTGATCCAGGTCAGGCGATGCTCGCGCGCCAGGGCCTCGGCATCGAAACCCATCTGCCGCAGCGCGCGCGGACGCGATGCTTCGATGACGATGTCGGCGGCGACGATCAGGCGGCGCAACTGTGCACGACCCTCGCTGCTGCCCAGGTCCAGAGCCACACTGCGCTTGCCGGCGTTCATCAGGTCGAAGAAGGCCGGCGGGCCGTTGCGCGCACCGTCGGGGCGCTGCGTGCTTTCCAGCTTCACCACGTCGGCGCCGAGCCGGTGCAGCATTTTCCCGCAGAGAGGTCCGGCCCAGAGCGAAGACAGGTCGAGGACGCGAGGTGGCCGGCTGCGAGGCACGCGGGGCGACGCGGCGAAGCCGCGCTGCCATGGCGGAGTGTCCGCCGCAGGGCGTGCATCCGCCAGCGCCAGGCCCAGCAACCGGCCCTGTTCGATCAACGGCGCCACGGGGCGCTCGCGGACAGCCTCGGCCAGGCCTTCCCAGCCGGGCGCCAGTTCCGCCTCGAGCCAGGCCGGCAGCAGGTCCCAGTCGTCATCCCGCGCGAGGTTCAGCGCCAGCCAGCCGTCGGCGGCCTGCAGCAGGCGGCAGGCACCACCAGGGGAAACGGCACCGCCCCGCTGGTGGCCGGCGATGGCAGCACGTTCGCCCAGCAGGGCCGCGCCGTCGATGCCGTCGAGGGCACCGGCAGGCCCCAGCGCCGCCAGGGCGGCCAATACGCCGTCGGCGCAGGCCGCCAGCGGCGCGGGAAACATCAGGGGGGACTCCGGTGTACCGGTCAGGGCCATCAGGCCGCTGCGCGACCAGCGCAGGGCGGGATGCTCCATCGGCAGCGCCAGCGCTGCCTCGGCCTGCCGGCCCAGTGAGGCCAGCAGGCGTACGGCATAGGCCTGTGCAATGGAGTCTTCGCGCTCGGACATAGGCGCGCAGTACAGCAGACGCGGCGCGACGGCGCTACGCGCGCGGACGGTTCAGGCGGCCTTGCGCTGCCTGGCCAGGTCCTCGGCGCGCTTCTGCAGGGCGGCGGTCATGCCGGCGAAGCCGGCCTGCAGCTTGCTGCCCAGCAGGCCCACCACGACCGGATGCAGCCAGCCCTTGAGGTGGAAGTAGGAGCGGTAACGCGTGCGGCCGGGGCCGATGGCCTCGACGTCGTGCGAGCGCTGGCTCGACAGCGTGTTCAGCGGCACCGCCTTCATCTGGTAGGCGAAGCGCTTGCCGGGGATGAACTCGGTGACCCACTCGCGCTGGGCCTGCGGCTTGGCCATCAGCTTGACCTGCATGTCGATGGCGTCGCCCGGCTTGAACGAGGTCTGCATCTGGACCTGGAAGGGATTCCATTCCGGGTAGCGCGCGAGGTCGGTGATCACTTCCCACACCACGTCGGCGGGCGCGGCGATCTCGACAGTCTTCTCGATCACGAAAGGCATGTTGGCGTCCTCAGACGAATTCCTGGCGGATGATGCGGCGCAGGACCTTGCCCAGCTCGTTGTAGGGCAATGCGTCCTTGAACACGATGGCCTGCGGCACGCGCGAGGAACGCAGCTTCCCGCGCACGAGTTCCTGCAGTTCGGCGACCGAGGCGCTGGCGCCGGACTTGAGCACGACCGCGGCGGCCACGCCCTCGCCCCACTGTTCGTCGGGCATGGCGACCACGGCGACGTCGGCCACGGCCGGGTGGCCGAGCAGCACGTCCTCGATCTCGCCGGGGGAGATGTTCTCGCCACCGCGCACGATGACGTCGTCCGCGCGGCCGTCGAGGAACAGGTAGCCCTCGGCGTCGAGATAGCCGCGGTCCTTGGTGGGGAACCAGCCGTCGTCATCGAGCTGGCTACCCAGCGACAGGTATTCACCCGAGACCTGCGGGCCACGCACGAACACCAGGCCGGCTTCCTCGGCGCCCAGCACCTTGCCGGAGTCGTCGCGGATCTCGATCTCGACGGCACCGGGCTTGCCCACCGAGGCCAGGCGGCGCTGCACGGCGGGATCGCTGCTGGCGGCGGCGGCGCGATGGTCGTCCGGGCCCAGCACGGCGATGGTGGAGCTGGTCTCGGTCAGGCCGTAGGCGTTGGTGAAATCCACCGTGGGGAACAACTGCATGGCCTTGGCGATGGTGGACAGCGGCATCTTGCCGCCACCGTAGGCCAGCGCCCGCAGGGCCGGGAGCTGCGGCTGCGAACCGGCTTCGACGAGGTGGTCGACGATGCGCTGCAGCATCGTGGGCACCAGGAAGGCGTTGCTGACGCTGTTCTCGCGGCAGGCGTCGAGCCAGGCGGCGGCCTCGAAGTTCTCCATCTGCACCATGCGGCGGCAGGCATAGGTGGAGCTGAGCACCGCGGAGATGCCGGCGATGTGGTAGGGCGGCACGGTGACGACGATGGCGTCATCCTCTTCCGCCGCGGCGAACTCCACGGTGCCGACGATGTAGGACATCAGGTTCTCGTGACGCAGGATCGCGGCCTTGGGCTCGCCGGTGGTGCCGCTGGTGAACAGCTGCACGGCGATGGCGCGCGGGTCTTCGTCCGGCTGCGGCAGCTCGTCGCCACCTTCCGGCAGGCTCAGGAACTCGGCGCGGTCGATCACCTGGATGTCGGCACGCTGCTCGAGCTTGCCGCTGAAATCGACGCTGGTGACCAGCACGGCCGGCGCGACGCGCGCCAGCAGCTTGTTGATCTCGACCGGGGTCAGGCGGTAGTTGAGCGGCACATAGGGAATGCCGGCATAGGCGGCGCCGAACAGGGCGACCGGAGCGGCAGGGCTGTTCACGTCCAGCAGGGCCACGTAGGCGGCGCCGCTGGCCTTGAAGCGGCGCGCGGCCCGGTAGGCGGCCTCGCGCAGCTCCGCGTAGGTGTAGCGCTGGCCGCCGGAGACGACGCCGATGCGGTCGCCGAAGGCTTCGGCGGCCATGTCCAGAATGGTGGAGATGTTCATGAGAAGACGGGAATCGGGAATGGAGAATCGGGAATCGTTAAAGACAGGTCATGGGGAACACGGAAGCTCGCTTCTACGATTCCCGATTCCCGATTCCCCATTCCCGGCTTCTAGTCCGACGACGGCAGCTGCTTGGCCTGCTTGATCTCCAGCGCGACGCCGTCGAGCGACAGCGTGCCCTTGCCGCCCTTGGTGCAGAGCAGTTCCAGGGACTCGTCGGCATTGACGTAGCGCTTGCCGATCAGGGTCTCGCCGGACAGGGCCGGGTCCAGGGTGCCGCCGGCCGCGGCCGGGGCGGTGGCGCCCACCACGTCGGCGCCGCCGCAGCGCAGCTCGAACTCACCGGCCGGGGCCTTGACCACCATCACCTGGGTGTCGCAGACCGTGCTCTTGAAGCGAGCGCCTGCCTTGAGTGCCGTCTTTGCCATCTTTGTCTCCAGCGTCAATCAGTTATAAGCGAATAATAGGGGCCGCCGCGCGAGGGGCGGCCCGATGGCTGAACTTTAGTCCAGCGGCGGGGAGAGTACCCCGTCCACTTGAGTGAGTCCGGCTTACCACCCGGCCCGTCCCTTGCCGAGCGGGCGGCAGGCTCAGCCGGCGCGCTCGGCCTGGATCTCGACCACGGCGCGGATCCACAGGGACAGGCGCTCGAACAGGCCGTCCCGCGAGGCGAACAGGAAGTGGCTGTGGCCGGCTTCCTTGAGGATGTGCAGGGTCACGTCGCGCGACTTGTGGAAGGCCGCGGGAATCTGGTGGGTGGGGCCCGCCATGTCGCGCTCACCCAGGCCCAGGAAGATCGGCACCTCGATCTGCGCCGCCTCGGGGGCCACGTTGCCGGGCAACATCGACATGAAGGCCGGCACCGGCAGCAGCGGGCCGCGGGCGGCCTTGATCGCCTCCACCGCTCGCGGGTCGGCGTTGTTGCCGGAATAGATCGAGTTGGAGCCTGGGTTGGCGCGAATCACCGGGTAGGACTCCACGAACATCTTCTTCGCCAGGCGCGGCAGCTGCGCGCGCACCGCCACGGGGTCCACCGCCAGCTCGCGGGCCTCGGGGGGCAGGTACTCCGGCAGGCCGCGGGTGGAGAAGCCCAGCAGCACGATGCCGGCATGCTGCCGGGCCTGGGCCTGCTGCAGCACGGTCATCATCGCGCCCATGGAATGGCCCACGCCCAGGCTCAGCAGGTGCGGCAGGCGCGGGATGCCCGGCACCAGGCTGCCCTCGCGCAGGCGCCGCAGCACCACGTCGGTGGCCTGGCTGTTGGCGCGGGCCAGCAGGTCCGCGGTCAGCAGGTAGCCGTCCTCGGGGCGATCGCTGTCGCCCATGCCCAGGTGGTCCATGGTGACGACGATGAAGCCGCGCGCGCTCATCTGCCGCGCGAAGCTGAAGCTGCTGTCGCCATCCGAGGGCATCAGGTCGTAGTAGCGGCGATTCATGCCGCCGCCCGGCAGGCAGACCAGCACCACCGGCGGCGAGCGCAGGCTGCGGAAATCCGGGGCGTGGACGTCCACGGCGATGCGCGCGGACGGCAGGTCGGGCAACTCGATGCCGGACTCGACGCGCAGCGTGGCGCCGTACTCGGAGTGGGAGAGCATGTTCATGGCTTCGAGGAATCAGGTTGCGGATAGCGTACGGCACAGGCGCGCAAGGCCGCACGGACCGGCAGCGGTGAGCGCACGGGTGCGCTCACCGCCTGCAGCCGTCCTTCCTGGGCCTCCCCCGAGGCTGCCAGTTGGATACGACTCATCGCACTGCTCCCTGCGGGCTCCCGCCCGCCCCCAAAGACTAGTCGGCGCTGAGGACCGCTCCCGCCATGCCGGAGGACACCAGCACGTTGGTGACGCTCTTCACCTGATTGACCGAGGTGCCGCGGATCTGGCGCACACCCTCGGCCATGCTGTTCATGCCGTGAATATACGCCTCACCCAGCAGGCCGCCATGGGTGTTCGTCGGCAGGATGCCGTCGATGGCCAGCGCGCCGGACTTGACGAAGTCCTTGCCCTCGCCGGGCTTGCAGAAGCCGAAGCCTTCGAGCTGCAGCAGCACGTGCGGGGTGAAGGCGTCATAGATCATCGCCGCCTGCATGTCGCTGGGCTTGAGGCCGGTCATCTCCCACAGGCGCTTGCCGGTGCCCACGGCCTCCGGCATCACCGTGAGGTCCTCGTGGTAGTAGTTGGAGATCACTTCCACGTTGTACGGGATCGACTGCGTGGCGCCGAGGATGCGCACCGGCTTCTGCTTGAGATCGCGCGCACGCTCCAGGCTGGTGACCAGGATCGCCTGGCCGCCGTCGCTCTCCTGGCAGCAGTCGAGCATGCGCAGCAGCGGCTCCATGATCCACTTGGAGGCCTGGTGGTCTTCCAGCGTAATGGGCTTGTTATAGAACCAGGCCTTGGGGTTGGAGGCGGCGTACTTGCGCTGCTGCACCGAGATCAGGCCGAGGTCGCGGTTGGTGACGCCGTACTTGTGCATGTAGCGCTGCGCCTGCAGCGCGCCCCAGCTGGCCGGGGTCATGGCGCCGAAGGGCACGCACCACAGCAGCGAGCCGGTGCCGTTGCCGGACTGGTAGCTGGTGGTGTTGGTCGGGTTCTGGCCGAAGCGGTACTGGCTGCGCTCGTTCATGGCGCGCCAGATCAGCACGTTGTTGCAGACGCCGGCATTGATCATGGCCATGGCCTGGAAGATCGTGCCGGCTGCGGCGGCGCCGCCGCCCGGGATGCGGGTGGTGTAGGCCAGGTTCTTCACGCCGAGGCAGCGCGCGAGCATCATCTCGTCGCTGTTGTCGATGGTGAAGGTGATCATGCCGTCGATGTCGTGCGGGCTGATGCCGGCATCGTCGCAGGCGGCCTTGGCGCACTCGGCGGCCAGCTGCAGCTCGCTGCGGCCGGAATCCTTGGAAAACTCGGTGGCGCCGATGCCGGCGATGGCGGCTTCGGTGAATTTGCGGGCCATGGGGTCTTCCTTACTTCTTGATGGGCCGGAACACCGGCACCTTGTGGTTGTTCATCGTGGGTTCGAAGGTGACTTCGACCGGCATGTCCTGCACCACCTCGTCATAGCCCACGCCGACGACGTTGGAGACGAAGCGGATGCCCTCCTCCAGCTCGATCACGGCAATGATCGGGGCTTCCTTGAAGCCGAACGGAGGCGGATGGCGGGCAATGGCCCAGGAATGCACCGTGCCCTTGCCGGACAGGGGCACTTCCTCGCGCTTGACGCTGAAGCACTTGGGGCACATCGGCCGCGGCGGGAAGCGGAACTCACCGCAGTCGCCGCACTTCTGGCCGAGGAACAGCTCCTTGTCGGCGCCCTCCCAGAAGAACTTGGCGTCGAGCGTGACGATCGGCGGGATGCGGGTGGGCTTGGGCGCGGCCGGGGCCGCAGGTTGTTCTGGCGTGCTCATAAGTCCCCTCAGGTTTGCAGACGACCTTACAAGGGGGCAAGCCGCGGGGTCCTGCTCCGAATGGATCAGGAAATGGGGGTTTCCCCAACCTTGCCCCTGTAGGAGCCAGCTTGCTGGCGACTTCAGCCTTGCAGTCGCCAGCAAGCTGGCTCCTACAGGGGAAAGGCTTCGACCAGATCCCCCTCGTGGAAGCGGTCGGTGAACCCTCAGGGCTCCCGCAGCATCGCCAGCACGGTCTGCTGGATGCGGCCCAGGTAGCGCGGGGTATTGCGCACCTTCTGCTCGAACACGCGCTCGATCGTCAGCCCGGTCAGGAAGCAGTGGGCAAAGGTCAGGATTTCGCGGGCGCGGGTATCGTCCAGCTTCACGTCGGCGAAGATCTCGCGCAGCGACACCAGCGGGTCACGGCTGAAGCGGTCTTCCCAGTTCGGCGGGGCCTCCTCGTGGAAGCCGCGGGTGGCGAGCAGGATCTCCAGCATCGCGAGATAGGCATCGTCCTGGTAATGCGCCCACATGGTCTCCAGGAAACCCTCCACGCGCTGCGGCAGCGGGCCCACCCGCAGGGCGGGCTCGGCCATGCGCTGGGCGAAGCGCTCGTGGGCCAGGTTCATGACCGCGTCGAGGATCTCTTCCTTGTTGCCGAAATGATGCTGCGCCGCGCCCCAGGTGATGCCGGCGCGCTCGGCGATGCGGCTGGAGGAGGCATGCGAGTAGCCGCCCTCCTTGATCAGCGAGATCACCGCGGAAATGATCTTCTCGCGGGTGCGCTGGGTCTTCAGCGCCTGCTTGCCGAGCGGCGCGGCCGGTCCTTCCGGCGGGGCTTTCCGGCGCTTGCTGCCGGCTACTGCGTCGCTGCACATGCGTGTTCTGCGGCCAGGAATCCGAAGGTCATGGCCGGGCCCAGGGTGGCACCGGCACCCGGGTAGTATCGCCCAGTCACCGAGGCGGCGCAGTTGCCGATGGCGTACAGGCCCCGCAGCGGGGCGCCATTGCCATGCAGCACCCGTCCGTGCTCATCGGTGGCCAGGCCGCCCTTGGTGCCGATGTCGCCGGGGTGGATCTCCATGCCGTAGAACGGCCCCTCGGCCACCGGCGCCAGGCAGGGGTTGGGCTGGATGCGTACGTCGCCGTAGAGCAGGTCGTAGGGGTTCTCGCCGCGCTGGTAGTCGCCGTCCTTGCCGGCCGCGGCAAAGCCGTTGAAGCGCGTGACGGCCGCCTGCAGGCCCGCGGCGTCCACGCCCAGCTGCCCGGCCAGCTCCGCCAGCGTGGCGCCGCGCTTGAGCAGGCGCTCCTGGCGCGGCTGCAGCCAGTTCAGGTGCATGCCGCCCGGCAACAGCGGGCCGTAGGGGTATTCGCGCTTGTAGCGGGCGTCGAAGACGATGTACGCCGGCAGGTTGCCGGGGCCGTACATGGCCTGCACCGCCGTGGTGTAGGCCACCGACTCGTTGAAGAAGCGCTGGCCGGCGCGGTTGACCACGATGGCGCCCGGCATGGAGCGCTCGGTGAACAGCATGCGTGCGCGGTCTTCCTCCGGCAAGCGGATCGTGGGACCCCACCAGGCCTCGTCCATCAGCGCGGTGGCGGCGCCGAGCTTCTGCGCGGCCTGCAGCATGTCGCCGGTATTGTGGGGATTGGCCGCGGACCATTGCGTGCGGCTGGGCGCTGGCAGGTAGCGCTCGCGCAGGTCCTGGTTGTGCTCGAAGCCGCCGCTACCCAGGATCACCGCCTTGGCTGCCTTCACCCGCAGCAGCCGTCCCTCGCGGCGCACGGTGGCGCCGGCCACCCCGCCCTGCCCATCGGGCAGCAGGTCCACTGCCGGCGAGGACAGCCAGATCGGCACGCCGGCATCGAGCAGCGAATGGCGCAGGCGCGCGATCAGCGCGTTGCCCATGGTCAGGCGACGCGAACGCCGCGAGAACAGGCGCCAGGGCAGGTCCAGGAAATACTTCACCGCCAGCTGCAGCAGCAGCCTGAACCAGCCGGGCGACTTCGACAGCAGGATCGCGCCTTCGGTATTGGTGTAGCCCATCATGCCCATGACGCGGGTCTGGCGATGCGGCTCGTGCAGGCCGGCGAAGTCATCGCCGAGCTGTCTTGCGTCATAGGGCAGCGGGTCGATGGAACGCCCGCCGGGCTTGGCGCCGGCCAGGTGCTGGTAGTAGTCCGCGTAGTAGGACATGGCCTGGAATTCCACGCGGCTGTGGTCCACCAGCCAGCGCAGCATGCGGCGGCCGTTGGCCACGTAGGAGCGCACATTGGCCTCCGGCACGTCGTCACCGGTCAGCGCGTGCAGATATCCCAGCGCCTCGTCCTCGCTGTCAGGGATATTGCAGCCGGGCATCAGGTGGTTGGCGGGAATCCACAGGCCACCGCCCGAGGTGGCGGAGGTGCCGCCGTAGTGGCTGCCCTTCTCCACCATCAGCACGCGCGCACCGGCCTTGGCGGCGCGCAGCGCGGCGGTCATGGCGCCGGCACCGGTGCCGACCACCAGCACGTCGGTTTCGTGATCCCAGGATTCGTCAGATGTTGCGGTCATGGCATTGGCCGTTCGTGAAAGTGTGTCCCTCACCCCAACCCCTCTCTCGGAGGGAGAGGGGCTGGGGATGAGGGACGCAGGTAGAAGGAGTCGACGAAGCTCATCACTACTGCAGCGTGAATGCCACGATGGCGTCACCCGTCTTGGTGCCCAGCGCGCCATGGCCTCCGGCGCCGATCACCAGGTATTGCTTGCCGCCGGCCCGGTAGGTCATCGGCGTGGCATGCGCGGCAAAGGGCAGCTCGTGGCGCCACAGCTCCGCGCCGCTGTCCATGTCGAAGGCACGCAGGTACTTGTCCATGGCGGCGGCGATGAAAGCCACGCCGCCGGCGGTCTGCAGCGAACCGCCGGAGTTGGGCGTGCCCAGCTCCCAGCGGTCGCCGAAGGGCGCCATGCCGTGCAGGTTGCCCAGGGCGCGATCCCAGAGCTTGTCGCCGCTGTCCAGGTCGATGGCCACCAGCCGGCCCCAGGGCGGTGCGATGCAGGGTGTCTTCAGCGGCGACAGGAAGGGCGCACGCACGGTGACGTAAGGCGTGCCCTCCTGCGGATGCATGCCGACCAGGTCGGTGGCGCCGGTGGCGCCGTGGTAGTCCTTGCGCGGCACGGCCTGGATCGTGAACGGCGCGGCTTGCAGGTTGACCAGCAGGCGGTTGCGCACCGGATCCACCGACACCGAGCCCCAGTTGATGCCGCCGCCCAGGCCGGGGTACTGCAGCGAGCCCTTCAGCGACGGTGGCGTGAACACACCCTGGTAGTCCAGCGCGTCGAAAGCCGCCTGGCACTTGCCCTTGTCCCAGAACGTCAGCCCCCACATGTCGTCGCGCGTGAGCTTCAGCGGGTGCAGCGGCGCGGGCCGGGTCGGGACCGGTTGCGTCGGCGAGGTCTTCTCGCCCGGCAGCGTGGACGGCGGGACCTTGCGCTCCTCTACCGGGAACAGCGGCTCGCCCGTGAGCCGGTTCAGCACGAAGACGAAGCCGAGCTTGGTCGCCGCCACCAGGGCCGGCACCGGCTTGCCACCGATGCGCGCGGTGAACAGCACCGGCTGGGCCGCGACGTCATAGTCCCAGATGTCGTGGTGCACGGTCTGGAAGCGCCAGCGCAGCGCGCCGGTGTCAGCATCCAGGGCGACGATGGACGACGCGAAGTAGTCCAGGCCATGGCGCTCGGTTCCGCCGTAGTGGTCCGGCGCCGCGTTGCCGGTGGGCGCGAAGACCAGGCCGTTCTCGGCATCAGCCGACATCATCGCCCAGACATTGGGCGTGCCGGGGGTCAGCGTGGCGCCCTGCTTCACCTGCTCCGCCGTGACCGCCTTCATGCCGGGAGGCACCGGGTCCCAGACCCACTTCAGTTCGCCCGTGCGCGCGTCGAAGGCGCGCAGGGCCCCGCTGGGCGCGGTGATGCGCTGGCCGTCCTTGACGAAGGCCCCGGTGACGACGCGGTCGCGGATCACCTGTGGCGGCGAGGTCATGTAGTACTCGGCAGACCCGACCTTGCCCAGGCCCTGCAGCAGGTTGACCTCGCCCTTGTTGCCGAAGTCCTCGCAGCGCCGGCCCGTGCGCGCGTCCACCGCGATCAGGCGCGCATCCACCGTGCCGGTGTAGATGCGCTCGGCACAGGCGGTGCCGGGTTTCGGCTGTGCGTCTCGCCAGAAAGCCACGCCGCGGCAGGTCGGTGCATAGACGCCGTCGAGCTTCACCTTGGGATCGAAGCGCCATTTCTGGCGGCCACTGGCGGCATCCAGCGCGATGACGCGGTTGTAGGGCGTGCAGAAGTACAGCGTGCCATCCACCAGCAGCGGCGTGGCCTGGAAGGCGGTGGCGCCGTGCTGCTCGTTCCCCTGCGAAAAGTCGCCGTGATGAAAGGTCCAGGCCGGCTTCAGCTTCTGCACATTGTCCTTGCGGATGTCCGCCAGTGGCGACCAGCGCTGGCCGCCGGCGTCGCCACCGACGTGAGGCCATTGGCTGGGAGAATCCGCCGCAATCGCAGACAGGGGCAACAGGCACAGCAGGAGAGCACGGCGGATCATCGGATCAGAAACTGTACTTGGCGGAAACACCGACGAAGTCGCGGTCGGCATAGGGGTTCTTGGCGAAATGGGGCGTGCCGAAATAGCCGGCCCAGGTGACGCCCAGTGTCAACTGCTGCAGATAGGTCATGTTGATGCCGACGCTGAGGCGCTTGTCCTGGATGCCGGCCAGCGGCCCGAAGGCCGCCGTGAGCGAGGACTTGCCGTTCAACATGCGGGCGGCGTAGACCGGCACGGTGAGATCCCAGCCGCGCAGCACGTTCTTGCGGTCGAAGATGAACAGCATCGAGATCGCCGACGAGTCCTTCGAATTGTTCAGCTTGGTGTTGCACTCGTAGGGATTGCAGACCTCGTCGACCTGGTCCACGTGCACGAAACCGGTTTCACCCACCACCGACAGCGTGTCCCACAGCGGCAGTCCACCCAGGTTCTGCGGCCCGAAGGAATAGATCGCCGAGAGCAGGCCCTGGACGACCTTGGCGCGCGTCGGCGAAGGCACTGGCCCCAATAGGCCGCTGCTGAGATCCACCAGCACGTCGACCCCGTCGCGGTAGATCACCTCACCCGCCACGTTGGCACCGAACAGCGCCGTGGAGAAACTCAGTGCCGTCATGTGGATGCCGTCGAAGTAGTTCGGCTGGTAGGTCACCGGTACCTGCAGGCCCAGGGTGCCGGTGGCCAGCAGCGGCGTACCGTTGGGCAGCACCAGCAGCGGCGCGGAGCCGTAGGTCTGCACCGGTGCCGGCGTGGTGCTGTGATAGCGCAGGTGATAGAGGCCCACGCCGGTATTGGGCGTCACCTGGTACTTCACGCCGACGCCGTACTGGCCATGGTCGCTGGGCTTCTTTTCGCCGTTGTACAGCACGTTGATGTACTTGGGCTGGCCCGGCATCGGGATGCTGGCCACCGGCAGCGGCAGGTCCGGCAGGAAAGGGTCGAGCGCCGCCAGGGTGTTGCCCAGGAAGGTCAGCGCCTGGTTTGGCGGCAGGCCGGCAAAGTCAGCGACCAGTTGCAGGTACTCGCCCAGGTCGCTGGACAGCAGGTTCACGTCGCCCAGGTTCGGCAGGTACAGCGGATTCTCCAGGCCGTAGGTGAACTGCGCGCCCGGCCCCACCACGTCGGCCACCGAGAAGTATTCGCCCACCGGATTCAACTCGGTGGACTTGTACTCCAGCTTGTACTGGCCCAGCAGGGTCAGCTCCGGCGTCAACGCCAGCTGCATCGACACCTGGTTGACCGGCAGCAGGATGCTCTTGACGTCCGCGCCCGGTACGTTGGCCTTGGTGGCATCGGCCGGCGACTGCGCCAGCGCGATGCCGGAGAAGAACAGGCTCTCGCCCCAGGCCGCGATATGGCGACCCACACGCAGGTTCAAAGCGGCCTCGTCGCCCAGGTACCAGGTGCCGTAGACGTAGGCATCCAGCAACCGCGCACGCGAGCCATCGTAGTATTCCGCCGCGTCGGTGAAGCGGTTCACCGGGCCCTGGTGCGGATAGTTGATATCGCCCGTGGTCTGGCTCAGCGTGGCCGACTGCCGGTTGTCGTTGCGGCGGCGGTAGACGTCGTCGTAGAAAGCGTCGGCGCGGACCCGGATACCGTAGTCTTCGTGCGTCAGCCCGATCTCGCCCAGCACGCTGAGGCGGTTATTGAACAGGGAGCCCTTGTCGAAGTTGCGGTCGCCGTCGTCATAGTTGGCGGACTCGGGAATCTTCAGCGTCTCGGGCACCGGGATGTTGGACGCACCCGGCGCGTTGATGATGCGGTCGTCGGCATCGTGCAGGCGCATCGCCGCCGCATAGCCCAGCTGCATTTGCCAGTCGCCATCGAGCCCGAACAGTTCGAACTCTCCTGCCCTTGCGGGACTGCTGGCGAGGACCGGAACCAGGACACAAGCGGCCAGCAGGCCGCGGGACGCAAACGGCCATGGGTTGCGACGGAACATGGGTTCTCCTCCGCTGTTCGTTCTAGTGTTTACAGCTCGCCCAGCTTAGAAAGCCCCCCGGATGGCCTCCTCCCTCAAACTGCGTACTGTTTTTTGCTGCACTGCGATGACCCCTGCAGTTCATCCCAAAGGGTGAGGATTCCCCGGAGCCACGCCCGAATACTGCGCCCCACTCCCCCTCTTTCATTCAAGGATGGCCATGCAGAACAACGATTTCCCCAAGGGCGCGACGCTGGTGTTCGGCGGTAGCGGCGGCATCGGCCAGGGCGTGGCCACCACGTTCGCCGCCGCAGGCTCCGACGTGGCCGTGGTCTACCGCGCGAAGAAGGAAGTCGCCGAACGCGTGGCCGGCGAGATCAAGGCCCTGGGCCGCAAGGGCAGCATCCACGCCGCCGACGTGACCGACCCCAAGCAGATCGAAGCCGCCGTGGCCGCCGCGATCAAGGAGCACGGCCGCATCCACACCGTGGTCTGGGCCGCCGGCCCGGTGGTGGAGCAGGTGCACCTGGCCGACACCTCGCTGGAGCTGTGGCAGAAGTCGATCAACATCGAGGCCCACGGCTTCTTCAACGCCTTCAAGGCCACCGTGGAACACCTGCGCGCCAGCGGCGGCGGCTCCTACGTGCACCTCGGCTCCGCCGGCCACGTCTGGTGGCCCGCCAAGGATGGTCTCTCCGTTGCCCCGAAGGCCGCCAACGAGGCGCTGATCACCGGCATCGCCAAGGAAGAGGGCAAGAACAACATCCGCGCCAACTCGGTGCTGGTGGGCGTGATCGAGGCCGGCATGTTCCTGGAACTGCTCAAGCGCGGCGTGTTCGACCAGAAGTGGATCGACGAGACGCAGAAGCTGCTGTGCCTGAAGCGCTGGGGCAAACCCGAGGACATCGGCCGCGCTGCCGTGTACCTGGCCACCGCCAGCTACGTCACGGGGCAGAAGATCAATGTGTCGGGTGGGTTCGGGATTTAATACTCGCTACAGCAAACGAGGCCGCCTTTGGGCGGCCTTTTTGTTTTCGCCCTGATCGTAGGGCGGGACCAGAAGTAGGCGCCTCCAGGCGAAGCGGAGCGCATCCCGCCTTCAGGAATCCCACAAGGCGGGATGCGCTCCGCTTTCCCGCCCTACTGCATTTCCTGAAAGTCTTGGTGAGCGCAGCGAATGCTTTTGATGTACCGGGCTCCCTTCCAGTAGCGCCTGCCTGGTGGCCGAGTGCAGGGTCGAGCCGGACAGGATGTCCGGCCGAGGGGCCTCAGGCCAGGGATGGCCTGTGGGCCCGACCCGTCGCACTCGTCCACCAG
>JASBRP010000028.1 GCA_030149365.1 Solimonas sp.
CTCTGGGATGTCTGGTTTGGGCCGGTGCGCCTGGGCAGCTTTGACGAGCGGGACACTCGCCTGGGTGACGACTACCTGACGATCAAAAAGTGTTACCCATGTTCGTGAACATTTTTGTTAACCATGTTGT
The DNA here is from genome assembly GCA_030149365.1 of Solimonas sp. Taxonomy (GTDB): domain Bacteria; phylum Pseudomonadota; class Gammaproteobacteria; order Nevskiales; family Nevskiaceae; genus Solimonas_A. The sequence continues at coordinate 131 of JASBRP010000028.1, forward strand.
TGACTCGTACACCCTCCATCCGCGGCCCCGCTTAGGCGGGGCAACCTGCCTGGTGGACGAGTGCGACGGGTCGGGCCCACAGGCCATCCATGGCCTGAGGCCCCTCGGCCGGACATCCTGTCCGGCTCGACCCTGCACTCGGCCACCAGGCAGGCGCTACTGGAAGGGGACCCGGTACATCAAAAGCATTCGCTGCGCTCACCAAATGCACAAGCCGCGGGATGTGAGGAACGAAATTTCCTCTCGTTAAAGACCTTTCCCCGCACAGAAAAACAGAAGCCCCTCACTAGGAGGGGCTTCGTGCGCGGCGAGAGTCAGGCCTCAATCCATGCACAGCGAGCTCACCGACTCTTCCACGCTGATGCAGCGGATGGTCTCGACCGACAGTCCACCGATAGCGATGCCGCTTGTGAGAAGCCCTGAAGAATCCCCTGAACCGTTCACCCCGAGTGCCGCGTAGCGGTGTATCGAGGGGCGCACGTCCCAGCCTGGTACCCAGGTTGAGTCGCCCCCCCCTGATCCCCCAAAACAAAAAGCCCCTCACCAGGAGGGGCTTTTTGCACAGCGCGAGGCCAGCCTCAATCCACGTACAGCGAGCTCACCGATTCTTCCGCGCTGATGCGGCGGATGGTCTCGGCCAGCAGGCCGCCGATCGACAGCTGGCGGATCTTCGGGCAGCCCTTGGCAGCCTCGGAGAGCGGGATGGTGTCGGTCACCACCAGCTCATCCAGCACCGACTTGCTGATGTTGCTGATCGCCGGGCCCGAAAGCACCGGGTGGGTGATGTAGGCCACCACCTTGATCGCACCGGCTTCCTTCAGGGCCTCGGCGGCCTTGCACAGGGTGCCGGCGGTGTCGGCGAGATCGTCCACCAGCACGCAGGTGCGGCCGCTGACGTCGCCGATGATGTTCATCACGCGCGACTCGTTCGGCTTGGGGCGGCGCTTGTCGATGATCGCCAGATCCGCGTCGTCCAGGCGCTTGGCCACGGCGCGCGCGCGCACCACGCCACCGACGTCCGGAGCCACTACGATCAGGTTCTCGTACTTCTGGCGCCAGATCTCGCCCAGCAGCACGGGGCTGGCGTAAACGTTGTCCACGGCGACGTCGAAGAAGCCCTGGATCTGGTCGGCGTGCAGGTCCACCGTCAGCACGCGGTTGGCACCGCACTCGCCGATCATGTCGGCGATGACCTTGGCCGAGATCGGTACGCGCGTCGAGCGCGGGCGGCGGTCCTGGCGGGCGTAGCCAAAGTAGGGGATCACCGCCGTGATGCGGCCGGCCGAGGCGCGCTTGAGCGCGTCCAGCATCAGCAGCAGCTCCATCACATTGTCGTTGGTCGGGGCGCAGGTCGGCTGGATCACGAAGACGTCCTTGCCGCGGACGTTCTCCTGGATCTCGATCTGGATCTCGCCGTCCGAGAACTGCGAGATCACCGCCTGGCCCAGCGGCTGCTTCAGGTAATTGGCAATGTCCTGCGAAAGCTTGGCATTCGCATTACCCGAGAACAGCATCAGCTTGGAGTCGGCCATGTACACGTTCGCCTCTGCGGTGGCGCTGTCGGAATATGAGTTCATGCAGCGCCCCGTCGATCCTGGCTATAGGAAGAAAGGAAGAAAATTGGATGGGGCGGATGGATTCGAACCATCGAATGGCAGGATCAAAACCTGCTGCCTTACCACTTGGCGACGCCCCAGCGTCACAGGCCGCGCATTATACCGGTGAGCGGTGACCGATTCAGCCCACGCGCAATAAAACTCTTCCAGGGCGCCGGAACCTGCTTCTGGGCGGCGCTGGCGAGCGCGCGTTCGGTGAACGGGACGAACACCGAGGCCCCGGTGCCGGACATCTGCCCCGGGCCGTGGCCGCGCACCCAGTCCAGGGCGGCTTTCACCTGCGGGTAGCGGGCGGTGGTGACCGGCTCGCAGACGTTGCCGGTGCGGCCCGCCAGGTGATCGTCCAGGGTCACGCGCGGGCAATCCCGCTTCAGCTCGGGCGCCTGGAAGATTTCCTGGGTGCTGACCGACACGTCCGGCACCACCACCAGGTACCAGGGTTCGGGCATTTCGACCGCCGCCAGGCGCTCGCCCACACCCTCGGCCCAGCTCGCCAGGCCACGCACGAACACCGGCACGTCGGCACCCAGCTGCAGGCCGATCTCGGCCAGCTCGGCGGTGGTGAAGCCGGTGTTCCACAGGCGGTTCAGCGCCACCAGGGTGGTGGCGGCATTGCTGGAGCCGCCGCCCAGGCCCCCGCCGATCGGCAGGTGCTTCTCGATACGGATGTCCGCACCCAGGCCGGCACCGCTGAGCTTGCCCAGCAGCCGGGCGGCGCGCACCGCCAGGTCCTGCTCCGGGTCGATCCCCGGCAGGATGTTCTGGCGGACCACCTTGCCGTCGCCGCGCGGCACGAAGAACAGGCTGTCGCCGTGGTCCAGGAACTGGAACAGGGTCTGCAGCTCGTGATAGCCGTCCTTGCGGCGGCCGGTGACATGCAGGAACAGGTTGAGCTTGGCCGGAGCCGGCCAGGGGAACTCGTTGGTGAAGGGAGCAAAAGTCATGGGTCTTATTTATATGTAGGGCGGGAGATCCGTCTCCGGCCGTCCCGCCTATTGTAGGGCGGCAGGGGCCGGGGCCGCCTCGGCAGCCGGCAACCCGTCCCAGCGGTCGGCCACCAGCTTGATCGTCACCTCCGGGCTGGCCAGCTGGAAGCGGCGCGGCAGCGTCACCGCTCCGGACGGCTGGTACTCGTCATATTCCAGGCGCCAGCCGTCCTGCTCCAGCACCACGATCTCACCCTCGCCATCCAGCTCGATCCGGGCGGGCAGGGCGGGGGCGGGCAGGCCCAGCGCCCAGTGGCGCAGCCCGGCGATCGGCAGGGTCCAACCGAGCTTGCGCTTCAGCCAGGCCTCCGGGTCGGCCGTCACCTGGGTGCCCTCGCGGCTGCGCACCTCCACCATCGTGGGATTGCCGATGATGCTCAGTGCGCCCACACCAAAGGGCCCCGCCACGCGCAGGTCGAAGCTGTCGTCCGGGTTCTGCTGCCAGCGCAGCTCGCCCTTCATGCCCAGGCTGCCGTTGCTGGCCACGCGGGCCTGCAGGTTGAAGCGGTCGATCTGCTCCAGCGCGGCCTTGCGCTCCTGCCAGCGTGCCTCGGAGGGTTGCTGCGGCATGTCCGGACCCTTGAACAGGGCGCAGCCCGCCAGCAGGCTGGCGGCGGCCACGCCGCACCATGCGAGCCTCATCGGGCGAGCCGCTGCACCGTCTCTTTCAGCACACGGTGGTCCGGGTCGTCGGCGAGGGCCTTGTTCCAGACGTCGCGGGCGCGGTCTTTCTCGCCCAGGGCCCACAGGACCTCGCCCAGGTGGGCGGCGACTTCAGGGTCCGGGAATTTATCGTAGGCCTGTTGCAGCCAGGTGAGCGCTTCCCGGTTCCGACCACGCTTGAATTCCGCCCAGCCCAGGCTGTCGATGATCGCCGCGTCGTCCGGCTCCAGCTCGTGGGCGCGGCGGATCATCTCCGTGGCCTCGTCCAGGCGCTGGGTATGGACCAGCAGCATGTAGCCCAGGCCATTGAGCGCGCGCGCGTCATCCGGGTCTTCCGCCAGCAGGCTGCGCAGGTCCTTCTCCGCCAGCGGCAGCTGGCCCAGGCGCTCGTGCACCAGCGAGCGGCTGTAGAGCAGGTCGGCGTCCTCGGGGTAATCGCTCACCGCCTCGTCGAGCAGCTTCAGGGCCTCATCGTTGGCGTTAGCCTCCAGCAGGATCTCGGCCTCGGCGCGGTAGAAGCGCGTGCCCAGCGGCGGCAGCTGGTCGCGCGCCTGGGCCAGCAGCGAGCGCGCGGCGGGCAGCTGGCCGTTCTCGGCCATCACCGAGGCGCGGCGCATCAGCGCTTCCACCGCCGGCATGCCGTTGGTGACCTTGGCGTAATAGGCCAGGGCCTTGTCCCAGTTCTTGCGCGTTTCCTCCATGCGGCCCAGCTGCAGCGCGGCTTCCTGCGTGCGCTCGCCCTGCATCAGCGGCTGCAGGTACTTCTCGGCCTCGGCGTACTGCCGGTCGCTGACGGCCAGCACCCCGAGCGCAAAACGGGCCTCATCCATCTTCGGGTTGGCGGCCAGCGCCTTCTGCAGCTGGCTGCGCGCGGCGTCGCGCTGGTCGGCCTCCAGCAGCAGGCGCGAATAGGCATAGCGGATGGTGGCGCCCTTGGAGCCGCCGGCCAGCTTGTCGACCAGGGCCCCGGACTCGTCCAGCTTTTTCTGGCGCACCAGCACGCCGGCCAGCAGCAGGGTCTCTTCCTCGGCGCCCTTGGACAGTTCCACCGCCTGGCGGGACGAGGCCTCGGCCAGCGGCAGGTCCTCGTAGCGCAACGCCACCAGCGCCAGCGCATGCTGGGCCCCGGCGCGCTTGGGCTCCTTTGCGGTGAGCTGGCGCATGATCTCCAGGGCCGCCGGGCCGTGCTCATTGCCGGCCTGGGCCAGCAGCAGGGCCACATGGCGGTAGCCGTCGTCGCGGCCGCCGGCGTGGCCATCCACGATGGCCTGGGCCTGGCGCTGCACCTCGGCCTTGTCGCCGGCTTCCAGCGCCAGCCGGGCGATCACCTCGCGGGCCTCCAGGGCACTGGGCTCCATCACCAGCCAGCGCTGGGCCGCCTGCAGGGCCAGGCCCATGTCCTTGGCCAGCAGGGCCAGCTGGGTGGCGCGCTGGGCCAGGTCCGGGTCGGGGGTGATCGCCAGGGCCTTCAGGAACTCCTGCGCCGCCACCGCCGGCTGCTGCCGGTTGGCCGCCATTTCGCCGGCCATCACGTGGAATTGCGCATTGGCCTGCTGGGAATCGAAGGGCGCGGACTGCGCCGCCGCCTTGGGGCGATCCGCCGCCAAAGCCTGCGCGGAGACCAGCAGGAGGGCCGAAAGGCCCAGGAGTTGCATGGGGAAAGTTCTGGAAATCACGGGGAAAACCGTCGCGGGCGATGGATCACAGACATTATCACTCCGCCGGGGTTCAGTTCGTGATCGCGGCCCGCCCGCAAGGCAGCCGGGCAGGTTTCCAGGCAGCAGATTCGCGAACCCGTTAAAATTGCGGAATCGTTTTCGGTAGCCCCATGGCCTTAATCACACTGGGTCTCAGCCACCATCTCGCGCCGGTCGAGGCGCGCGAGCGCCTGGCCTTTGCAGAAGCCGACCTGCCGGCGGCCCTGACGCGCCTGCGTGCCCTGCCGGGCGTGAACGAGGCCGCCATCCTGTCCACCTGCAACCGCACCGAGATCATGGCGGTGGCGGATCTGAGCGAGGAATCGCGCCTGCTGGAGTGGTGGCGCCGCGAGCGCCAGGCCCCCGAGGGCTACATCGAGAAATACCTCTATTCGCACCGCGACCTGGGCAGCGTCACCCACAGCCTGCGCGTGGCCTCCGGCCTCGACTCCATGGTGCTGGGCGAGCCCCAGATCCTGGGGCAGATGAAGCAGACCTTCGCCCTGGCCAACGAGATCCAGGCGCTGGGGCCGGTGCTCGGCCGCCTGTTCCAGCACACCTTCGCGGTCGCCAAGCTGGTGCGCAACCAGACCCAGGTCGGCGCCCACCCGGTGTCGGTGGCCTACGCGGCCGTGCAGATGGCGCGCCGCATCTTCGCCGATCTCTCCGGCCAGACCGTGCTGCTGATCGGCGCCGGCGAGATGACCCAGCTGCTGGCGCGGCACCTGCAGCAGCACGGCGTCGGCCGCATCGTGGTGGCCAACCGCAGCCTCGAGCGCGCCGAGAAGCTGGCCCGCGAGGTCCACGGCTACGCCATCAGCCTCAACGACCTGCCCAACTACCTGGCCGACGCCGACCTGATCGTCTCCTGCACCGCCGCCCGCGGCACCATCCTGCACAAGGAAGTGATGCAGCGCGCGGTCAAGAGCCGCCGCCGCAAGCCAGTGTTCATGATCGACCTGGCCGTGCCGCGCGACATCGACCCGCGCATCGCCGACCTCGAGGACATCTACCTCTACACGGTGGACGACCTGCGCGCCGTGGTGACGGAGAACCTCAAGCTGCGCGAAGAGGCCGCCAAGCAGGCCGAGGTGCTGATCCAGTCCCAGGCCCTGGAATTCGGCCGTTGGCTCGAGACCCGCGACGCCGGCGCCACCATCCAGCAGATCCGCGCCCGTGCGCGTGGCGTGCGCGACGAGGTGCTGGACAAGGCCCGCCGCAAGCTCGCCTCCGGCGAGAAGCCGGAAGACGTGATGGCCTTCATCGCCGACACGCTGGCCAACAAGCTGCTGCATGCCCCCTCCAGCGCGCTCAAGCGCGCCGACGCCGTCGAACAGGCGCTGCTGCTGAACGCCGCGCGCAAGCTGTTCGACCTCCCAGAAGATTAGAAGACGGGAATCGGGAATGGGGAATCGGGAATCGCCAAGACGATCCCGGTTTCTTCTACGATTCCCGATTCTCCATTCCCGATTCCCGAAGAATGAAAGCATCTCTGCTCACCAAGCTGGAAGGCCTTGCCGAGCGCCGCGAAGAAATCGCCGGCGAGCTGTCCGATCCGGACGTCATCGGCAACGTCGAGAAATTCCGCCGCCTGTCGCAGGAATACGCCCAGCTCGGCCCACTGGCCGAGGCCTACACCGGCTACCGCGACACCGGCAAGGAGATCGAAGGCCTGCTCGACATGCGCAACGAATCCGACCGCGAGCTGCGCGAGATGGCCGAGCTGGAGCTGCCGGCCGCGCAGGAGCGCCTGGCCGCGCTGGAGAAGACCCTGCAGGGCTACCTGGTGCCCAAGGACCCGCTGGACAACAACAACGTCTTCCTGGAAATCCGCGCCGGCACCGGCGGCGACGAGGCCGCGATCTTCGCCGGCGACCTGTTTCGCATGTACGCGCGCTGGGCCGAGGAGCGCGGCTGGCAGGTGGAAGTGCTGTCGCAGAGCGAGGGCGAGCACGGCGGCTTCAAGGAAATCATCTCGCGCATCGCCGGCTTCGGCGCCTACTCGCAGATGAAGTTCGAGTCCGGCGCCCACCGCGTGCAGCGCGTGCCGGAAACCGAATCGCAGGGCCGCATCCACACCTCCGCCGCCACCGTCGCCGTGCTGCCGGAGATCGAGGAAAGCCAGATCACCATCAACCCGGCGGACCTGAAGGTGGACACCTTCCGTTCCGGCGGCGCCGGCGGCCAGCACGTCAACAAGACCGAGTCGGCCATCCGCATCACCCACATTCCCACCGGCGTGGTGGTGGAGTGCCAGGAAGAGCGCTCGCAGCACAAGAACCGCGCCAAGGCCATGGCCTGGCTGTCGGCACGCCTGATCGACGCCGAGCGCGCCAAGCAGTCCGCCGACATGGCCGCCGAGCGCAAGAAGCTGGTCGGCAGCGGCGACCGCTCCGAACGCATCCGCACCTACAACTTCCCGCAGGGTCGCGTCACCGACCATCGCATCAACCTGACGCTGTACCAGCTCGAGCGCGTGATCCAGGGCGATCTCGATCCCGTGATCCAGCCGCTGCTGGCCGAGCACCAGGCCGAGCTGCTGGCCGAGATCGGCGAATGACCCTGACCGAGGCGCTGGCCTGGGCGACGCAGCGTATCGGCGCCGCCAGCGACAGCCCGCGCCAGGACGCCGAGATCCTGCTGGCCCACCAGCTGGGCCTCAGCCGCGGCCAGCTATTCACGCGCCTGCGCGAGACCCTGCGCCTGGCGGATGCCGAGGCCTTCGAGGAACTGGTGGCGCAGCGCGTGAACCAGCAACCCGTGGCCTACCTCACCGGCGAAAAGGGCTTCTGGACCCTGGCGCTGAAGGTCACCCCCGCCGTGCTGGTGCCGCGGCCGGAGACCGAGCTGCTGGTGGAGTGGGGGCTGGAAGTCCTGAACTCCCCTCTCCCTCCGGGAGAGGGGCCGGGGGTGAGGGACAGCGGTCAGAATGAGCCCCATTACTTGCCGAACGCGCGCCCCTCACCCGTCGCTGACGCGACGACCTCTCCCGGCGGGAGAGGCAAGATATCCATCGCCGACCTCGGCACCGGCAGCGGCGCCATCGCCCTGGCCCTGGCCAGCGAGCGGCCCGAAGCGGAGGTGATCGCCACCGACGCCTCGCAGGACGCCCTGGACGTCGCGCGCGCCAACGCCGCCGATCTCGGCCTGGAGCGAGTGCAGTTCCGGCAAGGCCACTGGTGCGAGCCGCTGCAGGGCGAGCGCTTCGACCTGATCGTCTCCAATCCCCCCTACATCCGTGCCGGCGACGAGCACCTGCCGGCGCTGCGCCACGAGCCGCTGTCCGCGCTCACCGACGGCGCCGACGGCCTGCAATGCCTGCGCGAGATCGCCGCCACCGCCCCGGCGCTGCTGAAGCCGGGTGGCTGGCTGCTGCTGGAACACGGCTATGATCAGGGCGAGGCCGTGCGCGGACTGCTGTGGCAGGCCGGGCTGGCCGACGTCGCCACCCGCCGCGACCTGGGCGGCCAGGAACGCGCCACCGGAGCCCGCAAGCCTTGAGCAACTTCGCCCGCTATGCGCGGCAGGTGATCCTGCCGGAGGTCGGCGTCAACGGCCAGCAGCTGCTGCGCGACTCCAGTGCCCTGGTGGTGGGCCTCGGCGGTCTCGGCTCCATCGCCGCCGCCTACCTGGCCGGCGCCGGAATCGGCCGCCTGGTGCTGGCCGACCGCGATCGCGTCGAGGCCAGCAACCTGCAGCGCCAGCTGCTGTACCGCCAGCCCGACATCGGCCGCCCCAAGACCGAGGCTGCGCGAGCCCAGCTGGCCGCGCTGAACCCCGAGGTGGAGATCGAGCTCTGCGATGCCGAGTCCTGGCCGCAGGCAGTCCGCACCGTGGACCTGGTGCTGGATTGCACCGACAACTTTCCCGCGCGTTTCGCCATCAACCGCGCCTGCGTCACCGCGCGCAAGCCCCTGGTGTCCGGCGCCGCCATCCGCATGGAAGGCCAGCTCGCCGTATTCGACCTGCGCCGCGGCGGCCCCTGCTATGCCTGCCTCTACCCGGATCACGGCGAAGCCGCCGAGACCTGTGAGGAGGCCGGCATCCTCGGCCCCGTGGTCGGCTCGATCGGCGCCATGCAGGCCCTGGCGGCGCTGCAACTGCTGCTCGGAATCGGCGAGGCCGGGCGTCTCCAGGTGTGGGATGCGCGCCAGATGCGGTGGCGTTCGCATAAGATGACGCAAGATCCCAACTGCCCTGTGTGTGGAGCACAACAAGATGGTCAATGAAGCTGCCCTGATCCTGCCGCGCCGCCTGGCCCTGCGCATCCTCGCCGCCGCCCAGAACGCTGCGCCGAACCGCACCGCCGGCGTGGTCGGCTGCGACAGCGACGGCCCCGTGGCCTTCATGCAGCTGCGCAACGGCGCGCCGCAGCCCGAGACCCAGGTGGTGCACGCCAGCGGCGACATCCAGGCCGCGCGCTTCGCGCTCGACGGCCGTGGCCTGGGCCTCTGGGCCTATGTCATCTCGCACCCCGCCCAGGCCGCCGAGCCCAAGGCCGAGGACTTCCGCGCCAGCCCCTATGCGGACGCGGTGCACCTGGTGATCTCGCTGTCCACCAAGGGCGTTCTGGAAATGCGCGCCTGGCAGCGCATCGGCGCCGAGCCGCGCGAGCGCGTGCTGAAGATCCGCGATTAATCCGTTGTCCCCTGTAGGAGCCGGGGGGGCGGGGCCACGCCGGGGCCCGGCCCCCCCCCCCACCACGGGAAAAAAAAAAAAAAAACAGGCGGGGC
>JASBRP010000029.1 GCA_030149365.1 Solimonas sp.
CTCTGGGATGTCTGGTTTGGGCCGGTGCGCCTGGGCAGCTTTGACGAGCGGGACACTCGCCTGGGTGACGACTACCTGACGATCAAAAAGTGTTACCCATGTTCGTGAACATTTTTGTTAACCATGTTGTTGACTCGTACAACCCTGCCATTCGCGGCCCCGCTGAGGCGGGGCAACCTGCCTGGTGGACGAGTGCGATGGGTCGGGTTCGCTGTTTCCTGAACCCCCGGTAAGATTTGATATGGAGGTTAACTTTTGCTCGCCCCTCGCGACGCTAAGATCCCCACTGCGTGGGGCCCCTCCACGCTGCGAGGGACGATATCCCTGGCCTGAGGCCCCTCGGCCGGACATCCTGTCCGGCTCGACCCTGCGCCCGACCACCAGGCGGGCGCTACTGGAGGGGGCCCGAACGTCAAAGGCATTCGCTCTCGCTCACTAAGCAGATGCTTTCCTACGCGCCCCCAAACCGTTCCTCCCGAGTGCCGCGAAGCGGGTGAAGCAATGCGCTTTGGCAATGCCTAAATGGCATTGCCTGCATTGCTGAACGCCCGGCCATGGATGGCCGGGCAGGGGCTCATTCAGGTAGCTGCAGTCCCGCCATGGATGGCGGCACCGTACGCCCTACGGCTCGATCGACTGCCCGATCCGCCACAGAACCCCCGTCGGATCGTTCATCACGAAGTCCCGAATCCCCCAGTCGCGATCCTCCGGCGGCTGCAGCATCACCCCGTAACGCCCCGGCAGGTCCTGCGTCGAGATATGCTGCCACCAGGCCTCCACGTCCGGCACCAGCAGGTGCATCATCAGGTTCTCGGCGAACTCCTTCACGTAGAAATCCTGCAGCAGGAAGGTGGCGCTGCCGGCATGCAACTGCGCCATCACCTCCGACGACCAGCTCAGGGTGAAGCCGGCATCGACATAGAACTGCTTGCACAGCGCAAAATCCTTCGCCGGCAGGAAGGCCTTGAGCTCGATGGTTTCAAGTTTGTTCACGAACACCTCCGCAGACTGGATGGAAGCCGCCCGACTATACGGCCTCGACAGGCCGGTGAGCGGATTCCTGACATCGCGGCGAGCCCACATGCGCTAGGCTCGGTCCATCGTTGAAGGAACCTGGCATGCACAAGCGGATCGCCGTTGTCGCCCTGACACTCTCCCTGGCCGGTTGCGCCACGGCGGACTTCGAGCAGGGCCTGGGCCAGGTGCTGGGTGCGATGGGCCAGCCCGGCAGCCAGGCTCCGCTGGCCGAGGGCGAGATCATCGGCGGCCTGCGCGAGGCGCTGGCGGTGGGCACCACCAAGGCCATCAACCAGCTCGGCCGTACCGACGGCTACTGGGCCAACGCCGGCGTGCGCATCCCGCTGCCCCCGGAAATGGTCAAGCTGGAAAAGAGCCTGCGCCAGTTCGGACAAGGCAAGGTCGTGGATGACTTCCACCTGACCCTCAACCGCGCCGCCGAGCAGGCCGTGCCCCAGGTGGCGGACATCTTCGGCAACGCCGTGCGCCAGATGAGCATCCAGGATGCCCGTGCCATCCTCAACGGCTCACCGGATGCCGCCACGCAGTTCTTCCGCCGCACCACCAGCCAGTCGATCTACGCCAAGGTCTATCCCATCGTGCAGACCAGCACGCAGCGCGTGGGTGTCACGCAGCAGTACAAGAAGCTGGCCTCGTCTTACGGTCCCCTGCTGAAGATGGCTGGCGTGAAGAACCTGGATCTGGACAGCTACGTCACCGAGCAGGCGCTGGCGGGCCTGTTCACCACCATCGCCCAGGAAGAAGCACGTATCCGCCAGAATCCGGCCGCGCGCACCAGCGAAATCCTCAAGCGGGTGTTCGGGTCGCAGGCCCGCTAGACACTCGGCGCCGCGGAACCTCGCAGGGCCGTCATACCGGCGAAAGCCGGTATCCAGTCCCGCATGCGCCACTGCTGGCTGGTGCCGGATGCCGGTCCATATCCGCTGAGAGTTTTGCTTCGGCCGGGGTCGCACCGATGCCAGCGTCGCCTCACTCGTCCCCGGCTTTGCCACCCAGCGCCAGCGACATCTCATACAGATCCCGCTTCTTCAGCCCGGTGATCTCCGCCGCCAGCTTCGAGCCCTGCGAAGCTCCAAGTTCGCGCACCAGCACACGCAGGATGCGCTGCACGTCGGCGCCTCCCGCCGCGGCCTCCCGCCGCGGCGCCCCTTCTACCACCAGCACGAACTCGCCCTTCTCGCGGTTGGCATCGGCGGCGATCCAGGCCGGCAGTGCCGCGGCATCCATCACCTCGCTCTGCTCGAACAGCTTGGTCAGCTCGCGCGCAATGCAGACCCGGCGCCCGCCCAGCACGGCGGCGAGGTCGGTGGCGCAGTCGGCAATGCGGTGGCTGCTCTCGTAGAGCAGCAGCGTCGCCGGCTCGCTGGCCAGCTCCTCCAGCGCCGCGCGGCGCTGGCTGCCCTTGGCCGGCAGGAAGCCCACGAACAGGAAGCGGTCGCTGGGGATGCCGGACACCGACAGCGCGGCGATGGCGGCGCAGGGGCCGGGCAGGGCCACCACTGGCAAGCCCGCCTCGCGGGCGGCGCGCACCAGCCGGAAGCCGGGGTCCGACACCAGCGGCGTGCCGGCATCGGAGATCAGCGCCAGGGACTCGCCGGCGGCCAGCCGCCCCACCAGCCCCGTGGCCATCTGCTCCTCGTTGTGGTCGTGCAGCGCCAGCAGCGGCTTGCGCAGCCCGAAGTGGCTGAGCAGGGCCGCGCTGTTGCGGGTGTCTTCCGCGCAAATTGCATCCACGCCGCCCAGCACGGCGAGCGCACGCGGCGCCAGGTCGCCGAGGTTGCCGATCGGCGTGGCGACCACGTAGAGAGTGCCGGGCTGGACGGCGTTGGCGGCAGTGTTCAAGGGCGGTTCCGTAGGGGCCTGCATGTCATACTTCCCCCATTATCGTTTGCTCCGAGGCGACATGCCCAAGTTCAATCCGCCCGCCCTGGTGTTCCTCGCGCTGGCCGCGATATTGCTGCCGGCCTGCGCCAGCACGCCGCCGGTGGAAGGCGCCGTGTTGCCGGGAGCTCCTGGACCGGCACCTGCCCTGGACGAAGCCCGTAGCGCCTGGCTGCGTGGCGACTTCGCCGGGGCTTCCGCTGCCTATGAGCGCGCGGCGCTGGAGCAGCCGCCGGCCCAGGCCGCGGAGTTCTGGCTGGCCGCGGCCGAGGCAGCGGTCGGCGCGCGCGATCCGGATCGCGCGCTGGGCCTGGCCCAGCACATCCCGGCGAACGCCCTGGGCGGCGAGAAGTTCGGCCGCCTGCAGTTGCTGCGTGCCGAAAGCCTGATGCTGAAGAACCAGCCCTTCGAAGCGGCCAAGGCCCTGCCGGCCTCCAGCGAGGGCCTGCCCGGTCTTGCCGCGCGCATCGAGGAACTGCGTGCCCGTGCGCTGTTCGGCAGTAACGAGGCCTCGGCTGTCCCCACCACCGCTCCTGCCACGCTGCCGGTGGCAGCGCAGGCGCCGCCGGGCGAGATCGTTCCGGTGGCCGAGCCGCTGAACGCCGGCGGCACCGCCTTGCTGCTGCCCTTGAGCGGCTCCTTCGCCGCCAGCGCCGAGGCTGTGCGCGATGGTTACCTCGCCGCGCACTTCCGCAACGGCGCTGCCGGCCGCGTGCGCGTCTACGACGTCGGCAGCGCCGCCAGTGCCGACGCCACGCTGAGTGCCTATGCACAGGCGCTGCGGGAAGGCGCCGCCGTGGTCGTGGGGCCGCTGCGCAAGGAGAGCGTCGCCGCCATGGCGCAGCAGGGCGCGCCGGCCGTGCCGGTGCTGGCGCTGAACTACATGGACGAAACGCAGATGGCACCGCCGCGCTTCCTGCAGTTCGGCCTCGCGCCGGAGGACGAGGCGCGCACCGCCGCCGAGCATGCGGCCGGGCAGGGACTGCGCCGCGCCATCGTGCTATCGCCGGGCTCGGACTGGGGCGAGCGCACCTACACCGCGTTCCGCCAGCGATTCCAGGCATTGGGCGGGCAGGTGGCGGAGGTCTCGCGCTATCCGGTCAACCAGAAGGACTTCTCGGCCACCGTGCGCAACCTGCTGCGCACGCAGAAGGACGCCGGCACGCGCCGCACCGACGTGGACCTGGTGTTCGTTGTGGCGCGCAACATCGACGCGCGCCTGATCGGTGCCATGCTTCGCTTCTACTACGCCGGCAACCTGCCGATCTACACCACGGCGGCCGCCTATGGCGGCAAGCCCGACAACGACACCGCCGGCATGCGCTTCTGCGACATGCCCTGGGTCCTGGCGCCGGGCAGTTTCGCGGCCGAGCGTGCCGAGGCGGCGGAGCTGCCGGCCCAGCGCCGCGAGCCGCGCCTGTTCGCCTTCGGCTACGACGCTCAGGCCATCGCCGCCACGCTGCACCCGGGCGCCTCGCTGTCGCGCATGCCGGGCATGACCGGCCTGCTCAGCGTCGGCGGCAACGGCGCGATCCGCCGCGGCCTGCAGTGCGCGGAAATCCGCCCCGAGGGCCTTGTCCTGCTGGAGACGCCGCCGGCGCCGGTCGGCGCGCTGCCGTGAACGGCAGCGAGGCCGAGGATCGCGCGCTGCGCCACCTGCAGTCGCGCGGCCTCAAGTTGCTGCAGCGTAACTACCGCTGCCGCGGCGGTGAGCTGGACCTGGTGATGCGTGACGGCGACACGCTCGCCGTGATCGAGGTGCGCAGCCGCAGCAACCCTGGCTTCGGCACCGCCGCCGAATCCGTGGATGCGCGCAAGCAGCAGCGCATCGTGCTGGCCACGCAGATGTACCTGCTGGCCCACCCCGAGCATGGCAGCCGCCCGGTACGTTTCGACGTGGTGACCTTCGATGCGGCCGCCAAGCTGGACTGGATCACCGCGGCCTTCGACGCCGTATAAGCTGGCCCTGCGATGCTGGGATTATTCATAAAACTTAAATTGCAAAGTATGATGAAAAATCACATCATCGGTGCTCGCACATGAACCCGCTGGCGCCCGCCCTGCTGCGCCGCCTTGGCGAGATCTTCGACGGCGAGCGCCTGCTGACCGACCCGGCGGACTGCCTGTCCTACGGCTACGACAACTCCAAGCGCACCGTGCCGCCGCAGGCCGTGGTATTCGCCCGTACGCACGACGAGGTGCAGGCCCTGGTCGAGGCCTGCAACGAGTTCCGCACGGTGCTCGTCACGCGCGGCCGCGGTACCAACACTACCGGTGCCACCGTGCCGATCCACGGCGGCGTGGTGCTGTCGCTGGAGCGCATGAACCGCATCCTGCGCATCTCGCCCGGTGACCGGCTGATCGAATGCGAAGCCGGCACGCTCAATGGCGAGGTCCAGGCCGAGGCGGCAAAGCACGGCCTGTTCTGGGCGCCGGACCCTACCAGCGCCGGGTACTCCACCGTTGGCGGCAACCTGGCCTGCTGCGCCGGTGGGCCGCGTGCCGTGAAGTACGGCACCGCGCGCGACAACGTGCTGGGCCTGCGTGCCGTCACCGGCGCTGGCGTTTCGCTGAAGACCGGCTGCACCACCACCAAGGGCGTGGTCGGCTACGACCTCACGCGCCTGCTGGTCGGCAGCGAAGGCACCCTGGCGGTGATCACCGAGGCCACGCTCAAGCTGCTGCCGCAGCCGCAGGCGCGCCGCATGCTGCGGGCCTGCTATGCCGACGTCTCCGCCGCTGCCGCCGCCGTGTCGCGGATCATGGGGCAGCCCGAGACCCCCTGTGCCTTGGAACTGATGGACGGCGAGGCCGTGCGCCTGGCCGAGGAATACCAGCGCACCGGCGTGCCCGCCGGCACCGGCGCGCTACTGCTGGTCGAGGTCGATGGCAGCCCCGAGTCGCTGGCGGCCGCGGTCGCAGCGGTCAGCGCCGCCGCCCGCGGCGCGGGCCTGGTGGAACTCCAGGCCGCTGCCACCGAGGTCGAGGCCGAGGCATTGTGGGCCTGCCGCAAGGTGCTTTCGCCGTCGCTACGCAAGATCGCGCCCAAGAAGGTCAACGAGGACGTCGCGGTGCCGGTGACGCGCATCCCCGAGCTGATCGACGGCCTGCGCGAGCTGTCGCGGCGCCATGCCATCCGTATCGTCAACTTCGGCCATGCCGGCAACGGCAACATCCACGTCAACCTGCTGGCCGATCCCGAGGACCCGGCGCAGATGCGCGCCATCACCGCCTGCCTGCACGACGTCTTCCGCCTGGTGCTGTCGCTGGAGGGCACGCTCTCCGGCGAGCACGGCGTGGGCATCGAGAAACGTGATTACGTCGGCTGGGAGATCGCCGCCGACACACTGGAGACCATGCGCGCGCTCAAGCGCACGCTGGACCCACAGGGGATTCTCAACCCGGGCAAGTGCCTGCCGGGAATCTGAGCACGGGTATTGCGCGGAGTGCCGGCAGGGAAGGGTGAACCGTGGGACCGGCTCAAGTCGCGATCCGCGCCGGTCCCGAAGATCGCGACTTGCGTCGCTCCCGCCAGTGGCAGGGTGCCTTGAGCTACTTCACCACGCGCAGCTGAGGACGGCCCGGCTTGGGACGCGTCGGCTCGGGCGGCTCCGGCGGAGTGCCGCCTTCCTCCTGCACCGCGGCCGGTTCCACCTCGCCGAACACCATGCCTTCACCGTTCTCGCGGGCGAAGATCGCCAGCACCGCGCCGCTGGGCACCTGCACGTCGAAGGCGCGGCCGGAGAAGCGTGCGGAGAACCAGATCGGCTCCTGGTCGATACCCAGATTCTGGATCGCCATCGGGCTGATGTTGAGCGTGATGCGGCCGTCCTGCACGTGCTCGCGCGGCACCATCACGCCGGGATAATCAGCCTGCACCAGCAGGTGCGGCGTATGTCCGTTGTCCACGGCCCACTGGTAGATGGCGCGGATCAGGTAGGGGCGGCGGGAACTCGAGGTGCTCATGATTCTTATGGTACCACCTAGGTGGTGAGGGCCTTCTAGATGGTGAGGGCCTTGCGTACCGCCGGTCGCTGCAGCAGCCGCTCGGCATAGCGCAGCAGCGGCTGCACGTCGCCGGACAGTTTCAGGCCCAACTGTGGCAGTTGCGAGAACAGTGCCGCCCAGGCGCAGTCGGCGAGGTTGTACTCCAGCCCCAGGAACCAGCCGCGAGCGGGGAACATGCGCTGGCTGGCCAGCAATGCTTCGCCCAGGGCCTGCTTGGCTGCCTTGCCCTCGGCACCCTTGTCGGACAGCGCGCGCTGCGCCAGCGGCAGCAGGTCGCGCTCCAGCCGGATCAGCGCCATGCGCAGGCGCGCACGCGCCGCCGGGTCCGGCGGGCTCAGCTTGGGGTGGGGGAAGCGTTCGTCGAGGTATTCGTTGATGACCGCCGCGGGGTGGATCACCGTTTCGCGATCAGCCAGCGTCGGCAGTTCCAGCGTCGGGTTGAGCACCAGCAGGTCGTGGTTGGGCCGGCCGGGGTTGACCCACTCGATGCGGGCGCCGTCCACGTCCTTCTCGGCCAGCACGATCCGCGTCCACAGGCAGGCGAGGCTGTCGCGGCTGCAGAACAGCGTCAGCCCAGCGCGAGGCGCGGGCTTGGCGTCCATCACGTACTTGCTGCGGGCGCGGAGGGTCATCAGGTCAGCCAGGCAGCGCAAAAACAAAAGCGCCGGTCATGTATCGGAACATGACCGGCGCCGAAAGACAACCTCTGCGGTTCAGGGCGTCAGTGGACGTCCTTCCACCACTCCTTCTTCATCAGGTAGGCCAGGATGGTGAAGAGGAACAGGAACAGCATCACCTTGTAGCCCAGCGAGATGCGGGCATTGCGGCCCGGCTCGGCGGCGTAGTGCATGAAGTTGACCGTATCGGTCACGAACTTCTTGTACTCCTCCGGGTTCAGCTTGCCGGGCTGCACCAGCTCGAACTTCGGGCCGGCATGGTGACCGCCGCCGTGGCCTTCTTCGCCATGGCCCTCGGCCTTCTCGTCCACCTTCACCTGCACGCCCTGCAGATCCATCAGCACGTGCGGCATCGACGCGCCCGGCAGGGTCAGGTTGTTGACGCCGGCCGGCTTGGCGCCGTCGACGTAGAAGGTCATCAGGAAGTTGTAGACCCAGGCCGGACCGCGCATGCGGGTCTCGACCGTCAGGTCCGGCGGGGGCTGGCCGAACCACTTGGCCGCTTCCATCGCCGGCATCGACGAGATGATGTGGTCACCCGGCTTCTCGCTGGTGAACATCAGGTTGGCCTTGAGCAGGTCTTCCGGGATGTTCAGGTCCTTGGCGAGACGGCCGTAGCGCAGGTGCTTCATGGAATGACAGCCGGAGCAGTAATTCATGAAGTTGCGCGCGCCGCGCTGGGCCGACTGGATGTTGCCGCTGTCGGGCTCGAACTTGTAGGTCAGCGCGTGGCCGCCGGCCGCGTAGGCCGGGGCGGCAGCGGACAGCGCGACCGCGATCAGGAAGGTCTTAATGCGCTGCATGGGTCACGCGCTCCGGTTCGGTCTTGGTCTTTTCTGCCCGGGTGTACCAGGGCATCAGGAGGAAGTAGGCGAAGTAGATGACGGTGCCGACGCGCGAGACCCAGGTACCCACCGGGGTCGGCGGCTGCATGCCGTAGTAGCTCAGCAGCACGAAGCTGATGGTGAACAGCGTCAGCGCGATCTTCGACAGCATGCCCTTGTAGCGGATCGACTTGACCGGCGAGCGGTCCAGCCAGGGCACGAAGAAGATGATCACCACCGCGGCGCCCATGGTCAGCACGCCCAGCAGCTTGTCCGGCACCGCACGCAGCATCGCGTAGAAGGAGCCGAAGTACCAGGCCGGGGTGATGTGCTCCGGGGTGGCCATCGGGTTCGCCGGGGTGAAGTTCGGCTTTTCCAGCAGCCAGCCGCCGCCATCCGGGGCAAAGAACACGATGCCCAGGAAGATGATCAGGAACACGCCCACGCCAACCACGTCCTTCACCGTGTAGTACGGGTGGAAGGGGATGCCGTCGAGCGGGATGCCGGTCTTGGGGTCCTTGTGCTTCTTGATCTCGACGCCGTCGGGGTTGTTCGAGCCGACCTCATGCAGGGCGATCAGGTGGGCGACCACCAGGGCGACCAGCACGAACGGCAGGAAGATGACGTGCAGCGAGAACAGGCGGCCCAGGGTGGCGTCGGACGGGAAGTAGTCGCCCTGGATCCAGATCACCAGGTCGTTGCCGATCACGGGGATCGCGCCGAACAGGTTGATGATCACGCTGGCGCCCCAGTACGACATGTTGCCCCAGGGCAGCACGTAGCCGGCGAAGGCTTCCGCCATCAGCACCAGGAAGATCAGCGCGCCGAACAGCCACACCAGTTCACGAGGCTTGCGGTAGGACCCGTAGAGCAGGCCGCGATACATATGCAGGAACACCACCACGAAGAACGCCGAGGCGCCGGTGGAGTGAAGGTATCGCAACAAATCGCCGTAGGGCACGTCGCGCATCAGCGCTTCGACGGAATCCCAGGCGATCGAGGCTTCGGGCTTGTAGTGCATCACCAGCCAGATGCCGGTCAGCAGCTGGTTGACCAGCACCAGCAGGGCCAGCGAGCCGAAGTAGTACCAGAAGTTGAAGTTCTTCGGCGCGTAGTACTCGGACAGGTGGTCCTTGTACAGCTTGGTCAGCGGGAAGCGGTCATCGATCCAGCCGAGCAGGCCGGTCGTCTTGTGCGGATTGGGGACGATCGCCATTACGCAGCTCCCTGGTCTTCACCAACGAGAATGGTGTTGTTGTCGACGTAACGGTGCGGCGGCACGGCCATGTTCAGCGGAGCGGGCACGCCCTTGTAGACGCGGCCGGCGAGGTCGAACTTGGAACCGTGGCAGGGGCAGTAGAAGCCGCCCTGCCAGTTGGCGTCGACTTCCGGCGCCGGATGATCCGGGCGGAAGGTCGGCGCGCAACCCAGGTGGGTGCAGGAGCCGACCATGACAAGGATTTCCGGCTTGATCGCGCGGGCCTCGTTCTTGGCGTACTCGGGCTGCTGCGGCTCCGCGGAGGCGGCGTCGCGCAGCTCACCAGTGACCTTGGCCAGGCTGGCGACCATTTCCGGGGTGCGCTTGACGACCCAAACCGGCTTGCCGCGCCACGCGACCGTCAGCTTCTGGCCTTCTTCGAGGTGCGTGATGTCCACGCTGACGGGGGCGCCAAGGGCCTTGGCGCGTTCGCTGGGCTTGAGCGAAGCCAGAAAGGGCCAGGCTGCTGCCGCGACACCCACGCCGCCCACGACCGTCGTGGAGAGCGTCAGGAACCGGCGGCGATCCGGATCCACGCCTTGATTACTCATTGAACAATGCCCCTTGAGAGGATGAATTTCTGATGTCAAAAGGCATGAGCGACTGGGTCGAACCGGCGCAGGGCCGTACTCTGCCTATCCGTACTAGTATACCGGCCGACTTCCCGGACCGTAATAGGTTCCGTGCGATTGAAGCCCCTGAATCAGGTCAAAAATTCGCCAATCCGGCGTGCCGTCTCCTCTGGCGCGTCGAAATGCAGCATGTGGCCGGCATCCGGGATCAGCTCTTCCCGGCGATTCTGGAAGCAGGCCAGGCGCTGCGCGCGCTCCTGGCTGCCGATGGATTTGCCGAAATGCGACAGCCCGGCATCCAGGAACAGGGTAGGGCAGGTGACCTGCTTCCATACCGCCTCGGATTCGGCTGAACGGTAATTCTGCGGGCTGTTCATGCGGTGCTTGGGGTCGGCCAGCAGGCGGATCCGGCCGCGGCCGTCCTCCTGGCCCCAGCAATGGGCGATGAACAGGGCCTTCTCCGCCGAAAGCTGCGGGTGCTGGGCCTGCACCCGCGTAGCCAGGTATTCGAAGGACTCGTAGGTCTTGTCTCGGGCCGGCGCCTTGACCTCCCCCAGCCAGCGCAGCAGGCGCCGGGGAGCCCCTGGCGCTGGCATGTCTGGCAGGAACAAGCCGTCCAGGCAGACCAGCTGCTTGACCCGGTCGGGGCGCAGGCCGGCATACAGGCTCAGGATCTGGGCGCCCATGCTGTGGCCGACCAGGGTCAGCGGCTGGTCCGGCGAATAATGGTCCGCGATGCCATCGAAGTCGGCCACATAGTCGGGGAACCAGTAGCCGTCCTGCGGCCACTGGCTGTGGCCGAAGCCGCGCCAGTCCGGCGCCAGCACCTGGAAGCGCCGGGCCAGCAGGCGGGCCACCGGGTCGAAGGTGGCGGAGACGTCCAGCCAGCCATGGCCCAGGAACAGCAGTGGCAGGCCGGGTGCGCCCCAGCGGCGGACGTGGAAGCGCAGTCCGCGGACGCGGATGAATTCGGAGCGGGAGGGGGAGGCCGGGGTCGTCATGCCGCCATTTTAGCCGCGTGCCGGCCAATGCCAGGCCGGTGCCTCCAGATCCCGCAGCCCGGCGATGCGGGTCTCGCCCAGCTCCTTCTCCAGGTGCTGCGGGTGGCAGGCCGGGTCCTGCTCCAGCGCGGCGATCAGGCGCGAGGCATGCGACACCACCCAGACCTGGGTGTGACGGGCCGCCCTGCCGATCAGCCGCGCCAGCGGCGCCAGCAGGTCCGGGTGCAGGCTGGTCTCGGGTTCGTTCAGCACCATCAGCTCCGGCGGGCGCGGCGTCAGCAGGGCGGCGATCCACAGCAGGTAGCGCAGGGTGCCGTCGGACAGCTCGGCCGCCTTCAAGGGGCGCAACAGGCCGTGCTGGCGCAGTTCGACGCTAAAGCGGCCGTCGTCGCAGGCGATCGAAAGCTCCGCGCCGGGGAAGGCATCCGCCACCGCCTCGTGCAGCGCTTCGGCGTCGCCCACCTCGCGGATGGTCTGCAGGGCCGCGGCTAGGTCGCGGCCATCGTGGCCCAGCACCGGCGTGAAGGTGCCGACCTGCGGCTGGCGCGCGGGCGCCTCGGCATCGGTGCGGAAATGATCATAGAAGCGCCAGGAGCGGATCTGCTCGCGCAGGCGCAGGATTTCCGGTGCCCGCTCCGGGTCGGCCAGCTCGGCCAGCATGCTGTCGGCCGTTCCCAACTGCGTGGACAGCATCGTCCAGTCGCGGCCCCCGCGCAGCTTCACCGTCGGCCCCAGGCGGTCCACCAGCAGGCTGGCCGGCCGCAGCAGCGGGCCGTTCCAGATGCACTCGCGCTTGATCTCCGGGTCCAGCGCGAAGGCGGAGTTGCGGGGCGTCGGCAATCCCAGGTCGATGGCGTAGCCGAAGTCCTCCCCGGAGAATCCCAGGCGCAGGCTCACCACCTCCTGCCGCACCGTGCCCTGCACTGGATGATCCCCGCGCTTCACGCCCCGAGAGAAACGTTCCGGCCCGGCCCATAGCGTGGACTGCAGCCCACCCTCTCGGGCGAGTGATGACACCACGCTGCCCTGGGCGGTTTCCGCCAGCAGTCGCAGGGCGCGGTATAGGTTGGACTTGCCGCTGCCATTGGCGCCGGTCAGCAGGTTCAATTGCCCCAGCGGGACCACCAGATGGCGCAGCGAACGGTAGTTGGCAACCGCCAGTGTGGTAAGCATGGCTCCAGGCCGGGCGCTTTGGATCAGGCGCCAGTCTATATTGGCACCGCTTTTGCCAGTGAAACGCCGCTGACCGGATAACGATACCAATGACCATTCATGCCGCCCTGCACCACGTCACGGCCTACCGGTACGACCGGCGGGTGGGGATGTCGCCGCAGATCATCCGCCTGCGCCCGGCGCCGCATTCGCGTACGCGGGTGCTCAGCTACTCGCTGAAGGTGGAGCCGCAGCCGAATTTCATCAACTGGCAGCAGGACCCCTTCAGCAACTGGCAGGCACGCGTGGTGTTCCCCGACCAGGTGACCGAGTTCAAGGTTACGGTCGATCTAGTCGCCGACATGGCGGTCTACAACCCTTTCGATTTCTTCGTCGAACCCTCGGCGGAGAAATTCCCCTTCGAGTACGACGAGAGCCTCAAGCAGGACCTCAAGCCCTTCATGCGGCCGCTGCCCGCCGGGCCCCTGCTGCAGGGCCTGCTGGCGGAGCTGCCGAAGGAAGCCCCGAACACGGTCAATTTCGTGGTCGATCTCAACCGCGAGCTGCAGCAGCGCATCGGCTACCTGATCCGAATGGAGCCCGGCGTGCAGACGCCGGAGGAGACCCTGCAGAAGGCCTCCGGCTCCTGCCGCGATTCCAGCTGGCTGCTGGTGCAGATGCTGCGACACCTGGGCCTGGCGGCGCGCTTCGTGTCGGGCTACCTGGTCCAGCTCACGCCGGACGTGAAGTCGCTGGACGGTCCCAGCGGCACGGAGGTGGACTTCACCGACCTGCACGCCTGGTGCGAGGTCTACGTGCCCGGCGCCGGCTGGATCGGCCTGGACCCGACCTCCGGCCTGCTGGCGGGCGAGGGCCACATCCCGCTCTGCGCCACGCCCGAACCGCAGACCGCGGCACCGATCACCGGCGCGGTGGACGAGTGCGAGGTCGAGTTCGGCCACGAGATGAAGGTGACGCGCCTCTACGAATCGGCGCGCGTCACCAAGCCCTACAGCGAAGAACAATGGCAGGAGGTCGATGCCCTGGGCGAGGCGGTGGACGCCCGGCTCAAGGCCGGCGACGTGCGCCTGACCATGGGTGGCGAGCCCACCTTCGTCTCCATCGACGACATGCAGGGCGCGGAATGGAACACCGCCGCCGTCGGGCCGGCCAAGGAAGCGCGGGCCTACGAGCTGGCCTTGCGCATGCGCAACCACTTTGCCCCGCAGGGCCTGCTGACCTACGGCCAGGGCAAGTGGTACCCGGGCGAGTCGCTGCCGCGCTGGGTCTACACCTTGTATTGGCGCCGCGACGGCCAGCCCACCTGGCGCCTGCCGCCGGCGCGCGCCGACCGGGTCAACCCGCCCACCAACGACGAGGCCAAGCACTTCATGGGGGCTCTGGCCGAGCGCCTGGAGATCGACCCGCGCAATGTGCTCGACGCCTACGAGGACACGCTCCATTACCTGGTGCGCGAGCGCAAGCTGCCGGTCAACGTCGACCCCACCGATCCGCGCCTGAAGGACGCCGAGGAGCGCGCCCGCATCCTGCAGGTATTCGATCGCGGCCTGGGCACGCCGCGCGGCTTTGTGCTGCCGGTGCAGCGCTGGCAGGCCGAGGCGCGCTGGATGTCGGAGCGCTGGCAGGTCCGCACCGGCCGCCTGCTGCTGATCCCCGGCGATTCGCCGGTGGGCCTGCGCCTGCCGCTGGAATCCCTGCCCTGGCTGCCGGCCGCGGCGCGGCCGCAATTCATCCCCGCCGATCCTGGCTCGCTGCCGGCGCTGGGCGCCACCGATCCGCGGCGCCAGCCCTACCTGCAGCGCCACGGCGTCAAGGAAGAAGACCCGCAGCGCCGCCGTGCCGGCCAGCGCGTCACGCCGGAATCGCGCCAGCCGCCGCCGCGCCGCCACGGCAACTACGTGCAGGGTGGCAATGTCCGCACCGCGATGTCGGCGGAGTCGCGTGACGGCTTCATCAACCTGTTCCTGCCGCCGACCGAGCGCAGCGAGGACTTCCTCGACCTGGTGGCGGCCATCGAGGACGTGGCCGCCGAAACCGGCCTGCCGGTGCGCATCGAGGGCTACGGCCCGCCCGCCGATCCGCGCCTGGAGATGATCAAGATCACGCCGGACCCGGGCGTGATCGAGGTCAACATCCACCCCGCGCACAGCTGGCAGCAGCTGCGCGACAACACCCTGGCAATCTATGAAGAGGCGCGCCTGTCGCGCCTGACCACCGAGAAATTCCTGATCGACGGCCGCGCCGTGGGCACCGGCGGCGGCAACCACGTGGTGGTGGGCGGCGCCACGCCGGCCGACTCTCCGTTCCTGCGGCGGCCAGACGTGTTGGCCAGCCTGCTGCGCTACTGGCAGAACCACCCCGCGCTGTCCTACGTCTTCTCCGGCCTGTTCATCGGCCCCACCTCGCAGCACCCGCGCGTGGACGAGGCCCGCGACGGCCAGCTCTACGAGCTGGAGATCGCGCTGGCGCAACTGCCGCCCAAGGCGGCGCAGGTGCCGCCCTGGCTGGTGGATCGCGTCCTGCGCAACCTGCTGGTGGACCTCACCGGCAACACCCACCGCGCCGAGTTCTGCATCGACAAGCTCTACTCGCCGGATTCCGCCACCGGCCGCCTCGGCCTGGTGGAGTTGCGCGGCTTCGAGATGCCGCCGCATGCGCGCATGAGCCTGGTGCAGCAGTTGCTGGTGCGCGCGCTGATCGCGCGCTTCTGGGACGAACCCTACACCCAGCCGCTGGTGCGCTGGGGCACCCAGCTGCAGGATCGCTGGATGCTGCCGCATCACAACTGGGCCGATCTCTGCGACGTGGTGGACGACCTGCGCCGCGCCGGCTACCCCTTCCGCCGCGAGTGGTTCCTGCCGCACTTCGAGTTCCGCTTCCCGATCCATGGCTCGGTCACCCACGAGGGCATTACCGTGGAACTGCGCCAGGCCCTGGAAGCCTGGCCGGTGCTGGGCGAGGAGCCGGCCGGCGGCGGCACCACGCGCTTCGTCGACTCCTCCATCGAGCGCCTGCAGGTGCGCGTCACCGGCATGACCGGCGAGCGCCACTACGTCACCTGCAACGGTCGCCGGCTGCCGCTGCAGCCCACCGGCACCCAGGGCGAATTCGTCGCCGGCCTGCGCTACCGCGCCTGGCAGCCGGCGTCCTGCCTGCATCCCACCATCGGCGTGCACACGCCGCTGATCCTGGATCTGTACGACGCCTGGAACCAGCGCTCGGTCTCCGGCTGCACCTACCACGTGGCGCACCCGGCCGGCCGCAACTACGACACCTTCCCGGTCAACAGCTACGAGGCCGAGGCACGGCGCCTGGCGCGCTTCGAGCCGCAGGGCCACCTGCCGGGCTGGTACCTGCCGCCAACGGAGGCGCCGAACCCCGAGTTCCCCTGGACCCTTGACCTGCGCCGGCCGACGCTTTAGCCCGCTCGCCATTCCCGCATCCCTGTAGGAGCCGGCTTGCCGGCGACAGCGCAGTCCGCGGTCGCCGGCAAGCCGGCTCCTACAGGTGACAGGGCGCGTCGTATACGGGCCTGCAGCGGTCATACTCTCCCCAGCCATGGAGAGCGCCATGCACGATGCAGGAGGGCAGGGGAGCCCGCTGGAGCCCTGGGCCTGGGCCACCGCCCTGTGGCCCCTGCTGGCCGTGCACGGCGCCTACGCCATCTCCCTCGGCGCCGGCCTGGTCCCCGCCTGCATTCCTTATATCGACGGCTGTACCTCGATCAGCCGCGCCGCGCGGCAGGGCGATGCCATCCTGCTGTTCCGCGCCATGATGCTGCCCTACGTCGGCCTGCTGGCGCTGTTCTGGCTGCTCAATGCCCGCTGGTGCGCGCTGCTGGCGCCGGCCCGGGTGAAGTCGCGCCGGGCCATGCTGGCCTGCGGCTTGAGCGGCGCGGTGTTCCTGGCCTTGTACGCCACGACCCTGGGCGTGGACGGTGACTTCTACCGCTGGCTGCGGCGCTACGGCATCAACCTGTATTTCTCGCTGACCGTGCTGGCGCAGATGTTCCTGATCGCCGTCGCCAGCCGCGCCGAGGCCCTGGGTGCCGGCCTGCGTCGCGCCTTCCTGTGGCTGCTGGCCCTGCTGCTGGGCCTGGGTCTTGCCAGCCTGCCGCTGCAGTTCCTGTTCGACGGGCCGGCGCGAGACGCGCGCATGAACGCCCTGGAATGGCAGTACGCCCTGCTGATGGTGGCCGCCTATCCCCTGACCGGCCTGGCCTGGCGTCGCAGCGGTTTCCGGGCCCGATTCGGAATCGGATAGCCCGTTTCGGTCCCTCCGTGAGATGTGGTGAGCGCAGCGAACCGCATCAAGTACCGCTCGGCTCGCCCGATGCGGTTCGCTGCGCTCACCTCATCCTGCAGGCCGACGTAAACCCGTCGCGGGCCCTTGCAGGAATGCCCGCCGGCTTTCCGTCGGGGCTTTCCGCAGAGGGCGCGGCGGAAATCCGTCTTGCAGGTCCAAGTATTTGTCCCTGAAGGGTTTTGACCCTGCCGCAAGCCATGGCACATGGCTTGTATCCATGCCTGCGTCCACAGGAGCAGCAGGCATGTCGGCAGCAGCAGCAGACGAAGGCGGTATTCCCCAGGCGGCGCCGGTCCCCAAGGCCAAGGCACCGGTGCTGGCGATCATCGTCGCGGTGGTGATGTCCGCCGCCGCCAGCGGTGGCGCCGCCTTCTGGTTCTCCAGCCACGGTGCTCCCGCCGCTGCCGCGCATGGCGCGGAAGCCAAGCCCGCCGCCCCGCCCAAGGCGCCGGCGCAGTACCTGGCGCTGGAGCCGGTCTTCACCGTCAACCTCGAAGATCCGGACGCCTCGCGCTTCCTGCAGGTGGAGATCCAGGTCATGGCGCGTGATGCCGCCGCCCTGGAAGCCCTGAAGACCCACCAGCCGCGCATCCGCAACGCCCTGCTGCTGCTGCTGGGCCAGCAGAAGAGCGCGCAGATCGCCGACCGCGCCGGCAAGGAAAAGCTGCAGGCCGCCGTGCTGGCCGAAATCCAGAAGATCCTCAAGGACGAAACCGGCAAGCCCGGCGTCGAGGCCGTCTACTTCACCAGCTTCGTGACGCAATGAAAATGAGCAACCAACTCTCGCTTGATCTTGCTCGCTCCGGTTTGCGCTCATTTTTGCGCCGACTCCCGACGCTAGGATTCCCACGCTTCGCGCGGGGCCCCTCCACGCTGGTCGCGTCGCTATGAGCCGCGATCTTCTCTCCCAGGATGAAATCGACGCCCTGCTGCATGGCGTCGACAGCGGCGCGGTGGACACGCAGCCGCCGCCGGCCGCGCCCGGCGAGGCGCGCAGCTTCAACTTCGCCTCGCAGGACCGCATCGTGCGCGGCCGCATGCCGACGCTGGAGATGATCAACGAGCGCTTCGCGCGCCTGTTCCGCATCTCCCTGTTCAACATGCTGCGCCGCACGCCGGAGCTGTCCGTCGCCGGCATCGAGATGGTCAAGTTCAGCGAGTACACCCACTCGCTGTTCGTGCCCACCAGCCTGAACCTCATCCGCGTCAAGCCGCTGCGCGGCACCGCGCTGTTCATCTTCGAGCCGCGCCTGGTGTTCACCGTGGTGGACAATTTCTTCGGCGGCGACGGCAAGCTCGCCACCAAGATCGAAGGCCGCGAGTTCACGCCCACCGAGATGCGCGTGATCCAGCTGCTGCTGCGCCAGGCCTTCACCGACCTGCAGGAAGCCTGGTCGCCGGTGATGCCGCTGGAGTTCGAATACATGAACTCGGAGGTCAACCCGCATTTCGCCAACATCGTCTCGCCCAGCGAGATCGTGGTGGTCTGCAAGTTCAAGATCGAGCTGGAAGGCGGCTCGGGCCACCTGCACGTCACCTTGCCCTACTCGATGCTGGAGCCGATCCGCGAGCAACTCGACGCCGGCATGCAGTCCGACCGCGTCGAGAAGGACGAGCGCTGGTCGCAGTCGCTGCGCGAGCAGATCAAGGACGCCGAGCTGGAGTGCGAGACCGAGCTGGTGCGCACGCAGATCAGCCTGCGCCAGCTGATGGGCCTCAAGGCCGGCGACGTCATCCCCATCAACATGCCCAAGGTGCTGGAACTCTGCGTCGAGAAGATGCCCCTGTTCCGCGGCACCCTCGGCGTGGCCAACGGCCACCACGCGCTGCAGATCACCGAAACCATCCGTCGCCCCAGCTTCCACTAGAGTCCCCATGAACACGACCACCAACAGCAACACGGCAGCCGGCAAGACCATCGAGCCCGGTGAAAGCCACCCGGCCCACACCGGCGACTTCAACCTCGACGTGATCCTCGACGTATCGGTGACCCTGTCGATGGAAGTGGGCCGCGCCCGCGTGCCGATCCGCAACCTGCTGCAGCTCAACCAGGGTTCGGTGGTGGAACTGGAGCGCGCCGCCGGCGAGCCGCTGGACGTCTACGCCAACGGCACGCTGATCGCCCACGGCGAGGTAGTGGTGGTCAACGAGAAGTTCGGCATCCGCCTGACCGACGTGGTCAGCCCGGCCGAACGCATCCGCAAGCTCAAGTAAGGCCGCATGTCCGACACCGCACAGACGCCACAGGCCGTGGTCACCGTGGATGGCGCTCCGGCGCCGGCCGCGCCGTTGACCGGCAAGCCCATGGTCCACGCCGCCCCCTCCTATTCCGGTACCGGCAGCAGCCTGGCCTCGATGGCCGGCAGCCTGGTGGTGGTGCTGGCGCTGATCTTCGCCTTCGCCTGGCTGATGCGCCGCGTGCAGGGCCTGCGCCCGACCCGCGGCGATTCGCTGCGCGTCGAGGGCGGCTTGCAGTTGGGCGCCAAGGAGCGCCTGGTGATCGTGCAGGCCGGCGATACCCGCTTGCTGCTGGGCGTGACCGCCGGCAGCATCTCCCTGCTGCACCGCCTGGGCGACGCGCCCGCGGAGCCGCAGGCCCCCGAAGCCGAGGCCGCCGCGCTGCCGAGCTTCCAGCAAGCCTTTGGTGAGCAGCTCAACAAGCTGCTGGGGCGCAAGTGATGAAGAACGAATCGACCTCTCCACGAACCGTTCGCCCTGAGCCTGTCGAAGGGTGGACGGTTTGGCGCGCGATCCATTCATGCTTCGACAAGCTCAGCACGAACGGCTCGGGCAAAATCCTGCTCATTGCCGGCCTGATGCTGCTGCCCGGCCTGTCGCAGGCCGCCGGCCTGCCGGCCGTGACGGTGGCACCGGCCCCCGGCGGTGGCCAGCAGTACTCGCTGAGCATCCAGGTGCTGTTCCTGATGACGGCGCTGACGTTGTTGCCGGCGGCGCTGCTGATGACCACGTCGTTCACCCGCATCATCATCGTGCTGGGCCTGCTGCGCCAGGCGCTGGGCACCGGCCAGACGCCGTCCAACCAGATCCTGGTCGGCCTGTCGCTGTTCCTGACCCTGTTCATCATGTCGCCGGTCTACGAGCGCATCTACGACGAGGCTGCGCAGCCCTACCTGGACGGCCAGATGGAATTCCAGCCGGCGCTGCAGAAGGCTGCCGAGCCGGTACGCAAGTTCATGCTGGCCCAGACCCGCGAGGCCGACCTGATGACTTTCGCCCGGATCGCCGGCAAGGGCCCCTTCGCCAACGCCGACGAAATCCCCTTCACCGTGCTGGCGGCCTCGTTCGTCACCAGTGAGTTGACCACCGCCTTCCAGATCGGCTTCCTGCTGTTCATCCCCTTCGTCATCATCGACCTGATCGTGTCCAGCGTGCTGATGAGCATGGGCATGATGATGCTGTCGCCGATGCTGATCTCGCTGCCCTTCAAGCTGATGCTGTTCGTCCTGGTGGACGGCTGGTCGCTGGTGATGGGCTCGCTTGCCGCCAGCTTTTCGATGTAGGGGCCATGTCATGACTCCGGAAGATGTGATGAGCTATGGCCGCGAGGCCCTGACGCTGGCGCTGATCATCTCTGCGCCGCTGCTGCTGACCGCGCTGGCGGTGGGCGTGATCGTCGGCCTGTTCCAGGCCGCCACGCAGATCAACGAGATGACGCTGAGTTTCATCCCCAAGGTACTGGCCATGGCCGCGGTGCTGGTCATCACCGGCCCCTGGATGCTGCGGCTGCTGGTCGAATATACCCGGCGCCTGATCGAAGGCATTCCCGGACTGGTGACCTGAAACCCGGTCATGGAAATCACCCAGGCCCAGCTCGATTCCTGGCTGCTGCAGTTCTTCCTGCCCTTTGCGCGCATCGCCGGCCTGCTGATGGTGGCGCCGGTGTTCGGCACGCGCGGCGTGCCGGCGATGACGCGGTTGCTGCTGGCCCTGCTGATCTGCCTGCTGATCGCGCCGCAACTGCCGGCGCCGGCGCCGATGCAGCCCTTCGGTGCCGCCTGGTGGCTGTCGGTGCTGCAGCAGGTGGGCCTGGGCATCGTCATGGGCTTCGTGCTGCAGCTGGTGTTCGAGACCATCATGATGGGCGGCGAGCTGATCGCCTTCAGCATGGGCCTGTCGTTCGCCCAGATGGCCGATCCCATCCGCGGCAGTTCTTCGCCGGTGGTGGGCCAGTTCCTGCTGACCCTGGCGATGCTGATGTTCCTGGCCCTGAACGGCCACCTGATCGCGCTGGAACTGCTGGCCGACTCCTTCCGCACCATGCCGCCGGGCCCCACCGGCCTGGATGCCGAGCGCTTCCGTGCGCTGGCGCTACTGGGCAGCCAGATCTTCTCCGGCGGCCTGCGCCTGGCGCTGCCGGTAATGGTCGCCCTGCTCACCGTGAACCTGGCCTTCGGCATCATGTCGCGCGCCGCACCGTCGCTGAACCTGATGTCGGTGGGTTTCCCCGCCGCGCTGATCGCCGGCCTGCTGTTGGTGCACTTCAGCCTGGAGGGCCTGCGCCCGGTGCTGCAGATGCTGCTGGAGAACGCCTGGAGCTTCATTGGTTCACTGATGGAGGCGCCCGGTGTCTGAAGCCAGCGGGCAGGAGAAGACCGAACGCGCCACACCCAAACGACAGCGCGATGCACGCAAACGCGGCGATGTCCCGCGCTCGCGCGAGCTGGGTACGGCGATGGTGCTGGCGGTGGGTGTGGGAGCCCTGTGGGCTTTCGGCGGCGCCATCGCGCAGCGCTGTGCCAGCCTGATGAGCGAAGGGCTGAAGATCGATCCGGCCGTGCTGGAGAGCCCGCAGCGCCTGCCGGCGCTGTTCGGCGAGGCCCTGGTGTCCTCGCTGTGGGTGCTGCTGCCGCTGATGGTGGCGGTGATGGGCGCGGTGTTCGCCGCGCCGATCCTGCTCGGCGGCTTCAACTTCTCGGTGGAATCGCTCAAGCCCGACTTCGGCCGCCTGAACCCGGTGGCCGGCTTCGGCCGCATCTTCTCCAAGAACAGCCTGATGGAGCTGGTGAAGGCCCTGCTCAAGTTCGCCCTGCTGGGCGGCCTGGCGGCTCTGTTCCTGTGGCTCAGCCACGACGAGTTCCGCGGCCTGAGCCTGGAGGACCCGCGCGCGGCGATCGGCCATGGCCTGAAGCTGCTGTTGCACTGCTCGTTCTGGCTGCTCGGCGGCCTGCTGCTGCTGGCCTTCATCGACGCCCCCTACCAGTGGCTGGCCCACCAGAAGAAGCTGCGCATGACCCGCCAGGAAGTGCGCGAGGAAATGAAGGAGAGCGAGGGCCGGCCCGAGGTCAAGGCCAAGATCCGCCAGATGCAGCACCAGATGTCCTCGCGCCGCATGATGGAGCAGGTGCCCACGGCGGACGTCATCGTCACCAACCCGACCCACTACGCCGTGGCCCTGAAGTACAGTGCCGGCGAGATGCGCGCCCCCAAGGTCATCGCCAAGGGCGCCGACGAAATCGCCGCCACCATCCGCCAGCTGGCCGCCGAGCACCGCATCCCGGTGGTGTCGGCACCGCCGCTGGCCCGTGCGCTGTACCGCAGCACCAAGCTCGACCAGGAAATCCCGGCCCAGCTCTACGAGGCCGTGGCCCAGGTGCTGACCTACATCTACCGCCTGCGCCAGTGGCGCAGCGGCCCGGCGCCGGCGCTGCCGGCGATCACGGATGTGCCGGGCGGCGAGCCGGATCCGGTGGTGTAGCCGTTCGGCGGTAGAGCTTCGCCGCTTGTACCCTCCCGTTCATGCCGAGTTCCGGGGCGCGGTGTTAAGAGGGCACCCCCCCCCCGGGCCCCAGACACACAAGACGGGGCCAAAGGCAGG
>JASBRP010000043.1 GCA_030149365.1 Solimonas sp.
CCCCCCGTGTACCCGCGCGGCGCAATTTGGCGGGGGGCCCCCCCGTGCCCTATATAGGCGGCGCCGCGGCTACTCGGCATGAATGGTTCTGTGGGTTCTTCGATGGAAAAAGACACGGTCCGCGCTGCTAAGCTGCCCCCATGTCCCGCATGCTCTCCCGCTTCACACTCATCTTCACGGCCGTGCTGGGCCTGCTCTACGCCTACCTGGCCTGGCGGCTGACCGAGCACCTCGCGGCGTGCCTGCTGCTCGCCCTGCCCTTCCTGCTGGCGTGGATCGTGCCGCTGCGCTACTGGGGCGACCGGCGCGAGGAGCGCCACCCGCTGGATGCGGCGCTGCACGTGGCGGGCTACCTGGCGATGGGTTGGCTCAACTTCGCGCTGCTGCTGGCGCTGCTGCGCGATGCACTGCTGGCGCTAACGCCGGCCCTGCCGGTGCTGCATGCGGCGCTGCTGGAGTCCGGCCCGGCGCTGGTCGTGGGGCTGTCACTGGCGGCACTGCTGGCGGGGTTCCTGGGTGCGCGCGGCGGGCCGCGTCCGGTGGAGGTGGAGATTCCGGTGGCGGACCTGGACCCGGCGCTGGAGGGCTTCCGCATCGTGCAGGTCTCGGACCTGCACGTGGGGCCGACCATTGGCCGAGAGTACGTGGAGCGCGTGGTGCGCATGGCCAATGCGCTGCAGCCGGACCTGGTGGCGCCGACCGGCGACATCGTGGACGGACCGGTGGGGCGGCTGGCGCAGGCCGCGGCGTCGCTGGCGGAATTGCAGCCGAAGGGCCGCGTGTTCCTGGTGCCGGGCAACCACGAGGTCTATGCCGGGCTGCGTGCCTGGGGCACGCAGTTCCGCGGTTGGGGCATCCGCACGCTGGTCAACGAATACACGCTGCTGGATCAGGCCGGCGCAAGGCTGCTGGTGGGCGGCGTCAGCGATCCGACCATGGCGGCCTTCGGCGAGGCGCTGCGGCCCGATGCGGCGCGTGCCGCCGGGCATGGCGAGGGCCGCGCCTTTCGCCTGCTGCTGTCGCACCGCCCGAAGCTGGCGGTGGACGCGGCGGATGCGGGCTTCGACCTGCAGCTATCGGGGCACACCCACGGCGGGCAGTTCTTTCCCTGGACGCTGGCGGTGCGCCGGGTGCATGCGCCGCATGCGCAGGGCCTGTCGCGCCGCGGCAGGATGTGGGTCTACGTCAGCGCCGGCACCGGCAGCTGGGGGCCGCCGTTGCGGCTGGGGACGCGGACCGAGGTCACGCTGCTGCGGCTGGTGCGAGTCTAGGACGCAAATGCAGGAGCGGCTGACCGCCGCTCCTGCATCTTGAAGAAACCTCAGTAATTCTCGAGCAGCTTCTGGCTGGCCTTGGCATCCACCGGATTCTTGCCGCGGATGTCCTCGGCGATCAGGTCTTCCAGCTTGCCGCCGACCAGGGGGATCTTCACCGACACTTCCCAGTCGAAGGTCTTGGTGCTGCTGCCGCCGGCTTCGGCCAGCGAGGTGCTGCAGCGGATCTTGCCCGGCAGGCCCTTGGGCTCGACGATGACCTCGCCCTTCTTGGTGCTGCGGTCCCAGCGCTCGGTCTGGGTGACGGTGGTGGTTTCGCCCAGCACCTTCTTGGCGAAGCCGGGCAGCGGGGCGGAGGACTTCACCTCGTAGCTGACCTTGATCATGAAGCGGGTGCCGTCGTCGCTGTGGTCCACTTGGCGGAAGTTCATGGCACCGAGGGCTTCCTGCAGGGCCTTGTGGTAGGCCGGATCGCAGAACATCTTCAGCACGGTGGCGTTGTCCTTGGCGAAGGTCTGCTTGTACGAAAACTGCATGTCGGGCTCTCCTGCGGTTATTGGTTTCGTGGGCGCACTGTGCAGCAGCGCGCCGGGCCTGTCATCCCACTACGGGACTACCGGGGGACTACTGCCGGAATTCGCTGGGGCTGACGCCGGTCCAGCGCTTGAAGGCGCGGCGGAAGCTGCGCACGTCGGCGTAGCCGGACTGCTCGGCGACGCGCTCGATCGGCAGGCCGGGGTTGGCCAGCAGGCCCATGACGCGGGTGCGGCGCACGTTGTTGAGCAGGGTCTCGAAGCTCAGGCCCTGGTCGCCGAGGCGGCGGCGCAGGGTGCGGCCGCTCATGTTGAGCTCGCCGGCGATGCTCTCCAGGCTCGGGCCTTTGGTAAGGGTCTTCTCGATGGCGCGCTCGACGGTGGCGGCGAGGTCCATCTTCTGGCGCACCTGGGCGTTCTCCGCCTCCAGCAGGGCCAGGGCCTGCTTCAGCGCCAGCGGGTTGTGGTTGGGCAGGGCGTGCATCAGCCAGCGCGCCTCGATGACGCAGCGGTTCTGCTCGGCGCCGAAGATTACCGGCGCGCCGAACAGGCCCTGGTACTGCGCGGCCCAGGCCGGTGCCGGGTAGGCCAGCTCCACGCGCAGCGGCGAGAAGTGCGCGCCGACCAGGCTGCGGCCGTAGACCAGCAGGCTGGCGAACAACTCTTCCACGGCGAAGACCTGGATCTCCACGTCCGGGAAACGGAAGCCGGCTTCCACCCACAGTTCGGCGCCGGACAGGCGCAGGCTGGTCTGGGTGATGCCGCCGGCGGTGACCTGGTAGCGCAGGCCGATGTCGAAGGCCTCGCCCAGGGTGGGGCACAGCGACACGGCGTGGCCCAGCAGGCCGAGGGTGCCGAGCACGTTGCGGTTGCCCACGGCCAGGCCCAGGGCATCGCCAGGCACCAGTTGCAGGGCGCGGCGGATCATCAGGCTGGCCTGGCGGTAGGACACGCGGAAGGTCGGGTCGTCCAGGTCGTCCGGGCCGAAGCCGAGGCCACGGCACAGGGCCTGCGGCTCGACGCCGCGGCTGGCGGCGACCTGGGCCAGGGTCTGCAGCAGGAACACGGGGAAGACGGCGGCTTCGTAGCGCGGGTCTTCGGCGGTGCTGGGCTGGCTGGAGGCGGGGGCCTGGGTCATGGCGGATACGATGCCATAAGCCAGCGGTTCGGGAGAGTGTGCTGCTTCTGCTCCTCTCGAGCGAGAGGGCCCCGGCGATTATCTACCTTGCCACCAATTGAGGGTTTGCCCCTCACCCCCACCCTCTCCCCGCTCGCGGGGAGAGGGGATCGGCGTAGAAGGGAGAGCCCTCAATGCTCCAGCGCGGACTGCCTCAGCATGAACAGCACGCTCTGGCGGTTCTGCACTTCGCGGCGGCCGGTGCGGGCTTCCTCGACGGTGATGTTGCGGGCACAGAGGTAGACGTCGCGGCTCAGTTCGTCGGCCTGGGGGCAGCCGATCTGCAGCAGCTCGGTGCGCAGCAGACTGAGGAAGGGCTGGGTCAGGGGCTCGAACTGCTCGGCGTAGCGGGTGCCTTCGGCGGCCTGCACTGCGGCGGTGCGCATTTCCCGCCGGGCGAAGCAGGCGTCCCAGTAGACCTGCATGGAGCGGCTCAGGCGCGAGACGCTGGGCTCGCCGCTGATCTGGCCGACGACTTCGGTCAGTACCTGGCGCAGGAAGTCGCGGTAGGCCGGCAGGGCCTGCTCGGGCATCAGCTGCATCGTATTCATGGCGTCTCCCCCAGGTCCCGTTGTGATGGAGTGTCCTGCACGAATCACGCCGTGCGTGAGGACCGCAGTGACGCGGCAGGGGGACCTTAGCGGACAGCATACCCGAGCCGCGATGGCCGCCATGGTCCGAAAGGCTCAGGGCGGTCGGTGAGACCCCGACAAGACGGGGGTCACTCGCCGGCCAGGTTGGCGGCGGCATAATGGCGCCATGGTTCCCGAACTCAGCCGCGCGCAGGCCGCCTTCATCCAGGGCCCGGTGTCGATCTCGCTCGCGTCGCGCGATGCCGCGCGGCGCACGACGATCGCGCGCGGCCTGAGCTGCCGCGTGTCGGAGGCGCGTGACCAGATCTCGATCCTGGTCTGCGGGGCGCGCGCGGCATCGCTGCTGGCAGAGCTGCGCGTGGACGGCTGGGTGGCAGCGAGCTATTCCCTGCCCGCCACCCACGAGACGCTGCAGGTGAAGGGCCGCGACGCCAGCGTGGAGCCGGCACTGCCCGGCGACGAAGTGCTGGCGGCGACGCACCGGGCGGCCTTTGCGACGCAGATCGCGGTGGCGGGCTTCACGGTGGCCTTCACCGAGGCCCTGCTGCACCACGAGCCCGGTCAGCTGTGCTGGGTGCGCTTCACCCCGGCCGCGGTCTACATGCAGACGCCGGGGCCGCGCGCCGGCGAGCGCCTGAAGGCGGGCGGCTGATGCGCTCCGTAGATAGCATCCGCGATTGCCTGGAGGGCGGCGTGCCGAGCCTGATCGCCACCTGCGACGCCGAGGGCATGCCCAACCTGACCTACGTCTCCCAGGTGCACTACGTGGACGCGGAGCACGTGGCGCTGAGCTTCCAGTTCTTCAACAAGACCCGCGAGAACATCCTGCGCGATCCGCGCGCGACGGTGCGCGTGGCCAATGCCGAGACGGCGGCCGAGTACCGGCTGGACGTGGAGTACCAGCGCACGGAGTCGGAGGGGCCGCTGTTCGAGCGCATGAAGGCCAAACTGGCCGGGGTGGCCTCGCATACCGGCATGGCCGGGGTGTTCAAGCTGCTGGGCGCCGACGTCTACCGCGTGCAGGCCATCGAGCAGTTGCCCAGCCCGGCGCTGGCGCCGGAGCGGCTGCATCCGCCGCTGCTGCCGCCGCTGCGGCGGCTGGGCGAGCGCATCGCCGCCTGCGGCGAGCTGGACGAGCTGCTGGACCGCACGCTGGCGGGCCTGCAGGAACTGTTCGGCATCCATCACTCGATGCTGCTGATGCTCGACCAGGGCAGCGGCCGGCTGTACACCGTGGCCAGCCGCGGCTACGGCGCCTCGGGCGTGGGCTCGGAGGTGGCACTGGGGCATGGCGTGATCGGGGTGGCGGCGGAGCAGCGCACGCCGATCCGGCTGTCCTACGCCAGCATGGACTACATCTACGGCGCGGCGGCAACCGGCACTGCGGCGGAGATTCCCTGGCCGGGGCTGCGCGAGCCGCAGAGCCAGCTGGCGGTGCCGATCGGCTCCGGCGGCCGCCTGCAGGGCGTGCTGTACGTGGAGAGCCTGGAGGAGATGGCCTTCTGCTACGAGCACGAGGACGCTCTGGCGGCGCTGGCGGTGTCGCTGGGCTTCGCCATGCAGGCGCTGGCGCAGGAGGACGAGCCCGGCGAACCCGCGCCGGATGCCGCCGCCCCGCAGCAGCCGGCCGGCAAGGCGGCGCTGCAGGTGCGCTACTACCCGGAGGACGACAGCGTCTTCCTGGGCGAGGATTACCTGATCAAGGGCGTGGCCGGCGCGATCTTCTGGAAGCTGCTGCGCGACTACCAGCGCGACGGCCGCACCGACTTCAGCAACCGCGAGCTGCGCCTGGACCCGAGCATCCCGCTGCCGGATATCGCCGACAACCTGGAGGCGCGCCTGCTGCTGTTGCACCGCCGCCTGCAGGAGCGCAGCACCCTGCTGGCGCTGGAGAAGACCGGGCGCGGCCGCTTCCGCCTGTGCGTGCGCCAGCCGCTGAAGCTGGTGGAGGTCGCGGCCGCCTGAAGTGCTGCGGTGGGTGAAGTGGGAGCGGCCTTGGCCGCGATATCCCGGCCGTGCGTACCGACGCGAGCCTCTATCGCGGGCAAGCCCGCTCCCACCGGAGACGCCACCCGCCTCAAGCCGCTTCCGCCATCCCCACCGGCTGCGCCAGGGCGTCCTGCAGGCGCGCCAAGTCGCGCGCCGAGAGCAGCGGCTGCAGCATGCCCAGCACCCCCGCGAAGACCTCCGCCGGCGCGCCGGCGCGCATGCCCATCAGCATGCCGCAGCGCTCGCCGTGGCTGGCGTTGGGCAGCATCCAGCGCAAGGTCAGCATCATCTCCGGCGGCGGGATGGTGGCCACCAGGGCCTGTTCGATGGCGTGGATCTCGGCGTCGCTGTAGGCCGACCACAGGGTGGCGTTGTTGCGCACTTCCTCGATGTCCATGTGCTCGTGGTTCTCGGCCGTGAACATGGCCAGCGCCAGGTACAGGGCGTGACCCAGCTCCAGGCGGCGCGGGCCGCGGGTGGATTCGAGGGTATCGACGCGCGCCAGCAGGGTGTCGATGGCGTGCAGGTGCTCGCCGTGATCGGCACTGGTCTGCCCGCTGGAACCCGGGCGGCGGGCTTCCATGGCGGGGTGGATGAAGTCGTTTTCGTGCGCAAGGTGCGTGCGGCAGACCGCCAGCAGGGCGCGCAACTCACCCAGCGCGGCGCTGCTGTCCTCGGTGTCGAACCAGTCGGCGCGGCCCAGTGCCTGCAGCGTGTGGGCCATCCAGGCGCGCAAGCCTTTGTGGATCACGGAGTAGATGTTGTAGCGCGGTGCGAGGGTGTCCATTGCAGCAGTCTCCAAGTGGGTTTTCCGAGGGCAAATCAGGCTTTGCCGATGGGTGGGCAGACTACGCAGGAGCACCCCCGCGCGTTGCTAAATAGCGCTTAAGAAAACCCTCAAAGTTTCTTAAGTGGAGGCCCCGTGTGAACGGCTTCACACCCCCTTGGAGCCCCTGGGGCGTTCCCTGGGAGCGCCCCAGGGAAACCCTCCGTTCAAATAACACTCGCGCGGCGCGCAATTTTCGTGTAAATCTCACACCCGCACGCTCTGCGTCGCAGGGCGATCTCAAGTCCAGGATCAAGAGAGGAGCAGGAGAATGGCTGTCAAGAAGGCTGCGAAGAAGGCTGTTGCGAAGAAGGCTCCGGCCAAGAAGGCTCCGGCCAAGAAGGTTGCTGCTAAGAAGGCTCCGGCCAAGAAGGCTCCGGCCAAGAAGGTCGCCGCCAAGAAGCCGGCTGCCAAGAAGGCCGCCGCCCCGAAGGCGAAGAAGCCCCGCGCTGCCGGCGGCGGTATCGCCCAGCCGGTCGGCCTGAGCGCTGATCTCGCCGGTATCGTCGGCGCGACCTCGCTGAGCCGTGGCGAGCTGACCAAGCGCATTTGGGACTACATCAAGAAGAACGGTCTGCAGGACCAGAAGAACCGTCGTCAGATCAACGCCGACGCCAAGCTGAAGGTCATCTTCGGCGGCAAGAACCAGGTGTCGATGTTCGAAATGACGAAGCTGGTCAACAAGCACGTCAAGTAATACCGCTTCAACTGAAAACCCGCCGGCGCCGAGAGGCTCCGGCGGGTTTTTTCTTGCCCGCGAGCCGGCCGCTCAGCGCGTGCTGCAGCGCTCCGAGATCGTCGCCATCAGCCGGCCCAGCGTGATCAGGTGGGTGCCCAGCAGGGCCTTGCCGGTGGTCAGCAGGGAGCAGGAAATCTCGCGCTGGGGGTCGGCCCAGCCGAGGATGTTCATGAAGCCCAAGTGGCCGTAGGCGTGGCGCGTCATCGGGCCGTAGAGGCCAGCGGGGTTGGCGCCCAGCATCATGCCCTCGCTGTAGCGCATGGGGATCATCAGCGAGCCGTCCAGGGCGATGCGCCACTTGGGCTTGATGGCGCGCTTCAGGGTCTCGTGCTTGAGCAGGCGGCGGCCCTGCCAGACGCCGTCGTCCAGCAGCATCTGGAAGAAGCGTGACAGCTCCTCGGCGGTGGCGTAGAGGTTGCCGGCGGGTATCACGGCGTCCATGAAAGCCGTGGAGTTGGACGAATCCACCACCTGTTCGAAGGGCACGATCAGCACCTTCTCGATGATCGACGACAGCGGGAAGCGCACCGGCTGGC
This sequence comes from Solimonas sp., assembly GCA_030149365.1. Classification (GTDB taxonomy): domain Bacteria; phylum Pseudomonadota; class Gammaproteobacteria; order Nevskiales; family Nevskiaceae; genus Solimonas_A. The sequence continues at coordinate 7,668 of JASBRP010000043.1, forward strand.
CGGCGGCGTAGTTCAGCGCCGCGGCCTCGCGGTGCTCCCGCGGCACGCCAAAGCTGAAGTGCTTCAGGCCCAGGGGCTCGCGGAAGCGGCTGTCGAGGTAGGCCTGCACCGGGGCGCCGGTGACGCGCTGGATCAGCTCGGCCAAGATGAAGCCGCCGCTGATGGCGTGGTAGGCCATGCGCCGCGGGTGGGTGGGCGGCGCGCGACAGATGCGGTCGATCACGCCGGGCCAGTCCAGCAACACCTCCACCTGGCGCTCGCGCCGCGGCACCTTGATCTGCGGGAAGCCACCGCGGTGCGCCAGCACCTCGGCCACGGTGGTGTCGCGCTTGCCATGCTGGCCGAAGGCGGGGATGTAGTGGCTGACACGCTGGTCCAGGTCCAGCCCGCCCTCTTCGGCGAGCTTGTGCACCAGCACGGCGGTGACGGCCTTGGAGGCCGAGAACAGGCAGATCGGGGTATCCAGCTCCAGCACCGGCTTCGGCGCGTTGGCGAGGTCCCAGGGGCCGTTGCCGCGGGCGTGGCCAAGGGTGCGGTTCAGCAGCAGCTCGCCGCGGCGGCGCAGGCAGAAGGCGACGCCAGGGTAGGCTCGGCTGCGGTAGAGGTCCTGCACCGCGGCCCAGATCGCCTCGACGTCGCTGGGGCGCAGGCCACCGCGTGCGGCGGAGCCTTCGGCCGGGTCGATGCGGGTGACGGATTCGATCCGCTCCGGCAGGCGGACCTTGTAGTTCTTCAGCAGTCCGGCGTCCTGGGCGGCCTTGATGATCATGGAACGCATCCCACTACGGTGGTCGGAAGCGCATGTTCACACGGACGTCATGCGATGTCACAGAATGGGCGCATGCCTACGATCCGCGCCGGTCTTGCCCTCGCTCTCCTGCCGTTGCTGGCCGCCTGCGGCAGCAGCAGCGATTCCACCGGTACGCCCGGCCCGGGGCCTGTCCCCGAGGTGAACTGCGCGCCGGGCCTGCCGGCGCTGGAGATCACCGGCAGCGCGACACCGGCCGACGCCAAGAGCTACCGCGAGCTGCCCTTCGTGGTCGGCGCCGGCACCGGCCGCGTCGAGCTGTCCTACGGCTGGACCGATCGCTCGCCCCTGCCGTCCACGCCGCTGACGTCCACCACGCTGGACCTGGGCCTGTGGGACGAGCACGGCTACCGTAGCGCGGTGGGTTTCCGCGGCTGGTCGGGCTCGCGCCAGGGGCGCATCGACAGTGGCCAGGCGCCGGTCTTCGTGGAAGCCGCCCGCGCCGAGCGCGGCTACCGCCCCGGGCCGATCCGCGCGGGCACCTGGTATGCGGACCTGGGCATCGCCGCGGTGGGCCCGGGCGGCGCGGACTGGATCGTGAAAGTGGAGTGCAAGGCCGCCTCCGGCAGCACCCCCGCCGATGACCCGGTGGACCGCCGCCACGTGGCGCGCAATGCCGCCGGCTGGTACCACGGCGACTTCCACATGCACGGCTACCACTCCAACGCCAACGCGCCGGATGACGCCGGCTTCGTGGCGCAGGCGCGTGCGGCGCAGCTCGATTTCCTGATGGTCACCGAGTACGTCACCGGCGAGCACTGGCGCCGCCTGGGCGCGATGCAGCGCGCCAACCCGGACCTGCTGATCTGGCCGGGCCGCGAGATCATCACCTACCACGGCCACGCCAACACCCACGGCGAAACCCCGGGCGTGCTGGAGTACCGCCACGGCTTCGAGGACGTGACCCTGGGCGAGATCCAGCGCCTGGCCAAGCTCGAGGGCGCGCTGTTCCAGGTGAACCACCCGACCACGTTCCCCGGCGCGCTGTTCGCCAACTTCTGCCGCGGCTGCGCCTTCGAGCTGGAGGACGCCATCGACTGGGCGCAGGTGGATACGATCGAGCTGCTCACCGGCCCGCTGATCACCGAGCTCGGCGACCTGGGCCTGCCGCTGCCCCTGCCGCTGGGCATCGAGAACCCCTTCATGGGCACCGCGATCGATCTCTGGGAGCGCAAGCTCTCGGAAGGCTACCGCATCACCGGCGTCAGCGGCTCCGACTCCAAGGGCGTGGACGCCGAGGACGAGCGCGAACGCAAGGGTTACGGCAGCTCGGCCACGGCGGTGTATGCGCCCCAGCTGTCGCGCAGCGCCCTGAAGGGCGCGATCCAGGCCGGGCATGCCTACGTGCGCACGCGCGGCGTGGCGCACAGCCCGGCGCTGACCTTCGAAGCGCAGGCGGCCGATGGCCAGCGCGGCATCTTCGGCGACACGCTGCGGGTGGGCGAGAGCGAGAAGGTGACCTTGCGCACGACCGTCACCGGCGGCGGCGGGCAGACGCTGCGCTACTTCCGCAACGGGCGGCTGTTCCGCAGCGTGGCGATCAATGCCGATCCCTTCGAGCACGAGCTGGAGGTGACACGCCAGCCGGGCAGCGAGGGGCCGCTGGGGACGTTCTGGCGCATCGAGACGCGCGATGCGCAGGCGCGGACGACGATCGGGAATCCGGTGTTCCTGAAGGGGCGCTGAGGGCTTTGCCTTGTGGGAGCCAGCTTGCTGGCGACTGCGAGCCTGGAGTCGCCAGCAAGCTGGCTCCTACAGGGATGGCTGGGCTGCGCCCTTGGCGCTAATCAGCGCTCTGAGAGGATCAGTGAAGCCATCCATGGCGAGACCTCGGCTCGCCCATTGAACCCCGGGGCGGCCATCCATGGCCGTCCGGCGATACACCGCAGGCGATGACTTTTAGTCATCGCCCAAGCGCGGTGCATCGCTCCAATCCACCCAGATCCGTCCATCCGTGAACACGCGATCTTTCGCCTTCAAGCCCGTATCGCCGTTGTCGATGCGCTTGTGCACGTTCACCGCCGGTGTGACCACCGCGTCCCTGCCCTTGGTGAAGCTCTGCTCGCGCACGGTCAGCAGGTAGGCCTTGTTCAGCGCCAGGGCGCGATCGCGCGAGGGGCGCAGCAACACACCCAGGTCCTTGCCGTCGCGGCGCGCGGCGGCTTCGTCCAGCACGCCTTTCGGGAAGTAACGGTGCAGCATCTCGTCGTTGGCGCGGAACTCGTCGGCGCCGCCGACGCGGCGCAGGTAGCGCAGGGTTTCCGGCTCCTTGGTGCCGGCCTGTGGGCGGTCCGGCAGCCCGGCGATGCTGTGCTCGGCCCAGCCGGCGGCGCCGGGCAGCTTGCGCGGGAAGGCGAAGGTCTGGTCGGCGGTGACGCCGATGGTGCTGTGGCAACCCATGCAGAACAGCTGCTCCTCGTAGGTCTGCAGGCGCAGGCGGCCCTGGGCGTCCTCGATGAAGGCCTGCAGCTGCCAGCCAAAGGAATTGAACAGGCCCACTGCGGCATCGCCCGGGTAGTAGGGCAGCGCACCGGCGGCCTTCTCGGCGTTCTCCTCGGCGTAGGCATGATCCAGTGCGGCATCGTCCAGCCATAGGCGCTTGATGGCGTAGCGCAGCTCCTTGAGCCGCGGCGAGCGTGCGTCGGCGCTGTCCGGATCGACGTAGCGCAGGCTGTGCAGGAACTCGGTGCCCACCGGATAGAGGCCGCGTGACACGGCCACCGCCGCGGCGCCGCCGGCGTAGCGCGCCGGCAGGCCACGGATCTGCTCGATGCGCCCGCCGACGCGGCCGTTGCCGTCCAAGTCCATCCCCGCCAGGGCTTCGTCCACCGGCTCCACACGGCGGCGCAGGCTGGCATCGGGGATGCGCGCGTCCACCGTCATCGCCGCTTCCAGGATCGCCAGGTTCAATCGGTAGGCCTCGCGCGAGTCCTGGCCCGCCGCGTCCTGGCGGAAGGCAGGCGGCAGGCGGATGAAGACGTCGTCGCTGCTGCCGTTGGTGGGCCAGAAGGTGCCGGGGAAGGGCTGGTAGCGCAGCGCGCGCCAGCCGGAGCCGTCGCGGGCGAAGCCCTCGGCGTCGAAGCCGGCGGCCAGGTCCAGGTCGGGGCGCCAGCCCAGGTAGTTGTCGCGCATCTTCAGCTGCTCGCGCAGGGCGGCATAGTTGTCCTGGCGGATCCAGGCCAGGATCTCGGCGTCGGGGATGGCGGCGATCTGCGCGCGGCGGTCGCGGAACAGGTTGGCCCAGTGGTTGGTCTCGCCCACAGCGCTGAAGGCGTATTCCTCCTGCAGGTGGGCGTCGTCCATGCGGTTGCGGCCGTTGGCGGGCACGTGGCAGGTCCAGCAGGGATTGGCGATATCGTCGGTCTTGGTATAGCACTGCGGCGGCACCACGGCCTCGCGGTTGTCCACGCGCTTGCCGGCGGCCTGGGCCTGGGCCAATGGGTCGAAGGCGACCGGAGGGGCCGGGGGCGGAGGCGGGGCTTTGCCGCAGGCGGCGAGCAGCAGGACGGCGGCGAGTAAGGCGGGGCGCATGGCGGCATAATACCCAGCGCATGAGTACGATCCGCTACCGCATCCAGCCCAGCCACCCGCGCGAGCACTATTTCACCGTGCAGTGCCGGCTGGATTCCCCCGACCCGCAGGGCCAGGTGTTCCGCCTGCCGTCCTGGATCCGCGGCAGCTACCTAGTGCGCGACTTCGCCAAGCACGTGCAGGAGTTGCATGCCTCGGCCGGCGGCGAGCCGGTGGCGGTGGAGCGGCTCGACAAGCGCAGCTTCCGCTGTGCGCCCTGCGCCGGGCCGCTGCTGCTGGACTACCGCGTCTACGCCTTCGACGAATCGGTGCGCAAGGCCTTCCTCGACACGCGCCGCGGCTTCTTCAACGCCAGCTCGCTGTGTTACCGCGCCGACGGCGCGGGCGACATCGAGATCGAGATCGAAGTGCCGCAGGACGAGGCCTGTGCCGGCTGGCAGCTGGCCACCACGCTGGACCCGGTACAGGTTGGTGCCGACGGCTTCGGCCGCTACCGTGCGGCGGACTACGAAGAGCTGATCGACCACCCAGTGGAGATGGGCCGCTACAGCCGGCTCGACTTCGACGTGGACGGCATCCCGCATGCGATGGTGCTGTCGGGCCGGCATGCGGTCGACGGCGCGCGCCTGACGCGCGACCTGGCCCGCATCTGCCACGTGCAGCGCGAGCTGTTCGGCCAGGAGCCGAAGCTGCGCGGGTACCTGTTCCTGACCTACGTCATGGGCAACGGCTACGGCGGCCTGGAGCACCGCAGCTCCACGGCGCTGGTCTGCTCGCGCAAGGACCTGCCGGCGCCGGGCGATGCACGCTTCACCAAGGATTATCGCGGTTTCCTCGGGCTGTGCAGCCACGAGTATTTCCACCTCTGGAACGTCAAGCGCATTACCGCGCAACGCTTCCTGGAATCGGACCTGGCCGCCGAGGCCTACAGCCGCGACCTGTGGCACTACGAGGGCCTGACCTCGTACTACGACGACCTGTTCCTGCTGCGCGCCGGGGTGCTCGACGCCGCCGCCTACCTCGACCTGGTGGCGGAGAACGCCACGCGCCTGCAGCGCACGCCCGGCCGGCTGGTGCAGACGCTGGCGGATTCCAGCTTCGACACCTGGATCAAGTACTACCAGCCGGACGAGAACACGCCCAATGCCGGCGTGAGCTACTACATCAAGGGCGGACTGGCCTCGCTGTGCCTGGACCTGCATCTGCGCCTGCATTCGAAGATCACGCTGGACGACGTGCTGCGCGCGCTGTGGCAGCGCTATGGCTCGTGCGACATCGGTGTGCCCGAGGGCGGCCTGGAACAAGTGGCCCAAGAACTCTCGGGCCTGGACCTGGGCGCTTTCTTCGACGAGCTGCTGCGCTCCACGGAGGAGCTGCCGCTGGCGGAACTGCTGTCGGCCTTCGGCGTGGAGTCCAGGCTGCGCGCACCGGTGTCCGACGCCGATGCCGGCGGCCGTGTCAGCGGCGACGCGCCGGGCGCCTGGGCCGGGCTGAAGCTGCGTGGTGGCGAGACCCGCATCGCTTACATCCAGGCCGGCAGCCCGGCGGCGCAAGCGGGCCTGTCGGTCAACGACCAGATCGTCGCCATCGACGGCCTGCGCGTGGCGCCCGGCAATTGGGCGGCGCTGGTCGCTGCGCTGCCACCGGGGCAAGCCGCCGCCCTGCACTACTTCCGTGGCGACGAGTTGCTGGAAACACGGCTGACGCCCGCGACACCGCCCGCCGATACCTGGACGCTGAGCCTGCTCGCCGCCGAGGGCGAAGTGCTGGCGCGCCGCATCGCCTGGCTGGGGATGTAGACATGATCGAAGCACTCGCCAAATTCCTGATCGCCTACCTCGTCGGCACCGTGATGGGTGGGCAGATCGTCGGCCGGCTGCGTGGCGGCGTGGACCTGCGCCAGCACGGCAGCGGCAATGTCGGGGCCACCAACGCGCTGCGCACCCAGGGCAAGGCCTTTGCCCTGGCCGTGCTGCTGATCGACGTGCTCAAGGGCGTGCTCGCGGTGCTGCTGATCCCCCAGCTGCCCTGGCCCTGGCCGGAGGCGCAGCCCTGGCCTCCCGACTGGCAGGCCTATGCCTGCGGCGTCGGCGTGGCACTGGGCCACTGCTACCCGGCCTGGTACCGCTTCCAGGGTGGCAAGGGCGTGGCGACGCTGGCCGGCGTCTTCGCCACGCTGCTGCCGGCCGCATTGCCCTGGCTGCTCGGCGGCTTCATCGTCGTTACGATCCTCAGCGGCTACGTTGCGCTGGCCTCGGTCAGCGCCGCGGTGCTGGCGCTGTTCTACATCGCCTGCATCGACGCCCGCGGCCTGTTCTCCGCCGCCGGCGCCTTCACCGCGGCCATGGCGCTGCTGGTGGTCTGGAAGCACCGCCGCAACCTGCTGAACCTGGCACGTGGCCAGGAAAACCGATTCGAGAAAGCGAGGATCCTGCACCGATGGCTCAACCGCTGATCGAAGCCGAGCGGCTCAAGCTCGTCGACGCCCTCGCCGACGGGCAGTGGCATTCCGGCGAAGACCTCGCCGCCGTGGACGGCATCTCGCGCGCTGCGCTGGCCAAGCGCATCGAGAAGCTGCGCGACTGGGGCCTGGATGTGGAAGCACGCCAAGGCCTGGGCTACCGCTTGCCGCAGCCGCTGGAGCGCCTGCTGCCGGAGCGCATCGCCGCCCCGTTGTCCTTCGAGATTCTTACCGCGACCGATTCCACCAACACGCGCCTGCTGGAGAGCGACCCGGCGCGCGATCCGCAGGTGCTGCTGGCCGAGTACCAGACCGCAGGCCGCGGCCGGCGCGGGCGCGAGTGGCGCTCGCCCTTCGCCGCCAATCTCTATCTCTCGCTGGCCTGGTCGTTCCCCAATTGGCCACGCACGCTCAGTGCCCTGCCGCTGGTGGTGGGCGTGATCTGCGCACAGGCCCTGCAAGCGCAGGGCGCCAAGGACGTCGGCCTGAAGTGGCCCAACGATCTCTATGCCCGCGGACGCAAGCTCGGCGGCATCCTGATCGAGCATCGCGGCGAAGCCGGCAGCGGCTGCCGCGTGATCATCGGCATCGGCATCAACGTCTCCATGAGCACGCAGCAGGCCGAGGGCATCGAGCAGCCCTGGATCCCGCTGGCCGAACTCACGCCCACCCCGCCCTCGCGCAACCTGCTGGCCGCCGCGCTGCTGCAGCGCCTGGCCGAGGGCGTCGCGCGCTTCGAGGCGCAGGGCTTCGAGGCCTTTGCCGCGGAGTGGGCCACGCTGGACCTGGCCAACGGCCGGCCGGTGCGTGTGCTGCAGGGCGAGGGCGAATACGAGGGCATCGGCCGCGGCGTGGATGCGCAGGGCGCGCTGGTGGTCGAGGCGCTGGGGCAGTTCCAGACGCTGCACTCCGGCGAGATCAGTCTCAGGCTCGCATGATCCTGCTGCTCGACATCGGTAACAGCCGCATCAAGGCGGCGATGGCCGGCGATGCGGGCATCGAGGCCGTCACCGCGATCGCGCATGACGGCGATCCGGCAGCGGCACTGCTGCAACTGCCCGAAGAAAAGCCCACCCGCATCGTCGTAGCCAACGTCACCGGCGCCGCGCACGAGCAGCAGATCGAAGCGGTGCTACGGACCCGCTACGGCATCGCGCCGGCCTTCGCGCGCACGCAGGGCGAGTACGGCGGCCTCAGGCTGGCTTATGCGCAACCGCAGCGGCTCGGGGTGGATCGCTGGCTGATGATGCTGGCGCTGTGGAGCGAGACGCGCGAGGCCTTCGGCGTCAGCGGCGCCGGCACCGCGCTGACCTACGACGCGGTGGATGCCTCGGGCCAGCACCTGGGTGGCTTCATCGCCGCCGGACTCTCCACGCACCTGCAGGCGGTACTGGGCGCCACGCGCTTCGGCACCGGCCAGCTCGGCGAGCAGTACAGCGACGGCCTGGGCCAGGACACCGAGGCCTGCGTGCGGCAGGGTGCCTTCCTGGCCTGCCTCGGCGCACTGGAACACGCCGCCCGGCGCCATCCCGCCCCCCGCCAGGTACTCAGTGGCGGTGATGGCCCCCTGCTGCAACCCTGGCTGCCGGATTGGTCGGCACGGCCACAGCTGGTGCTGGAAGGCCTGCTGGCCTGGGCCAAGCTCGGAAGTTGAGGCCAGATGACAAAAAAGCCCGCGTACAAGCGGGCTTTTTGTTGAAGATGGTGCCGAGTGAGGGATTTGAACCCCCGACCAACGGTTTACAAAACCGCTGCACTACCGCTGTGCTAACCCGGCAGGGTCGGGAAGTTTAGGCAGTCCGCTCTGCCCTCGCAAACACGCCAGGGTCAGCGTGATGGCCCCAGGCTACTTGCAGTCTCTCATCAGGCGTCAGCCTTGGCGCGGGGCTTCAGGCGGAAGCTGACGCCGAGACGGTTGATGGCATTCATGGCGGCAATGGCCAGCGTGAGATCCACCAAGTCCTTTTCCGTGAACGCGGCGGCGGCGGCCGCATAGGCTTCGTCGGAGGCATGCGTCTCGCTGACACGGGTCACTTCCTCGGCCCATGCCAGAGCAGCACGCTCCTGATCCGAGAACAGGTAGGCAGCCTCGTGCCAGACCGGCACCAACACGACCGTGTCCACCGACATGCCCTCCTTGAGGAGATCGCGTGTATGGATGTCGATGCAATGGGCGCATCCGTTGATCTGGGAAACTCGCAGGAACACTAGATGGATCAGCTTCGCCGGCAGGGCGGTGCCTGTCGTGACGAAGTGATGCAGGCCTCCCACGGCCTTGGCGCCCTCGGGAGACACCGCAAACCAATTGACGCGTTTCATGCTTTCTCCGTCCTTGCAGTTGATGGCCTGGCGGATGCCGGCCAATCAGCAGTCAGACGAGTGAGCGTGGGGCGTTGTGACAAGCCAGTGCCCTGAACCACGGCCAATAAAAAACCCCCGCTGCTTACGCAACGGGGGTTCTTACTTCTTTAAGAGCCTGGCAGTGTCCTACTCTCACATGGCTATTGCCACACTATCATCGGCGCTGTGTCGTTTCACTTCCGTGTTCGGGATGG
>JASBRP010000045.1 GCA_030149365.1 Solimonas sp.
GCCCCCGCCCCCCTACCCGCCGCGGGCGTCGGAACCCGCCCCAGCCCCCGCCCCGGTGGCCGAAGCCCCGACCCCGACGGCCGCGCCCCCCACGCCCGCGGCCGCGAAGCCGGCCGCCAAGCCCGCAGCCAAGCCCGCCGAGAAGAAGGCCGCGCCGGCCGCCAAGGCCGTTGGCCCCTGGTGGGGCAACGGGTCTCCTAACGAGCTGTCGCTCGACTATGCCGGCTCCGCCGCCTACAAGAAGGCCGTGGTGCTGATGTTCAACGGCACCTTCGACAACGCCGACAGCGCCGACAAGAACATCAAGGTCAAGGACGCCGCGGGCAACGCCGTGTCCGGCAAGTGGGAGCTGGGCCCCACCAACAAGAAGATGCTGGTGTTCCCGGTCGCCAAGAATGGGCGCTACACCGTGACGATCGGCAACGGCCTGACGGACCGCAACAACCGCACGCTGGGCAAGAAGCTGGCGGGGCCTGTGCAGGTGCAGTAAGCGCAAGCGTCAGCAACAAAAAAGCGGCGGACTGGAAACGGTCCGCCGCTTTTTCTTTGGTCCCTGCTACGGCAAGTGAAGCCCTACTTCCCCTCCTTGAACCGCTTCTGCAAATCCTCCGGCGTGAAGTAATCCACCGAGGGCGTCGCCCCCGCCCCCGGCGAAACCAGACCGGATACCAAATAGCGCCCGATGTCGAACTGGTACACCAGTTCGGCCGACGCCACGGTCGCCTTGAGCTGAGGGTCATAGGCCAGGTGCGCCTCCTGGAACTGGTAGGCCTGGTCGTAGACGTCCAGCAGGTCCACGGCAGCGATCTGCCAGCTGTCCTCGTCGATGTAGAAGATGCGCTTGCGCACCGGGTGCGCGGAGCCCTTCTTCAGTGCCGCCTCCACCACCCAGACCCGGTGCAGCTCGTAGCGAGGCCACTCCTGGTCGATGTGCCAGGGCTTCACCAGCCTGCTGAAGTCGCCCTTGTCGGCTCCGGCGACGCTGCGCGGGCTGTTGTAGGGGATCAGCAATTCGCGCTTGCCGGCCAGCTTCCAGCTGTAGCGCTCCAGCGTGCCGTTGAACATGTCCATCTGGTCGTAGAACTGCAGACCCTCGGCGCCCGGCGTGAAGTTGTCGCAGCAGGCGCTGGGGTCGCGGCGCATGCGCGGCTGCTTCTGGCTGGCGATCCAGGCCATGCGCCCCTCGGTGCCGGTGCCGCTGCGCTCGCGGATCAGCTGCTCCGTGCCGGCCAGGCGCGGTGGTGCCATGGTTTCAGTCGCCAGCTGCCAGAGGTCGCGGCTGTTGGGGTCCAGCAGCTGCGGCCGTCCGGGATTGGCGTAGCTGAAGCGATAGTCCTCGCGCACCCGCGTGGCCTGGAACTGCCCCTTGGGGTCCACCACGAGGTTATTGTTGATGCGCGACAGCGCCTCGCCACGCCAGCGCAGCTTGTGGTTCCAGATCGCCTCGGCACCGCTCTTGGGAATCGGGAATGGAAATCCAAGGATGCAGCCGACGGGATCGTCGCTGCCGGCGAGCTTGCAGCGCTGCGCGTTGAGCAGGCTGGCCTTCTCGATGCCCTCCGGCCAGCGCACCGTGCGGCGCGAGGGGTACACGCGCATGGAGTAGGTGTTGTACTCCTGCAGCAGCTTCATGTGCCCTTCCGTGAGCCAGTCACGGAAGCGGTTCATGTTGTCGATGGTGATGACGAACATCGGTGCGCCCGGCTCGGCATCGCCCAGTTCCATCAGCTTGCCCGCGGCAGCCGGCTGGCCACGGTCGAGCCCCCAGGCCGGCAAGGTGCCGTCGGCATTGCCGGCGCGCTCGGCGCCCACCGGCGTCAGGGCAGCGCCCAGGGCAGCGGACTCGGCGGCAGGGACAGCGGCCAGCACCGGCCAGGCACCAAGGCTCAGGCCCACGGCCAGCAGGGCCCGCGGCAGGGTTCTCATCGTCGTTCTCCTCCCGAGCAACCGTCGGCCCGGGCGGGCGCGCGGCGCATTCGTAGTAATGCCCGGGATTCTGCCACCAATGCAACAGTGGCCAATGGCTGGCTCGACAGCCGCGCCTGTCAGCCTTGCCGGCGCTTGGCCCGGCGCTGGGGCCTGGGGGTCTCCCGGCCCTCGGCCACCTCTTTCAGGAAATCGCTGATCTGCGGCCACACCCGCTCCGGGTGCAGGCGCATCTCCAGGATGTGCCTGGCCGGCAGCAGGCGCGCACCCGGTATCTGCCGCGCCAGGGACTCGGAGTCCTGGTAGCCGTGCAGCTTGTCGCCGCCGTGGCCGATCACCAGGGTCGGCACACCAATGGCCTTGCGCACCGCCACCGGCGGCACCAGCGGCCCCACCAGCACGCCGTGCAGGATCGCCGCGACGTTGCGCGGCGGCAGGCTGGCGGCACTGTGCAGCGTCGCCAGCAGGTCGTTGCGCGGGCGCTTCATGGCCGCGAAGCGCCGCGCCATCCAGGCGTAGGGCCGCTCGGCATAGCGCGTGGCGATCAGCACCGGCCCCAGCAGGAACGCCGCCCAGGGCGTGGACCACTCCATGACCGGCATCTCCAGGAACAAGCCCAGCAGCCGCTCCGGCGCCTTCTGGGCGACGTGCAGCGCCGTGATGGACCCCAGCGACATGCCGCCGACCAAGGCCTTGTCGATTCCGAAGTGATCCAGGGCCGCGATCACCTGGTCGGCGTAGAACTCGGCGCGGTGCTCCTTGGGATCGGTGGTGCGATCGCTGCGGCCATGGCCCAGCAGGTCCAGCAGGATCACGCGGTAACCCTCGGCGGCCATGCGCCGCGCGATGCCGCGATTGATACCGGCGTCGAGCAGGATGCCATGCACCAGCAGGGCCGGCACGCCATCCGGCTCGCCCCAGGCCTCGTAGGCCAGGCGGTACGGTCCAAAGGCGAAATAGCCGCTGCGCACCGGCGCCAACGCCGGCCGGTTCGATTCCTTGCTGCTCATCTTGGGCTCCCTGGCCGTTCTATGGACGGCTCATTGCAATGGATATGTCCTGCAGTCTGTCGCCTGCGCCGACCGCCGGCCTTGGTGGCGGCGCCAGCGGCCTGTGGCGCCGCAGCGCTGTCATTCGCGCGTCAGGAAGCTCATGCAGCTGTCGGTTACGGCCTCCACCGGCGCACCGAAGCCGGTGGACACCCAGCGCGTGCCGATGAACACCATGGCGCCCAGCACGCCGGTGGCGACCAGGCCCTTGCTGGCGCGGCGCGGCAGATCCCACTGCTTCTGCAACTGCAGCAGCGGAGCGAACTCCGGCCCCAGCGTCAGCATGAAACGGTTGGCCAGCCGGTCCATGTCCAGGCCGATACCGTAGATCTCGATCATCAGGATCCGCGTGACGCGCGGGTCCTTGCGCAGGAACTCCAGGTAGGCCCGCACCATGCGCCGCGCCAGCTGCTCGGGGTCCTCGCGCGGCCCGGCCAGCAAGGCCGCACGCAGATCGGCCACCAGCCGCCGCAGCAGCACGTCCACCATCGCCGCCATCAGTTCGTCGAGATCGGCGAAGGACTCGTAGAAGTAGCGCGGCGTGTAGCCGGCAGCGGCGCAGATCTCGCGCAGCGACACGTGGCGGATGCCGCGCGTGCCGAAGGCCTCGATCGCGGTGTCGATCAGCTTCTGCTGGCGTTCGGCGCGGCGCATTTCCTCGCTGACGCCGCGATAGACCCGCCCTGACCCGCCGGACACCGCCTGTGTCTGCTTTGACATTGACAGCGATCATCACCAATGATTTGATAACGGACGTTATCACATTTATCCAGCACGACAAACGTCCGATGAACACGCAGGCATGGGGAGATTTCCATGTGCAAGCCCTGCAGCCCCAGGCTGCGGACGGCGGCCACTGCTCCCTGCTGCGCGTGAGCCTGCCCGGCCAGCCCGCCGGCGTGCCGCTGGTGATGCTCCCCGGCATGTTCAGCAACCGGCATTTCTGGCTCTCGCCAAAGGGCGTGGGCCTGGCGGGCTTCCTGTGCCGCGCCGGCTACGAGCCCTGGCTGGTGGAGCGCCGCGGCATCGGCTTGGCCAAGGGCTCCGCCGGTCGTCGCGGCCTGCAGGAGCACATCGCGCAGGACCTGCCACGCGTGCAGGCCACCGTGCGGGAGCACAACCCGCGTCCGGCATTCTGGTGCGGTCATTCCTTCGGCGGCGTCATGGCGACGCTGGCGGCGGCGGAAACCCTGGATGCGAGCTTGGTGGCCGGGCTGGTGCTGTTCGCTGCGCAATGCGAGGTCGGCAAGAACGGCCTGACCCCGCCGTACAACCTGTTCACGCGCGGCATCTCGCGCCTGCTTGGCCGATTTCCCGCCCGCCGCTTCGGCATGGGCCCCGAGGACGAGGACCCCGCCGCCATCGACGATGCCTGCCGCATCGTCACCGTTGCCCAGCGCGACGGCAGCATGGCCCGGCGCCTGGCGCCGCTACAGTGCCCGGTGCTCGGCTTCGGTGGTGGCGCGGACCGCGTCGATCCGCCCGCAGGCTGCCAGCGCTTCATCGGACACATGAGTGCCGGCGACAAGACCTGGGTGCTGTTGTCGCGGGCCCAGGGCTATTCGCAGGACTACGATCACCCCGGCATCGTCGTGGCGCGTGCCGCGCAGGACGAGGTCTGGCCGCAGGTGCTGCGCTGGCTGCAGTCGCGCCACCGATAGCCGCCTGCGATCCGCCATCCAGACAGCCACCGGCCATCCAGACTTTCTCATCTAGCGGAGTTCACCATGTCCAACCCCTACCCTCACCTGCTGCAGCCGCTGGACCTCGGCTTCACCAAGCTGCGTAACCGCGTGCTGATGGGCTCCATGCACACCGGCCTTGAAGACGGAAAGAAGAACCTGCCGCGCATGGCCGCCTACTTCGCCGAGCGCGCCCGCGGCGGCGTCGGCCTGATGGTGACCGGCGGCTACGCCCCCAACATCGAGGGCTGGCTGTATCCCTTCGCCTCCAAGATGAGCACCCGCGGTGCCGCGCGCGACCATCGCCAGGTCACCGACGCGGTACACGCCGAGGGCGGCAAGATCGCCCTGCAGATCCTGCATGCGGGCCGCTACGGCGTGCATCCGCTCAGCGTCTCGGCCTCGGCGATCAAGTCGCCGATCACCGCGATCGGCCCGCGCAAGCTCTCGTCCTCCGGCGTCGAGCGCCAGATCAAGGCCTTCGTGCGCTGCGCGGTGCTAGCCCGTGAAGCAGGCTACGACGGCGTCGAGGTGATGGGCTCCGAGGGCTACTTCATCAACCAGTTCCTGGTTACGCACGTCAACAAGCGCGACGATGAATGGGGCGGCTCCTGGCAGAACCGCATGCGCCTGCCGGTGGAGATCGTCTCGCGCATGCGCGAGGCCGTGGGCCCTGACTTCATCATCGTCTACCGCCTGTCGATGCTGGACCTGATCCCCGACGGCCAGAACTGGGAAGAAGTGGTGCAACTGGCCAAGGCCATCGAGCGTGCCGGCGCCACCATCATCAATACCGGCATCGGCTGGCACGAGGCCCGCGTGCCCACTAGCGCCACCTCGGTACCGCGCGGCGCCTTCGCCTGGGTCACCGAGCGCCTGAAGAAGGAGGTGCACATTCCGCTGTGCACCACCAACCGCATCAACGATCCCGCCGTGGCCGAGAGGATCATCGCCTCCGGCCAGGCCGACATGATCAGCATGGCGCGCCCGCTGCTGGCGGACGCCGAGTTCGTCAACAAGGCCGCGCAGAATCGCGCGCACGAGATCAATACCTGCATCGGCTGCAACCAGGCCTGCCTGGATCACACCTTCAAGCTCAAGACCGCCTCCTGCCTGGTCAACCCGCGCGCCTGCCACGAAACCGAGCTGGTCTATCGGCCGGCGGCACAGAAGAAGCGCATCGCCGTGGTGGGCGCAGGCCCCGCGGGCCTGGCCGCCTCCACCGTGTTGGCCGAGCGCGGCCATGACGTGGACCTGTACGACGGCGCCGCCGAGATCGGCGGCCAGTTCAACATGGCCAAGCGCGTGCCGGGCAAGGAGGAATTCCACGAAACCCTGCGCTACTTCGGCAACCGCATCACCAGCACCGGCGTGAAGCTGCACCTGAACACGCGCGTGGATGCGGGGTTGCTGGCGGCGAAGAAGTACGACGAAGTGATCCTGGCCACCGGCATCAGCCCGCGCACGCCGCGGATTCCCGGCGTGGACAACCCCAAGGTGCTGTCCTACATTGACGTGCTGCGCGACAAGAAGCCCGTCGGCCCGCGCGTGGCCGTGATCGGCGCCGGCGGCATCGGCTTCGACGTCTCCGAATACCTGGTGTTCGAGGAAGGCCACTCGCCGACGATGAACCTGGAGGAGTGGAACAAGGAATGGGGCGTGGGCGACCCGACCCATTCGCGCGGCGGCGTGGTGCGCCCGCAGATCACCCCGCCGGCCCGGCAGGTGACCCTGCTGCAGCGCAAGGCCGAGTCGCTGGGCAAGCGCCTGGGCAAGACCACCGGCTGGATTCACCGTGCCTCGCTGAAGATGAAGAAGGTGGAGATGATCGGCGGCGTCAACTACGAGGGCATCGACGACCGCGGCCTGCACATCACCTTCGGCGAGAAACGCGAGAAGCCGGCGCTGATCGAATGCGACAACATCATCCTCTGTGCCGGCCAGGAGCCGCTGCGTGAGCTGCAGGAGCCGCTGAAGGCCGCGGGCATCAAGGTCCATCTCGTGGGCGGTGCCGACGTGGCGGCGGAGCTGGATGCCAAGCGCGCCATCAATCAGGCCAGCCGCCTGGCGGCAACGCTCTAGGCGACGCCGTACATGGGGCGCCGGCCATCGCGGCCGGCGCCCTTTTTCATGCGCGCGACGCCTGGCGCCCACCCTGTCGCCGCGCCCACTCCAGCCAGCGGGCGCGCTGCCCTGGCTTGGCGCTGCGCACCGGTCCAAAACTCTTCACCCGCACCGGGTGGATGCCGCAGAACTCCAGCACGGTGCGCCGCATCTGCTCATGCCCCGGCTGGCGATAGAACCAGCGGTAGTACCAGGGCGGTGTGTCCATGGTGGTGATCAGCTGGGCACTGCGTCCGGCCAGCAGGCGGTCCCACCAGACCGAGTCGCGGCGGTAGCGGAAGGCGAAGCCCGGCAGCAGCACGCGATCGAGGAAGCCCTTCAGCAGGGCAGGCATCGCGCCCCACCAGATCGGGTAGACGAACACCAGGTGCTGGGCCCACAGCAGCTCCTGCTGCGCGGCGGCAAGGTCCGGCTCCAGTGGCTGCGCTTCCCGATAACCCTGGCGCAGTATCGGATCGAAGCTCAAGCCTCCCAGGTCCAGCCGGCGTACTTCGGCTCCCGATTGCCGGGCCCCATCCGCATAGCTCGCAGCCAGGGCATGGCAAAGGCTGTCTTCGGCGGGATGGGCCAGGATGACGAGTACACGTGAACTCAAAGGGCAGCTCCTGCGACGGGAGCTGCAGCTTGCAGCCTGCCCCTAGGGGCAGAGTCAAGCGGCGCGGCGCACCTCGGGCTGCGCGCAGTCTCCCGCGCTGCTACCCAGGCAGCCTCGGGTCTCGGCCTCCACGGCCTGCAGCTGCAGGTCCAGCGCCTGTAATCGCTGGATTTCCGCGGCGACCTGCCGGCGCTTCTCGACCAGGGCCTGCAGGACCCTGGCCCAGTCGGGCTCGCCATCGGCCGGATACAGGCCGCGCAGCTCCGCCAGGCGGAAGCCCAGGGCCAGCGCCTGGCGGACCAGGCGCACGAACATCAGGTCACGCTCGCTGTACTGGCGATAACTGCCCTGCCGCGGCACCGCCGGGAGGATGCCCAGCAATTCGTAGTGACGGATGGCCTTGGGCGTGGTGCCCGCCTGCCGCGCGATGTCGCCGATTCGCATGCCGCCTCCCGATGGATCGGGGGCGATTATCGCCTTGCCGTGACGTCTCGTCGCCCAGGCAAGGCGATCACCATGCTCAGCCGGGATTGGTCGCCTGCCGGACCTCCGGCGCCGCAGCCGCCGCCGGCAGCTCCGCGGGCCGCCCCTTGGTGCGCAGGGCACGACGCAGGCGACCATCGGCATCGACCAGGACATCCACTTTCGACAACTGGCCTTCGTCGTCGTGATGGGCCACCAGCAGGCGCGCCTGCTGCCAGGTACCGAGCTTGTCCGCCGGCAGATTGAGTGATTCCGCCACCGTCTCCAGGCTGACACCGCGATCCCCTCCTCGGCGGTGATGCGCGTGTCGACGGCGGTAGATCGCCAGGTACAGCATGCTCCCGGCCATCAGCAGCGCCACGGAAAAGTACAATAGCAGCAACCAGCGGTTCTCGATCACCATCGGCAGCGAGAAGAAGTGCCGGTAGGCATACCAGCCCGCAAGCAGCCAGAACAGGATCAACAGCAGCGGCCGCAGGAAGTGCAGCCAGGCGAACATCCACACCGCACTGGGCGTGGCCTTGTTGTCCAGGAACGAGCTCATCGGAGCACGGGCGGCATCGATGATGGGCGGCTGCACCTCAAAGGCGTGCGGGTCCTTGATCGGCTCAGGCATTGGAAACTCCTCGGTCGGGGCTGGACCAGACGGCACGACGGCCCTGCGGACGCAGCAGTACGGCAGGCACGGCGATCACCGCCGTGATCATGTTGATCATCCAGAACGCCGCGGGGTACCAGCTGCTCCACAGGAAGTAACGCAGCAGGTTCACGTCGTAGCGCCGGTCGATCCACAGGCTGACGAGCATCTGCAGCATGCAGCTGATGCCCAGCAGCATGCCGTGCCAGGCCGGCAGGAAGCTCACCTGCCAGACACCGCCCAGGTCGAAATAGCGCTCCGCCACCGACAGTACCAGCACGGTGAACATGGCATAGGCCCAGAGAACGCTGGCCAGGTACTCGGCCCAGATCGGCCACATGCGCCAGTTCTTCGGCTTGAGCACCGCCACCGAATATTTCTGCAGCGCCTGAACGCCGCCCATGGCCCAGCGCAGGCGCTGGCGGAACAGGCCGCGAACGGTCTCCGGCATCAGGATCCAGCACAGCGCGCGCGGCTCGAAGCGCAGCGCCCAACCGGAGAGCTGCAGCTTCCAGCTGATGTCGATGTCCTCGGTCAGCATGTCCGGACTCCACAGCCCGACGTCCAGCAGCGCTTCCTTGCGGAACATCACCACCACGCCCGAAACCGTGAACAGGCGGCTGAACAGCTGCTGCGTGCGCTTGATCAGGCCGATGGTCGAGGAGAACTCACCCACCTGCATGCGCCCCAGCAGCGTGGTGCGTGTGCGGATGCGCGGATTGCCGGTGACGGCGCCGACGTCCGCCGACTGCAGCATCGGCCGCAACAGCCAGCTGATCGCATCTCGGTCCAGCATGGCATCGCCATCCAGGCCCAGGATGAAGTCACCCTTGGCCAGCGTGGTGCCGGTGATCAGGCCGATCGCCTTGCCCTGGTTGCCATCCTGATGGACCACGCGCAACTGCGGGTGACGCAATGCCAGACCGTCGAGAATGGTGCCGGTGTCGTCAGTGCTGCCATCGTCGATGGCGATGACTTCGTAGTCCGGATAGTTGAGCCGCAGCAGCGAGTCGATCACCTCGCGGACCGCGTATTCCTCGTTGTAGCAAGGCACCACGATCGAGACCTTCGGATGGCTGCGCAGCACGGGTGGCGTGCGCTTCTTGCCGGCGCCGCTCGCTTCGAAGTACAGGTAGTGCGCGATGCCGCCGGCCATCCACAGGTAGGCCATGAAGAAGGGATAGTAGAAGACGTAGTTGAACAGGAACGTGGCCAGACCTGCCCAGCTGAAGCTGAAGATATCCATGGCTTAGCGCTCCCCTTCCACGGCCGGTTGCGTAGTGACGTCTGGCGCCGCCTCGTCACCGGTCTTGCCGATGGCATGCGGCACCTGGCGGGTCGACAGCGCCTCGCGCGCCACGGCCAGGGGCGGATGCCCCTTGATGAAATCGTCGGGGTAGTAGCCGATGTTCCGGATACCCTTGCGCCGCAACAGCTCCACCTGCTGCGCGAATTGCGCGTCGTCCACCGCCACTCCCCTGGCCCAGTCCCGGGCCTGCAGTTCGAAAATTGTCCGGTCACGCCCACCGGGCTGCGCCAGCACGCGGTCCGCCAGTTCCTTCAGCCAGGCCTCTGGCTGGGCCGCGCCCTCCATCTGGGGCATCGCCATGAGGGCGGTGTAGTCGTAGGCCTTCAGGAAAGCCGGCAGGCTCTGCGCGAACCAGGCCTCTGATTCCGGCTGCAGCACCGGCCCGGCGTAGAGGTTGCGGGCGGTGCGCAATTCCGGGCGGAAGCGGCGCACGGTGTCGGCCAGTTCCAGCGTGAAGTCGATGAGGTAGCGGGTCTTGCCCGCGGACCATCGCGCCGACAGCTCGGGACTGGCCCGGATCGCCGCCACATCGCCCGGCAAGCCCCATTCCGCATAGCGCCGCAGTGCCGCAGGGCCGCTGTCCTCGTCGTCGACCAGGCGCGCGTCGTCATGGAACAGCAGCCCGGTAAAGATCGCGTGCCTGCCAAGATCCTCGTAGATCTCGCTGACGGTGCGCCGCACCTGCGGGTCGAAGGGGCTGAGTCGTGGAATGCGGTCGGCTGGCGTGGAGCCGCCCTGGACCTGCACCTGAGGCAAGCCCGGAATCTCGAAGGCCGTCACCGGCATCCAGGCATAGACCTGCACGCGCGAGCGTGTGCGCAACTGCCAGGCCACGCGGCTGAACAGGTCGGCACGGACCGGCATGTGCCGATTGGGGAAGTACAGTGCTTCGGCGGCACCGTCGCCGTCGGGATCGGCGAAGGCCTGCAGGTAGACCGCGCTGGGAGCGATGGCCTGCACGCGATCCAGCAGCCGGGACAGGTTGGCCTCCTGCTGCACTGGGTCCGGGTCATAGACGTAGTCCAGATCCACCTGCATCACGCGCTGAGAGCGACGTGCCTGGTCGGCACCGGCGGGATCGCGCAGCAGCCAGACGTAATCGGGCGCCCGCAGGTCATAGGTCGGCAGGGCACGGCGGATGCGCTGCAAGGGCACGTCGCGCGTGTTGGGACCGCTGTCCAGCGTCAGCGCGATATCCATGCCGGCACGCCGGGCTGCGTCGATCGCCTGGTCGTTGTAGGCGCCGTAAGGCCAGGTGACGGCACGGATCCGCTTGCCGGTGTAGCGCTCCAACAGCAGGCGGCTGCGGCGCAGGTCACCCTCCACTCGGCGGCCATACTCGGCATCCGTCTCGTAGCGGCTATGGGCGGGATCGTAGCGGCGCACGGCCGCGGCCGGCAGCAGGTTGCCCTGCGGGTTGGCCTGCACACCGCGATGCAGCTCATGCGTGTGCGTCGCAAACTCCACCAGGCCGGAATCCGCCATCTCGCGAATTTCCTGCAGAGCCAGGAAGCGTTCGCGTGGCAAGCGACGATCGCCATACTCCACCTCGGCCGCCTTCGGCTCCAGCCACTCGGTGGTCAGCGACATCACCGCCGGATAGCGGAAGCGGCGCAGCAACGGGAAGACCTTGGTGTACGCGCTGCGGTAGCCGTCGTCGAAGCTCAGCAGCACCGCGCCTGCGGGCAGCGGCTTGCCGCCCGCCCGCGCCGTCACGATCTGCTGCAGGCTGACCGGCTGGTAGCCGGATTGCTGCAGCCAGCTGAACAGGTTTACCAACTCGGTCTCGCCGATGGCGGTCTCGTCGGGATCGGTCTCGAAACTGTCCCGCAGGTCGCTGCGCACGTCATGCAGCGCCAGCGCGCGGAAGCTCTGGCCATCGGCGGGATCCGGTGGCGGCAGGGTCTGGGCTTGCAGACGCACGGGAGTGAGCAGGATCAGCAGCAGGGTCAGGATGGCACGCGTCATCACCCTGCCCCTCACTGGAACGGAATGGCAAGGCCGATGTATCCGTAACGCCGGCGTTCTCGGTCACCGTCGTAGGGGTGCCAGGATTGGCCGACGCCATAGCGCAGCAGGAAGGTCTCACCGATCGACCACAGGTGCTCGTAGCGCATGTCCCACAGCGAGCCGGATCCGTAGCCCTGCTGGAAGTACTGCCCGCCGGTGCCTTCCAGCCGCTGCACGAAGACGCGGTCGTCACGCTTCCAGCTCAGCAATTGGCCGCGCGCACGCAGCCACAGGGAGGACTCCGACTCCGGCGCGAAGTAGGCCACGCCATCATCGCTGTTGCCTGCCCAGTCACCACCCAGCGTGGTCTCGAACTGTGTGCGCGGCGCGCTGTGCCAACGCTCGGTCCAGCTCAGGCTCAGGCCGTCACGCTGGTTGCCGTCGGTGTAGTCCATGTGCCGCCAGCCTGCCTGGTAGCGGCGGGACTCATTGACGATGTAGTCGGCGCCCAGGCCATATTCCGTACCGTTGATGCCGGTGATGTAGGCCTTCCATGGCACTTCATTGCTGTTGGTGTCCAGGCTCGCCGAGAGGCGCCAGGAATCGCTGGCACGGTAGCCCAGGCTCGCGGCGGCGCCGGTGCGGTGCGGCCCGCCGCTGGCCTGCGTCGCCTGCGCCTCGACCTCCCAACGATCGTGGCGCCAGGACATGCCCACACCCGAGCGGTTGCGGGAATGCTCACCGATGTCGGTCTCGCCGTGGCCGTAAAAGTGCTCGAAGAATGCGCGCCAGCGTCCTTCGATCAGCGCCGATTCCAGGCGCGTGAGGATGCGCCAGTCACGGTCCGCGATGGTGCCGTTGCCTTCGCCGAAGCCGGCATCGATCCGAAGATTGGGCGCGAACAGCTCGCGCTGCACGCGCGAGGCATAGCGTGCCGGCGCCTTCTCCGGATGCTCGGGCCCGAGGCGTTGTGCCGTTGCGCCGCCCTCGCGCAGGCGGCCCGCACCCATCTGCGCCACGGCGTATCCCGCCTGCAGGTCTATGTCGTCCGGATGATCGGCCAGGATCTGCTCATGGAGTTCCAGCGCAGCCTCCGGGTGCTCGCGCAGCTGCGCGGTGCGCGCCTGGCCCGCGCGAACGCTGGCGCTGAAAGGCGCTAGCTCGCTGAGCTGCAGGAAGCGACGCTCGGCCTGCTTCGGCCGGTCCGTGTAGAGATCGATCAGCGCACGCAATTGCCGGATCTCGCCGAACTGAGGATTCGGGCGCCCTCGCTCCGGCGATTGCCGGATCGTCGGCGGGCTGGCCGCTTCCAGGATGTCCAGAAGGCGATCCGCATCCTCGAAGCGGCCCACGTCGACATAGGCGTACACCAGCCCGACGTGCGTCTGGCTCGGCACGGGAATATTGCTGCCGCCTTCGCGCAGAGCCTGCTCGTAGAGCGGTACGGCCAGTTCGGAGCGTCGCTGCGCCTGGTAGGCCCCGGCCACCTCCGACAATGCGTAGTACGGCAGCGGAATGCCGTGCCGGTGGATCTTCTCGTAGAGATCGGTGGTCTCGCGATAGCGCGCCCTGGCGTTCAGGGCTACGAGTCGATCGGACCAGAGACGCAGCCGCAGATCGTCGCGTTGCTGCTGCGGCATCGCCAGGCCACCCATGTCGAGAGCCGCCAACTGCGCCTCGTTGTCGGCCAGCGCGGCGTCGATCGCCTCGAAGCGGCGCGCCGACTTGTCCTGGTCGCGGGCCGCGACGGCCCAGCCGATACGCTGGCCCGCTGCCTGTTGCCGCAGCCCGGCGCGCTCGCCGTCGCTGAGCACATCCTTCGGCAGACCATCGATGGCCGAAGGCGCGCCGCCGTGCCGGGCCAGGATGAAAGCACGCTGACGCTGGGCTTCGATGTCCTTGGGTTCGAGTTCCAGGATGGACTCGGCAGCGCCCAGCGCAGCCTGCCAGTCAGATCGGGTGTCGGCCAGGGCCAGCCGCGCACGCAGCACGTTCAGGCGCGTCGCGCGGTCGCGGATCTGGGCCGTCTCGAGCGCCTTCAGTTTCTCGTCGGCGGCCTCCAACCTGCCGGCGTCCATCAGCCAGTAGACCTCGCGCAAGCGGGCCATGTGGCTACGCGGCGCGCGGCGCAGCATCTCGGCCACGAGGGTGGCCTCAGCCTCCAGGTCCGGCAGGCTGCGTGCCGCAGCGAAGGCGGATTGCAGTGCGTAATCCGGAAGCTGCTTCAGGTCCGCCTCCCCCGCGACGGCCAGCGCGTCCCGCGGCCTGCCGGCACGCTCCAGCAGCACGATCAGGTCCGCCCGCACGCGCAGGCGTTGCGGATCGCTAAGGCGCGCGGCATTCCACGCCTGCAACTGCGTGATGGCCTGATCAACGTCCTGAGGCCCGGCGCCTGAGGCAGTCCGGATCGTGGAGTCGTGAGCAGCGCTCGAATAGTTCGGGAGGGCGCCTGCGAAGGCGGTATGCGAGGCCAGCAGCACCGCGGGCAGCAGCGGTCCGCATAGCCGGAGGGGGTTTCTTTTTGTTGTCGGCATGCGATGGCACAGTGCACAGCACATGCCAGGCACAAATCCCTTTTAAATCAAAGCATGCCGATAGCATTTCCCTGGAAATTCGCAAGCTGCGCGAAGGTTCACTTTGCAGCCTGCAATCTAGCAGTTGGATGCCAAGTTCTCTGCATAAAAAAGCCCTGCGTTGCAGGGCTTTGCATGATGCCGATCGCCATCCAGTGGCTAGGGAGTATCTGCGGGCTTTTGAGCCAGACCATTCACCAGCAGCCAGCCCGCCGTGGTCACCACGCCCAGCCAGACCAGGAAGGCCGGCCACTGCGCCATCGCGACCAATGCAACGCCCGGCAGCAGCGTGCCCCAACCCAGCAGCTTGCGTTCGATACCCGGCTTGGGCGCAGGACGGCGCAGGCTGCGCAGGCGCTTGGGATCGCGCAGGGCAATCGGCAGCAGCAGCAACAGGCTGATCAGGCTGGCAAGGGCCGCGAGACTGGAGGTGCTCATGCTTCCACCGCCTCGTCGAGTTCGGAGTCCGCCGATGCCGCGGCCGGCACCGCGGGACGACCCAGCGCCGAAACCAGGCACAGCAGGCCGCCCACGGCAAAGGCGATGTCCAACGCCAGCACGGTGTGCAAACCACCCGCAAACGCCCCGCCCCAGCCCACGCCGCCAGTCAGCAGGCGAGCCACCGGCAGCAGTAGCAGCGCCAGGCCGCTGAGCCCCAGAAGCACGCGACGCGCCAGCGTCAGGCTGCGCATCCCCCAGGCAATGCCGGCCGCAGCCAGCGACACCAGCAGGAAGCTGGTCATCATCGGGCCATGCACCATCTCGCCCGCGGCACGCAGCGGAAAGTAGGTAAACGCAGGCGCCACCAGCGCCAGCGGCAGGCCGTAACCCACCCAGACCGTGGCGCGTGCCAGGTGTCGCCAGCCACGCTCCTCGCGACGGCGCAGCGTCCACAGCATCAAGCCGGTGATCGTCACGTAGGCGCCGGCAAACCCCAGCGCGAACCAAGCGGACTTGGAGAACACGCCCGCAAAGTTGCCGAAGTGCAGCGGCGCCATCAGTTCGAACAGCGCACCGCCGGTGGAGGGCTGCAAGCCCAGGTTGGGCTTGGCGTAGCGGAACTCGCCGGTCGCGCCGCCATAGACATAGGTCGGCCCCATCAGCTTGCCTTCCGGGTAGTGCATGAACATCGTCACTAGCGAGTCCGCGCGTCCCCAGTGCTGCACCGTGACGAAGCCGAGCGTCGCGTCCGTGCGGCCACGCACGTCGGCGATCATGCGATCGAGGTCGGCCATGGGCGCCGGCGTCTTGTCTTCCTTGGGAGGATTGCCGATCACCGTCTCGATCATTTTCTCCTGGTCGCCGCCAAACACCACCATCGCCACCGCCGGGATGCCGAAGGCACTGCCGAAGCTGAAGTAGCTGCCGGTGAAGGCCAGGATGAAGGCAAACGGCAGGTTCCAGGTGCCTGCGATCACGTGCGTGTCACGCGCCGACAGCAGCTTCTCCTTGTGACGGCGCAGCGTGAACAACTCCTTGATCAGGTGCCGGTGCACCACGAAGCCGGTGATCGCTGCCACCAGCATCGCCAGGCCCAGCACGCCGGTCAGCAGCAGCCCCCAGGGATTCGGCAGGTGCAGGCGCACATGCAGTTCCACCATGAACTCGCCGAGCGCATTGGCGCGGTCGCCGGCATCGACCTCCTCGTCCGTTCCCTCTCTGCGCTCGATCTCCGTCTGCGTCAGCGGATCGAACTCGGCTGCGACGCCGCGCTCACGCGGCTTACCCTTCTCGTCGGTCTCGTGCTTGTGGAAGAATGCGTAGAGGCGGTCGCCGGCACGCGGGAAGAAGAAGAATTCTTCGTAATACTGCGGGTCCACGCTGGCGGCGAACTCGCGCATCATGCGGTCCGTGCCCGGCCTGAAGGGATCCGCCACCGGCGCCGACAGCGGGCTGGACCAGTCGCCCAGTTCCTTGGCGAAGACCGAGGCCACGCCGGTAAGGATCACGGCGTACAGCAGCAGGCCCAGGAACACGGCCGACCAGCCGTGCACCGCCAGCAGCGACTTGTTGCGCTCTTGCGACAGCTTGATCACGAGCCACCCGCCCCTGCGGCCTTGGCCGCTTGCATGGTTTGCATGACATACACCCCGATCACGACGAGGTGGACCAGCGACAGGCCGCCGATCACCGCCCAGGCCCGCGCCAGGCGGCGGTCCAGATAGGCATAGAAGAACAGCGCCGCCCAGATCGCCGGAAACAGCACGATCGGCAGCACCAAGTTATCGATCTGGGCCGGCCCCTTGGGCAGCCACAGCGCACCGCCGCACATGACCAGGGCGGCGCAGAGGAAGACCACCGGGCCTGCCAATGCAAATCGGGACCAGAAGCGGCGGCGTACAGCTGAATCGGGGGCGGACAAGGCGGCACTCGCGGAATACGGACTGCGGGATGGTGATTGTAGGTGAGAAGCATTCCCAAGTGAATCTTCGCCACCCCTCACGAAGGGAGTCCGGGAATGCGACAATCCGCCCCCGAATTCAGTCCTCCCCTTTGTCAACATGCTTCTCGGCCTCAAGAACGTCAACCTGCGCATCGGCAACACCGTGCTGTTCGACGGCACCGATTTCTCCATCGAGTCCCGTGAGCGCGTCTGCCTCGTCGGCCGCAACGGCGCCGGCAAGTCCACCCTGTTCCGCGTCATCGCCGGCAGCCAGGCCGTAGACGCCGGGGAAGTCATCCGACAGCAGGGCCTGCGCGTGGCGCAGCTGGTGCAGGACGTCCCCCCCGGCACGGCCGGCACGGTGTACGACGTCGTGGCCGAAGGCCTGGGCGAACTCGGACGCAAGATCGCCGAGTTCCATCACCTGTCGATGGAGGCCCACACCGAGGCCGAGCTGGAGAAGCTGGGGCGCCTGCAGTCGCAGATCGAGGCGCAGGACGGCTGGTCGCTGGAAAGCCGCGTCCAGTCCGTCATCACCAAGCTGGACCTGCCGGCCGACGCGCCCTTCGCCGCGCAGTCCGGCGGCCTCAAGCGCCGCGTGCTGCTGGCCCAGGCCCTGGTCAGCGAGCCCGACATCCTGCTGCTGGACGAGCCCACCAACCATCTCGACATCCCCAGCATCGCGCAGCTGGAAGAGTTCCTGCTGTCCTTCCGCGGTGCGCTGCTGTTCATCAGCCATGACCGTGCCTTCGTGCGCAAGCTCGCCACCCGCGTCTGCGACCTGGACCGCGGCAAGCTCAGCAGCTGGCAGGGCGGCTACGACGCCTACCTCACCGGCAAGGCCGAAGCCCTGCATGCCGAGGAGCGCCAGAACGCGCTGTTCGACAAGAAGCTGGCCCAGGAAGAAGTCTGGATCCGCAAGGGCGTGGAAGCGCGGCGCACGCGCAGCGCCGGCCGCGTCAAGGCGCTGATGGAACTGCGCAACACCTTCGCCAATCGCCGCAACCGCGAAGGCACCGCCAACATCGTCGTCCAGGAGGCCGAGCGCTCCGGCAAGCTGGTGGCGGAACTGAAGAACGTCACGCATTCCTACAACGGCCGCAAGATCATCCACAACCTGTCCACCGTGGTGATCCGCGGCGACAAGGTCGGCATCATCGGCCCCAACGGCGCCGGCAAGACCACGCTGCTCAACATCATCCTCGGCAAGCTCAAGCCTGACAGCGGTGAGATGCGCGAAGGCACCAAGCTGGAGATCGCGTACTTCGACCAGCTGCGCAGTCCGCTGTTGGACGAAGAGAAGACCGCTATCGACGCCATCGGCGACGGCAAGGAATTCGTCGAGATCGCCGGGGTCCGCAAGCACGTCTACACCTACCTGCAGGACTTCCTGTTCACGCCCGACCGTGCCCGCTGCCCGGTGCGCGTGCTGTCCGGCGGTGAGCGTTCGCGCCTGCTGCTGGCACAGCTGTTCTCGCGCCCCTCCAACCTGCTGGTGCTGGACGAGCCCACCAACGATCTCGACATGGAGACGCTGGACCTGCTCGAAGAGCGCCTGGTGGAATACTCCGGCACCGTGCTGATGGTCAGCCATGATCGCGAGTTCCTGAACAACGTCGTTACGCGCAGCCTGGTCTATGAAGGCGGCGGCCGCGTCGGCGACTACATCGGTGGCTACGACGACTGGCTGCGCCAGCGCCAGCACCAGGCCCCCACGCAGACCCCGCCAAAGGTCACCGCCGCGCCCTCGCCCGCTCCGGCCGCCACCGCCCCGGCTTCGCGCCTCAACAGCAAGGACAAGCGCGAGCTCGACCAGTTGCCCGGTCGTATCGAGAAGCTGGAAGCCGAGCAGACCAAGCTCGCCGCCGAGATCAGCGCCCCCGGCTTCTACCAGCAGGCCCGCGAGACTATCGCCAAGGTGGAACTGGCACTGGCCAAGACGCAGAAGGAGCTGGGCACGGCCTACGCGCGCTGGGAGGAGCTGGAAGCCCAGCGCTGAAGCCATGAGCGAGCAGACCGTCGTCACGCGCTGGTTCGGCCCTGCCTTCGGCGACCTGCATCCGCTGCTGCAGGACCTGCACCGCAAGGGCGGCGTGCTGCGCGGCGAGATCGACATCCGCGTCGGGCGCGGCCTGGCCGGCTGGATGGGACGGCGCCTGGCCAAGTCCGTGGGCATTCCCGTGGACCTGCCGCGGCGCGGATTCGAAGTGACGATCCGCCACACCCCTAGCGCCTTGGAGTGGACGCGCCGCTTCGACAATGGCGCCGTGATGCGCTCGCTGTTCCGGCCGGTCGGGACCCGCCTGTCCGGCTGGTGGGTGGAGGACACCGGCCCGGTCGAGCTGCACCTGACCGTGGACGTGGAGCGCGGCGCCTGGATCTGGCGCACGCTGCGGGCGCGCCTGCGCGGCATCCGCATTCCCTTGTTCCTGCTGCCGCGCTCGCTCGCCGGCAAGCGTATCGAGAACGGCCGCTATGTCTTCCACGTGGAGTTCGCGCTGCCCCTGCTGGGTACCGTGCTGAGCTACGGCGGCACGCTGGAAGCGCAGGCCGCGTGACACCGGCGCCTGCCCGCAAGTGGCGCTGGCTGCTGGCGCTGGCCATCGTTCTGCTGCTGCCCTTCGCCATCCCGGAGCGGACCGTCATCCCGGTGGAAGGCGCCACGGCGCGGGACTGGAACCCGCAGTCGTTCTGGTATGAACCCTGGGGCAAGTCGGGGGGCCATAAGGGCATCGACATCTTCGCGCCAAAGGGGCGTCCGGTCCGCTCCGCCACCTGGGGCCTCGTGGTGTTTCGCGGCGAGCTCGGCCTGGGCGGCAAGGTCGTCGCCGTCATCGGGCCGAAATGGCGCCTGCACTACTACGCGCATCTCGACGAATCTTCCGCGACGCCCCTGGCACTGGTGAAGCCGGGCACGCGGCTGGGCAGCAACGGCGCCAGTGGCAACGCCGCCGGCAAACCGCCGCACCTGCACTACGCCGTGCTTGCCCTGCTGCCGCGACCCTGGTGCTATGCCCAGGGGACCCAGGGCTGGAAGCGCATGTTCTTCGTCGATCCCGGCAAGCTGCTGTCTCCTGCAGACAGGCACTGAGGATCGCGCGACAGCCGCTGATGGCATCATACGGCGCATTTCAATAGCAACTTGTCAGGAGCCTCGCCGCCCATGGCCGACCCCATCACCAAGGCCCTGCTGAAGCTGCAGCGGATGGAGATGGCCGCGATCCGCGCGGTGCTGGCGCAGCCGCGCTTCCTGCTACCGGCCGAGTACCAGCGCCTGCGCTACGTGCTGGGCCTGGCGCGCCTGCAGCGCTTCGCGCCCGGCGCGGCCCTGGGCCTGCCCTGGCGGCCCGAGGTGGAGCCGGATCCCGCCATCGTCGAGCCGCTGCGCGAGCTGGTGCTGCGCGAGTGGTACAAGCCGCTGCGCCATGAGGACTCGCCCCGCGCGCGCCTGGCCGGCTGCATGGTGGCCCTGGACGCACTGCATGCCGCGGCAAAACTGACGCGCGCCAACCTGCTGTCCCGCCACGCCGGGCAGTTCACGGAGCAGGAACTCGACGCCGAGGTCGGCCGCAAGGCACTGGTCACCGTAGCGGGCGGCGGCGGTGGCGCGGGCTACGTCTACGTTGGCGCCGCCGCGCGCCTGCGCGCCGAGGGGCGCTCCTCCGACTACCTCGTGGGCTCGTCCATCGGCTCCCTGATCGGTGCCTTCCTGGCTCGCTCGCGGCAGACTGACATCGAAGCACTGATGGCCTGGGCCAAATCGCTGCGCGTGCGCGACATCTTCAGCCGTCCCCACATCGGCGCCACACATACCCTGCCCGGCATCACGCGGCTGCACCTGCACAGCATGCACCGCATCATGACCCTGCCCGACGGCAGTCCGATGCGCCTGGAAGACCTGGAGATTCCCTACGACTCGGTGGTCGCCGGCATCCATGCCCGCGCCTACGAGCACCTGCCCTCCGGCCTGCGCGACTTCACCTCGCCCATGGCCAGCGGCAAGCGCTTCTCCAAGCTGGTGGCGGAGCGCATGCTGCTGCTGGCGGCCATGGTCAGCCCCAGCGTGGTCAAGCCGATCGTGCTGGGCGGCGACGCACTCACGCGCCGCATCCGCGCCGTCGACGCCGTGGGCCTTTCGGCAGCGATTCCCGCCGTGCTGCAGTACGAGCCACCGACACGCGACGCCGAGAGCGACGCCATCCTCGCCACGTTGCGTCAGCAGCACGACGTGGCGCTGTTCGTCGACGGCGGTGTCGCCTCCAACGTGCCGGCACGCATCGCCTGGGAGCGTGTGCAGGCCGGCCGCATCGGCACGCGCAACGCCTTCTACCTGGCGCTGGACTGCTTCCATCCGCAGTGGGACCCGCGCCACATCTGGCTCTGGCCGGTGACGCAGGCCGTGCAATTGCAGATGGCTTCGCAGAAACCCTATTTCGACTGGCTACTGCGCTTCGAGCCGACGCTCTCGCCGATCAACCTGCTGCCCACCGCGCAGGATTTCGACCGCGCCTTCCAGTGGGGCTGGAACCAGGCCGACGTGATGCTGCCCTTCCTGCTCAAGGCACTGGAGCCGGTGGACTGGGTACCCTGATACGGCGGCCTCGCGGCCGCCGCGCGGGCCCTGTTCAGCGCGTGCGGCGCAGCCAGTCCCAGAACAGCAGCGCGAAGACCAGGTCGCCGCAGGCCAGCAGCGGCAACTCCCAGCCGATGTAGCCCAGTGCCCAGGGGATGCCGGCCGCCGGCAGCACCAGCATCTTGCCGATGGCACCCAACTCCACGTAGGCGCGGTAGCGCCGCGGGTCCATGGCGACGCGCGCATAGGCGTAGGCGAAAAGGCCCACGAACGCGCCGGAGAGATTCGACAGCACCACGCTGCCCGGTGTCGCCGCCCCCAGGTTCAGCAAGGCGCCCATTTGCGCGCTGGCGGTCAGCAGGACCAATGCCACCACAAGATTGAACAGAGCTGCGACGCTGAACAGCAGCCGCGTGTAAGAAGAATCTGCCTGCATGCTGCTCCCCCGGTGTTTCCCTGAGCATAGCAAGTGCGGCGGCCCTAGCCACCCTTCCCCTCAGGCGAGCAAAAAGGGATTCATGGTCGACTGCAACCAGGTCGGCCATGAATCCCAATCCCGGCGGCGGAGGGCCCCGGGGATCCCCTCGAAGGGATGGCGGCGCGGGCAACCGTGAGATACGGCCACCGGCAAGACCTGCATCTTCGCGGCGGACACCCCAATCGCGCCATTGGCAGGTTCACCAGCGCTTTTGTGACGCAGCACAAAAAGCGCCCAGCCTCCCCAGCGAGGCCGCGTGCTATACAGGCGCCCGGGCACATCCGCAGGAGCAGCAAGCAATGGGCAAGGCAACCCGGCCGCGCGACGGCGCGGCCGTACCGGCGGTTTCGCGACGCATGGCGTCGGAGGTGCGAGCCCTGTCCCAGCACGCCGAGGCCATCGTCCAGCGGGTTTTCGCCACGGTGCGCGAAGACGTGCCGGAGTATGCGGCGATCCGTGATGCCTCCGTGGTGCGGGAAGTCGAGACCATGATCCGCATCAACGTCGACATCTGGTTCCGCGCCCTGCTGGGCGGGCGCTCGCCCGACGCCGAGATGCTCAAGCCAGTGGCCGACTTCGCCCGGCGCCGCTTCCATCAGGGCATCCCCATGACCGGGCTGCTGCATTCCTTCCGTGTCGGCAGCACGGTGCTATGGCAGGCCTTCCTCGACGGCGTGCAGCATCGCCACGAGCTGCGCGACGAGGTGTTGCTCAAGCTCTCGCCCTACATGATGTACCACACCGACCTGCTCGGGCAGACCATCAGCCATGCCTACGTCGACGAGCAGCGCCGCGGAGAGCGCTGGCAGAGCCGCCTGCAACACGAGCTCTGCTCCATCGTCTTCGACCGGCCCGACGACACCGAAGGCTTCCGCGAGCGTGCGCTGGCACTGGGTGCCGATCCGCTGGGCCGCCGCATGGCGCTGGCCTTCGCCGCAACCTCACACGGCAGCAGCCGCAGCGCCGCCGAGGACGAGCTCGAATCGCTGATGGGCGCCCTGACCCAGCGCGACGAACCACGCCCCATCGGCACCCTGTGGCGCGAGCATGCGGTGATCTGGATGGCAGTGCCCGGCGGCGAAAATGCGATCCGACATGAACGGCGCCTGGCCACGCAGCTGGCACAGTCGTCGGCGCTACGCGGGCGCACGCAGCCGGTCGGCATCGGCCTGGCGGGCACTGGCGCCCGCGGCTGGCACCTCAGCGCGGAGCAGGCCGCGCGTGCCCTGGACATCGGGCGGCGCCTGGCGACGCGCGGCAAGCAGTTCCGCTACTCCGACTACGTGCTGGACGACACTGCGCTGCAGTCGCGCAATGTCGCCGGCTATCTCGAGGGCCTGCTGGAGCTGATTGCCCCGGAGCCGCACCTGCTGGAAACGCTGGACAGCTACTTCCTGCAGCGCCAGCAGCGCAAGGCCGTCGCCGCCACGCTGGAGATCCACCCCAACACGCTGAGCTACCGCCTGAAGCGCATCGAGACCCTGCTGAAGGCGGATCTGGACGACCTGTCCTGGCAATCCCGCCTCAGTGCCGCCTTGTTGATGCGGCGCATGGGGCGCGCAGAGAGCGCCTAGGCGCCCGCTTCAGAACATCATCGTCTCGGCAAAGGGATCGACCGGCGGGCGCCGGCCGTCGCCGTGCCGGCGCAGGCGATCCAGCACCGCGGCATGCCCCGCCCGCTGTGCCAGCATCGCCGGCGTCGCGCCGTTGTCCGCACGCAGGCCCGGATCGGCGCCGGCCTGCAGCAGCACGTCCACCGCTTCCAGGAAGCCACGGCCCGCCGCCTGGTGCAATGCGGTGTGCCCGGATACCTGTACGGCATTGGGTTGTGCCCCCGCGCGCAGCAACCGGTGCACGATCCCCAGGGCGCATTCCTGCGAGGTCTGTGTCAGGGCGCTGTTGAGCGGATGCGAGCGCATGTTGTTGCGCGACACCGCGTTGACGTCGGCACCCGCCTGCAGCAGCCGGTCCACGCAGTCGCCGTGCCCGAAGAAGCAGGCCAGCCCCAGCGGCAGGAAGCCGTCGGCACCAGGCAGGTTCACGCGCTCGGGAGCGCGGCGCAGCAGCAACGCCAGCGGCTCGATGGCTCCCATCGCGGCGGCCTCGCAGAGCGTCAGGTCATCGCGCAGCGCCAGCAGGTAGGCGGCAATGCGCTCCTGCCGCTTGTAGGCGGCCACCAGCAGCACCGAGGCGCCCGTGCTGTCCACGGTGTCGATCAGGTCGTGGTCCAGCGCCAGCAGTTCCTTCACCCGCGAGAATTCGCCGCCCTTCACTGCATTCAGGAAGTCCTGCCGCAGCAGCAATACCCCTTGCTGCGGTGCCGCGACCACCTCCTTGCTGCGGAAGGCCGGCACCGGCGCACCCCACTGCATGGTGTGCGCATCGACCATCGCCAGGCGGTTGCCCCAGGGGTCGGTCATGCACAAGCCGGCCTCGCCTCCAGGCATGCGGCGCGGCTCGTGGTCCACCTCCATGGCACCCATCTGCACGGCGCGCATGCGCAGCTGCATCAGGTTCTCGTCCACGCCGATGTAGATCAGTTGCGGCGAGGGCGGCAGCGGATGTTCGCCGTCGATGCGCGCGTCGTAGCAGGTCAGCAACGCCTGGCCGAGGGGGAAGTTATGGA
Organism: Solimonas sp.; assembly: GCA_030149365.1. GTDB lineage: Bacteria > Pseudomonadota > Gammaproteobacteria > Nevskiales > Nevskiaceae > Solimonas_A. The sequence continues at coordinate 24,389 of JASBRP010000045.1, forward strand.
TCGCCGGAGGCACACGGAAACCGTCCACCAGCAGCAGGCTGCTGTAGAAGCGCACGGCCCGGTCCAGTCCCGAAACCGGGATCACGATCCGGAAAAGCTTGGCACTCATCAATTTCCCCAAAACCTGGACCGCGCGGCCACCGGGGTCGAGCCCCGCTGGCCTTTTTCATGTCCTCAACCTGTCACCATGCACGAAAGCCGGCTTCCTGCCAAATGAAGGGGGCTTTTGTGCTCGGGCACAAAAGCTCCTGTGACTCGGCCAATGGCGGGCCAAGTCCACTGGCCTCACACTGGCGGAATCACAGATGGACCCGCCGGCTCCGCAACGGCCAGCCGGACAGGTCCCGAGGAGAACACATGAGCATTTCCATGCGTCTGGCCCGCCGGGCCGGCCTCGCACTGGCCGTCGCCGGCCTGACCCTGGCCGCCGGTTGCGGCAGCAGCCGCCCGGTCGATGGCGCCTCCGGCGGCACCCCAGGCCTCGACCACAGCCGCGAATTCGATGCCGCCCTGATGCCTACCCTGGCCCAGGTGCGTGGCTGGCAGTACGAGATCGACAGCTTCGACAGCGGCTTCCGCCCCGCCGGCAGCGTGGCCGAGATCGCCTATGCCCAACGGCTCGCCAGCCAGCTGCGCGCCATGGGCGTGCCGGACGTGCGCCTGGAGCCCTATCCGGTGGACCGCTGGATCGCCCAGAAGGCGCAGCTTCAGTTGCTCGCGGGCGACAGTGCTGAGGACATCCCGCTGGTGTCCTATATTCCCTTCTCGGGCAACACCGGTCCCGAGGGCCTGGAAGGCCCGCTGGTCTACGTGCCGGGGCTGGCCGCCGTGGACCTGACCGATGTCGTGGTGCGCATGCTCGACAGCGGCGCGCTGGTCGGCGGTGTCCTGGGCCTGGTCCAGTCGCTGGTGGGGCTGCTCGGCGACACCGCCAGCGGCCTGTCGTCCATCGTCTCCCTGCTCACCGCGGCGGACGTGCGCGGCAAGATCGTGGTCTACGACCTGCCGCGGCTGACCATCCCCATCGGCGTACTCAGCAGCCTCGCGCTGCACGTCACCGACGACGCCGGCACCATGGGCTTCACCACGCCCTTCTCGCGTCCCTTCCTGGACATGGTGGTGGCCCAGGTCGTCACCACGGCACTGAAGGCCGCCGGCGCCGCAGGTGCGGTCGGCATCGTCGACTACCCGCAGGAAGCCGCGCAGGGTTCCTACTACCCCTTCTTCGCCCGCTTCCTGCCTGCTTCGCCCACGGTCTACCTCGACCGCGACACCGGTGCGGCGCTGAAGCAGCGCCTGCTGGCCAACCCACTGTCCGCCAAGCCGGCGCGGCTGACGCTGCACGCGCTGGAGGAAAGCGTGGAGGCCTACAACGTGGTCGCCATCCTGCCAGGCGCGAGCCCGCTCGAGATCGTGCTCAGCTCGCATACCGACGGTACCAACTCCATCGAGGACAACGGACCCGCCGCGATCCTGGGCATCATGCGCTACTTCACGCGCATCCCCCAGGCGCAGCGCAAGCGCAGCCTGCGCGTGGTGTTCAGCGGCGGTCACTTCGGCGGTGGCGGCCTGGGGCACTACATCGAGGAGAACCACGACGAGTTGCAGGAGAAGGTCCTGGCCGCGATCGAGGTCGAGCACGTCGGTGCCCGCGAGTGGCTGGAGATCGCCCCGGGTGTCATGGGCCTCACCGGCCTCAACGAGCCGCAGGTGATCATGACGCCGCTCGGCGAAGTGTTCGAGCGCGAGAGCATCCTGCTGTCGCAGCAGTTCGATCGCAGCATCGTGATGCCGCCGCTGCTGCCCTTCGGCGAAGGCCAGGCCTATCGCAACGAGGGCGGCCTGCCGGTGATCCAGTACATCACCGGGCCGGTCTACCTGCTCAACTTCGGCATCCCCAAGGTCACCAGCGAGTTCACCGACTACCCGCTGATGCACGCCCAGGTCGGCGCGTTCGTGCGCATGATCCTCAACCTGGGCAACGAGCCGGCCAGCGCCCTGCGCTCCGGTGTCGAGGAACGCTAGGGTTTAAGCACCAGATAGGGCTGCAGCACCTCGCGCACCGCCGCACGCCGCTGTTCGTCGGACAGCGGCTTGTTCGCCAGGTCGTTGGCCTGCGCCATCACCGCCATGTAGTGCGGCGTCTCGTCCACCTCCTCGCGCAGCGCCACGCGGGGGTGCTTCACCAGCAGTTCCGCCCAGACCGCGCGCACGGCGCTCCAGTGGGAGCGGGTCTTGCGCCAGTACTCCCGCCCGGGCCCGAAGTCGTAGCCCTGGAGACGCGTATAGGTATTGAGCCCGCGCTCGCGCGCCAGCACGCGCGGCCCGGTGGGGGCCTTGCGGTCCAGCTTCAGGCTGTCCTGCTCGTGCACCCAGCCCTCGGGCGTGAGGCTCTGGCGGTTCCAGGTATCCACCACGTCGTAGTCGCTGCGCGTGGTGTGCTCGCGCCGCGGCAAGGGGCGCCTGGTGCGATCCGAGGCCCAGCTGGAAACGCCGTTCTCGTGCGTCCAGGCGCCCAGTGCGGCATAGCGCGGGCTGTCGTCCACCTGCCACACCGTCTGCAGCCAGCGGCCGCGGGCCTCGGCCGCCGAGACCCGGCGCGCCTCCCAGGCGTAGTCGCCGACATAGACCCAGTACTGCGCCTGCTCGTACTCCCAGTCCTGCCGCCAGTGCTTGGTGACGTGGCCCGAGGCATCCACCAGCACGTGCTGCAGCACGATGCGGCGCGGGCTGTCCTCCAGCACCTCGACGAACTCATGGCCCTGTGTGATGTGCGGTTCATGCAGCTTGTAGCCGGGCTGCAGCGCCACGGTCTCGTCGAAGCGGAACTGCACCTGGTACTCCCCGGCCATCGCCAGGATCGCGCGGCGATCGCGCTCCGGAGCGGGCGCGGCGGCAGACTTCGCGGGCAGTGAGGGGGTGGCGGCACAGGCCGACATCAGCAGGGCCAGCGTGGCGGCCAGGGCTTTCTGGATCATGGAATTTTGGGCAGTAGTAAATTCAAGCACTTCCCTATTTAAATGAGAATTACTATTATTTGCAAACTGCGGGCAGGGGCCGCGGACTCAAACTCTCTCGGGGAAGTACATGGATCAGCTGGCGTCGCTGCAGATCGCCATGGCCGCTATTGCCTTGCACCACCTGCTGGCCCGCCGCACGGAGCCATCGGATCGCTGCGAATGGATGCTGTCGCTGGCATTGCTCAACGCGGCCGCGCTGGCGCTGTGGAGCAGCGCCCACGCGCCCGCCGAACTGGGTGGCCTGTGGCTGCGGCATGCCATGGCGGCGGTGGCCGCCGTGGCCGCCCTGCGCCTGGGCCTGACCCTGCACCGGCAGCAGCCGCAGCTGCTGCGCCGCTTCCTGGCGCCGGTGTCCTACGTCGCCGTCACCCTCGCCGCCTCGCTGCTGTCGCCGCCCGCACTGGCGCAGGAAGACGCCCCGCCGCTCGACACGATCCCGGTCGAGTCCTCGGCTGCACCCAAGGCAGACGAGCAGATCATGCTCAAGCCGGTGGAAGTCCGCGCCCAGCGCGGCTACATCCTGGACAGCGCCAGCAGCGGCACCAAGACCGACGCCGCGCTGATGGAGACACCGGTCTCCATTTCCGCCATCCCGCGCCAGCGTTTCGAGGACCAGGGCGCGCAGACCGTGCAGGACGTACTGCGCTACAGCACCGGCACGCGTGCGGATGCCTATGGCTTCGACACGCGTGGCGACTGGGCCATGATCCGCGGCAGCAGCGCCATGTACTACCTAGACGGCCTGCGCATGCTGTTCGAGTCCTACAACACCGTGCGCCCCGATCCCTGGACGCTGGACAGCGTCGAGATCCTGCGCGGCCCGGCCTCCGTGCTCTATGGACAGGGCCCCAGCGGCGGCATCGTCAACCTCAACTCCAAGCTGCCGCAGGCCACGCCGGAGCACCAGCTGCGCGCCGAATTCGGCAGCTACGACCGCCGACAATACGCACTCGACAGCACCGGCAGCCTCACCGCCGACAACAGCCTGAGCTACCGCCTGGTGGCGCTGCAGCGCGACTCCGACACGCAGGTGGACTACGTCAAGGATGACCGCTGGCTGGTCTCGCCCTCGCTGAGCTGGGCCCCCAGCCACTGGCTGCGCTGGACCGTGCTCGGTCGCATGCAGAAGGACGAGAGCGGCACCAGCGTGGGCTTCCTGCCCTGGGACGGCACCGTGCGGCCCAACCCCAATGGCCCCATCCCGACCAACCGCTTCGTCAGCGAGCCGGATTTCGACCGCTACGACATGGAGCAGTCCGCCGTCACCTCGATCCTGGAGCTGCAGCTGGGCGAGAACTGGAGCCTGCGCCAGAACCTGCGCTGGTCGGACAGCAGCGGCCACTATCGCACGCTGTATCCCAACGTCTTCGTCGGCCCGCCGTTCCTGCTCGACCCAGTAGAGATGCGCAAGGTGCTGCGCATCTCCAGCATCAGCGACACCGAGACCAGCACCCTGACGCTGGACCAGCAGCTGCAGGGCCGCTTCCGCACCGGGCCGCTGGAACACCTGCTGCTGGCCGGCTACGACTACTCGCGCGCCAACATCGACGAGGTCTACGGCGACCTGTCTTCCAACCTGCTGCAGGTAGTGCTGCAGGGCCGCTTCGACCTCTACGACCCGCAGTACGGCCGCTACATCGCCCCGCAGACCGCGCAGCAGCCGCGCGCCCAGCTGCGCCAGTCCGGCTTCTACCTGCAGGACCAGGTGCGCATCGGCGAACACTGGATCGCCCTGTTCGGCGCCCGCCACGACCAGGCCACCGCCAGCAGCGGCAGCACCGACAGCGACGACTCCGAGACCTCGCTGCGCGCCGGCCTGCTGTACCGCTTCGATGCCGGCTTCTCGCCATACCTCAGCTACTCCGAGTCGTTCCAGCCGGTCGCCGGCCTGGACCAGAACAGCCAGGCCTACAAGCCGGTGCGCGGCAAGTCGCGCGAGATCGGGCTCAAGTACCAGCCGCCGGGCTCGGCCAGCCTGGTGACCCTGGCCGCCTTCGAGACCCGCGAGGAGAACCGCCTGGCGCCCGGCAGCAACCCGCGCTTCCAGGTGCAGCTGGGCGAGGCCGACATCCGCGGCATCGAGTTCGAGGCCCTGACTACCCTGTTCTCGCGTCTGGACCTGAGCGCCAACTACACCTGGCTCGACGCCGAGAGCGACCAGGGCCCCAGCGCCGCGGCCGGCCAGCGCTACAAGTCACTGGCCACCATCGCCGAACACACCGGTTCGCTGTGGGCGCGCCTGCGCTTCGCCATCGCCGGAGTACCCGGCTTCTCCGTCGGCGGCGGCTTCCGCTACATCGGCGAGACCACCGATGAAGGCCGCGAGGTCACCGTGCCGGCGATCAAGCTGTTCGACGCCATGGCCGGCTGGGAGAACCCGCACTGGCGCCTGGCCGTCAACGCCAGCAACCTCGAGGACGATGCCTACGTCGCCTCCTGCCTCGAGCGCGGCGACTGCTACTACGGCCTGCGCCGCAGCGTGGTCGGCACCATCGCCTACAAATTTTGAAGACACGCCGATGGCAGAAGAGGGTTGCACCCTGCTGCCGCTTCACCCCCGGGACGGGGGGCATCGGAAACTGCCACACTGCTGCACTACGGCGAGCACCATGTGCTCGGATTGCCACTGGAATCTTCCCGTCATGAACAAAGCCCCCACCGCCCTGCTAGCCGGCCTGCTGCCCCTGGCGGCCGTCGCCCAGTCCGAGGCCCCCGCCACCGAAGCCGCCATGCCGGTCATCGAGGTCCCGCAGGCAGCGCAGCCCACGCCAGCCCTGGCCGAACCGACCCAGCCGGTGAAGCTCGCCCCCGTGGTGGTCACGGGTGAAAAGCTGGGCCGCGCGCTGGCCGAAACCAACAGCAGCGTCGCCATCGTCACGCGCGAGGACCTGAAGGCCGGCAGCGACGCCTCGATGAAGGACATCGTCACGCAGTTCGCCAATGTGGTCTCGGCCGATGGCGACCGCGAGATCGCCATTCGCGGCGTGCCGCAGGGCGGCATCGGCGGACAGGGCGATACCATCAGCGTCTATCTCGACGGCGTGGCACTTCCCTCGCGCGCCGGCGCCTTCGCCGGCCCGCTGTCGGCCTGGGACCTGGAGCAGGTCGAGATCCTGCGCGGCGCCCAGTCCACCAACCAGGGCCGCAACAGCCTGGCGGGATCCGTGGTGCTGCGCTCGGTGGAACCGACCGCGGAATGGGACGCGCGCCTGCGCGCCGGCATCATGAGCCGCGACGGCCATGACTACGCCTTCGCCGGCGGCGGCCCCATCACCGACACCCTGCGCTTCCGCATCGCCGCGCAGGACCGCTACGACAACGGCGACGTGGTCAACACCACCCGCAACGAGGATGACGCCCAGCGCGAACGCACGCGCAACGCCCGTGCCCGCCTGGCCTGGACTCCGCAGGCCCTGCCCGGGTACAAGGCGCTCTACGGCTACACCGAATCCGACAACGAATACGGTGATCCCTTCCACGACTCCTCGGGCGGCGAGCGCACCGAAACCTCCAACGTCCGCCCCAACGAGGACGTGACCACCCGGCTGCACAGCCTGGAGCAGAGCTACGCCTTCAACCCGCGCTGGAGCCTGGATGCGATCAGCGGCTGGTCGGAGCTGTCCAACCTCTACGTCATCGACTACGACCGCAGCGCGGCGGATGGCGGTTACTCGGACAACACCGAGGACGAGGACATCCTCAGCCAGGAGCTGCGCCTGCGCTATTCGAGCCCGCGCTTCAAAGCTGTCACCGGCCTCTACTACGCCGATTCGGACGTGGTGAAACAGACCATCGGCCACGACGTCGCCGCCGGCGGTGGCGTCGCCCTGCTCAACGGCAGCATCGATTCGGACGCCACCACGCGCACCACCGCGCTGTTCGCCGAGGCCGATTGGGATTTCGCCGACGCCTGGCGCCTGACCGCCGGCCTGCGCCTGAACCAGGAACGCGCGCGCCGCCATGACGTGAGCCAGCTCGACCTCAGCCTCACGGTGCCGCCGCAGATCCCGCTGCCGTTTCCCATCGTGATCCCGGTGCTGGACCCGCTGGCCGACGTGCTGGCCGCCGCGGCCTCAGGCCTGGTTCCGCCGGACTACGACCAGAGCAACAGCACGCGCTTCACCGACCTGCTGCCCAAGGCCGGCCTGACCTGGTTCGCCACCGACAACAGCTCGCTGGGCCTGACCTACCAGGAAGGCTACCGCTCCGGCGGCACCAGCATCTCCTTCTTCGGCGGCGGCGTAAGCCCCTACGATCCGGAATACACAAAGACCGTCGAGCTGTCGCTACGCTCGCGCTGGCCGGACGAACGCCTGACCTTCAACGCCAACCTGTTCTACACCCGCTGGCGCGACCAGCAGGTCACCATCGGCGAAACCTCCGGCTTTGCCACCTACACCACCAATGCCGGCCGCTCGCACTACTACGGCCTGGAGACCGAGCTGCTGTGGAAGCTGCAGGGACCGCTGGAAGCCTTCCTCACCTTCGGCCTGCTGCGCAGTGAGTTCGACAAGTTCGGCAACGACCTCAACAACGACGGCGATACCGATGATGCGGATGACCAGGACTACAAGGGCAACGAGTTTCCCTACGCCCCTCGCCAGACCGCCGGCATCGGCCTGACGCTGAAGCAATGGCGCCGCGTCAGCGGCCAGGTCGCCGCCAACTATGTCGGCTCCTTCTACAGCGACCCGGACAATGATCCGCTCTCGCGCGCCGACGCCCGCGTGCTGGTCAACGCCAAGCTGGGCTACGCCCTGCCCGCTGGCTTCAGCCTGGCGGTCTACGGCCGCAACCTCACCGACGAGCTGAACGACCAGGGCGCCCTGGTGGCCGGCACGCGCCTGGCCAGCCGCTACGGCGAGCCGCGCAGCTTCGGTGCGGTGTTGGAATGGCAGATGCAGTAGCGCGACACAGGCTCCAGATGTAGTCCGGTTTCGCGCAGCGAAGCAGGGAGCGCCCTTTCAGTCGCCGTAGCCCGGTTTGCCGAAGGCAAGCCGGGCTACGTTTTTGGGGATTACGTCGACTCGCCCCGATAGCAGACAATATTGTCCGGCGTCTCCTCGACGCGCACCTCGGACAGCAGCGCACCGAAGCGCGCGTGACAGACCTTCCAGAACACCAGTGCCACGTTCTCGGAGGTCGGGTTCACGCCGCGGAACATCTCCACGTCGTGGTTAAGGTGGTAGTGATCCACGCGCGCGATGATCTCCTCGCGCAGGAAGTTCTTCAGGTCCGCCAGGTTCACCACCATGCCGCTGGCCGGATCCACGCCGCCGCGCAGCGTCACCTGCAGCACGTAGTTATGGCCGTGGCCGTTGTCGCGGGCGCACTTGCCGTACAGCGCGAAATTCTCCTCGCGCGACAGCTTCGGCTCCCACAGGCGGTGCGAGGCGCAGAACGACTCGCGACGGCTCAGGGTGACGATCGGCCGGGAATCAGCCATTGCAGAATACCTCCAGGGTCGTGCCGGTGGTCGCGCCGGACTGGGCGCGATCCAGCAGGTAGGCCACGCTCGGCGCCACCTCGTCCGGCAGCGCGCCGCCGTACAGGCCGTAGCGCGCGTTCATTTCGGTTTTCATGTAGCCCGGCGCCACCGCGTTGACGCGAATGTTGAACTCGCGGCCGTCGAAGGCCAGGGCCTCCGTCAGGCCCGTCACCGCATGCTTGCTGGGCGCATAGACACTCTTGCCGGGCGCAATCTGCAGGCCACGGATGCCCGACAGTGACGACACCAGCACGATATCACCACCACCGCGCTGGCTCATCGTGCGGAATGCGTGCTGGCACAGGTACCAGAGACCGCGCACGTTGACGTCCATGACCTGGTCGTACTCGTCCAGGCTGGTTTCCATGAAGGGCTTGATCAGCAACTGCGCGGCGCTGCCGACGATGCCGTCGGGCGGCGCATCGCCGAAGCCGGCGTAGAGCGCGTCCAGCGCCGCAGTGTCGCCGAGATCGCAGGCCTGGGAGCGCACATCCGCCCCCTGGGCCCGCAGCGGCGCGGCAACCTGCTCCAGGGCCTCGGCCCGGCGGCCCAGCAGGGTCAGGCGATGACCCTGGCCGGCCAGCAGGCGCGCGGTGGCACCGCCGAGGCCGGAGCCTCCGCCGGTAACGAGGATGTGACGCTGTTTCTGCTGGGTCATCAGGAGTTTGGACCGTCGGGGGGTGCAAATGATGCACCGGTTTGCAGCATGACCGAAACCACCCCCGGCGCATCCCCCCTTTGCAGCATGTCCCTTGACCAGGCCGGCACAAACAAGATCGCCAGCACGCTGCCCCTACGTTCCCACCCGTAGGAGCCCGCTTGCTGGCGACCGGATCAGCCCCCGGAGACGTCTTCGGGCTACTCGTAACGCAGCGCCTCGATCGGATCGAGCTGCGAGGCCTTGCGTGCCGGATACAGGCCGAACACCACGCCCACCGCGGCACTGACCGCCACCGACAGCAGCACCACGTCCACGCGGATCAGCAGCGGCCAGCCGAAGGAAGACGACAGCTGCTGGGCGATGGTCACGCCCAGGATCACGCCGGTCAGGCCGCCGATCAGGGCCAGCACCAAGGCCTCCACCAGGAACTGCAGCAGGATGTCGCGCGGGCGCGCGCCCACCGCCATGCGCACGCCGATCTCGCGCGTTCGCTCGGTGACCGACACCAACATGATGTTCATCACGCCGATGCCACCCACCAGCAGCGACACCGCCGCGATGGCCGCCAGCAGCGTCGTCAGCGTCTGGGTGCTCTGCTCCTGCGCGCTGGCGATCTCCGCCAGGTTGCGCACGTTGAAGTCGTCCTCGCCACCCAGGCGGATGCGATGACGGTCGCGCAGCAGGTTGTTGAGGTCGCTCTCGGCCTTGGAGGTCGGCACGCCCGTGGCGGAGCTGACATAGATCGTCCCGGCGATGAACTTCTTCAGGCCGCCCTGCAGCTTCTCGGCATAGGCGCGCACCGGCACCAGCGCGGTGTCGTCGTAGTCGTCGCCCATCGGCGATTGGCCCTTGGCCTCCAGCACACCGGCCACCTCGAAGGGCACGTTGCGGATGCGCACGATCTGCCCCACCGGGTCGGAATAGGCACCGAACAGCTTCTCCACCACCGTCTTGCCCAGCACCACGACCTTGGCGTTGGACTCCGGATCTTCCGGCAGGCCGCTGCCACTGGCGATGCGCCAATTGCGCAGCAGCAGGTAGTCCGGGGTCACGCCAGCGACGCGCGTGGTCCAGTTCTGCTCCTCGGAGATCAGCGGCTGGTTGCCACGCAATTCCGGGGCTGCATACTTCACCGACGACAGCTCGGTCTGGATCGCCTTGAGGTCGTCCCAGGTCAGCGTCGGCTGGCTGCCGAAGCCGCCGCGCGCGCCGCCCATCTGGCTGGAGCCGGAACGCACCACCAGCAGGTTGGTGCCCATGGCGGCAAAGCTCTGCTCCACGCGCGACTTGGCGCCCTCGCCGATCGACACCATCGCGATCACCGCCGCCACGCCGATGATGATGCCCAGCGCGGTGAGGAAGGAGCGCAGGCGGTTGCGCAGCAGCGCGCGGATCGCCACGCGGATCACGGCCAGCAGGTTCATGCCGGCACCTCCGCGATCACCGGCTCACGGCGGATATCGCTGATCACCTGTCCATCCTTCATGACGATATTGCGCGCCGCGTATTCGGCAATGTCCAGCTCGTGCGTCACCAGGATCACCGTGATGCCGGCACGGCCCAGCGCCTGCAGCAGGGCCATGACCTCCACGCTGGTGGCGGAGTCGAGGTTGCCGGTGGGTTCGTCCGCCAGGATCACGCGCGGCTCGCCGACCAGCGCACGGGCAATGGCCACGCGCTGCTGCTGGCCGCCGGACAGCTGGCTCGGGGTGTGGTCCAGGCGCTTGCCCAGGCCCACGCGTTCCAGCGCGGCGGCGGCGCGGGCATGGCGCTCGGCGGCCGGCACGCCGGCATACAGCAGCGGCAGCTCCACGTTCTCCAGCGCGCTGGTGCGCGCCAGCAGGTTGAAGTTCTGGAACACGAAGCCCAGCGTGCGGTTGCGGATCTCCGCCAGCTCGTCGCGTCTCAGGGTCGAGACCTCGCGCCCGTCGAGCCGGTAATGGCCCGCGGTCGGCCGGTCCAGGCAGCCCAGGGTATTCATCAGCGTGGACTTGCCGGAGCCCGAGGTGCCCATGATGGCCACGAACTCGCCGGCCTCGATGTCCAGGGTCACGCCACGCAGCGCGCGCACGTCGACGTCGCCCATGTGGTACTCGCGGGTGACCTCGCGCAGTTCGATCAGTGCCATGTTCGCGGCCCGCCTCAGAACATGCGCATGCCGGGGCCGCTGGCGCGCGGCTTGTCACCCTCGGCGGACGGCATGTCGGTGATCAGCTCGTCGCCTTCCTTCAGGCCGCCTTCCACCACCTCGGTGTAGCTGCCGTCGCTGATGCCGGTCTTGATCTCCACCGCTTGGGCCTGGCCGTCGCGCAGCACGTAGACCGTGCGCGGACCGCCCGCGGCGCCTTCTCCGCCACGCTGGCGCCGCTGGCGGCGTTCGCCGTTGCCACCGCCAGCCTCGGCACCCGCCGAGGGCTGGCGGGGCGCCGCAGCCTGGCCGTCCTGTGCCGATGGCTGGCCCTGGCCCTGCGGCTGGGCCGCGGCGGGCGCCGCGCTGGCCGCCTTGCCGGCGTCGCGCCCGCCCGCCGGGGTCGGCATGCGGAAGCGCAGCGCCGCATTGGGCACCTTCAGCACGTCCTCGCGCCGCGCGTAGACGAAGGTCACGTTCGCGGTCATGCCGGGCTTGAGCTTCAGCTCCTCGTTGGTCACGTCGAGCACGGCGTCGTAGGTCACCACGTTCTGCGTGGTGGTGGCGGAGTCGCGCACCTGGCGCACCTCGCCACGGAAGCGCTCGCCCGGATAGGCGTCCACCGTGAAGTTGGCCTTCATTCCGGCCTGCAGCTTGCCCACGTCGGACTCCGCCACGCTGGTGTTGACCTGCATCTGGCGCAGGTCCTGGGCGATGGTGAACAGCACCGGCGCCTGCAGCGAGGCCGCCACGGTCTGGCCGACGTCGACGCTGCGCGAGATCACCACGCCATCGGTCGGGGAGATGATGTCGGTGTAGTTGAGGTTCACCTGGGCGCGGTTCAGCGCCGCGCGGGCCTGGGCCAGCGCCGCCTGCGAGGAGATCACCGAGGCATCGGCCGCGTCCGCGGTAGCCTGTGCCGTGTCGCGCTCACTCTGCGAGATCAGTCCTCGCGGCGACAGTTCGTCCGCACGGCGCGCCTGGCGCCGGGCATCCTGGGCCTGGACCTTGGAGCGCGTCAGGTTGGCCTCGGCCGCCATCACGTTGGCGCGCTGCTGCTCGACCTCCGCCAGGAACAGGCGGGGGTCGATCTTGGCGATCAGCTGGCCCTTCTTCACCTGGGAGTTGAAGTCCACCGACAGGTCCTGGATACGGCCGCTGACCTGGCTGCCCACCTGGACCGTCACCAGCGCCGACAGGGTGCCGGTGGCGGTGACCTTGGCCACCACCTCGCCGCGCTCCGCGGGCACCGTGGTGAACTGGGGCGGCTCCTCGCCCTTCAGCCAGCCCCGCCCCCACCAGAGGACGGCGGCGATCACCAGCACGGCGGCGGCCCACAGGCCCCAGCGGCGGGCCGGGCGGCCCGAGCGCAGATTGTTGTTCGAATTCATGGATTACGGGATCGGCAGGGTCTTGGGAACGGGCGGGGGATCGGAAAGCCTAGCAGCAATATTGTGTCATCCAGAAGGTGAAACGCAGCCATTGGCAGCGCGTTGACATGAGATGGAATTCCCTTCGCCTTGCGGCATGACAAATGCCAGAATGCAGACATCGCATGAACGCCATCGAAAAAGAGCGCAATCAGGGCCCGGACGCCTGCCGGGAGCTCCATTGACGCCCGGGAGCCTGATCCTCGGCACCCCCTACCCGGACGCCATCGCCGGGGTCCACGTCGGCTTCCTGCTGGCGATCGGCGTCCTGGGCCTGGCGATCTATGCCCGCTACCGCGACGAGCCCTCCATGCCCTGGCTCTCGCTGAGCGCCCTGCTCTCGCTGATCTGGCTGCTGGCCTGGCGCGGCCAGATTCCGGGGCCGGCCAGGCTCCTGCCCCATGCCATGCCCCTGTCCGGCGCCCTGTTCAGCGCGGCGGTGCTGCGCTACGGCTGCCTGTCGCTGGACAGCCGTAACCGCCTGCCAGACCTGGACCGCGGCCTGCGCGGCCTCAACGGCCTGCTGTTGCTCGCCGCCGGTGCCGCCCTGCTGCTGCCCCCAGCCTGGTCCCTGCCCCTGCTCGCCCCCCTGGTCGTGCTGACGGCACTGGGATTGGTGGTCGCCGCCTGGCTGCGGCTGCGCCAGGGCCATTGGGTGGCGATAGGCCTGCTGTCCGGCGCGTTGCTGCTGCTGGCCGTGCTGCTGCCCAACGGCCTGCTGTGGATCGGTTACCCGCTGCCCGGCACCCCGGCCTTCTGGATGAACGTCTTCCAGGTCGGCAGCGGCCTTGCGCTGCTGAGCTTCAGCCTCGGCACCATCGCCTCGCTGCACCGCCTGAGCGAAGGCCGCGTGTCCGAGCTCAAGCTGGCGCTGGACGGCCAGCGCGTGGCCCTCAACAAGGCCAGCATCGACGACGTCACCCGCCTGCCCGACCGCAAGCTGTTCCGCGAGCTGCTGCGCAAGCGCGTCCAGGACGCCCACGAGCTGCAGCAGCGCCTGGCCATCGTCAGCATCAGCCTGTCGTCCTACCGCACCCTGCGCCACGGCATCGACGGCAACGCCGCCGACTCCGGCCTGTCCGAGATCGCCCTGCGCCTGCGCCAGTCCGTGGGCTCCGGCGACCTGCTGACCCGCATGGGCAGCGACGGCTTCATCTGGATCACCCAGATCCACGCCGGTGGCGAACTGCTGGACCTGCAAGGCCGCTGCCTGGGTCTGCGGCGCGACATCGGTGCGCCGCTGGCCAACGCCGGCGGCGTCATGGTGAGCTGCGACATCGGCGTGTCCATCTACCCCGACCACGGCGGCGACATCGACCTGCTGCTGCGCCGCAGCGACGAAGCCCTCTACCGCACCGAGCAGGCCGGCCTGGGTGAGGTCATGGTGTTCCGTCCGGAGCTGCAGCAGCAGTCGCACCAGCACCTGCGCCTGGCCAAGCAGCTGCGCCAGGCCCTGATCCGCAACGAGCTGGTGCTGCACTACCAGCCCCTGGTCGGCCTCGAGAACGGCGAGCTGCGCGGCGCCGAGGCCCTGATCCGCTGGCCGCGCGACGGCGTGATGATCCCTCCCGGCGAATTCATCCCGGTAGCCGAATCCAGCGGCCTGATCGTGCAGCTCGGCGAGTGGGTCATGCAGCAGGCCTGCCGCCAGATCGCCGACTGGCAGTCGCGCGGGCTGGACCTGCCCTACGTCGCCGTCAACGTCTCGGCGCACCAGTTCCGCCATCCTGAGTTCATCCGTCACGTCGAGAAGGCCCTGATCGCCTTCCCGTTGTCGCGCGACCGCCTGATGCTGGAGATCACTGAGAACATCGTGCTGGACGATATCGACCGCACCAGCGCGCTGCTGCAGCAACTGTTGCTGCGCGGCGTCAGCGCCGCAGTGGACGATTTCGGCGTCGGCTACTCCTCGCTCAACTACCTGCGCAAGCTGCCGGTGCAGGCCATCAAGATCGACCGCAGCTTCCTCCAGGGCATCCCCGAGGAGCAGGAAGCGATGTCGGTGATGAGTACCATCATCACCTTGGGCCACGACCTGGGCCTGCGCGTGGTCGCCGAAGGTATCGAGACCGTCGAGCAGCAGATGTTCCTGTCGCGCAAGGGCGTCAACTGCGGCCAGGGCTGGCTGTTCAGCAAGGCCATGGCCGCCCCCGACTTCGAGGCCTGGATGATCAAGAACCAGCAGCGCCTCGGCCGCGCGCAGGCGCTGGTCGGCTAGCCTACTGCCCCTCGAGGATACGAAGAAACCGTAGCGAGCGGCCCGAGGTTGTATCGAGGAGCAGAGCCGTACTGGAGTACGGCGAGCACCGGAGATGCAAGATCGGGCTGCGTAGTAGGTTTATTCGTATCCTCAGAAGTTGTGGTAACCACCGTCGATCGTGAAGCAGTCACCCGTGTGGTGAGCGCTGGCCCCCGACATCAGGTACACCGCAATCCCCGCAAAGTCCTGCGGCTTGCCGAAGCGCCGCTGGGGAATGCGTGCCTTCACCGCCGCCACGAACTTGTCGCTGGCCAGCAGCGGCCCGGTCATCGCCGTCTCGATCCAGCCCGGCACGATGGAATTGGCGGTAACGCCATGGCGCGCGTACTCCACGCAGAGCCCGCGCATCACCGACAGCAGCGCACCCTTGGTGGCCGCGTAGTCCTCGCCGCGCGCCAGGCCCGAGACCGCCGACAGGCTGCTGGTGGCCACCAGGCGGCCGAAGGCATCGCCCTCCTCGGCGCGCTGCTTCATGTGCCGCGCCGCGCACTGCAGCGTGAACAGTGCACCCTTGAGATTCACGCCAAAGGTGCGGTCCAGGTCGGCCTCGGTCATCTCGTGGAACGGGACCTGCACGCTCATCACGCCGGCATTGGCGAAGCAGCCGTCCACGCGCCCGAACTGCTCCAGCGTGGCCGCGAAGCTGCGCTCCACCGCCGCTCGATCCGAGACGTCGCAACGCAGCGCCGCCACGCGGGTACCGTGGGTGCGCAGCTGCGCCACCGCCTCGATGTTGCGCGCCTCGTTGGTGCCCCAGATGCAGACATCCGCGCCGGCCTGCGCCAGACCTTCAGCGATGCCCAGGCCAATGCCGGCGTTGCCGCCGGTGATCAGGGCGACGCGGCTCGACAGGTTGAAAGGAGCGTAGCTCATCCCCGCACTCCCGCCGCGCTCAGCACGTGCCGCGCCAGCAGGTTGCGCTGGATCTCGTTGGTGCCGGCATAGATCGAGGTCTTGCGGTAGTTGAAGTACAGCGGCGTCACCGCCGCGGCATGGTCCGGAATGGGCCGCACCGGCGGCGCCCGCCCGCGGACCTCGGCGAAGCTGTCCTGCACGAACGGCAGCGCATCCGGCCCCAGGGCCTCCACGGCAAACTCGCTCAACGCCTGCTGCAGCTCCGTGCCCACCAGCTTGAACATGCTGGACATGGCGCCGATGGCGGTGCCCGACTCCACGCTGGAGAAGAAGCGCAACTCGGCGGCGTCCACCGCCTCCACCCGCACCGCCAGCTCGGCATAGCGGCGGCGGAAATCCGGATCGTCGATCAGCAGCCCGCCGCTGTTGGCCGGCTGTTCCCGCGCGATGCGGCGGATCTTGGCCAGCAGGTAGCGCAGCAGCGAGCCATAGGCCGTGCCGCGCTCGAACTGCAGCAGGTACTTGGCATAGGTCCAGCCCAGGCCCTCCTCGCCGATGCGGTTCTCCACCGGCACGCGCACGTTCTCGAAGAACAACTGGTTGACCTCCTGCTCGCCGTCGATCGGCCCATCCAGCGAAGGCAGCGAGCGGATGCTGATGCCCGGCGTGCGCATGTCGGCCAGCAGGAACGTGATGCCGCTCTGCGCCTTGGCCTCGCGGTTGGTGCGCACCAGGCAGAAGATCCAGTCGGCCCACTGCGCATGCGTGGTCCAGATCTTGGAGCCGTTGAGCACATAGTGGTCGCCGTCGCGTACCGCGCTCATCTGCAGCGAGGCCAGGTCGGAACCCGAGCCCGGCTCGGAGTAGCCCTGGCACCAGCACTCGTCGGTGTTGAGGATCTTCGGCAGGAAGCGCTGCTTCTGTGCCTCGGAGCCGTACTCCATGATGACGTAGGCCACCATCGCGATGCCCATCGGCGAGACGATCGGGCAGCCCGCCGCGGAGGTCTCGCTCTGGAAGATGTAGCGCTGCGTCGGCGTCCAGTCCGGGCCACCGTACTGCACCGGCCAGCCGGGCGCCGCCCAGCCCTTCGCCGCCAGTTTCTTCTGCCACTTCACCTGCCCGGCCTTGTCGAGGTAGCCGTTCTTGCTCTGCGACATCAGCTGCTTCAGCTCGGCATCGTAGGCCTGCTTGATCCAGGCGCGGACCTCGTCGCGGAACGCCAGTTCGTCCGGGGTGTAGTCGAGATTCATGATCGGCTCCTCAGGCAGCGGCCAGCGACAGGTCGGCGTAGCGCCGCAGGTGGAAGTCGGCATTGCCGAACTGCGCCGCGATGGCGGTGCAGCGGCGGAAGTAGTGCCCCAGCGACAGCTCCTCGGTAATGCCCATGCCACCATGGATCTGCACCGCGGACTCGCCGACGAACTTCGCCGCCTTGTCCACCTGCGCCTTGGCTGCACTGGCGGCCAGCGCGCGCTCGTCGGCTGGACGGTCCAGCTTCATCGTTGCCACCAGCGTCAGCGCCGCCGACTGCTCCAGCGCGGTGAACATGTCGGCCATGCGGTGCTGCAGCACCTGGAAGCTCGCCAGCGGCGCGCCGAACTGCTTGCGCTGGCTGGCGTAGACCACCGTCTCGGCCAGCATCCGGCGCATGGCGCCCACCGCCTCTGCGCAAAGCGCACAGACGGCCTCGTCGGCCACGCGCTCCACCAGCGGCAGCGCCCCGCCCTCGGCGCCCAGCAACCGATCCGCCGGCACCAGGACCTGCTCGAACACGAGGTCCGAAGCACGGCCGCCGTCGATGGTCGGATAGTCGCTGCGCGTGATGCCCTCGGCCTGGGCGTCGACCAGCAGCAGGCTCAGGCCTGCCCCGGTCCTGGCCGTGACCAGGAAATGGCTGGCCCAGGGCCCGCCGGTGACGCCGGTCTTGCGGCCGTCGAGGACATAGCCGCCGTTGCGCGGCGTCGCGGTGGTGGCCACCTGTCCCAGGTCATAGCGCGCCTGGCGCTCCGCCCCGGCGAAGGCCAGCACCACCTCGCCAGCGATCACGCGCGGCAGCCATTGCGCCGCCAGCGCACCGCCCGCCTGCTTGAGCAGGCCACCACCGATCACCACGGTGCCCAAGTAAGGCTCCACGACCAACGCCTTGCCCAGTTCCTCCATGACGATCGCGTTCTCGACGGCACCGCCGCCGAGCCCGCCGAATTCTTCGGGAAACGGCGCACCCAGCAGGTTCAGGCGTTCCGCCAGGTCCGCCCAGATCTTGGGACGCCAACCAGCCGGCGCCGCAACGGCCGCCCGCCGTGTCTCGAAGTCGTAGTGATCGGCCAGGTAGCTGGCCAGCGTGTCGCGCAGCAGGTTCTGCTCGACGCTGTAGTCGAAATCCATGTTCCGCGGTCTCCTCCGGGGTGCTTTCGCAGGATATTAGCCCCCTTGGCCGCAAACGCCCTCGTTCGCGGCCCGAAGAGCCCATCCTGCCGCAGTCACCCGCGGAGGGGATTATCCGAAAGGGTCGCGGACTGAACCCGGATTCCGGAAGACGCGGCGGGCTCAGCCCGCCGTCTTGGCGGCCTTGCTCGCCAGCGCCAGTGCCACGCGGGAGCGCGTCGGCCGGCCGAGCGCCTGGCTGATGTAGTCGCCGGCCGCGGCCAGCGCCTTCAGCTCCACGCCGGTTTCGATGCCCATGCCCTGAAGCATGTACACCAGGTCCTCGCTCGCCACGTTACCGGACGCACCAGCGGCATAGGGGCAGCCGCCGAGGCCCGCCACCGAGCTGTCGAATACCGTCACGCCGCTTTCCAGCGAGGCCAGCACATTGGCCAGCGCCTGGCCGTAGGTATCGTGGAAATGCCCGGCCAGCCGCTCCAGCGGCACGCGCCGGGCCACTGCCTCGATCATGCGCCGCGTCGCCAGCGGCGTACCGACGCCGATGGTGTCGCCCAGCGAGATTTCATGGCAGCCCATGTCGTAGATCTCACCCGCCACCTCGGCCACCTTCTCCGGGGCCACGTCGCCCTGGTAGGGGCAACCCAGCGCGGTGGAGACGTAGGCGCGCACCGGGATGCCCTGCCGCTTCGCCGCCAGCACCACATCCTCGAAACGCTTCAGGCTCTCGGCAATCGAGCAGTTGATGTTCTTCTGCGTGAAGGCCTCGGACGCGGCGCCAAACACCGCCACCTCCTGCGCACCCGCCGCCACCGCTGCCTCGAACCCCTTGAGATTGGGCGCCAGCACCGAGTAGGTCATGCCCTCGCGCCGCGGCGCAGCACGCATCACCGCGTCGTGGTCCGCCATCTGCGGCACCCACTTGGGCGAGACGAAGGCCGTGGCCTCGATGTTGCGCAGGCCGGCATCGGCCAGCCGCGTGATCAGGCCCAGCTTGATCTCGGTGGGTACCACGCCCGGCTCGTTCTGCAGGCCGTCGCGAACGCCGACCTCGACCAGCTTGACCCGCTGCGGCAGCCGGCTCACGAGGCCGCCTTGAAATCGACCAGCTCCATGCCGTCCTTGACCTGCTCCCCCACCGCGGCCAGGAAGGCCTGCACTAAGCCGTTGGCGGGCGCGCAGAGCGTGTGCTCCATCTTCATCGCCTCCATCACCAGCAGCGGCGCACCCTTTTCCACCTCGGCGCCGGGTTCCACCAACAGCGCCACGATCTTGCCGGGCATCGGCGCGGCCAGGCCGCCATGCGCGTCCTGCTCCTCGCCGGCATGGGCCAGCGGGTCCTGCAGGTTCATCGCCCAGTGGCGACCGCCCAGGAAGACGTGCAACTGCTCACCCAGGGCCACCACCGTGGCCTCGGCCTTGCGATCACCCACGGCGTAGCGCAGGGCGCCATTCGCGGTCGTCGTGACCCGCACCGCCTCGCCATCGATAGCCAGGCCCTGCGCGCCGTACTGCAGGTTCAGCTCGCGGCGC
This sequence comes from Solimonas sp., assembly GCA_030149365.1. GTDB lineage: Bacteria > Pseudomonadota > Gammaproteobacteria > Nevskiales > Nevskiaceae > Solimonas_A. The sequence goes on from JASBRP010000045.1 coordinate 44,149, forward strand.
TGCTCACCCGCGCTGAACTCCATGCGGCGGGACAGGTTGGCGTTGACGCGCCAGCCGTCGGCATTGCCCCAGGGCGAATGCAGGTCCAGCGAAGCCGCGGACTTCTCGCGCAGGCGCTGCTGCTCCTGCGTCGCGGTCCACAGCGCCGCCGCTTCCACCGCAGCCACCGGCAGCGAGGCATCGCCGGTCAGCAGCGCATCGCTCTCACGGGCGATCAGGCCGGTGTCCACGGTGCCGGCACGGAATTCGGCGTGGCCGACCAGGCGCGACAGGAAGGCAATGTTGTTGCCCACACCGACGATCTGGAACTGCGACAGCGCCGCCAGCATGCGCTCGGTGGCACGCTCGCGGTTCTCGTCCCAGACGATCAGCTTGGCGATCATCGGATCGTAGTGCGGGCTGATCTCGTCGCCCTGCTCCACGCCGGTATCGATACGCACATTGGCCGACGCGGCCGGCGGCACGCAGTGCACCAGGCGGCCGATTGACGGCAGGAAGCCCTTCTCCGGCTCCTCGGCGTAGACACGCACCTCGATCGAGTGCCCACGCAGCGGCACCTGGTCCTGGGTCAGCGGTAGCGGCTGGCCGGCGGCCACGCGCAGCTGCCATTCCACCAGGTCCTGCCCGGTGATCATCTCGGTGACCGGATGCTCCACCTGCAGGCGGGTGTTCATCTCCATGAAGTAGAACGAACCACTCTGGTCCGCAATGAACTCCACGGTACCGGCACCGACATAGCCCACGGCGCGCGCGGCATCGCAGGCCGCCTTGCCCATGGCCGCGCGGCGCTCCGCGCTCATGCCCGGAGCCGGCGCTTCCTCAACCACCTTCTGGTGGCGGCGCTGTGCCGAGCAGTCACGCTCGTGCAGGTGGATCACGTTGCCCTGGGTGTCACCGAACACCTGGATCTCGATGTGGCGCGGGCGCCCCAGGTACTTCTCGATCAGCACGCGGTCGTCGCCGAAGCTGGCGCGTGCCTCGCGCTGGCAGGACGCCAGGGCCGCTTCAAAGTCTTCGCTGCGCTCGACCACGCGCATGCCCTTGCCTCCGCCGCCGGCGGAGGCCTTGATCAGCACCGGGTAGCCGATGCCGTCGGCCTGCTGGCGCAGGAAGGCCGGTTCCTGCTGGTCACCGTGGTAACCCGGCACCAGCGGCACGCCCGCCTTCTCCATCAGCGCCTTGGCGGCGGACTTGGAGCCCATGGCGTGGATCGCCGAAACGGGCGGGCCGATGAACACGACACCGGCCGCGGCGCAGGCCTCGGCGAAGCCCTCGTTCTCCGACAGGAAGCCATAGCCCGGGTGCACCGCCTGGGCGCCGCTCTGCTTGGCGACCTCCAGGATGCGGTCGGCACGCAGGTAGCTCTCGCGCGACGCGGCGGGCCCCACGCAGTAGGCCTCGTCGGCCAGGCGCACGTGGCGCGAGCCGGCGTCGGCCTCGGAATACACCGCCACGGTGCGAATGCCCAGGCGGCGGCAGGTGGCGATCACGCGGCAGGCAATCTCGCCGCGGTTGGCAATCAGGATTTTCGTGAACATGGCGATCACATGCGGAAGACGCCGAACCGCGTGGGCGGAATCGGAGCGTTGAGCGAGGCCGACAGGCCCAGGGCCAGCAGGCGGCGGGTCTGCGCGGGATCGACGATGCCGTCGTCCCAGAGGCGCGCGCTGGCGTAGTACGGGCTGCCCTGCGTGTCGAACTGGGCACGGGTCGGGGCCTTGAACTTCTCCTCGTCCTCCGCGCTCCAGGTCTTGCCCTGGGCCTCCAGGCCGTCGCGGCGCACGGTGGCCAGCACCGAGGCTGCCTGCTCGCCGCCCATCACGGAGATGCGCGAGTTCGGCCAGGTCCACAGGAAGCGCGGTGAATAGGCACGGCCGCACATGCCGTAGTTGCCGGCACCGAAGGAGCCGCCGATCAGCACGGTGAACTTCGGCACCTGCGCCGTGGCCACGGCCGTGACCAGCTTGGCGCCGTCCTTGGCGATGCCCGCATTCTCGTACTTGCGGCCGACCATGAAGCCGGTAATGTTCTGCAGGAACAGCAGCGGGATGCCGCGCTGCGCGCAGAGCTCGATGAAGTGCGCGCCCTTCTGGGCCGACTCCGAGAACAGGATGCCGTTGTTGGCGATGATGCCCACCGGGTAGCCGTGGATATGGGCAAAGCCGGTGACCAGGGTGGCGCCATAGCGCGCCTTGAACTCGTCCAGGCGCGAACCGTCGACGATGCGGGCGATGACCTCGCGCACGTCATAGGGCTTGCGCGTGTCGGCCGGGATGATGCCGTAGATCTCTTCCGGATCGTACAGCGGCGCTTCCGGCGTCTGGATGTCCACGCCCGGCTGCTTGCGGATGTTGAGGTTGCCGACGATGCGGCGCACCAGCGACAGCGCGTGGTGGTCGTTCTCGGCGAAATGATCAGCCACGCCGGAGATGCGCGTGTGCACGTCCGCACCGCCCAGGTCCTCGGCGCTCACCACCTCGCCGGTCGCCGCCTTCACCAGCGGCGGGCCACCGAGGAAGATCGTGCCCTGGTTCTTGACGATCACCGTCTCGTCAGACATCGCCGGCACGTAGGCACCGCCCGCGGTGCAGGAGCCCATCACGCAGGCAATCTGCGGAATGCCCTGCGCCGACAGGTTGGCCTGGTTGTAGAAGATGCGGCCGAAATGGTCGCGGTCCGGAAACACCTCATCCTGCATCGGCAGGAAGGCGCCACCCGAGTCCACCAGGTACACGCAGGGCAACCGGTTCTCGCGGGCGATCTCCTGCGCGCGCAGATGCTTCTTCACCGTGACGGGATAGTAGGTGCCGCCCTTCACCGTGGCGTCGTTGGCCACGATCATGCACTCGCGGCCGTTGATGCTGCCGATGCCGGCAACCACGCCCGCACAGGGTACCTCGCCGTTGTACATGCCGTTACCGGCCAGTGCGGAAATCTCGAGGAAGGCCGAGCCCGGATCGAGCAGACTGTCGATGCGATCGCGCGGCAGCAACTTGCCGCGGGCGGTGTGCTTCTGGCGGGCGGCCTCGGAGCCGCCACGGGCGGCCTCGGCGGTCTTGGCACGCAGCTCTTCGACCTGCGCGCGCATCTGCGCGGCATTGGCCTGGAACTCCGGGGAGTTCGTGCGGATCTTGGACTTGATGGCGCTCATGGGATCAGTGCTTCGATTCGTTGAACAGCTCGCGGCCGATCAGCATGCGGCGGATTTCCGAGGTGCCGGCCCCGATCTCGTACAGCTTGGCATCGCGCCACAGGCGGCCGGTGGGGAACTCGTTGATGTAGCCGTTGCCGCCCAGGGCCTGGATCGCCTGCCCGGCCATCCAGGTCGCCTTCTCGGCGGAGTACAGGATCGCGCCGGCGGCATCCTTGCGCGCGGTCTCGCCGCGGTCACAGGCGCGGGCCACGGCATAGACATAAGCACGGCAGGCGGCGAGGCCCACGTACATGTCGGCCAGCTTGCCCTGCATCAGCTGGAACTCGCCGATCGACTGGCCGAACTGCTTGCGGTCGTGCATGTAGGGCACCACCACGTCGAGGCAGGCCTGCATGATGCCCAGCGGGCCGCCGGAGAGCACCACGCGCTCGTAGTCCAGGCCCGACATCAGCACGTTGACGCCACGGCCCACCGCGCCGAGAACGTTCTCTTCCGGCACCTCGCAGTCGGTGAACACCAGCTCGCAGGTGTTGGAGCCGCGCATGCCGAGCTTGTCCAGCTTCTGTGCCGTGCTGAAGCCCTTGAAGGTCTTCTCGACAATGAACGCGGTCATGCCGCGCGAGCCGGCCGCCAGGTCGGTCTTGGCGTAGATGATCAGCGTGTTGGCGTCAGGGCCGTTGGTGATCCACATCTTGTTGCCGTTGAGCACATAGCGGTCGCCCTTCTTGTCCGCGCGCAGCTTCATGCTGACCACGTCGGAGCCGGCGCCCGGCTCGCTCATCGCCAGCGCGCCGATGTGCTCGCCGCTGACCAGCTTGGGCAGGTACTTCTGCTTCTGCGCCTCGTTGCCGTTCTTGCGCAGCTGGTTCACGCAGAGGTTGGAGTGCGCGCCATAGGACAGGCCGATCGCCGAGCAGGCGCGGGAGATCTCCTCCATCGCCACCACGTGGGCCAGGTAGCCCATGTTGGTGCCGCCGTACTCCTCCTCCACCGTCAGGCCCAGCAGGCCCAGCTCGCCGAACTTGCGCCACAGCTGGTTGGGGAAGGCGTTCTCGTGGTCGGCCTGCGCCGCCAGCGGCGCGACCTCGCCCGCGGCGAAGCGCTGGGTGGCCTCGCGCAGCTGGTCGATGTCTTCACCCAGGTCGAAATTGAGGCTCTTGAAAGTCATGGTCTGGCTGCCTGCTGGAAACGATGGACGGCGGGGTCCGGGACCCCTGGAAGGCTTGCATCCTATGCCGGTTCCATGAAAAAGTGAAGTCACTTTCACAAATTTAATCCAGATTCATTTTATACTCGCAACATGGCCTACCAGCGCTCAGCCCTGATGCAGGAACGCCTCGCGGAGAACCGCGAGCGGATCCTGCGCGCGGCCCGCACCCTGGTGGCCCAGGGCGGCTTCCGCGAGGCCTCGATCAACGCCGTGGCGGCGGCCGCCGGCCTGTCCACTGGCGCGCTGTATCGCTACTTCCCCTCCAAGGCCGATCTGTTCGTCGAAGTGCTGACCGAGGCCGTGCGGCGCGAGTGCGACATCCTGCGCGAGATCATCGCCAGGCCCGGCACCGCGGATCAGCGCCTGCGCGCCGCCGTCGAGTCCTTCGCCCGCCGCGCCCTCGAAGGCCCGCACCTCGCCTACGCCTTCATCGCCGAGCCCATCGACCCCGAGGTCGACGCCGCCCGTATCCTCTGCCGCCAGGAGTTCAGCGACGTCTTCAAGACCGTCCTGGGCCAGGGCCTCGCCTCCGGCGAATTCCCCCCGCAGTCGGTGGACGTCGCCGCCGCCTGCATCGTCGGCGCCTTCACCGAAGCCCTGGTGCGCCCCGTGGCCCCGACCACTCCGCGCAGCAAGGACGAGAAGCTGGTCGAGGCCATCGTGGACTTCTGCGCCCGGGCCGTAGCCGGCCCCTCCACGACCATGCGTCCGGCTGCTCCCCGCAAGCGCGCCAAGGCCTAGCGGCTTAAAATAAGTGCGACAAAAAGCTCTTGTCGCACCGAATGTCGCACCAAGTCGCTACACAAGTGTCTGAAATAGAACGTAAATTCTGCGTCGCCCCGATGATGGACTGGACGGACCGGCATTGCCGCTTCTTCCTGCGCCTGATGTCCCGCCGCGCCTGGCTCTACACCGAAATGGTCACTACCGGCGCCATCATCCACGGTGACCGCGAGCGCTTCCTGCGCTTCGATCCCTCGGAACACCCCATCGCCCTGCAGCTTGGCGGCTCCGAGCCGGAGGCCCTGGCCCGCTGCGCCGAGATCGGCAGCGAATACGGCTACGACGAGATCAACCTCAACTGCGGCTGCCCCTCCGACCGCGTGCAGGAAGGCCGCTTCGGCGCTTGCCTGATGAACGAGCCGGAGCGCGTCGCCGCCGCCGTCGCCGCCATGCGCCGCGCCACCCACCTGCCGGTCACCGTCAAGACCCGCATCGGCGTGGACGAGTCCGAGGACTACGTGTTCCTCAAGCAGTTCATCGAGACCGTGGCCGCGGCCGGCTGCACGATCTTCATCGTTCACGCGCGCAAGGCCTGGCTCAAGGGCCTCTCGCCCAAGGAAAACCGCGAGATCCCGCCCCTGCAGTACGACGTGGTGCACCGCCTCAAGCGCGAGTTCCCGCAGCTGACCATCGTGCTAAACGGCGGCCTCCAGACCCTGGACGCCTGCAACGAGCAGATGCAGGAGCTCGACGGCGTCATGCTCGGCCGCGAGGTCTACGAGAACCCCTACCTGATGACCCAGGTGGACTCGCTCATCTACGGCGAGCCCGCCGTGGAACTGACGCGCCCGGCCGTGATCGAAGCGCTGCTGGACTACGTCGATCGCGAACTGGCGGCCGGTGGCCACCTCAACCACATCAGCCGTCACATCCTCGGCCTGTTCCGCGGCCAGCCCGGCGGGCGAGCATTCCGTCGCGTGATCTCGCAGAATGCCACCCGGCCCGGTGCCGGCTCGGACGTGATCCGTGCCGCCCTGGCCGAGGTGGAGGCCGCCAGCCTGCGACCCGCTGCCTGAATCAACTGAAGGACAAAAACATGAAACAATTGCTGCTCTCTCTAGCCCTGGGACTCACCATGTCGATTGCAAATGCCGCACCCGTGAAGGTGCTGATGGAAACCACCGAAGGCAACATCACGCTGGAGCTCGACTCCGCCAAGGCCCCGAAGTCGGTGGCCAACTTCGTCCAGTACGCCAAGGACGGTCACTACGACGGCCTGGTGTTCCACCGCGTGATCAAGGGCTTCATGATCCAGGGCGGCGGCTATGACGAGAAGAGCGACCAGCGCAAGACCCGCGCCAACATCGAGAACGAAGCAAAGAACGGCCTGAAGAACGACCGCGGCACCATCGCCATGGCGCGCACCTCCGTGCCCCACTCGGCCAGCTCGCAGTTCTTCATCAACCACGGCGACAACGACTTCCTGAACTACCCGGGCCAGGACGGCTGGGGCTACGCCGTGTTCGGCAAGGTCACCGATGGCATGGACGTGGTCGACAAGATCGCCGAGACCCGCACCGGCAACCTGCCGCCCTTCGGCCGCGACGTGCCGGTGACGCCGATCGTGATCCGCAAGGTCACGGTCATCGAAACCAAGTAAGCGACAAAGCTCCGTTCGTGCTGAGCCCGTCGAAGCGCGAACGACGTCGGACCGCGGAATGACTCCGCGCACGCTGTTCCTGTCCGACCTGCACCTGCCGCCGGGGCCCTCGCCTTTCCGCGAGGGCTTCCGGCGCTTCCTCGAAGGCCCCGCCCGCGACGCCGAGGCGGTCTACATCCTCGGGGACCTCTTCGAATACTGGATCGGCGACGATCTCGGCATGCAGGAATACGCCGCCGAGGTCGCCCTGCTCGCCATGCTGTCGCAGCAAGGCGTGAAGCTCTACTTCCAGCGGGGCAACCGCGACTTCCTGGTCGGCGAGGACTTCTGCGCCCTCAGCGGCATGGAGCTGCTGCGGGACCCGGCCGTGATCGAACTCTACGGCACCGTCATGGTGCTATCGCACGGCGACCTGCTGTGCACCGACGACACCAGCTACCAGCGCTGGCGCCGCTTCGCCCACAACCCCACCGCCCAGCGCGTCTTCCGCGGCCTGCCCCGCGCCTGGCGCGAGCGCATCGCGCAGCGCGTGCGCCAGCGCAGCAACTCCGGCAAACGCTACAAGCCGGAAGACATCATGGACGTCAACGCCGCCGCCGTGGAAGCCTTCTTCAAGCTCTCCGGCGCCCATCGCCTGATCCACGGCCACACCCACCGCCCCGCCCAGCACGACCTGGCCGAAGGCAAGCAGCGCATCGTGCTGGCCGACTGGCGGCCCGAGCGCATGGAATACCTCGCCGTGACCCGCGAGGGGATGTACCGGCTCACGGTCTGAGCGGCCTGCACGCTGCGTTCATCTTCAGGGCCTATACTCCCTGGCGGGAGCGGCCCGGCCGCAAACCGATGGAGGGTAACGATGACGCTCTGGCCATCCCTGCTGCCTGCGCGCTTCGCCGCATTCGCCGCAGCCTGCCTTTTGACCCTGCTGAGCCTGGCTGCCGGCTTCGTCCAGCCCGGCTGGTGGCTGGTGAGCGCGGCGGCGGGATTCCTGGTGTTCGTCGGCATCTGGGACCTGGCGCAGGGCAAGCAGTCCATCCGCCGCAACTACCCGATCCTGGCGCACCTGCGCTTCTTCCTGGAATTCATCCGCCCCGAGATCCGCCAGTACTTCCTGGAATCGGACACCGAGCCCATCCCCTTCTCGCGCGCGCAGCGCTCCCTGGTCTACCAGCGCGCCAAGAGCCAGATCGACCTGCGCCCCTTCGGCACGCAACACAACGTCTACGCCAACGACTACGAGTGGATCAACCACTCCATGATGCCGCTGCGCATCGCCGACACCAATTTCCGCGTAACCATCGGAGAGAAGAATTGTGCCCAGCCCTACAGCGCCTCGGTGTTCAACATCTCGGCGATGAGCTTCGGCGCACTGTCGGCCAACGCCGTGCTGGCGCTGAACAAGGGCGCGCAGCTCGGCGGCTTCGCCCATGACACCGGCGAGGGCTCCATCAGCCGCTACCACCGCGAACACGGCGGCGACCTGATCTGGGAGATCGGCAGCGGCTACTTCGGCTGCTGCGACAGCCAGGGCCGCTTCGACGCCGACATCTTCGCCCGCAACGCGCGCGATCCGCAGGTCAAGATGATCGAGATCAAGCTGTCGCAGGGCGCCAAGCCCGGCCACGGTGGCGTGCTGCCCGCCGCCAAGGTCACGCCGGAGATCGCCGAGGCGCGCGGCGTGCCCATGGGCGTGGACTGCATCTCGCCACCGCGGCACTCCGCCTTCACCACGCCTATCGAGCTGATGCAGTTCATCGCACGCCTGCGCGAGCTCTCCGGCGGCAAGCCCGTCGGCTTCAAGTTCGCCCTCGGCCATCCCTGGGAATTCTTCGCCATCTGCAAAGCCATGCTGGAGACCGACATCACACCGGACTTCATCGTGGTGGACGGCGGCGAAGGCGGCACCGGCGCCGCACCAGTGGAATTCACCGACCACGTCGGCACGCCGCTGCAGGAAGCCCTGCTGCTGGTGCGCAACACCCTGGTGGGCCTGAACCTCAAGGACCGCGTCAGCATCGGCGCCAGCGGCAAGATCATCTCGGCCTTCGACATGGCGCGCTACATGGCGCTGGGCGCCGACTGGTGCAACAGCGGCCGCGGCTTCATGTTCGCGCTCGGCTGCCTGCAGGCGCAGACCTGCCACACCGGCCACTGCCCCACCGGCGTCACCACCCAGGACAAGCTGCGCCAGCGCGCCCTGGTACCCGCCGACAAGGCCGTTCGCGTGCACCAGTTCCACCACCACACCCTGCATGCCCTGGGCGAACTGGTGGGCGCGGCCGGCATGCAGCATCCCTCGGAACTGCAGCCGCGTCATATCGTGCGGCGCGTCTCCGCCAACGACGTACGCCTGGTCTCCAACCTGATCACCTGGCTCAACCCCGGCGACCTGCTGGAGAACCGCGCCAACCACCCGGTGTACCAGTACTTCTGGCACATGGCGGCGGCGCATACCTTCGAGGCCCAGGTGCCGGCGGACAAGGAACTGCCGCCACCGAAGTTCAGCGGCCTCAAGACCTCCCAGATGGCGCACTGAGCGCCAGCGGCGGGATCAGCCCGCCGCGACCGCCTCCATCCGCCAGCGCCGCGCTGCCTGTGCCGGCGGATGGCCGAACAGCCGCCGGAACTCGCGGCTGAATTGCGAAGGGCTCTCGTAGCCCACCGCATACGCCACCTCGGCCGCGTCGGCGGATTCGCTCATCAGCCGCTCGCGCGCCGCCTGCAAGCGCAGATGCTTCTGGTACTGCAACGGACTGAGGCGCGTCGCCGCCTTGAAATGCCGGTGCAGCGACGACGGGCTCAACGCCACCTGCGTCGCCAGCGCCTCGACCCGCAGCGGCCGGTCATAGTGCTCGCGGATCCAGGCGATGGCCTGCTGCACTTGGCCCAGGCGGCCCTCGCCGCGCGCGATCTGGCGCAGCATCGGCCCATGCGGGCCGGTCAGCAGGCGATACAGCACCTCGCGCCGCAGCAGCGGCGCGAGGATCGGAATATCGGCCGGCGCATCCAGCAGCTCCACCAGCCGCTGGCAGGCGCTGACCAGCGGCGGCGACAGCGGCGTGACTTCCAGCCCGGCAAAATCCTGCGTCGGCAGCGGTGAGGGCGGCATCTGCAGCAGCAGCGCCGCCAGTTCCACGCGATCCAACCGCAGCGACAGCGACAGGTACGGCGTCTCCGGCGAGGCCTCGCAGACCACCCCCACCACCGGCAGGTCCAGGGACGCCACCAGGCTATGGGCCGCGTCGTAGTGGCACACCGTATCGCCCAGCGTGACCCGCTTGCGCCCCTGCACGATCACGCAAAGCATCGGCTCGTACACCACCGGCATCGGCAGGCTCACCGCGTCGGCGCGATACAGCGTCAGCCCAGGCACCGCGGTTGGCGTGGTCGCCGACGCCGCGTGCCGCAACACCAGGTCCCGCAGTTCCGGAAGGATGGTCGTCATGGGAATGACGATAGCAGACAGCCTGCCCATCCCGCCCAGCTTTGGCAGGATCAGGCAAGCATTCGGCAGGAATGCGTTCACGGTCCGCTCAGGGGCGGTAGCAGCATGGGCTCCCCAATGAGCAGGAGCACCCACATGTCCACCACCTCCACCTGGTTCATCACCGGCGCCAGCCGCGGCATCGGCCTGGAACTCGCCCGCGCCGCACTGGCCACCGGCCACCGCGTCGCCGCCACCGCCCGCCGCGGGGGCGACGTCACCGCGGCACTCGGCCCCCACGATTCCCTGCTGGCCCTGGATCTCGACGTTACCCAGCCGGCGCAAATCACCGCCGCGGTCGCTGCCGCAGAGTCCCGCTTCGGCGCCATCGACGTGCTGGTCAACAACGCCGGCTATGGTCACCTCAGCCTGTTCGAGGAAAGCAGCGACGCCGACGCGCGCGCCCAGTTCGACACCAACGTCTTCGGCCTGTTCGACGTCACCCGCGCCGTGCTGCCCGGCATGCGCGCCCGCCGCAGCGGCCACATCATCAACGTCTCATCCGTGGGAGGCATCATCGGCGCCGTGTCCGCCAGCCTGTACTGCGCCAGCAAATTCGCAGTGGAGGGCTTTTCACTGTCGCTGGCGGACGAGGTCAAGGCGCTGGGCATCCATGTGAGCATCGTCGGTCCCGGCTACATCCGCACGGACTTCCTCGACCCGCGCTCGGTGCGCTACGCCGACTCCACGATCCCGGACTACGCCGAGCTCTCCAAGGAACTGCGTGACTTCTACGAGCAGCGCAGCCACCAGCAGCCCGGCGACCCCGTTCGCCTGGCCCAGGCCATGCTCAAGCTCGCCGCGATGGAGAACCCGCCGCTGCGCTTCTCTGCCGGCAGCGACTCTCTGGAGATGGTCGAGGCTCGCCTGGAGCAGGTCCGCGCCGAAATGGCGACACACCGGGAGCTGTCGCGCTCAGTGGATGGGCAGTGGGACTAATGTCATACCGGCGGAAGCCGGTATCCAGTCCCTTCGTGAGTGACGACTGTTCGAAACTGGATACCAGCTTCACAAACTTGGGGGCGCTCCTGAGGGCAGAAGGCCCTCAGCGCGGAGCCGCCAGCAACGCGTCCATTTCATCCTCGGCAAAGCCCGCCCTGACCCGCGCCTCGCGGTTCAGCGGCGGCGCCACGCGCACGCGATGCTCGGCCAGCAGCCTGACGAAAGTAGGCTGCGGGTCGAGCCCACGCTGCGCGCACAGGAACTCGAACCAGCGCGTGCCTATCGCCACGTGGCGCACCTCCTCGTCGAGGATCACGCGCAGGATCGCCACCGTCTCGGCGTCGCCTACTTCAGTCAGCCGCCCGATCATGCCCGGCGTCACATCCAGGCCACGTGCTTCCAGCACGCGCGGCACCAGCGCCATGCGCAGCAGCGGATCGGTCGCCGTCTTCTCCGCGGCCTCCCACAGCCCGTTGTGCGCCGGCAGCTCGCCATAGGCGGCACCAAGCTGGCCCAGGCGCGCAGACAACAACGAGAAATGCCGCGCCTCGTCCTGGGCCACGCTGAGCCAGTCGCGGTAGTAGTCAGCCGGCATGCCGCGAAAACGCCAGCAGGCATCCAGCGCCAGGTTGATTGCGTTGAACTCGATATGCGCTACCGCATGCAGCAACGCCACGCGCCCGGCGACGCTGCCCAGGCCACGGTGCGGCACGTTACGCGGGTGGATTAATGCAGGGCGCTCGGGACGACCCGGCACCCCGGCGCCATCCTCGACCACCGGCGGCACGCCGAAATCACCCTCCGGCAATGCCAGCGCAGCCACCTGCCCGCACTTGGCGACCGGATCGCGCTCCGCCAGCGCGTCATATATCGCGGCAAAGGCAGCCACGTCTTCACTCCTCTCTCCCGCTTGCGGGAGAGAGGGCGTCTGTAACTCCCGCAGAGTCATCCGTGCGCCGCCTGGAACTCAGGCCAACCCGCGCTCCAGGTCACGAATGATGTCCTCGATGTCCTCCAGCCCCACCGAGATGCGCAACAGGCTCTCGGTAATACCCGCCTGCTCGCGCGCTTCCGGCGTCACGCGTGCATGCGTGGTGGTCGCCGGGTGCGTGATCGTGCTGCGCGTATCGCCGAGATTGGCGGTGATCGACAGCATTTTCGTGCTGTCCACCAGCTTCCAGGCCGCCTCGCGGCCACCCTCCACCTCGAAGCTGACGATGCCGCCAAAGCCGCTCTGCTGGCGCTTGGCCAGTTCGTGCTGCGGATGCTCCGGCAGGCCCGGGTAGAACACGCGCTTCACGCGCGGCTGCGTCTTCAGCCACTGCGCCAGCTTCAGCGCGCTGTCGCTGTGCGCGCGCACGCGCAGGGCCAGCGTCTCCAGGCCCTTCAGGAAGACCCAGGCATTGAACGGCGACAGGCAGGGCCCGGCCGTCCTCATGTAGCTGTAGATGTCCTTGCCCACCCGCTGCGCGTCACCCACGATGGCGCCGCCGATACAGCGGCCCTGGCCGTCGATGTACTTGGTGCCCGAGTGGATCACGAAGTCCGCGCCCAGCTTCAGCGGCTGGCTCAGCACCGGCGTCAGGAAGCAGTTGTCCACGGCCAGCAGCGCGCCATGCGCATGGGCGACGTCCGCCAGTGCGCGGATATCCGCCAGCTCCATCAGCGGGTTCGACGGCGTCTCCACGAAGAACAGCTTCGTGTTCGGCCTCACCGCCGCCTTCCAGGCCGCGGGGTCGGTCGGATCGACCCAGGTCGTCTCCAGGCCGAAGCGCGACAGGATGTTGTTGAACAGGTTGATGCTGGCACCGAACAGCCCGCGCGAGGCCAGGATATGGTCGCCCGCCTTCAGCAGGGCCAGGCACAGGGTCTGGATCGCTACCATGCCGCTGGCCGTGGCGATGCAGGCCTCCCCGCCCTCCAGGGCCGCCAGGCGCTTCTCGAAGGCCTCCACCGTGGGGTTGGAGAAGCGCGCGTAGATGTAGCCCGGCTGCTGGCCGCTGAACACCGCGGCGGCCTCGGCCGCGCTGCGATACACGTGCGAGGAGGTCAGCGAAACCGAAGCGGAGTGCTCCATGTTCTCCGTGCGCGGCTCGGCGGCACGGATGCCCAGGGTGGCATAGCCCCATTCGGGGTCGAAATATTCGGTCTTGTCGGTCACTGCCCTGCACTCCTGCGGGCAATGAAAAAGCCCGTCGGTCAAAAACCAAACGGGCTTCCAGCCCCGTTTAGCGATATTTATTGGGCTTTCCCCGGGGAAGGCCCGCGCCTGCAAGCTGGGATCAAAGTGGCGCGGTGCGGACTTTACTGCCTAACGGCGGCCTTCTCAAGCGGCTGAGGGCCTGTTAGCGCTATGGACGTCGCTGCGACGGAGATCGTTTTGGTGCAGGGCTATGTCCCGGCACGCGCGGTGTACTAAATGTACATAAGCGGGGCGGGACGCCGCCCTGCGCCAAAACGGTCCCGCCCTTCGGGTGCCCCCAGATTTGCGGCCATGCGGCGTTGCTCGTCGGTTACTTAGTCCCGCTAAGCTCTCTCCTCGCGTCTGGCCTGGCCGCAAATCTGGGGGCATCGCAACGACGTCCATAGCGTTAACAGGCCCTAAGGCGTCGGTGCGGGCGCCGCTGCCGCTGCCGGCTCCGCCAGCGACTGCTGCAGTTCGGCCTGCATCTCTTCCGCCAGCACCTTCATCTGGGGCTCCATCGCACGGACCCATTCCAGGCTCAGCTGCATCGACTGCTGGGTGATCTGCGGCATCTTGCGCATCATCGAGCGGCCGCTGGCCGACTCGTAGAACGCGATGATGTCCTTCACCTCGCGGGCACTGAGCTGGTCGGTATAGACCTTCGAGACGATGCCGGTGACCTGCGCCACGCTCTGCTCGGAAAACATCAGCTGGGCCATTCGATCCATGTACCTCTGCAGGATCGCCTGCTGGGCCTCGCCGAGCTGGCCACCACCGGCGGCCAGCGCCGCCTGGGTCATGCTCTCGCCGATCTGCTCGCGCATCCCCGCGAACATGCGGTCCACCTGCATCAACTGCATCAGGCGTGCGACGTCCTCGGGCTTGGCCCTGGCCTCCGCCGCCTGCGCACCGCCGCAGAGCGCCAGCGCCAGCAGCGCGGCGCCCAGCACCCCGGCCTTCATGCGTTCTGGATCTCGATGATGGTGGGCGCCGCGCGCTTGCGCGCCGCCTTGGCCGCATCGGAGCGGAACAGCTCCAGCTGGTTGAGGTACTCGGTGGTGATGTCCTGGGTGATGTACTCACCGGTGAACACTGAAGTATCGAAGCGGGTGATGCGCGGGTTGCCGGCACGCACCGCCTCGATCAGGTCGGCGAGATCCTGGTAGATCAGCTTGTCGGCGCCGAGCATGCGCTCCAGCTCCTCCACCGTGTGGCCATGCGCCACCAGTTCCGAGGCCGTCGGCATGTCGATGCCGTAGACGTTCGGGTAACGCACCGGCGGCGAAGCCGAGGCGAAGTAGACCTTCACCGCGCCGGCCTCGCGGGCCATCTGGATGATCTCCTTGGACGTGGTGCCGCGTACGATGGAATCGTCCACCAGCAGCACGTTCTTGCCCTTGAACTCCAGGTCGATCGGGTTCAGCTTGTGGCGCACCGATTTCTTGCGCTGGGCCTGGCCCGGCATGATGAAGGTGCGGCCGATGTAGCGGTTCTTGATGAAGCCCTCGCGGTACGACACCCCCAGGCGCGCCGCCAGCTCGGCGCCGGCCACGCGGCTGGTGTCCGGGATCGGGATCACCACGTCGATGTCGTGGTCCGGCCACTCGCGCAGGATCTTCTCCGCCAGTTTCACGCCCATGCGCAGGCGCGCCTTGTAGACGTAGATGTTATCCATCACCGAATCCGGGCGTGCCAGGTACACGTACTCGAACAGGCAGGGCGAGTAGACCGGGTTGGCGGCGCACTGGCGCTTGTGCAGCTTGCCGTCGATGGTGATCAGCACCGCCTCGCCCGGCGCGATGTCGCCGATGATCTCGAAGCCCAGCGCATCCAGCGCCACCGACTCGGAGGCGATCAGGTAGTCCACGCCATTGGGCGTCAGGCGACGGCCATACACGGCCGGGCGGATGCCGAAGGGATCGCGGAAGCCCACCACACCGAAACCGGTGATCATCGCCACGCAGGCATAAGCACCGCGGCAGCGCTGATGCACACCCGACACGGCGGCGAAGACGTCGTCCGGCGACAGGCGCAGCGCACCGCGCTGCATCAGCTCGTGGGCGAAGACGTTGAGCAGCACCTCGGAATCGGACTCGGTGTTGAGGTGGCGGCGGTCCTGCAGGAACAGCTCTTGCTTCAGCTCCTCGGCATTGGTCAGGTTGCCGTTGTGCGACAGCGAGATGCCGAAAGGCGTGTTGGTGTAGAACGGCTGCGCCTCGGCCGAAGTGGAGCAGCCGGCGGTGGGATAGCGCACGTGCGCCACGCCCATGTTCCCGCGCAGCATCACCATGTGCTCGTCCTTGGCGAAGACGTCGCGCACCAGGCCGTTCTCCTTACGCAGGTACAGGCGATCGCCGTCGTTGGTGATCATGCCTGCCGCGTCCTGGCCGCGGTGCTGCAGCATGGTCAGGGCGTCAAAGAGCTCCGAGTTGACCCCGCTGCCCTGGGTGACGATACCGGCGATTCCGCACATGGTTAGCCTTGCTGAGTCTGAATGGATGTATTGGGGTCGGGACGCAGGACTTCAAGCCAGCGTTCCGGGATCACAGTGGCCAGCCCCTCGGCCAGCCACTCGAACTTGCCGATCAGCAGCGATTGCTGCCACCAGGATTCCGTCTTCGCGCCCATCTGCCCCGCCATCAGCACGAAGGCCGCGGTCAGCACCACGGCGCGGGCCAGGCCGTAGCCGCCTCCGACCATGCGGTTGGGCAGGGAAAGGAAGCTGTCCTTGACCGCCTCCGACACGAAATGCGTGACCAGCGCGCCCACCAGCAAGCCGCCCAGGAACAGCAGCAGCGTGGCACAGCCGAGGCGCAGCGCAGGGTTGGCGATCTTGCTCGCCAGGGCATCGGCCAGGGTCTGGCCGAGCAGCCAGGCCAGGAGGAAGGCAAACAACCAGGTGGCTAGACCGAGGACCTCGCGGGTGAAGCCACGCAGCAGGCCGATGGCGACCGACAGGATGAAGACGGCAAAGATGCAGTAGTCAACCCAGATCATGCGTCCTAGCTCGGTAGCAAGACAGGGATTTTAACATCCCTTGGTCGCCCTCGCCCGCCGTACAGGCCCTCAATCGGTCCGGATCGTCGCCTGGGCAAAACCCGCCTGCACCGCCTTGGCCTTGGCCGCCTGCGCCGCCGCCTCGTCGGCCAGCGGCCCGACGCGCACGCGGTAGAGCACGCCCTTGGCCGTGTCCACCGGCCCGAACTGGGTCGGCAGGCCCGCGGCCTTCAGCTTGGTCTCGGCGATGCGCGCGTTCTCCAGCGCCGCGTAGCTGCCCACCTGCACGCTCCAGCGCGCCTTGCCGGCCGGCTTGGCCGGTTCAGCGGGCTTCGCCGCCGGCGCAGGAACCGGCTTGGCGGCCGCCACGTCCGGCTTCGGCTGCGGGGGCACCGCCGGTGCGGGCACCGGCTTGGGTGCCGGTGCGGGCGGCTTGGCGGCCGGGGCCTCCAACGGGGTCCGGGCCACCGGCGGGTCGAGCTTCGGCCGCGCGGCGATCTCCGGCTGCGCCGGTACCGGTTCCGACACCGGCGGTTTGGCAACGGGCGCCACGGCCGCCTGCTGGGGCGGCGGCGTCACGTTCGGCAGGCCCTGCAGGCGGTCATCCTGCTTGAGTTGCACCGGCGGTGCCTTGCCCGGCGCCGGCAGCACCCGGCCCGGCGCCGCCTGCGCCAGGGTGTCCGAGGGCCGGATCGCCACCGGGGCTGCCGCCATGCGGCCATCCTCCTCGCCCGCCGCCAGGCCGGATTCGTCGATTTCCGGCTCCCCGTCCAGGGCCTCGACCGGATCCCCGGCCGACGCACTCTCATCCCCCGGCGCAGGCGCCGCGATCACCGGCGGCGTCACGCGGTCGCCCTGGACCACCGGCGACGGCGTTCCACCATCCAGGTCGATCGTCACCCGCCGCACGCCATCGTCGCGCTCCACGTGCCCGGGCTTGGGCAGCAGGAAGGCCATCAGTAGCGCCACGGCCAGCAGGACCAGCGCTCCGATCAGGCGATGCTTGAGTTGCTCATTCATGCAGTACGTCCAGGGCCGCAGCCACGGTAATAAACGATCCAGTCACCACCACCAGGTCTTCCGGCGCTGCCTGCGCCAGCGCGCGGCGCAGCGCCTCCGGTATGTCACGGCAGGCCTCGGTCTCCATGCCCAGGCTGCGCAGGCGAGCCTGCAGCGCCAGCGCATCCAGGCCACGCGGCCCCGGCAAGCCACCCAGGAAGGCACGCGACACCTGCGGCTGCAGCAGGCGGGCAAAAGCCTCCACCGGCTTGTCCGCCAGCATGCCCAGCACCAGCAGCACGCGCCCCGCCGGACGCAGGCTGATCAGATGCTCGGCCAGCACCTCGGCCGCCTCGGCATTGTGTCCGACATCCAGCAGGCAGGCACCCACGCGCTGCAGGCGCCCCGGCAACTTCAGCGAGCGCAGCGCCGCGGCGATGGCGGCCGGCGTCACCGGCAGCGGCCCGCGCAAGGTCTCCACCAGGGCCAGCACGCCACTGGCATTCTGCAATTGCATGGCGCCGGGCAAGGCCGGCGGCGGTAGCTCGTCCAGGGCGCCCGACGGCCCCTGCCAGCGCCAGGCTGCATCGCGCGGCGAGAAATCGTAGTCGCGGCCCAGGCGCAGCAGCGGCACCTGCAGGTCCTCCGCCACCGCCAGCACCGACTCCGGTGGGTGTCGTTCCACCAGCACCGCCGGGCGGCCCTGGCGCAGCACGCCAGCCTTCTCGCGGCCGATGCTCTCGCGGTCGTCGCCCAGCCAGTCGGTGTGGTCCAGGCCGATATTGGTGATCAACGCCGCGTCGGCGTCCACGATGTTGACGGCGTCCAGCCGCCCGCCGAGCCCCACCTCCAGCACCTGCACGCGCACGTCCGCCTCGCGGAACAGCCACAGCGCCGCCAGGGTGCCGAACTCGAAATAGGTCAACGGCGTCGCGCCGCGCGCCGGCTCGATCGCCAGGAACGCACGGCACAGGTCCGCGTCGGACGCCGGCACGCCGTCGATCGCCACGCGCTCGTTGTAGCGCTGCAGGTGCGGCGAGGTGTAGAGCCCGGTGCGGTAGCCGGCCTCGCGGTAGATGGCCGCCGCCAGCGTCGAGCTGGAGCCCTTGCCGTTGGTGCCGGCAATGGTCAGCGTGACCGCCCGCGCCGGCAGCAGCCCCAGGCGCAGCGCGACGCTACGGACGCGCTCCAGCCCCAGCTCGATGCTCTTGGGGTGCAGCTGCTCCTGCCAGGCCAGCCACTCGGCAAGCGTCCACGCCGCCGTGGGGGCTGCGGGCACGCTCAGTTCGGCTGCTCCACGACCGTGGGCGAGAAGTGCGTCAGCATCGACAGGATGCGGTACAGCTTCTCGCGCATCTCGCGGCGGTCGATGATCATGTCGATCGCGCCCTTCTCCAGCAGGAACTCGGCGCGCTGGAAGCCCTCGGGGAGCTTCTGGCGCACGGTCTGCTCGATCACGCGCGGGCCGGCAAAGCCGATCAGCGCGCGCGGCTCGGCGATATTGATGTCGCCCAGCATCGCCAGGCTCGCCGACACGCCGCCCATGGTCGGGTGCGTCAGCACCGAGATGAACGGCAGCCCGCGCTCGGACAGGCGCGCCAGCGCCGCCGAGGTCTTGGCCATCTGCATCAGCGAGAACAGCGACTCCTGCATGCGCGCGCCACCGGTGGCGGCAAAGCAGATCATCGGCGTGCCGTACTCCAGCGCCTGGTCGACGCCCTGCACGAACTTCTCGCCCACCACGCTGCCCATCGAGCCGCCCATGAAGCTGAACTCGAAGGCCGCCGTCACCACCGGCAGGCCCATGAGCTGGCCGCGCATGACCACCAGCGCGTCCTTCTCCTGGGTCTCGGCCTGCGCTTCCTTGATGCGCTCGGTGTACTTGCGGCTGTCCTTGAACTTCAGCGGGTCGGTCGGGATCACGTTGTTGGCGATCTCGAAGCGCGGCTCCGCGTCCAGGAAATGGTTGAGGCGCTCACGCGCATCAATCGGACGGTGCGTGCTGCACTTGGGGCAGACCTCCAGGGTCCGCTCCAGCTCCGCTCGGTACAGCACGGACTGGCAACTCTCGCACTTGGTCCAGAGGCCCTCGGGCACGCTCTTGCTGCGGCGCCCGTTGGTCAGCAGCTTGGAACCTGAAATCTTGTCGAGCCAGCTCATCGGCTACTCAATTCCCTTTGTCTAGAGCCTCACGCAGCGGCGCCAGCTTCTCGGCCAGCCGCCCAGGCAACGTTGAAGGCTCATTCTGATGCTTCTCGATTTCGGCGACCAGTGCGCTACCCACGATCACGGCATCGGCCACCGCCCCTACCGCGCGCGCCGAAGCGGCATCGCGGATCCCGAATCCCACAGCCAGCGGAAGCTTCGTAAACCGCCGGATTTCCTGCAATTTTTCGGCCACACTGGCCACATCCAGGCTGGCCGCACCGGTCACGCCCTTGAGCGAAACGTAGTACAGATAGCCGCTGGCCTGTCGAGCCACCGCCTCGATGCGCTCCGCCGGGCTGGTCGGCGCCAGCAGGAAGATGCAGTCCAGGCCCTGCGAGCGTAGCGCAGGCAGGTAGTCGTCCGCTTCCTCCACCGCCAGGTCCACGATCAGCACCCCGTCCACCCCAGCGCGCGCCGCGCGCTCGGCGAAGGCGGCCACGCCGCGCATCTCGATCGGGTTCAGGTAGCCCATCAGCACCACCGGCGTCTCGGCATCGGTCTTCCGGAACGCCGCCACCATGTCGATGATGTCCCACAGCCCCGTGCCGTGCTTCAGCGCTCGCTCGCAGGCCAACTGGATCACCGGGCCGTCCGCCATCGGATCCGAGAACGGCACGCCCAGCTCGATCACGTCGGCGCCGGCCTTCACCAGCGCATGCATCAGGCCGACGGTGACGTCCGGCTGCGGATCGCCCGCGGTGATGTACGGGATCAGCGCCTTGCGGCCCTGGCTGCGGATCCGCTCCAGGGTGTCCTTGATACGGCTCATAGCAGCGAAATCCCTTCGAGCTTGGCGATCGTGAAGATGTCCTTGTCGCCACGGCCGGACAGATTAATGACGATGTTCTGATCCGCCGACAGCATCGGCGCCAGCTTCTTGGCCTGGGCGATCGCGTGCGAGGACTCCAGCGCCGGGATGATGCCCTCGCTGCGGGTCAGCTCGTGG
>JASBRP010000054.1 GCA_030149365.1 Solimonas sp.
CGCCAAGTACCTGCTGGGCCACGAGCGCACCAACATCGCCGAGGTGGGCCGCTCCAAGCGCCGCCTGAAGCGCCTGAAGGAGATTGCGGCGAAGCAGCCGGGCTCCGACGGCAAGCCGTTACTGCAGGATGTCCGCTTCCGCGACCGTATCGCGCAGGTGGAGATCGAGCTGATGGCGTTGGAGATCACCAACCTGCGCGTGATCTCCGCCGACATGGAAGGCCGCGCGCCGGGCCCCGAGGCCTCGCTGCTGAAGATCCGCGGCTCGGAAATCCAGCAGACGCTGACCGAGCTGATGATGCAGGCGCTGGGCCACGACGCCCTGCCCTACCAGCATGCGGCAATGGAACCGGACTTCGCGGGCGAGGTGATCGGTCCCGACTACGGCGTGCCGCTGTCGGGCCAGTACTTCAACTTCCGCAAAACCACGATCTACGGTGGATCCAACGAGATCCAGCGCAACATCATCTCCAAGATGATCCTCGGATTCTGAGGCCCCTCTACCCATGAACTTCAATTTCAGCGAAGAGCAGCAGCAGCTGCGTGACACCCTCGACCGCTACGTGCGCAAGGACTACGGTTTCGAGAAACGCCGCGGCATCATCAACGGCAACGACGGCTGGAGCCGCGAGGTCTGGGCGCAGCTGGCCGACCTCGGCGTGCTCGCCGTGGGCCTGCCGGAAGAACACGGCGGTCTCGGCGGCGGTCCCTTCGACACGCTGCTGGTGATGGAGGCCCTGGGCCGCGGCATGGTGGTGGAGCCTTACCTGGCCACCGTGGTGCTGGGCGCCGGTCTTCTGGCCCGCACCGGCAGCGAGGCACAGAAGGCCGATGTCCTGCCGGCGGTGGCCGGCGGCGAGCTGCGCCTGGCGCTAGCGCATTACGAGCGCGGCAGCCGCTACGACCTGGCGCGCATCGAGACCACGGCTCGGCGTGACGGCGACGGCTGGGTACTGGACGGACACAAGAGCGTGGTGATGCACGGCGCTGCCGCGGATCGCCTGCTGGTGTCGGCGAAGACACCGGGCGGCATCTCGCTGTTCCTGGTGAACGACAATGCCCCGGGTGTCACGCGCCGCGACACGCCGGCGCAGGACGGTCACCGCGTGGCCGAAGTGACGCTCAAGGGCGTGAAGAGCGGCGCCGATGCGCTGGTGGGCGCCGAAGGTGCCGCGCTGCCGCAGATCGAGCTGGCGCTGGACCATGCCATCGCCGCGCTCTGCGCCGAGGCCGTGGGCGCCATGGGTTCGCTGATCGAAGCCACGGTGGGATACCTCAAGACGCGCAAGCAGTTCGGCGTGCCCATCGGCAGCTTCCAGGCGCTGCAGCACCGCGCCGTGGAGATGTACCTGCACGCCGAGCAGGCGCGCTCGATGAGCTACCTCGCCGCCGACAAGCTGGGCGCCTCCGACGCGACCGAGCGCCGCCGCGCGATCTCCGGCGCCAAGGTGCTGGTGGGCAACGCCGCGCGCTACGTCGGCCAGCAGGCGGTGCAGCTGCATGGCGGCATCGGCGTGACGGACGAACTGGCGGTGGGTCACTACTTCAAGCGGCTGACGATGATCACGCTGCTGCTGGGGGATGTGGATCATCATCTGGGGTTGTTCAGCGAGGCGATGACGGCTTAGTTTTCGAAGCTGCGCGGTCTAAACCTCTCTTGCGTTGCAAGAGAGGTTTTTTACAGGGCAAGGGATAAGCAGTAGGGCTTTCGGGCGATTCCTCACCACCCCTCTCCCACCCGTGGGGAGAGAGCCAACTTCATCGCATAACCGCAATGGCATCCCGCAGCTCCTGCTCGCTCAGGCTCGGGTCACCGCCCTTCGGCGGCATCTGGCCCTTGCCGACGATGGCGTGCTTCAACAGGGCATCGGCACCACCGGCTGCTTTCTCCCGGGCAGCCCAGGCCGCCTTGTCGTGCGACTTGGGCGCGCCGAGCAGGCCGCTGGCATGGCAGGCCCCGCAGACCTGGGCCACCACCTGCTCACCGCTGCGCGGGGCCGCAGGGGCGGCCACCGGCGCCAGGACAGCCAATTGCTCCTTGGAGGTAGCCACCACGCCGACGGGAGCAATGCGCTCTGCGATCAGCTCGCGCTGTTGCTCCGGGTCGGGCTCGTGCTGGCCCACCAAGCCCGCCGCCAGCGCTAGCCCTCCGGTTACCGCGAGCAACAAGCCCAGCACCAGTCCGAAGCGGGCGAAGAAGGCCTGGTTCGAATGTTTGTCGAGGAGGTCGAGCGGCGGCGGTGGGCCGGGCTTCACATCCTTGGGATCAACGTCGACGGTCATGGCTTTGGCGCTCCAGGGCTTCGGCGGCGCCGGCAGGCTCCATCTGGCGGGCGTCGTTGGCGTGACGTTCCGAGCGTTGCTGCAGCTTCTTGGCCTGATCGCGCCCCACCGGACTGCGTTCCGCCCATTCGGCTTCGTCCAGGCCCCCGCCCATGCCGGCGGTGGAGGTACTGCGGGTCAACTGCGCGTCCTGCGGCGCGCGGCGTGCGCGCACGGCGGGCGAGCGGGACGCGTCGTCGTCCAGCAAGGTCTCCGGCGAGAGGTCGTCGGCGGTCACGTGGCCGTCCGGGGTCTCGCCGCCGCTGCGTCCCAGCTCGGCGACGCGCGCGGGGGGGAATGCCTGCTGACTAGCGCGGCCTTCCCCATCCCGCTCGAACTCCAGCGGGCGTGGAGCGGCTTCCCCGCGATTGTCACGGCGTCGCTTGCGCGAGTAAGGCGCCGCGCCACGCACGCGCTCGCGGCTCACTGGGCACCTCCCGAGGCCTTCTTAGGCACCTTGGCGCCCTTCTTGCGCGCCTCGGACAGGCCGATGGCGATGGCCTGCTTGCGGCTTCGCACGGTGCCACCCTTGCCGCCCGGCCCGCTCTTGAGCGTACCGCGCTTGCGGCGGCGCATCGCACTGGCGACGGTCCTGGACGCGCCCTTGCTGTAGCGGCGGGCTCCTGCTTTCTTCGCTGTAGCCATGTTGTCCTCCTAGGCTTTCACTTCATGCAGCGGCAGCCTCTAGCGGGCCGCCTCGAATCCCATCAGGGCAAAGCGCCGCTGCGGGTCCATCCAGAGTTTCCAGGCCTGCCAACCCGCGCCCACGGCCAGTTGCGCCATGCCGTCCGGCAGGTACTTGTGCGAGCTCTCGGTGTGAATCGTTTCGCCGGTGGCGAAGCGGAAACGGCGCCCACCGATGCTTACCTGCTGTTCGCGGCGGCTGCGCAGGTGCATCTCGATGCGGTGGCGCGTCTTGTCGTAGACCGCGACATGCTCGAAGGCCGAGAGATCGAAATCTGCGGCATGTTCGCGATTGAGGCGCGCCAGCAGGTTGAGGTTGAAACGCGCGGTGATGCCCTCGCTGTCGTCGTAGGCGCGGCGCAAGATGGCGGCGTTCTTGCGCAGGTCCACACCCAGGATCATGCGACCGCCGACACCCGTAACCTGGTGGAACTGGCGCAGCAGGGCCTGGGCTTCGGGCGGCTCGAAGTTACCGATGGTAGAGCCGGGAAAGAACAGCAGGCGGCGCTCTGCCAAAGGCAGGCGCGCGTAGCGCCAGGGGCGCGTGAAATCGGCGCAGACTGGTGCCAGGGGCAAATGCGGCAAGGCCTGGCTCATCGCCTGGCGGCACCGCCACAGCACGCTGGGATCAATGTCCAGCGGCGCGTACCAGCGCGGGTCTTCCAGGGCCGACAGCAGTTCGCGCGTCTTGCAACCACAACCGGCACCCGGCTCGATCACGCCGGCACCGGGGCCGGCGAATTCGGCGATATCGGCAAGGTTGTCCCGCAGGATCGAGAGCTCGGTGCGCGTGACGTAGTAGTCCCCGGTGTCACAGATGCGCTCGAACAGGCGCGAGCCTTCTTCGTCGTACAGCAGCCGTGTGGGCAGGCGCTTCTGCGGGCGTGACAAGTCCCGGACGATCTCGGCCAAGTCAGGACTGTCGATGCTCTCGACCGGTGCGACCGAGTCGCCTTGCGCCTGCAGCTCTTCGTCGTCGCTCATGCGATATCCCTCGCCAGGCGCAGGCCGCTGAACTGCCAGCGCGCTTCCGGTGGAAAGAAGTTGCGGTAGCTGCGCCGCAGGTGGCTGGGCGGCGTGGCGCAGGAACCGCCGCGCAGTACCAGCTGGTTGCACATGAACTTGCCGTTGTATTCGCCCACCACTCCCGGCGGGGCGCGATAGCCCGGGTACGGCGAGTAGGCGCTCGATGTCCAGCTCCAGACACCGCCATACCAGGCGCCATCGGAGATACCCGGATGCAGGCGCGGCGGAGCGTCCTGCGGCGCGGCGGCCGGTTCCTCGGCCAGGGCCTCCCATTCCTGCTCGGTGGGCAGGCGCGCGCCGGCCCAGCGCGCGTAGGCGTCGGCCTCGTAATAGCTGAGGTGGCAGGCGATGCCGTCCGGATGCAACGACTGCAGGCCGGCTAGCGTGAAGGCGGAGCGCAGGTCGCGCGCCCAGTACAGGGGACGGCGCCACTTGCGGCGCTGCACCACCGCCCAGCCATCCGACAGCCACAGCTCGGGACGGCGGTAACCTTCGTCCTCGACGAAGGCGCGGTACTCACGGTTGGTCACCGCACGCGAGGCGATCTCGTAGGGCGCCAGCAGCACGGCATGGCGCGGTTGCTCGTTGTCGAAGGCGAAGCCCGGGCCGCCATGGCCGCAGGCCACCTCGCCGCCGCCGCGCAGCCAGCGCAGCGGGACGGCCGTGACGTCCGCGTCCACGACCGGGGGGCGGCCATAGGCGGGCTGCAGCGGATTGCGCGACAACAGGTGCTTGATGTCGGTGAGGATCAGTTCCTGGTGTTGCTGCTCATGATGCAGGCCCAACTCGATCAGCGTGCGCGAGGCGGCGGGCACCGGCCCGGCCAGCAGCTCCAGCATCGCGCGATCCACCTGCGCGCGGTACTGCATGACCTCCTGCAGCGAGGGCCGTGTCAGCAGCCCGCGCGCGGCACGCTCGAAGGGCCTGCCCAGGCGCTGGTAGTAGGAGTTGAAGAGATCCAGGTAGCGACGGTCGAACACGCGGTAGCCCGGACGGCGCGACAGCACCATGGTCTCGAAGAACCAGCTGGTATGCGCCAAGTGCCACTTGGCCGGGCTCGCGTCCTTCATGCTCTGCGCACCAGCGTCCTCCGGCGACAGCGGCGCGCACAGGGCCTCGGTGGCGGCACGGACACGCTGGTAGCCCACGGCGAGTGCCGCGGCTTCCGCGACCGTGCGGGCTGCAGCAGGACGCGCGAGCGGCCTGGGGCCTGCGCTCCGGCGCAATGCGATGGCAGTCATCGTGCCCTCCTTGGCTCTCGACTCCGGCCTGGAGCATCGCAAGAGCCGTGCCCGGCGGCGTCCCGCCCGAGGCGGGACGCCGGGGCGGGGTCAGTGCTTGGCCGGGCCGGTGCGGGTCGGCGAGATGCGGGCCGGCGGATCTGAGGCCGGGAAGCTGTCGTCCAGGGCGTCGTCGAGGGCATCGACGCGGCCGCCCTTCTTGGCGGCTTCCTTCTTCGTGCGCTGCGGTTCTGCCTTGGTTGACGCCGGCTTGGCGTGCTTGTCGCTCAGTTCGCTGTTGGCATCCAGGCGGCGCTCCAGCTCGATCTTGCGCGCGCCGGGGCCGAGGTTCTGTTCTTGTGCCATGGTTCTCATCCTTGAGTTGCGACAGGAGTCGCCGCCCTATTCCGACCCCGGGCCGCGGGGCGAGTTCAGGGCGCGCTGGCTTGCACAATCCGGCGGGCGAAAACCATCACCGTGCAAACTGCGCCCTGCCCTGCCGCGGCGCTCATCCCGCCACGGCGGCTTCCAGCTCGGCCAGGCCATTCTCGATGTGGTCCAGCAGGCGCTGCAGGCTGGGCAGCGTGCGGCGGCAACCGATCAGGCCGAAGTCGACGAAGTCGTGCCGGCTGATCACGGTGATGTTGAAGGCGAAGCCGTCGATGATCAGCGAGGCCGGGTACATCCCGTCGAGCTTGCAGCCCTGCCAGTACATGTCCTGGCGCGGGCCCGGCACGTGGGAGATGACGAGGTTGGCCGGCACGCGCTCCGGGGTGAGGCCGGTAAGCATGCTCAGGGCGCCGGGCACCAACTGCGCCACGGCGTAGGCCTGCAGTTCGGCGGGGCTCAGCTGCTTGAAGCGGGCCTTGCTGTAATCCATGCAGGCCTTGATCGCCTGCAGACGCTCCAAGGGATCGGCCAGGTGCGTAGCGAGGTTGACCATGGCGAAGGCGATCTCGTTGCCGGAGTCGCCGTCGTCGCGGCGGATCGAGACCGGCACCACGGCGACCAGCGGTTGCGCGGGCAGGGCGTCGAGCTCCAGCAGGTAGCTGCGCAGCGCGGCGGCGCAGACCGCCAGCACCACGTCGTTGACGGTGCCGCCGGCGGCGCTGGCCACCTTGCGAAAGCGCGGCGTGGCGTAGGACTGGGCGGCGAAGCGTCGCGAGGCGGTGATCGGCTGGTTGAGCAGGCAGCGCGGCGCCTGCGTGCTAGTGACCACGTCGGGGTTGCCATGCCGGCGGTCCTGCCAGGTCTGCTTGAGGTGGTTGAAGACGTTTGGCACGGCCGACAGGCCGCCGCGGCTGAGGCCTGACAATATGCCCAGCGGGCTGGTGGCGACGCCGGAGATCGGCATGGAGGCCTCGCGCCGGCGCGGCGCCATCTCCCAGGTGGGCGGCATGCGCGCCGATTCCTCGGGGCTCTCGGACATGGATTTCATGATCAGGCGCATCGCCGCCACGCCGTCCACCACGGAATGGTGGATCTTGAAGAACACGGCGATGCGTCCGTCCTCCAGGCCCTCGATCAGGTACATGCGCCACAGCGGGTAGGCGCGGTCGAGGTGCTGCGAATGCACGCGCGAGCACATCGCCAGCAGCTCGCGGATGCGGCCGGGCTTGGGCAGGGCCAGGTGCACCAGGTGCTGGTTGATGTCGAAGGTGCTGTCGGTCTCCCAGAAGCTCAGGCCGAAACGGCTCTGCGGCCGCAGGTTGAAGGGCCGCGAGGCCTGCACGGACTGCAGCAGCCGCGCCGCCATCTGCGCGGCGAAATCCGGCGGGGCGTCTTCGGGCGGCCTCAGCATCATCAGTCCGCCGACATGCAGGGGCATGTGGCGGCGTTCCATCAGCAGGAAGGCGGTATCGGTAGGTGACAGGCGCTGCACGAGGGTTCCTCCCGTTCTCGTTCCGTCGAGTCGTAGCAAGCTGCGAGCCAAGAATGCCCGCAAACAGTGCAGGCCGCATGACGAATAAATAACCGGACGTTCAGCAGGGAAGCATGGCCCGGAAAGAGTGTCCGGGCTGTTGCCAGATGGATTGACTACGCCTGGGAGGGGCTAGCGCCGGGCCAGGAATACGTCTTCGATGATGTCGCGTACGCGCTCGCTGGCGGCCATGTTCACGCCGAGCTTCTCGGCGCTTTCCAGCGCCGCGGAGAGGTCCTTGCGGCCCAGGGCGCCGAACAGGCCGAAGGCCTTCTCCAGCATCTCGGGGCCGCGGGCGGCGATGCCGTCGCGGTTGCCGATGAAGGCCTCCATCTGCGGGGTCACCACGCCGTTGGCGCGGCCGACCTCCACCAGCATCTCCAGCGTCAGGCCGCCAGCCCGGGCCAGCCGGGAGGCCTCGTCGATGGCCGCGAAGGCGGCATAGGTCATGACGTTGTTGCAGAGCTTGAGCGTGATGCCGGCGCCGGTATCACCGGCATGGATCTGCTTGTTGCTGGAGGTGGCGAAGACCGGCTTGCAGCGCTCGAACAACTCGGGGCTGGCGCCGACCATGTAGCACAGGCGCGCGTCCTCGGCGCCGCTGGCGCCGCCGGTGATCGGCGCGTCCACCAGGTGGATGCCGCGCATCGACGCGTGGCGGGCCCAGCGCATCATGGCCTCGTGGGTCACGGTGCTGTGCACCGCGATCACGCTGCCCGCCTGGGCCTGCTCCAGCAGGCCGCGCCCGCTGCCGGCGCAGCCATAGAGCAGTTGCTCGACGTCGATGGTATCGCGCACGCAGATGCCGATATGGCGGCACTCGCGCGCCAGGTCGGCCGGCGTGGCCGCACGGCGTGCGCCCAGCGCCACCAGCTCGGCAACCGGACCGACCGCGACGTCGTGTACCCACAGGGGCTCATCCAGCTTCAGCAGGTGCTTGGCGATCGGCTTGCCGATGTTGCCGAGGCCGATGAACCCGATGCTCATTTGGTGTCGCTCTCCAGCAGCTTGGGCGTGGGCATCTGCGGCCGCACTTCCATGAACTCCACGGCGACCCCGGCCGGGAACTCGAAGCAGCCGGCGATCGCCTCGCCGACGACGTCGGCGGTGGCCATGCCGTCGAACGTGGGGCCCTTGTCCAGCCAGGCCCCCATGGCGTCGGGCAGCGCGGCAGGGTCGAAGTTGGCGATGCTGCCGGTGGCCACGGCACCGGGGCTGAAGACGGTGACCAGGATGCCGTCCTTCTTGACTTCGCCGCGCAGCTCCTCGCTGAACTTGTCCATCGCCGCCTTGGACGCGGAGTACAGCGCCAGGTGGGCGAACTCGTTGTCGTGCCGCACGGTGGCGGAGGAGATGTTGACGATGCGCCCGCCGCCGGCCGCCCGCAGGCGCGGGATGGCGAGCTGGCAGGAGAACACGGTGGCGAGGAAGTTCACGTCGACCATCTTGCGCACTTCCGTCTCGGGCATGAGCTCGATGCGGCGCGCGAACTGGAAGCCGGCGTTGTTGATGATGCCGTCGATGCGGCCCCACTTGGCGATGACCGCGTCGAGGGCCTTCTCCATGCGGGCCTTGTCGCAGACGTCGACGGCGGCGGTGAAGACCTGTCCGGCCGGCAACTGGGAGGCGGCCTCCTTCAGGCCCGCCTCGCCGCGCGCCAGCAGCGCCACCTTGGCGCCACGAGACGCCAGTACCTGGGCAGTGGCGAAGCCAATGCCCTTGGAGGCTCCGGTGATGACGATCACCTGGCCCTGAACCTTGCTATTCATTGTTGTTTTCTCCCCTGTCGTCAAAGGTAACCGTTCGCCCTGATCTTGGGAAAGGGGGAACCCCACCGGCGGTGGGAGTCCGCCCGCACTTCGACAGGCTCAGTGCGAACGGACGGCGAGGCTGGTTTTCTCAGGCCCGCATCAGCGAGCCGCCGTCCACGTTGAGGATTACGCCCGTGACCCAGCTGGCGTCGTCGGAAAGCAGGTAGGCCAGGGCCTTGGCCAGGTCCTCCGGGGTGCCCAGGCGGCCCAGGGGCATCTGCGCGACCATGCCCTGCAGGTATTCCTCCGGCACCTTGGCGCGCAGTGCCGGGGTGTCCGTGGGGCCGGGGGCGATGCCGTTGACGCGGATGCCGCGCGGACCCAGTTCGCGGGCCAGCACGCAGGTGATGCCGTTGATGGCCAGCTTGGTGAAGGAGTAGTAGTCGTAGTGCATCCAGGCCGCGGTGGAGGACTGGTTCACGATCACGCCGCCCTTGGGCATGTGCGGCGCCACGGCGCGGGTCATGATCACGGCCCCCAGCATGTTCACGGCGATGACCTTGTTGAGGTAGGCCAGGTCCACCGTCATCAGCGGGTTGAAGTCGAGGTTGCCGAACATGGCGGCGTTATTGACCAGGTAATGGATCTCGCCCCAGCGCTGCTGCACGTCCTTGACCAGGGACGCGGCGGAGGCCTCGCTGGAGACGTCCACGGCGGCGAAGATCGCGGTGCCGCCGGCCTTGCCGATCTCCTCGACCACGCGCTGGCCCTGGGCGGCGTTGATGTCGGCGACCACGACCTTGCAGCCGAGCGCGGCGAGATGCCTGGCGTAGCCTTCGCCGATACCCTGGCCGGCGCCGGTGATGATGGCGACCTTGTTCTTGAAGTTGCTCATGTGTGTCTCCTGGATGTTGTTCTTGACTCTCCTCGCCCGCTGGCGGGAGAGGGCGTTTTGCCTACTGGGGAGTGACTTAATGTCACTCCCCAGCCAAGCAAAACGCGGGGAGAGGGGCTCTGTAAAACTTGCGGGAGTTACAGAAACCCTCTCCCGCCCTGACGGGCACCCTCTCCCGCAAGCGGGAGAGGGGACAGATTCTCTTAGCTCCCCGCCTGATCCGCCGGCAGATGCACCACCAGCCCCTGCATCTCCTCCGTCACCGTGACTTGGCAACCAAGCCGGCTGTTGGGCCGGCGATGCGTGACCGACTCCAGCGTGCCGAGCTCACCGGCCTCGGCCTGCGGAATGCGACCCCGCCACTCCGGCGGGATGTAGCAGTGGCAGGTGGAGCAGGAGCAGATGCCTCCGCACATGCCGATGACGCCGGGCACCATGTTCAGCGTGGCGCCCTCCATCAGGTTCATGTGGGCATCGACGTCGACCTTGTGCTCGGTGCCGTTGTGCTCGATGTAGGTGACTGCAACCATGTGGGTCTCTCGTGGAAATCAGGCGGGAATCGCGACGGTCTTGGTTTCGAGGTATTCCTCGAAACCCTGCACGCCCATCTCGCGGCCGATGCCGCTCTGCTTGTAGCCGCCGAAGGGGGAATCCGGGGCGAAGAAGTTGGCGCCGTTGATGTTCATGGTGCCGGTGCGGATCAGGCGCGCCAGGCGCAGCGCGCGCTGCGGATCGGCGGAGTAGATCGAGCCGGACAGGCCGTAGATGGAGTCGTTGGCGATGCGCGCGGCGTCGGCGTCGTCCTTGTAGGAGATGGCGACCAGCACGGGGCCGAAGATCTCTTCCTGGGCGATGCGCATGTCGTTGGTGACATCCGCGAACAAGGTGGGCTCGACGAAGTAGCCGCGCTCCAGGCCCGCGGGCTTGCCGCCGCCGCAGACCAGGCGCGCGCCCTCGCGCTTGCCGGTCTCGATGTAGTCGAGCACGCGCTGCTGCTGCCGGGCACTGATCAGCGGGCCCATGATCTGCTGCTCGCGGAACTGGTCGCCGGGCTGCACGTAGCCGAACATCGCCTTCAAGGTCTGCACGCCTTCCTCGTAGCGCGATTCCGGCAGCAGGATGCGTGTGGTAATCGCGCAGCCCTGGCCGGCGTGGTAGCAGACGGCCAGGCCCGATAGCAGCGCGGTGTTGAAGTCGGCGTCGTCGAGGATGATGTTGGCGGACTTGCCGCCCAGCTCCAGGAAGACACGCTTGAGGGTGCCGGCGGCGCTGGCCATGATGTGGCGGCCGGTCTGCGTGGAGCCGGTGAAGGAGACGATGTCCACGCGCGGGTCGGCCACCAGCTTCTCGCCGATGGCGGCGGGATCGGACGAGGTCAGCACGTTGAACACGCCCGGTGGGATGTCGGTCTTCTCGGCCACTACCTTGCCGATGAGGGTCGCGGTCCAGGGCGTGTCGGGCGCGGACTTCAGCACCACGGTGCAGCCGGCGGCCAGCGCCGGAGCGACCTTGGCCATGTTGATCTGGAAGGGGAAGTTCCAGGGCGAGATCGCGGCGACGACACCGCCAGCCTCCTTCCACAGCAGGCGCTTGCTGGGCACGCCCATGGCGTTGGTCACCGGCAGCTCCTGATCCCACTCGTAGCGGTCGATCAGGTCGATGACGTAGTCGAGTATGCCAATGGGGCCGTCACCCTGGGGACCGTTCGCGGTGATGGCCATGGGCGCGCCGACCTCGGCCACGGCCTGGGCGCGCAGCGACTCGGCCTCGGCACGCAGGCCGTCGCGCAATTGCGTGAGGCACTTGCGGCGCAGGGCCTTGTTGGTGGACCAGTCGCTGCTGTCGAAGGCACGGCGCGCGGCGGCGATGGCGGCCTCGGCGTCGTCGAGGCCGGCGTCGGCGACGTGGCCGATGACCTCGCCGGTGGCGGGATTGATGTTGGCGTAGCGCTTGCCGCTTTTCGCCTCCACCAGCTTGCCGTCGATCAGCAGACGCGGTTCGCCGATGCCGGCATCGTTCACGGATTCAACCATGTGCAGTCTCCGAAGCCGGCCGCGGCCGGAACAGGTAGAGGCGAGCCAGCAGCAGCGTGAACAGCAGCAGCCACAGGCCGTTGTAGAGATAGACCTTGTGGAGTTGCGCGCCGCTCTGCGGCCAGCTCAGCGTCGCCTGGGTCAGGTAGAAGAACATGGCGTAGGCCATCATCCCGGACATGAAGGTGGCGAGCGCGCGGTAGCGGGCACCGTCCTGGCGGCGGCGCAGGAACACGGCGATGGACAGCAGGTAGAACCAGCCGAAGAACCAGGTATCGAACTCGTTGAGCAGGCGCAGCCACAGCGGCGCCTCGCCATAGATGGGCTCCACCCGCACGTAGCCCAGCCAGGCACGGCCGACGGCGCTGCGCGAGCACTCACCGTCCGGCCCCTGCGCCAGGCCCTCCCAGCCACAGCCGAGCAGGAACAGCGGCATGTAGACCAGCGCCGTGAGGGCGGCAAAAGCGAACAGCGCGATCAGCACACGGTCCAGCACGCGCGACATGGGTCCGTTCTCCTCCGTTTCGCGGGCCGGTCTTGGCCGGCCGCATAAACATTGCTGTTGAAATGTTTATGCAGACTATCGGAGGGCTCAGGGGCCGCCAATACGCCGAATGGGCGATACCCGCCGGACGGTGCCCCCTTCAATATCCCCGCATCGCAGCTAAAGCCCGGGAGAACGGCATGGCGAAGTGGGAATGCACGATTTGCGGAATGGTGTACGACGAGGAGAAGGGCGACCCGGACCACGGCATCGCGCCCGGTACCCGTTTCGAGGACATCCCGGATGACTGGGTCTGCCCGGACTGCGGCGCCGGCAAGGACACGTTCGAAAAGATAGGTTGAGGCAAGCCTCACCCCTCTCCCGCCGGGAGAGGGCTAGAGATGAGGAACGCCGCCCGATCAGGTCTTGTGCTGACCGATGGCGAGTCCCTCATCCGGCGCGAGGCGCCACCTTCTCCCGGCGGGAGAAGGAGAAAAGCGGGAGGAGCGATGAGCGATACGAAGGCCGGTACAGGCCGCCGCGGTTTCCTGAAGCAGATCGGCCTTGCAGCCGCCGGCGCGGCAGCCTTCGGCGCCGAGGCGGCGACGCCCAAGGCCAGCAAGAGCGTGCGTCGCTGGGATGCGACGACCGACCTGCTGGTGATGGGCTCCGGCGCGGGTGGCATCTCCGCCGCGCTGGAGGCGCGCCGCA
This sequence comes from Solimonas sp., assembly GCA_030149365.1. Taxonomy (GTDB): domain Bacteria; phylum Pseudomonadota; class Gammaproteobacteria; order Nevskiales; family Nevskiaceae; genus Solimonas_A. Next base: position 13,048 of record JASBRP010000054.1, read on the forward strand.
ACGGCATCCAGGCCCTGGTGCTGGAGAAGTTCAACGTGCCGGGGGGCTCCTCCAGCCTCTCCGGTGGCGTCTGCTACCTGGGCGGCGGCACGGCCCTGCAGAAGGCGCTGGGCTTCACCGACACCGTGGAGGACATGTACCGTTACATGATGGCGGCCAGCGGCCTCTACGCCGACGAGAAGAAGATCCAGCTCTACTGCGAGGGCAGCGTCGCGCATTTCGACTGGCTGGTGGCCAACGGCGTGCACTACGCGCAGAAGTTCTCCGAGGAAAAAGAGATCTCGATCCCCGACGGCTCGCTGTACTACTGCGGCAGCGAGCTGGTACATCCCTACCGCGAACAGGCACGCCCCGCCCCGCGCGGTCACGTGCCGCCCTCGCCGCACCTGATCGGCGGCCGCGACCTGATGAAGGCGCTGACCAAGGCGGCGACCGATGCCGGTGCGCAGCTGAAGCTGCGCTGCTCGGCCGAGCGCCTGATCCTGGAAAGCGACAGCAGCGTGGCCGGCGCCGAGGTGGTGGACGAGCAAGGCAAGCGCCTGAACATCCGCGCGCGGCGCGGCGTGGTGCTGGCGGCCGGTGGCTTCATCCACAACCGCGCGATGCTGGAGCGCTTTGCGCCGGAGCTGGCACGCTGCTCGGTGCCCTGGGGCCGTGCCGGCGACCTGGGCCAGGGCATCCTGATGGGCATGGCGGTGGGCGGCGCGGTGCAGCGCATGCACCATGGCTTCGTGATCCTGCCGATGTACCCGCCGGAGACCATCCTCAACGGCATCCTGGTGAACTCGCGCGGACAGCGCTTCGTGCCCGAGGACGGCTATTACGGCCTGGTGGGCCACGAGATCGCCTTCAAGCTCGACGACGGGCAGGCATACATGGTCGTGGACAAGGCGCATGCCTTCGGCTGGAAGGATTTCCGCTTCAACGTGGCGGCGGAGGCGCCGAGCATCGCGGAACTGGAGGGCAAGCTGAAGCTGCCCGAGGGCGTGCTGGTGCAGACAGTGGAGTACTACAACCGTTACGCCAAGGACAAGCGTGATCCGCTGCTGCACAAGGCGGAGAAGTACCTCGCGCCGCTGAAGGAAGCGCCCTTCGTGGCCTACGACGTGGGCCTGAAGAACACCTTCATGCCGGTGCATACCTTCGGCGGCCTGCAGACCAATACCGACGCCCAGGTGATCAATGCCTGGGGCGATCCCATCCCCGGCCTGTATGCCAGCGGGCGCACCTCGGCCGGCCTGCCGGTGGCGCCCTATATCGGCAGCGGCGTGTCGATCGGCGACGGCACTTTCTTCGGACGCCGTGCCGGCCGCCATGCCGCCGGGAGGAAAGCATGAAGCACGCACTCACCGCCGCCGTACTGCTGGGGCTGTCGCTGGGCACCGCCGCCGAGGCCCCCAAGGGCGATGCCGAGCGCGGCCGCCTGGTCTTCGGCCAGTGCCGCACCTGCCACTACCCCGAAAAGACCTACGGCGACCACAACGGCCCGAATCTCTACGGCATCTTCGGCCGCAAGGCCGGCTCGGTAGCCAGCTACGCCTACTACTCGGACGAGATGAAGAAGGCCGGGTTCGACTGGACGCCGGAGCTGCTGGATTTCTGGCTGGCCAACATGGGCAAGTTCCTGCCCAACAGCACGATGGTGGTCTTCGAGACCACGCCGCAGGAGCGCGCCGACATCATCGAGTACCTGAGGCAGTTCAAGGATTAGGCCTCCGATCCGAAACCAGCCAACCGTCATGCCGGAGCAAGCCGGCGTCCAGTCCCGGGCGTGAGTAGCCCAGCGATGACTGGATACCGGCTTTCGCCGGTATGACGGCTACAGATTCCGACTTGACCTCAAGTTAAGTTGAGGTCCTACGATTGCCGCCACGATGCCTTGAGCGGGAGTGGTGGTGATGAGCGAGCGGATACGGCTGGGGTTGATCTACGGCAGCACGCGGCCGGGGCGGCTTTGCGACACGGTGGCGAACTGGGTCGCCGGCCAGGTCCGCGAGCACCCGGAGTTCGAGATCGAGCGGATCGACCCCGCGCAGTTGCGGCGCGATGCCGACGGCCGTTTCGACCCGGACGACGTGGCGGCCCGCATCGAACGGGCCGAGGCCTTCATCGTGGTGACGCCGGAATACAACCACGGCTACCCCGCGGCGCTGAAGGAACTGCTCGACTCGGCCTATGAGCCCTGGCAGGCCAAGCCGGTGGCTTTCGTGTGCTATGGCGGGATTTCCGGCGGCTTGCGTGCGGTGGAGCAGTTGCGCCAGGTGTTCGCGGAACTGGACGCGGTGGCGCTGCGCGAGACCGTCAGCTTCACGGAAATCTGGGAACAGTTCAGCGCCACCGGCGAGTTGCGCTCACCGGAACGGGCGCGGCGCAGCATGGGCAAGCTGCTGTCGCGGCTGCGCTGGTGGGCGGAAAGCTTGCGGGATGCACGGCAACGCCGGCCCCTGCGGCAGGCCGCGTAGGAAAACCCCGACAGCCAGATATCCACAGGACCTGTGGACAACGCTGTGGACGGTTGGCGCCAGGCCCGCCAGATGCAGGTTTTTCCGCATATGAATAAAAAATGACCGTTGCGCGAACCCGCGAGACGGCCTGCTAGAATCCTGCGCGCCTCCTGGCTCCCAACCTCACTCCCATGGCCCCGACCCCCAACAAGCCGCTGTCCCCCCTGCCCTCCCTGATCTTCTCCTCGCGCTGGCTGCAGCTGCCGCTGTACCTGGGCCTGATCGTCGCGCAGGGCGTCTACGTCATCCTGTTCTGCAAGGAACTCTGGCACCTGACCCACGGGGCGCTGGAACTCAACGAGCAGCAGGTAATGCTGATCGTGCTGGCGCTGATCGACGTGGTGATGATCTCCAACCTGCTGGTGATGGTCATCGTCGGCGGCTACGAAACCTTCGTCTCGCGCCTGCACCTGCAGGGGCACCCGGACCAGCCGGAATGGTTGAGCCACGTCAACGCCTCGGTGCTGAAGGTGAAGCTGGCGATGGCGATCATCGGCATCTCCTCGATCCACCTGCTCAAGACCTTCATCGAGGCCGGATCGCTCGGGGCATTGCCCACCTGCGCCACCGCAGCGGCTGGCGTGCGCTGTACCAACGTGACCGAGGCCGGCGTGATGTGGCAGACCATCATCCACATGGCCTTCATCGCCTCGGCTATCGGCATTGCCTGGACGGATCGCCTGATGGCGGCTTCGCATACCAAGACGACCCACACGGCACACTGAGCTTCATCTGCGAACTGGAAGGGCCGGGATTTCCCGGCCCTTTTTTGTTTCCGTTCCAACGAGCCATTCCCACGGAGTAGCGCCGCAGGGCACGTATCGAGGTGCGCGCGTGCCTCGATACGCGACGCTTCGCGGCGCTACTCGGCATGAACGGTTGGTTGGTATGGGTAGAGCAAGGAAATGGGCGCTATTCATGCGGCTCTTTGACCGTAGCGTGTCGCGCTCCTTCGACACGCGACCCTACACGCCCTGAGCGGTTCTGCTCCGCCTTCGTGGGAAACAAAAAAGGCCGGGATATCTCCCGGCCTTTTTCTTGGGTCACGGTTAGTGACGCTTGGTTGGAGTCACCCGCAGACTCGCGACGCTAGGATCCCCAGCGCTCTAGCGCTGGGGCCCCTCTACGCGGCTCGCTGCTTTACTGCTTGGCTTCCTTCTCCAGCATGCTCGCCATGCCAGGCTTGGGCGCGGCAGGCGCAGCTCCCGGAGCCGGGGCCGGGCGCGGAGGCATGCGGGGCATGCCGACGAAGCCGATTGCGAACTGCTCTTCCATGGTCTTCACCTGGTCTTCGGTGTAGCCCATGCCGCCGAGGATTTCCTTGGTGTGCTCGCCCACCAGCAGCGGGCGACCCTGGATCACGCCCGGGGTGTCGGACAGGCTCACCAGCAGGCCGATCTGGTCGAGCTTGCCGACCACCGGGTGCGGGTAGGACACGACCCACTGGTTCTTCTGGAACTCGGCGTTGTCGTGCAGCTTGCGCGAGAACTCGGCATCCACCACTTCCACCGGCACGCCGGCCTTGTCGAGCTTGGCGAACCAGTGGGCGGCGGTGTCGGCCGCCAGCACGTCACCGATGATCTTCGACAGCGCGGCATCGTTCTTGGCGCGTGCCTCAGCCGTGGCGAAGCGCGCGTCGGTGACCAGCTCCGGCTTGCCGATGACGGTGAACACTTCATCCCAGTGCGACTGCTCCACCAGCACGAAGCACAGCCAGCCGTCCTTGGTGTTGTACAGGCGGTGGCCGGCGGAGTAGCCGACCTGGTCGCCGCCGATGCGCGGACGGTCGAAGCCCTTGCCGTCCGGCGTGGCGACGGCGTAGCTGGTGTTGAGCAGCGCGGCATTGATGATGGAGGTGTCGACGAACTGGCCTTCGCCGGTGCGGTCGCGGTGGTAGATGGCGTTGACGATGGCCACGGCCGACAGGAAGCCGTTGCCGGTGTCGCCGAAGCTGGTGAAGCTCCACAGCGGACGGCCGACTTCGCCGTTGTCACCCTTGCGGCCCATGCCGCCGTCCTCGTACTGGATGCCGGACAGGCAGGCGCCGGTCTGGTCGTTGCCCGGCAGGCCGGCACGCACGCCGCGCTCGAAGCCGCGGGTGTGACAGTAGATCAGGCCCGGGTTGATCTGCTTGAGGGACTCGTAGTCGATCTTCAGGCGCTCGGCGGCGTCGTAGCGCATGTTGTGCTGCACGACGTCGGCCTGCTTGACCAGGTCCAGCAAGACCTTCATCGCGCGCGGATCCTTCAGGTTCAGCGTGATCGACTTCTTGCCGCGGTTGGCCATGTAGGCGATGTGCACGCGGTGCCAGAACAGGTCGAACAGGCCATTGACCTTGATGACCGTGGCGCCGAGATCGCTGAGCAGCTGCGTGCCGAAGGGACCGGCGATGGCCAGGCCCAGGTCGAGCACGGTGATGCCTTCCAGCGGGGCCTTGAGCTTCTTGCCGGAGTTGGCGGCGGCGGTAGCGGCCTTGGCCTCGGCGATGATCTTCGCCGCTTCCGCCTTGACCTCGGCGGTATTGGCTCCCGGCTTGACCGGCGCGGCGCCCGGCTTGCCCTGGGTCTTGCTCATGTTGAAGGCGTTGCCGACGGTGCGGATCGTGCCCAGCTCGGGATCCCGCGTTTCCGTCACGCAGCCGTCCTCGAGGAAGGCGGGATCGGCCAGCGATTCCTCGATGCTGCGCACCGGCTGCATCGTCATCTCGGCGGTGGCGGCGGCGTCGACCCAGTCCTTGACCGGAAACTTGGCGACGGCCTCGGCGAGGATCGGCTGGTAATGCGACATCACCAGGATTTCCTCGGGACCCGTGCCGAAGCGGTCCGGGTCGTTCTGGACGGTGAGGTCGGGCGAGGCGTTCAGCGTGTCGCCCTGCGCGGCCTGCAGGATGAAGCGCGGGTTGGGCACCCAGTTGTGCAGCCACTTGCCGTCCTTGGCCTGGAAGTGGCCCTTGGGCGAGCGGTTACCGAGGATCCAGGTGTCGAAGCCCGGGGCGTCGATCTTCTCGGCGCGCTGCCAGACACCGGCGGCGCCGGCGAGGGCGCCCTGCAGCAGGGAGGTTTCCACCCACTGGCCCTTGCCGGTGATCTCGCGGGCGCGCAGCGCGGCGGCGATGCCCAGGGACGCGTTGAAGAAGGCACCCAGGCTCGGCCAGTGCGAGGCCACGAACAGCGGGCCTTCACGGGCAGCACCCTGCACCCAGTCCTGGGGGATCTCGAGATCCGGATAGGGGTCGGGCAGGCCGTTCATGTGGTTGAGCGCGCCTTCCGCCCAGCCGCGCTGCTCGTGCATGAGACCCGTGCGGGCCTGCACCAGCGCGTCGTACGCGGGGCGGTTGCTCAGCGCGTTGTCGCGGCCGTAGCCGGTGATCGAGCAGTACACCAGGCGCGGGTTGAGCGCGCTGAGGGTCTTGAAATCAATGCCGAGCTTGTCGGTGGTGCCCGGCGAGAAGGATTCCACCAGCACGTCGGCGGTCTGCGCCAGTGCCAGGAAGGCCTTCTTGTCGTCGGCGTTCTTGAGATCCAGGATGGCGCTGCGCTTGCCGCGCTGCCAGACCTTGTAGCCGAGCTGGTTGCGGAACGGATCGCCGCCGGGAGGTTCGATCTTGGTGACCTCGGCGCCGTTGTCCGCCAGCAGCATCGTGGCCATCGGTCCGGCGATACCCCAGGTCAGGTCGAGAACTTTGAGATTTGAGAGAACGGCAGCCATCTTTCCTCCGGGAATCGAAAATCGGTCAGAAGACGGGAATCGAGAATCGGAAATCGGGAATCGTAAAAAGCAGGCTCGCTTCTACGATTCCCGATTCCCGATTGCCGATTCCCGTCCTTTACAAATCAACCCAAGCCAAACGTCCGCAGCGCGTTGCCGGAGGTGATCTTGATGCGATCCGCCTCGGGAATGCCGGCTTCCTTGAACTGGCTGACGACCTGCGAGCGCGAGTTCGGCCAGCAGGTGGCCGGGTGCGGGAAGTCGGTGGACCAGTACAGGCAGTCCGGGCCAAAGTACTTGTAGCACTCGCTCAGGCCGCGCGGCTCGTACATGAAGGTGGCGCCGCACTGCTGGCGGAAGGTCTCCGACGGCGGGCGCTTCACACCGGGGAAGGTGTAGTGCTGGTGCATGCGAGGATCGAGCAGCGACTCGAAGAACCACGGCAGCCAGCCCAGGCCCGGCTCCACGAACAGCACCTTGAGCTTGGGATACTTCTCCAGCGTGCCGGTGAGGATCCACATGCAGATGGTCTCCGCCAGCGGCGCCCAGGCCAGGCCGGTGAAGATGCCCTTCTGCGGCGTCGGGTCACGGCGGAAGACGTCCCAGAGGTTCTTGTGCAGGTCCAGGTGATTGAGGATCGTCAGGCCCGATTCCTCGATCAGCGACCACAGCGGCGCATAGCGCTTGTCGTAGAAGTCCGGCAGGCCCAGGTCCGAGGGGAACGGCGTGAGCTGCACGCAGCGCGCCTTCTTGTCGCGCGCCAGGCGCTCGACTTCCTTGATGGCGAAGTCGATGTCGTACAGCGGCAGCTGGTAGGCCGTCATCAGGCGCACGGGGTCGTGCGAGGCGAAATCGGCCATGGCGTTGTTGTAGCCCTGGAAGACTTCCTTCCAGTTGTCGCCCATCAGGAAGGGATTGGCGATCTTGGCGCCGGCGAGTTCCGGGAAGATGACCTCGGCGTAGACGCCGTCACGGTCCATGGCCTGCAGCTTGGCGGCCGGCTCGAAGTGGCCCGGGTCCTTGGCGGCTTCCGGATCGACGAAGTCCTCCAGCTCCAGCTGCGGCTGGCCGCCGCGCAGCACCTTGGCGGCGTATTCCTCGGCCTTCTTGTTGGCGTCGTCCCAGACGGCGTGCAGTTCCTTGCGCAGGCGCGCCTTGACCCAGTCATCCGTGAAATGGACGTGCGAGTCGACCGACACCAGTTTTTCCGTTGCTAACTCACCCATTTGACGCTCCTCCAGCTCTCATCGGCCGGCGGGACGCCAGCCTGTACGGCCCCAGCTTAGGCAGGGGGTCCGGAATGGCCCATAGCAAAATCTGACAACCTTCAAAGGCTCCGCAAAAACCTTGCGAATCAATGGTTACCGACCTGCCGGGTGTTTTGTTGAGTCCAACTTACCGCCGCCCCGGCGGGGATGCCTGACTCGTTTGAGGTAGTGCCGCCCGGCGGCAGCGGATTCAGCCCGGCCGGGTGGCCGCGCGGTACTCGCTGGGGCTCATGCCAGACCAGCTCTTGAGCGCCCGGGACAGGCCGTTGGGCTCGGAGAAGCCGGCGCGCAGGGAGACTTCGCCCACCGGCAGGCCCTCGCGCAGCAGGCGCGCGGCCTCCTCGCGGCGCACTTCTTCCTTGAGCATGCGGTAGCTGGTGAACTGGGTGTCGAGCCGGCGACGCAGGGTCTGGCTGCTGACATGCCAGGACTCGGCCACTTCCTCGATCGAGGGCAGCGCGCCCTCGGCTTGTAGCTGGCGGCGCAGGCGCTCCTTCAGCAGCGAGCGGAAGGCCCGCTGCACCTCGACGTGCTGGGCCAGGTCGATGCTTTGCGGCTCGATGAAGCGGCGCAGGTCTTCGCGGCTGCGCACGATGGGGCGATCCAGGTAGGCCACCGGCAGCATCAGCTGGGCACTGGGCCGCGAGAAGCGGCTCAGGCCGCTGAAGGCCTCGGCGTACTCCTCCAGCGGACCGGCACAGGGATGGGGAAACTCGACGGCGACCAGCGGGATCTCCTCGCCGATCAGCCAGCCGGCGAAGCGCGACCAGATCAGGAACCACCATTCGACCTGCACGCGGTGGCGGTCCAGCTCCGGGCGGGCGATGTTCATCGCCACCGAGGCGACGTCGGGATGCACGTGCAGGTCGAAGCCGATGTCGCCGGTGACGCCGGCGTAGTAGCGGAAGGCGCGGGCCAGGCCCTCTCCCAGCGAATTGGCGCCGACCGCGCTGTCGCACATGCGCACGAAGCTGCCGACCTCGCAGGGGTCCGCGGTGAGGCCGCAGAACTCGTCCATCATCATCAGCTTGACGTTGCGGGAGACGCGGCAGAACGTGGCCGAGTCGAAGCCGGCAACCTCGCGCAGCGCCTCGGGCGACAGCGCCACGGCCTGGCCGATCATTTCAGCGGGATAGCCGTGGGCGGCCGCGCTGTCGATCATCGCGCGGGCATAGCGGTTGAGAAGACCGGATGTCGCCACTGCAAGCTCCTCGGTAAGCGCCCCCCGGCGCCGCCTGGACCCTATGGACCGCGGCCGGCCGGATGGGTTCCGACAGGCCGCCATCAGATGCTAGCGGGGCGGTTCGCCCCCGGACCTGCCGCAAACGAGGGAGACTGGCCGACCGGCTCCCGCAACGAAAAAGGCCGGTCCGGGATGTCCCCGGACCGGCCCTTTCTCTCAGCAGTAACGGCTTAGTTCGCCACGCCAGCCGGGTTGCCGGCCGGCAGGGGGCGGCCTTGGCCCTTGTAGAACCAGGCCCCCAGCGCCGGCAGCAGGCAGATGGCGCCCAGCATGTTCACCAGGAACATGAAGGCCAGCAGGATGCCCATGTCGGCCTGGAACTTGAGCGCGGAGAACGCCCAGGTGCCGACGCCGATGGCCATGGTGATGGCGGTGAACACGGCAGCGGTGCCGCGCTGGCGCATGGCGTCGTAGAAGGCGCTGCGGAAGTCCACGCCCTCGTCCAGGGAGTGCTGGATGCGCTCGAACAGGTAGATGCCGTAGTCCACGCCCACGCCCACGCCCAGGGCCACCACCGGCAGCGTCGCCACCTTGAGACCGATGCCCAGCACCGCCATCAGGGCGTTGCAGAAGATCGACACCATGGTCAACGGCACGATGATGCAGATCACCGCGGCGAAGGAGCGGAAGGTGATCAGGCAGAGCAGCGCCAGGGCGCCGAAGATGGCGGCCAGCATCGTCACCTCGGCCGAACCCACGGCCTCGTTGGTGGCGGCCATGACACCGACGTTGCCCGAGGCCAGGCGCAGGTTGACGCCCTTGGTCGGATTGGCGGCGATGAACTTCTTGATCTCCTCGACGGCATGGGCGATGACCGTGCCGTCATGGTTCTTCATGAAGATCAGCACCTGGATCGCACGGCAGCTCTCGTTGTTCAGGCCCAGGTTGGGGTCGAAGGCCTTGGAGCCGGTGGACAGGCCGGTCTGCGTGCGCGGCAGCGCTCGGTAGCGCGGGTTGCCCTCGTTGAACGCGGAGATCACCAGCTTGCCGATGCCGGCGACGCTGGTCACGGACTGCACGCCGTCGATGCCGCGCACGTACAGCTCGAAGCGGTCGATCAGGTCGACGACGTCGTAGTGCAGGCAGGAGTCGCCCTCGAAGTCCTTGGCCTCGGCGATCACGGTCAGCACGTCGGTGCCGATGTTGTAGCTGCTGTTGATGGCGCGATCGTCGTAGTTGTAGCGCGAGTCGTGACGCAGCTCGGGAACGCCCTTGCCGGAGTCGCCGATCACCATCTTGCGCGAGGCCATGGTGGTGACCACCAGCAGCACGGCGCAGACGGCGAACACGATCAGCGCGGTGCGCGGCTCGGCGCAGCGCGCCAGCGCCTTCCACAGGCCACCCATCAGCGGCGAGGGCCCACGCAGCGAGTGCTGGCGGCTGGACTCTTCCAGCTTCACACGGGTCAGGATGATCGGCAGGATCATCTTGTTGGTGACGATCATCAGCAGCACGCCGAGGCAGGCGGTGATGCCCAGCTCGTGCACGATGGGGATGTCGATGAACATGATCACCGCGAAGCCCAGGGCATTGGTCAGCAGGGCCACGGCGCCGGGGATGAACAGCTTGCAGAAGGCGGCGCGCGAGGCCTCCACGGCGGTGGCGCCAGCCACCACCTCCTGGCGCCAGGCATTGGTCATCTGCACGGCGTGCGACACGCCGATGGAGAAGATCAGGAAGGGCACCAGGATCGACATCGGGTCGATGCCGAAGCCGATCAGCGGCAGCGTGCCGATCAGCCACAGCACCGGCAGCAACGCCACGATCAGCGCCACCACGGTGAGGCGCACCGAGCGGGTGTACCAGTACAGCAGCGCCATGGTGATCAGGAAGGCGACGCCGAAGAAGATGAACACACCGAGCAGGCCGTAGATGACGTCTCCGAGCAGGCGCGCGAAGCCGATGATGTTGACCTCGACGTTCTGGGTCTCGAACTTCTGGCGGATCTCGGTGAGCTTCTGCTGCACCTCCCAGTAGTCGACGCGCTGGCCTTCCTGGCCCTTGCTCGGGTCGTAGTCCTGCAGGTCGGCGCGGATCATGGCGCCCTTGAGGTCGTTGGCGACGATCAGGCCGATCTGGCCGGACAGCGCCACGTTCTTGCGCACCTGCTCCAGCTCCTCGGGCGTGCCCGAGTACTTGGCCGGCACCACCGGCTCGCCGTTGAAGCCCTGCTCGGTGATCTCGATGTAGTAGGTGCTGGGCGTGAACAGCGACGATACCTTGGTGCGGTTGACGCCGGGGATGTAGAACACCTCGTCCGTGGCGCCCTGCAGGGCATCCATGAACTCCTTGTTGTAGATGTCGCCCTCGCCCTTCCAGCGCAGGTTCACCAGCAGCGTGTTGGCGCCGGAGAAGTCGCGCATGTAGTCCATCATCGTGCGCATGTACTCATGCTTGATGGGGATCAGCTTGAGGAAGCCCGGATCGAGCTTGACGCGCGTGGCACTGCCGGCGAACAGCACGGTGACGATGGCGAAGATCACCGCGAGAAGCTTGCGGCGGCCGATGAGGATATCGGCGATGCCGCCGACGAATTTTTCCATCTTGCTGGCGTTGCTCACGGGGTGGCTCCCTTCGGCTGCGCATTGAGTCCGCCCAGTTCGACGCCGCCCTCGCCGGCGGTGACGATGTCACCACTGGCCAGCGGCAGCACGGCGGTGAGGCTCTTCTGGTTGACGGGCGACATGCGGGTAAAGCTGATGCCACCGTCGCGCGAGACGAACACGGCGTTGCTGGCGCCGACCAGGATCACCTCGTTCTGCGCGGTGACCGCGCCCGAGAACAGCGACAGTGCCTCGGGAATCTTGCTCTTGGTCCAGGTCTGGCCGCTGTCGGTGCTGTAGTAGGCGTTGCCGCGCATGCCGTAGGCCAGCAGGCCGCGGGAAGGCAGCGACAGGATGCCGAAGAAGGAGCCGGCGTAGACGCCGCCGTGGTCCTTCCAGGTGGCGCCCTTGTCCTTGGACTGCAGCAGCAGGCCGCGTTCGCCCACCAGCCACAGGCTGCCGTCGGCGGCGCGCGTCATGCCGTTGAGGTGGCGGTCGCCGATGCCCTCGTCGGCCTGGCCGACGTTGGCGAAGGGATCGGCCCAGGGATCTTCCTCGGCCGGCGCGGCGGCTTCCGCCGCTGCCGGAGCAGCCTCGGCGGCGGCCGGCGCGGCACCTTCCTCGGCGAGCTTTTCCTTGGTCCAGGTCTTGCCGCCGTCGGTGGAGGTCAGGAACAGGCCGAAGGAACCATAGGCGAAGAGCTTGCCGTCATACGGGCCGGCGAGGCCCAGCAGGGGGTCGCTTTCCGCGGCGAACTGCACTTCCTTCCAGGTCTGGCCCTGGTCCTCGCTGCGCAGGATCCAGCCGTCATGGCCGACGGCCAGCACGGCGCCGTCGATGGCCAGCACCTGGGTCAGCGGGGAGCCGCGCGGCTTGTCGACCGTGGCTTCGCGCCAGCCGGCCTTGCCGTCGTCGGAGATCAGGATGCGGCCCAGCTCGCCCACGGCGACCAGGCGGGTGCCGGCGCTGGCGACGCCGTTGATCTGGATGCGGTCCGCCTGCACCTGCGTCGGCGCGAACGGCGGCGGCGGGCGATGCGAGAACGCGTAGGCCGCAGCACCGGCCACGGCCACGGCGAACAGCACCGAAGGCCAGCCGCTGCGGTAGGAACTCCTGACGGGCGTGGATGACTCCAGCGTCGACGTCATTCGATTCATGACGAACTTCTCCTCTTGTTTCCACCCGGTCTTTGCCGGGTGGTCTACATCAGCCCTGCGAGGACAGCGGCACCCTGTACCGGGTGCCTGCCGCTTTCGCGCTAGCCGCTCTTCTTTGGAGACCTGTTGCCAGGTCTCAGGCGGCGATTTCGAACAGCGCGGCGGCACCCATGCCGCCGCCGATGCACATCGTGGTGACCACGTACTTCACGCCGCGGCGGCGGCCTTCGATCAGGGCGTGGCCGACCATGCGGGCGCCGCTCATGCCGAAGGGATGGCCGATGGCGATGGCGCCACCGTTGACGTTGAGGCGGTCATGCGGGATGCCGAGCTTGTCGCGGCAGTAGATCACCTGGCAGGCGAACGCCTCGTTGAGCTCCCACAGGCCGATGTCGGAAACCTTCAGGCCATGCTTGGCCAGCAGCTTGGGAATGGCGAACACCGGGCCGATACCCATCTCGTCCGGCTTGCAGCCGGCCACCGCAAAACCACGGTAGATGCCCAGCGGCTGCAGGCCACGCTCCTGCGCGGCCTTGCGGCTCATCAGCAGGGCGGCGGCGGCGCCGTCGGACAGCTGCGAGGCGTTGCCGGCGGTGATGTGCTTGCCGAGCTGCACGAACTTGCCGTCCTTCCATACCGGCTTGAGGGCCGACAGGCTCTCGAAGCTGGTGTCCGGGCGGTTGCCTTCGTCCTTGGCCAACGTCACCGTTTCCTTGGTGGTCGGGTTGCCTTCCTTGTCGAACAGCTGCTTCTGAACCGTCAGCGGCACGATCTCGTCGTTGAACAGGCCGGCGGCCTGCGCCGCGGCGGTGCGCTTCTGGCTTTCCGCGGAGTATTCGTCCTGGGCCTGGCGGCTGATGCCGTAGCGCTCGGCAACGATCTCGGCGGTCTCGATCATCTGGATGTAGGCGGTGGGCTGCGCCGCCAGCACCGCCTCGGAGACGAAGCGGTAGGAATTCTTGTGCTTGTTCTGCACCAGCGAGATCGATTCCAAGCCGCCGGCGACGACGATGTCCTGCTCGCCCACCATGATGTTCTTGGCGGCGATGGCGATGGTCTGCAGGCCCGAGGAGCACTGGCGGTCCAGCGTCATGCCGGAGACCGTGTCGGGCAGGCCGCCGGTATAGGCGACCAGGCGGCCGAGGTTGTAGGCCTGGGTGCCCTGCTGGGCGGCGCAGCCGATCAGCACGTCATCGACCTGCGCCGGATCGACCTTGGCGCGTTCCACCACGGCCTTGACCACGGCACCGCCCAGGACCGGGGCTTCGGTGTCGTTGAAGGCGCCGCGGAAGGCCTTGCCGATGCCGGTGCGTGCAACCGAGACGATGACTGCTTCGTTCATTACCAGTTTCTCCGGGGTTGCGGCCGGGTTTTGCCCGGCCACGCCTAAGGGGTCAGTGAACAACGGTACGCCCTGCCCGGGCGCCCAGCTTCACTCAAAAGTAGTAGCGCGAGATGGTGTCGGCGATGCAGGCGGGCTTGGCTTCGCCCTCGATCTCCACCGTCACGCGGATGGTGGCCTGCACGCCGCCGTCCTTGGTGCGCTCGGCGGCGATCAGGTCGCCCCGACCGCGGATACGCGAACCAACCTTCACCGGCGAGGGAAATCGCACCTTGTCGCAGCCGTAGTTGACGCCCATCTTCATGCGCACATCGACGATCTCCGGCAGGAAGCGCGAGGCCAGCGACAGCGTCAGGTAGCCATGGGCGATGCAGCTGCCGAAAGGGCCTTCCTTCGCCTTGTCCGCGTCCACGTGGATCCACTGGTGATCGTCGGTGGCGTCGGCGAAGAGATTGATGCGCTCCTGGGTCACCTGCACCCAGTTGCTCACGTCCAGCGGCTTGCCGATGGACTCGAGGATGGACTCTGCGGTTTCGAAAAGGGTAGCCATGGAGTCGTTTTTATCAGGACCGTTGCGAGGAGGCGGAGATGACCTCGCCCACCAGGTAGGAGGCGTATTCCGACGCCAGGAAGACCATCACGTTGGCGATCTCGAAGGCCTCGGCACCGCGGCCGAAGGCCTCGCGGCTGGCGAGCTCGTTGAGCAGGGCCTCGGGGGCGCTCTTGCGCAGGTGGTCGTGGAACACGATGGACGGCGACACGGCGTTGATGCGGATGCCGTAGTCGGCGGCTTCCAGCGCCGAGCAGCGCGTCAGCGCCATCACGCCGGCCTTGGCGGCGGCGTAGTGGGCCTGCTCCTTCTGCGCACGCCAGCCCAGTACCGAGGCATTGTTGACGATGGCACCGCGACCGCGCGGCTGCATCTTCTTCAGCATGGCGCGAGTCATGCGGAAGGTGCCGGTGAGGGTCACGTCCAGCACCTTGTTCCATTCCTCGTCGGTCATGTCGACCACGCGCTTGCTGCCGCCGAGACCGGCGTTGTTGATCAGCACGTCGACGCCACCGAGCTTGTCCTCGGCCGCGTCCACCAGGGCCTGCACGTCGGCTTCCACGGCGACGTTGCCGACCTGGCCGAAGACCTGGGCCTGCGGGAACTCCTTGGCCAGGGCCTGGGCGGCCTCGTCGGTGCGGCGTGGGTGGATGTCGGACAGCATCAGGGCGCGGGCGCCCTCCTCCAGGCAGCGCTTGGCGGCGGCATAGCCGATACCGCCACCGGCGGCAGCGGTGATCAGCACCGACTTGCCCTTGAGCAGGCCATGGGCCGGCACGTAGGGCGGCGGGGCGGAGGGGGTCGCGGTCATGAACGGTCCTGTAGGAATTTCCAGTACCCGGAGTCTGCCCGCCCCGGACAAGGCCTAGCCTCGTTCGGAAGGACGAGGATTCCCCATCCTGGTGCAATGGTTTGTCGGGGTTGTCGTGGATTTCCAAAATTGGAAAACACGCCGACAAACGCCCCGCCCAGGATTGCCGGGCCGGGTCCAATGGGCGAGCCGGGGTCCCGCCATGGATGGCACCAGCGTCCCTCTTCGATGAATTCAGCCCCGTAGGGTGGGCTAAGCGCAGCGTGCCCCCCAAGGCAGGCACCCCATGGTGGGCACGCAGCGCTTAGCCCACCCTACGGAATGCTGCGCTAGTCAGGCCGGGGCTCGCGCGGCATCTGCAGGCCGCGCTCGGCAATCAGGTTGAGCTGGATCTCGTTGGTGCCGGCATAGATGGTGTCGGCGCGCGAGAAGAAGAACAGCTGCTGCAGCGGACGGATCGCCGGGTCGTCGGACACGGTGTCGGCCTCGGGGCCCAGCACGTCCACGGCGAGCTTGCCGAGGTCGCGGTGCCAGTTGGACCAGTAGTACTTGTAGATCAGCGCCTCGCGGCCGAGCTGGGTCTGCTCGCCGGCCAGCATGCGCAGGGCGTTGTAGCGCATCACCCGCAGGCCGCTCCAGGCCTGCGCCAGGCGCTGGCGAACCTGGGCGTCGTCGATGCGGCCGGCGGCCTGGGCCGCCTCCACCACCAGCTCCACCTCGTGGGCGAAGTGCATCTGCTGGCCCAGCGTGGACACGCCGCGCTCGGCCTCCAGCAGGCCCATGGCCACCTTCCAGCCCTCGCCCGGGGCACCGACAATATGGTCGGCCTGCGCCACGGCACCGTCGAAGAACACCTCGTTGAATTCCGAGCCGCCGCCGAGCTGCTTGATGGGGCGAATCTCGATGCCCGGCTGCTTCAGCGGCATCAGCAGGAAGGCCAGGCCCTTGTTGCCCTTGCTGCCGGGCTCACAGCGCGCCAGCACGAAGATCCACTCGGATTCGTGAGCCAGCGAGGTCCAGATCTTCTGGCCCTGCACGCGCCAGGAGCCGTCGGCCTCCTGCCAGCAGCGCGTCTGCACGTTGGCCAGGTCGGAGCCGGCGTTGGGCTCGGAATAACCCTGTGCCCAGTACTCGGTGCCATCGACGATGCGCGGCAGGAAGCGCGCCTTCTGCTCGGCACTGCCGAAGCGGATCAGCGCCGGGCCGATCAGGCCCTCGCCGATGTGGCCCATGCGCCCGGGGGCGCCGGCGCGGGCGTATTCCTCGTGGTAGATCACCTGCTGCTGGATGCTCAGGCCACGGCCGCCGGCTTCCTTCGGCCAGCCCACGCAGGTCCAGCCGCCGGCGGCGAGCTCGCGCTCCCAGTCCTTGCGCAGTTCGGGGAAGGCTTCCTCGTCGCCGGGACCGCCGCGGTGCTTGAGCGGAGCGAAGCGGCCGCTGAGGTGCTGCTGCATCCAGGCGGCGACTTCGGCACGGAAGGCTTCGTTGGGGTTGCTCGCGGCAGCAGGACTTTCATCCTGGGCCGCCGCGTCGATCACGCCCTCGGCGATCCGTGCACGCAGCGCGTCGCTGTTGCCCAGCCAGTGGCTGCTGGCCTGTGCACGCTTGAAGTAGAGCTGCGGGTCGTACTCCCAGGTGAAGCCGACGCCGCCATGCAACTGGATGGCCTCCTGGGCGCACCAGAAGAAGCTGTCGGCGCCCAGCGCGCGCGCCATGGCCGTCTCCATCTCCAGGCGCGGCGTGTCGGCGCCGGAGGCGGCCACCGCGGCGGCACCCGCCACGGCGGAGCGCAGCTCCTCGACCCGCACCATCATCAGCGCGCAGCGGTGCTTCACCGCCTGGAACGCGGCGATGACGCGGCCGAACTGCTTGCGCGTGGCGGTGTAGGCCACGGTGAGGTCCAGGCAGGTCTGTGCGCCACCGAGCTGCTCGGCAGCCAGGTACAGGCGCACCAGAGCCGCCGCGCGGCGCAGGCCGTCGCCGAAGCGCTGGGGATCGTCGATGCGGTCGGCGGCAACGCCTTCCAGGTCCAGCCGCGCGAAGCGGCGCGTCTGGTCCCAGCCGTTGAGTTGCTGGATCGCCAGGCCCTCGTCGTCGTTGCGCACGGCGAACAGGCCGTGGCCGCCCCCGGGCAGCTTCGCCGGCAGGAACAGCCAGGTCACGTTGGCGCCGTCAGGCACGCGCGCAACGTGGCCGTTGAGCTTCCAGCCGTCACCATCGGGCACCGCCTCCAGCTCGGCGGCGGCATCGCGCCAGTCGAGGCTGCTGGGCAGCGGCGCGGTGGCACTGAGACTGCCTTCGGCGATGGCACCGAGGAAACGCTCGCGCGCCGCGGTGACGGCGGTTTCGTTGAGCAGGTTGGCGGCCAGGCAGACCGTGGAGAAGAACGGCGCGCACAGCAGGCGTCGGCCCATCTGCTCGAGGACCAGCGTCAGCTCCACCGGGCCCAGGCCCAGGCCACCGCAGTCCTCGGGGATCGCCAGCGCGCACCAGCCCAGCTCGGCGCCGATACGCTGCCACACGTCCTCGTCGTAGCCGGCGGCGCTTTCCATGGCGGCGCGCACGGCGGCGGAGGTGCTGACGTCGGCGAGGAAGGTCTCGGCGGCGTCGCGGATCAGGATCTGGTCTTCGGTCAGCGCCAGGTTCACGAGTGGGGCATCCGGCTTCGGGTTATGGAGGGAGATTATCGAGGGCGCAGGCTCCCGGGCTCTTCATCCATTGGGGTTAACGCCCCCGGAAACGAAAAATCCCGCTCGGAGCGGGATTTTTCGGTACTGCGGATGCTTATGCTGCCTCGGCCAGGCGCTGCGCGGCCTGCGCGGTCCAGAAGTGCCTCAGACGTCGCGCCGTAACACCGGGCACCTCCACCATCGGCAGGTGGCCCACGCCGCTGAGGATCTTGACCACGGCATGCGGGATCGCGGCCTTGAAGGCGGCGGCGGAGGACGCGTCGAGGATGCGGTCCTGCTCGCCCCAGAGCACCAGCGTGGGCACCTGGATGCCCTCCAGCTGCACCTGCGGGGTCTCGATCATGTGGGCGAACAGGTGCAGGTTGAGCGTGCGGCGGCTGGTGAACTGGCCGTACATCATCGGCGCCAGGGCCAGGGCCAGGCTGCTGCGGTTGCGCTCCATGGTGCTTTCCAGCAGCGCGATCACTTCCGACAGGCGGCCGGCGAGCAGGCCGTTGCGGCCCTCCGCCAGGCCCTGCTCGAAGGGGCTGGAACGCTCGCCATGCATGCCGGCGGCGTTCATCAGCGTCAGCGAGGCCACCAGGGAGGCGTGGCGCGCTGCCATCAGGCCGGCGATGGCGCCGCCCATGGAGCTGCCCACCACATGCGCGGGGGCACCGATGCTGCGGCGCGCCCACTCGGCGACGCGCTCGGCCTGGCGGTCCAGGGTGTAGGACAGGCCATGGATGAACTGGCTCTCGCCCCAGGCCGGCAGGTCCAGCACATAGAGGCGGTAGCGCTGCATCAGGAACGGCAGCATCAGCAGCCAGTTTTCCTTGCTGGAGGTGAAGCCATGCAGCAGCAGCACCGGCTCGCCGTCGGCCTTGCCGCCTTCCATCCAGACCAGGCGGTGGCCGTCGACCACGGCGCTGCGCTTGCGCATGCCAGTGGCCAGGCGCTGGACCTCGCGCAGCAGCGGCCAGGCCAGCCCGGAGGGCTGCCACTGGCGCAGGGCGGCTTCATCGGGGCGTTCGGCCTTGTCCAGGTAGGCGGCGCGGACCAGCTCCAGCGCGGCCTGCTGCTCGGTCAGGCCCTGGGGGCCCGGCTTGGAAGTACCCATTACCGACCAGGTCGGAGACATCGCCGAGCGCAGGCTGGCCAGCACAGCGGCGGAAGGAAAACGGATCATCGGGCCTCCAGTTATATGGCAAAACAGCCGGCGCAGGCCTGGGTCCTTGCGGGCTGCACGGACCTTAGGAGTAGGTGACGTGGGCGTCATTGACTCGCCTGACATCGGCCAATGTCACAGTAACCCTGGTTTCCACCCATAATGGTGCAGTGCAACAGCAAACCCTTGAATCAGGGGAGAAAGCTGTCTTCCGATGATCGCCGTCCCCGCCGCAGCCGATCTCCCGTCCCCGACAGGAGGCATCATGCGTCCGACTGGATATCGGCTCTTGCCGGTCATGACGCGACTCCCGTCTACCCCCGCCAACGAAAATGCCCCGGCTCTCGCGAGCCGGGGCATCGTGTCCGCAATCGGTCCAGCAACGGACCGTTACGGTGAATCTCAGCTGCCGTAGACCTTCTGCGCGGCCGGCGACTCGGCGATGAGGCCGTCGATCACGTCGGTCAGTTCAGCCGGGTTCCAGCGCGCCTTCTTGTCGCGGACGATGCCGGTCTTCCAGCCGTTGGCGATGGAGACCTTGCCGCCCTCCACCTCGAAGACCTTGCCGCTGACGTGGGCCGACAGCGGGCTGCACAGCCAGACCACCAGCGGGGCGACGTTCTCCGGGGCGTAGTGATCGAAGCTGCCGTCTTCCGGCTTCTTCATCATGGCGCCGAAGGGGCCTTCCGTCATGCCGGTGCGCGCAGCCGGGGCCAGGGCGTTGGCGGTGATGCCGTAGCGGCCCAGTTCCGCCGCCTGCACCAGCGTCAGCGAGGCGATGCCGCCCTTGGCGGCGGCGTAATTGCTCTGGCCGATGGAGCCGTTGAGGCCGGCGCCGGAGCTGGTGTTGATGATGCGGCCGTCGGCCTTGGTGCCGGTGGCCTTCACCTGGTCGCGCCAGCGCTGCACCAGCTTGCTGGCGATGCAGAAGTGACCCTTGAGATGCACCTTCACCACCAGGTCCCAGTCGTCTTCGCTGAGCGAGGCGAACATGCGGTCGCGCACGATGCCGGCGTTGTTGACCACGCCGTGCACGTCGCCGAAGGTGTCGACGGCGGTCTTGACGATGTTCTCGGCGCCGGCCATCGAGGTGATGTCGTCGACGCTGGCCACGGCCTTGCCGCCGGCCGCCTGGATTTCGGCGACCACCGCCTCGGCGGCCTCGCGCTTGATGTCGTTGACCACGACGTTGGCGCCCTCGGCGGCAAGCGCCAGCGCGTAGCCGCGGCCCAGGCCGGCTCCGGAGCCGGTGACGATGATCGTGCGGTTGTTGCAGATGCCCATGTTTTTATCCGTAAATCGGGAATGGAGAATCGGGAATCGTAGAAGCAGTGCGACGCGGGAATCGGGTGTCGGAAACGATTCCCGACTCCCGATTCCCGATTCCCGTCTTTACAGGCGCTCGATGATCGTGACGTTGGCCACGCCGCCGCCTTCGCACATGGTCTGCAGGCCGTAGCGGCCCTTGGTGCGTTCCAGCTCGCAGAGCAGGGTCGACATCAGCTTGACGCCGGTGGCGCCCAGCGGGTGCGACAGGGCGATAGCGCCGCCGTTGACGTTGGTCTTGGCGTGCGGGTAGCCGGTGTCCTTGAGCCAGGACAGCACCACCGGGGCGAAGGCCTCATTGATCTCGACCAGGTCGATCTGGTCCAGCGACATGCCGGCCTTCTTCATCGCCACGCGGGTGGCGGGAATCGGCGCGGTCAGCATGTAGATCGGGTCGTCGGCGTAGACGCTCATGTGGTGGATGCGGGCGCGCGGCGTGAGGTTGTACTTCTTCAGTGCGCGCTCGGAGACCACCAGCAGCGCGGAGGCGCCGTCGCCGGTCTGGCTCGACACGCCGGCGGTGATGGTGCCGCCCTCGGCCAGCGGCTGCAGCGTGGCCATCTGCTCCAGCGTGGTGTCACGCACGGTCTCGTCCGTCTTCAGGCCCCAGGACTCGATGATCTCGCGATCGAAGCGGCCTTCCTTCTGGGCCTGGCGCGCGCGGCGGTGCGATTCCAGCGCGAACTTCTCCATGTCCAGGCGGGAGATGTCCCACTTGTTGGCGATCAGCTGCGCGCCGTGGAACTGCGAGACCGGATCGGTGCCGAAGCGCGTGGTCCAGCCCTTGGAGCCGGAGAACGGATCCTTGAAACCCAGGGGCTGCGCCGCGATCATCGCCGACGAGATGGGGATCTGCGTCATGGTCTGCACGCCGCCGGCGACGACCACGTCCTGCGTGCCGCTCATCACCGCCTGCGCGGCGAAGTGCACGGCCTGCTGCGAGGAGCCGCACTGGCGGTCAATGGTCACGCCCGGCACGTGCAGCGGCAGGCCGGCGGCCAGCCAGGAGGTGCGGGCAATGTTGCCGGCCAGGGGGCCGATGGCATCGAGGCAGCCGAAGATGACGTCGTCGTAGTCCTCGGCGGGAACCTTGTTGCGCTCGACCAGGGTCTTGAGCACGTGGGCGCCGAGATCGGCACCGTGGATAGCGGACAAGCCGCCCTTGCGCTTGCCGGTGGGCGTGCGCAGGACATCGACGATATAGGCTTCAGCCATGACAGATTCCTTTTCCAGTTGAAATTTCGTTGCTACCGCGAGGGGGCGGCAGGCCAGCGGCAGTGTGCCGGGTTTGCTTCCCGGCCCGCGCCACCCGATGCCCCACCCTAAGCGAAGGTTTCGCCCGGACCCAGGCGGGCCCCGTCGGCAAGGATGAAATCGGCGATGCGCTTCTTGTGGAAGGCGCGATCGCCCCAGGCCGCGTCCAGCGCCCAGGCGCGCTTCATGAACATCTGCAGGTCGGTTTCCCAGGTGTAGCCCATGGCACCGTGCACCTGCATGCTCTTGCGCGCACCCAGCCAGGCGGCTTCACCGGCGGCAAGCTTGGCATGCGACACGTACACACCGCGGCGGGCCTGCTCGCGCTCGGTGGCGTAGGCGGCGCGATACAGCACGGGCTTGGCGAACTCGGCCTTCACGGCGACGTCGGCCAGGTGGTGCTTCACCGCCTGGAACGAGCCGATCGGCTTGCCGAACTGCTTGCGCGTGGCGCTGTAGTCGATGCCCAGGTCCAGCATGCGCTGGGTCAGGCCGACCAACTGCGCGGCGCCGGCCAGGGCGGCACGGTCCAGCACGCCGTCCCAGAGCTGCTTGCCCAGGCGCGCCGGGCAGATGCGCGTGGCATCGCTGGGCGTCCAGCTGACCTTGTAGAGGCGGCGCGACATGTCGATGCTGGGGTTGAACGACAGCTTGACCTGGTCCTTGGTCAGCGCGTGCACTTCGTCGTCGTGCCACATCAGGATCAGGTCGGCATTCTGCGCGTCCGCGACCATCGGGTTGACCGGGTGGCCCACGGCGATGCGCGCGCTGCCGTCGGCGATCTTCGGCAGCCAGGTCTTCTTCAGCGAGGCGTCCGCCGCCGGCAGGCGGTTGAGCAGGTAGGTGGCGAGATACGCCGTGTCGATCAGCGAATCCGGGATGGCGTAGTAGCCCAGCTCCTGGTGGATCAGCACCCACTCCAGGTCGCCGGCGCCAATGCCGCCGAACTCCTCCGGCACGGACAGCGCCGTGAGGCCCTGCTCGGCCAGCTTGCCGCGCAGTTCGCGCGAGCGGCCGGTCTCGGTCTCCCAGATCTCGCGCAGCCACTCGGGAGCGGCTTCCACCATCAGGAACTTGCGGATGGAGTCGGAGAAGGCGATGTGTTCGTCTTTGAACGCAAAGTCCATGGCGTTCTCCTTAGCGCGGCAGGCCGAGCATGCGCTCGGCGATGATGTTGCGCTGGATCTCGTTGGACCCCGCGTAGATCGGGCCGGCCTGCGCGAACAGGAAGCCCTCCAGCCAGTGACCGATGTTGCCGCCGTCCGGCGAGCCTTCCATCAGCTCCGCACGCGGCCCGAGCAGGCGCATGGCGGTCTCGTGCATGGACAGGTCCAGCTCCGACCAGAAGATCTTGTTGGTGCTGGCCTCGGGGCCGATGTGCTCGCCCTTGCGCAGGCGGCCGGCGGTGGCATAGGTCGCCAGCGTGTAGGCCTCGGCGTCCATCCAGCTCTTGACCACCGCGTCGCGCAGCGAGCAGTCGTCCACGTTCTTCTCTTCGGCCTTGTACAGGTCCACCAGCGCCTTGGCGGTCTGCTGGAAGCGGCCCGGCGAGCGCAGCATCAGGCCGCGCTCGAAGCCGGCCGTGGCCATGGCCACGTTCCAGCCCTGGCCTTCCTCGCCCATGCGGTTCTCCACCGGCACGCGGACGTTGTCGAAGAAGATCTCGGCGAAGCCCGGCAGGCCGTTGAGCTGCTTGATCGGGCGGATGGTGATGCCCGGCAGGTTCAGCGGCAGCAGCACGAAAGTGAGGCCGTGGTGGCGCACCGAGTCCGGATCGCTGCGGAACAGGCCGAACAGCCAGTCCGCCCAGACCGCGCGGGTGGACCAGGTCTTCTGGCCGTTGATGACGTAGTGGTCGCCGTCGCGGATCGCCTTGCAGCGTATCGCGGCCATGTCGGAGCCGGCGCCCGGCTCGGACCAGCCCTGCGCCCAGATGTCGTCACCCGCCGCCATGCGCGGCAGGAAGCGCTTCTTCTGTTCCTCGGTGCCGTACTCCATCAGCGTCGGCGCCAGCAGGAAGATGCCGTTCTGGTTGACGCGCAGGGGAGCGCCGGCACGCCAGTATTCCTCTTCGAAGATCAGCCATTCGATCAGGTCAACGCCGCGGCCGCCGAGGTGCTCCGGCCAGGTCACGGCGCTCCAGTGGCCACCGTTGAGCCTGTGCTCCCACTCGCGGTGCTGGCGGAAGCCTTCCTCGGTGTCGAAGCTCTGTAGCGGCTGCTTCGGCACGTTGGCGGCCAGCCATTCCCGGATCTCCGCCCGGAATTTGTTCTGTCGCTCGGTGTATTCGAGTCGCATGGTTTCAGCCCTATGTTTATTTTATTTAGTTCTGCTCTTCGGCTAGAACTTGGCGTCACGCTTCTCGACGAAGGCGCGCCTTGTTTCTGCCGAATCTTTCTCGCTGTACGCCTGGAGCGTGAAGCCCTGCTCCCAGCGGTACTTGTCTTCCAGGTTGCCGTCCTCGATGCCGTTGAGGGACTCCTTGGCCAGGCGGATCATTGCCGTGCTCTTGACGGCGATCTTGCGCGCGATGGACAGCGCGGCCTCGCGCAGCTCCGCACGCGGCACCACGGTCTCGATGGCGCCCAGGCGGTGGGCCTCGGCGGCGGTGATCGGCTCGCCGGTGAAATACATAATGCGCACCTTCTGCACCGGGAACAGGCGCTGCAGGTGGGCGCCGCCGCCCATGGCACCGCGGTCCACTTCCGGAACGCCGAAGGTTGCGTCCTCGCTGGCCACGACGATGTCCGCCGCACCCGCCAGGCCGATGCCGCCGCCCAGCACGAAGCCGTGCACCGCCACGATCACCGGCAGCGGGTTGCGGTGCACCGCCTTGAAACTGCGGTAGTTACCGGCGTTGACCGAGACGATCTTCTCCGGGTGCTTGTCCAGCTCCTTGATGTCCACGCCGGCGCAGAAGCCGCGACCCTCGGAACGCAGCACGATCACGCGCGCCTCCGGGTTGGTGCCGAGCTTCTCGATCTCGTCGGCCAGCGCGTGCCAGCCGGCATCATTGAGGGCGTTGACCGGCGGGCGGTCGATCACCAGCTCGGCGATGCCGTCGGCGATCGTGGTCTTGAATCCGTGGCTGCTCATGCGGTCTTGTCCAGGGGAATGCGATTGGAGAGGCTGGCGAGGCGCGCCTCGGCCTCCGTGACGATGCCTTCGATCACGTCCTTCACGCTCGGCAGCGAGCCGATCACGGCGGCGACCTGGCCGCTGGGCAGCACGCCCTCGTCCGGGCGGCCTTCGACCATGGCGCGCTGGATCAGCACGGGGGCATTGGCCGCCATCATGGTCTGGATCGCGGAGTCACCCTCGCGCAGCGCGGCGAAGAAGGTCTTGATCATGTGGCCCACCGACATGCCGGTGTGGACGCGCCATTTCCAGGCGCTGTTCAAAGCCACGTAAAGTCGGCGCAGCAGGCCGCCGCTCTCCAGCCTCAGCAGGAAGGGGTTGTCGATCATGCGCTGCGGCATGCCATCGACGGCGGTGGACGCGCGGATCTGCGCCGGCTCCTTCACCGCGACGTACTTCTGCAGGGTGGCCTGCGGCACCGGCGACTCGGCGGTCATCAGGAAGCGCGTGCCCATGGCGATACCGGCAGCACCGAAGGCCAGCGCACCGGCCAGACCGCGACCGCTGTGGAATCCACCCGCCGCGACCACCGGCACCTTCACGGCGTCCAGCACCTGCGGCAGCAGCAGCGTGGTGGGCACCGAGCCGGTGTGGCCGCCACCCTCCGCGCCCTGCACGGTGATGATGTCGGCGCCCAGCTCCACCGCCTTCTGCGCATGCTTCAGCGCGCCGACGGTGGGCATGCACAGGATGCCGGCTTCCTTGAAGCGCTTGATGGTCTTGGCATCGGGGCCCCGGCCGTAGGACACGGCGCGGACGCGGTCCTTGTGCTTTAGGCAGAGCTCGATCACTTCCAGCGCATTGGGCTGGAACATGTGGAAGTTCACGCCGAACAATGCCGGCGTGGCGGCACGCACGTCGGCGATGGCCTGCTCCAGCTGCGCGGTGGACATGGTGGCGGCGGCCAGGAAGCCGAAGCCGCCGGCATTGCTGGTCGCGGCGACCAGCTTGGCGTCCGCCACCCAGCCCATCGCGGTCTGCACGATGGGATAGCGGCAGCCCAGCAGGCGCGTCAGTTCGGTTTGCAGGGACTGGCTCATCGGACTAATCGTTCTTCTTGTTCGCCGCGGCCATGGCCTTGGCATCCAGACCGGCGAGGTTGTTGCCGGTCAGCAGCTGGTTGTGGACATGCGCGAGGTGGTGCCAGCCGAAGGCGGCGTCCATCGCGCTGCGCTTGCCGCGCAGTTCCTCGACGTGGTTGATCGCCTGCTTGGCCAAGGCCATTGCCAGGCGCGGCTGCGCGGCGAGCTTCTGGGCGATGGCCTCGACCGAAGCCTGCAGTTCCTCGCGCGGCACCACGCGGTTGACCATGCCCATCAGCTGGGCGCGGTCGGCCTTCATCTTCTCGCCCAGGAACAGGAACTCCTTCGCGATGCGCGGATGCAGTTCGAAGGCATGGGCGAAGTACTCCACGCCCGGGATGCCCATCTTCAGCACCGGATCCTGGAAGTAGGCGTCTTCGCTGGCCACGATCAGGTCGCAGGTCCAGGCCAGCATCAGGCCGCCGGCGATGCAGGCGCCCTGCACCATCGCGATGGTCGGCTTGGGCACGTCGCGCCAGCGGCGGCACATGCCCAGGTACACCTCCTGCTCGCGCGCATACTGGAACTCGCCGCCGGGCTTGCCGACGTGGTCGTACCAGAGATGCTGGCGCTCGAAGCTCTCGTGCGCGTCGCGCTCGGGCGTGCCGATGTCATGGCCGGCGGAGAAGTTCCTGCCGGTGCCGGCCAGCACGATCACCTTGACCGCGTCGTCGTCGACCGCGCGCCGGAAGGCGGAGTCAAGCGCGTAGGTCATCTTGGAGTTCTGTGCGTTGTGGTAGCGCGGCCGGTTCATCGTCAGCCAGGCGATGCCGTCGCGGACCTCATAGAGCACGACTTCATCGCGCTCGGTGTTGGCAGGCTGGTTCATGGGCTCAGGCCTTCACGATCACCGAAGAGCCATGGCCGAACAGGCCCTGGTTCGCCGTGATGCCAACCTTGGCGTTCGCCACCTGGCGCTCGCCGGCCTGGCCGCGCAGCTGCCAGGTCAGTTCGCAGACCTGGGCCAGCGCCTGGGCAGGGACCGCCTCGCCGAAGCAGGCCAGGCCGCCGGAGGGGTTCACCGGCAGGCGTCCGCCGACCTTGGTCGCGCCCTCGCGCAACAGCCTGGCGGCGTCGCCGCGGGCGCAGAGCTGCAGGTCCTCGATCCAGTCCAGCTCCAGCGCGGTGGAGAGGTCGTAGACCTCGGCGACGCTGACGTCCTCGGGACCAATGCCGGCTTCCTCGTAGGCCTTCTTCGGCAGCGCGGCGCGGAAGCTCTGCGCCGGCACGGCGACGGCCGAGTCGGTGGCGATGTCCGGCATCTCAACCAGGGCCGAAGCGAAGCTCGGCGTCACGGTGGAGATGGCGGCGATGCGCGGTGACTTGGCCTTGCCGATCCTCTTGGCGTACTCGACGCTGGAGACGATGATCGCGGCGGCGCCGTCGGAGGTGGCGCAGATGTCCATCAGGCGCAGCGGGTCGGCCACCATCGGCGAGGCCGCCACGTCCGCGGCACTGAAGGCCTTGCGGTAGCGCGCGTTGACGTTGGCCAGGCCGTGCTGGGCGTTCTTGATCTTGACCTGCGCGAAATCCTCCAGCGTGTCGCCGTACATCTCGATGCGGCGGCGGGCGTAGAGCGCGAAGTAGGTCGGGTTGGTGATGCCGATGCGGAAGCGCACCCAATCCGGATCGTCCGGACGGTCGCCCGGCTGCGGCTTGAGGAAGCCCTTGGGTGTGGTGTCGGCGCCGATCACCAGCGCCACTTCGCACTCGCCCGAGAGGATCTTGGAGCGTGCGGCGGCCAGGGCCTGGGAGCCGGAGGCGCAGGCGGCGTAGGAGGTGTTGACCTGCGCGCCCTGCCAGCCGAGGGCCTGGGCGAAGGTGGCGCCGGCCACCTGGCCCGGGTAGCCGTTGCGGATGGTGGCGGCACCGGAGACGAACTGGATGTCGCGCCAGTTCACGCCGGAGTCGGCCAACGCGTCGCGCGCGGCCTTGACTCCGTACTCGACGAAATTCTTGCCCCACTTTCCCCAGGGGTGCATGCCGACGCCGAGGATGGCGATATCGCGGTTCGTGCTCATGCGCCGAACCTCGCCCGACCGTTCGTGCTGAGCCTGTCGAAGCATGAACGGTCCGTTACCTGAATTCGCACTTCGACAAGCTCAGTGCGAACGGTGGTCATCGAGTCGAAGGTCTTCATGCGACAGGCTTCCACTTCCAGGTCAGCTTGCCGTCGGCCAGCGGTTCCAGCACCAGTTCCATCGTCAGGCCCGCGCGCAGCGACTCGACGCCCGTGCCGGCAACGACCTGGCCCAGCACGATCATCTTTTCCTTCTCCAGCTCCACCGCGGCGATCGCGAAGGGCACGAAGGCGTCCTTGTCGACCTGCACGTAGGGCTCGGGCGGCTGGTAGGAGGCATTGGTGAAGGACCACAGCTTGCCGCTGCGCGACAGCGGCACTTCCTCGAAGCTCTCGCCGTTGCAGTCCGGGTTGCGGCAGTAGCCCTTCAGCTTGGGGAAGTAGTAGGTACCGCAGGCCGTGCAGCGCGTGCCCAGCAGGTGGGGGCGCTGCTGGTCGAGCGTGAACCAGCCTTCCAGCACCGGCACGGGGGCTGCCTGCTCGTTCAGCACTGCGCTCATGCGGCGGCGGCCGTCCGGACGGCGGGCGGGTTGCCCTTGAGCTGCTGCGAGCGCAGGTTGTGCGGGTCCATGCGGCGGATCACGGCGAGCTGCTCGGCCGTGGGCAGCGGCGTTTCGCCCATGCCCGGCGCCTGCAGCAGCGGGAAGCCGGTGGCGGCCTGCACCTGCTCGAAGCTGACGCCCGGGTGCAGCGATTTCACGCGGACCGCGTGGTCCGGACCGCCGAAGTCCAGCACGCAGAGGTCGGTGACGACCAGGCGGATGTCGACGAAATCCTGCTTCATGCCCGGGGCCCAGCGCTCGGGCTTGTAGCCGACGCCGGAGACCATGTCGACCTCGCCCGACACGAACACGCGCGGTCCGTGGTTGGGCACGATCATGGAGTTGATGTGGTTGATGCTGTTGCCCGGCAGGCCGCGCACGCCGAGGATCGCCGACTTTGGCTTCTCGTAGGGGCCGACGGAGGACAGGTTGGTCTGGCCCCAGCGGTCGATCTGCGTCGGGCCGATCATGGCGTGGCGCTTGCCGCCCCAGACGCATTCGAAGACGCGCTCGAAGGACATGTAGCCTTCGTACTTGGGCTTGTAGTCACCGCGGGCACCCAGGGGCACCGGCTCGGACACGAGGAAGGCCTCGCTGTCGGTCATCAGCAGCTCGGGCGAATGCGTCAGCTTGGCCAGCGACGCGCCGATGCGCGGGATCACGCCGATGCCGGAGGCCAGCAACTCGCCGTTGTCGCGCCAGGCCTCGGAGGCGGCGACGATCATCAATTCACTTAACGTCACTTCGGACATCATATTTTCCTTTTGCTGCCTGAGGCCCCAGCCCCAGGCGTTCGCCCGGCAAAAAGTGCCACTGGCACTTTTGAAATCCCGTGCTCACTCTTCAGAACACCGGCTGCTTGAGCTTGGCGGCGCGCTCGGCACCGCCGATCTTCGCCAGGTACTCGCTCTCACCCGGGGTGACGAATTCCGCCACGTACTTCTCCCAACCGCCTTCCTCGGTGGCCGAGGCGTTGTAGCGCTTGAGGTGGTCCATGTCCCAGCCGTAGTCGGGGCCGAGGTAGGTGGGGTGCGCGCCCAGCGGGGCATGCACCACGCCCTTGACCAGGTAGCGCTCGAAGGGATTCTGCTTGGCGGTCTCGGCGTCCAGCTCGAAGCGCTCGCTCACCGTTTCGGCGCTGACATAGCAGGCGTCGGCTGCGCGGGCGTAGAGGTGGTCGAAGAAGGTGTCGGCACCGCGGATCAGGGTGTTGCCCAGGCGGTCGGCCTGGTTGACATGCAGCAGCGCGGCGTCGAGCTTCAGCGCCGGCATGGCAACGTAGACCTCACCGTCGGCGTAGGGCGACTGGATGGTCTTCAGCGAGGGGTTGCGGGCCAGCACGTCGGTGGCCAGGCCACAGCGCGTGGGCAGGAAGGACATGCGCATGCCGGCGGCGCGCAGGCCCCACTCGAACATGCCCTCGTCCAGCTCCATCACCTCGATGGCGGCGGATTCACGCGCCTTGCGGAACCAGGGCTCCAGCGGGATCGCGTCCATGGTGACGAAGGCATAGACCAGCTTCTTCACCTTGCCGGCGGCGCAGAGCATGCCGACATCCGGGCCGCCGTAGGACACCACGGTGAGGTCCTTCAGCGGCGAGCGCAGGATCTCGCGCACCAGCGCCATCGGCTTGCGCCGCGGGCCCCAGCCGCCGATGCCGATGGTCATGCCGTCGCGCAGCGGCGCGACAGCCTGGGCGGCCGTCATCTGCGTGTTGTGTGGCATTAGCGGAAGCCC
>JASBRP010000005.1 GCA_030149365.1 Solimonas sp.
ACGCCTACCGCCACTCCGATGAACGAACCCGGCACCTCGCCTGCTGGCAGCACCACTACAATCACCACCGACGACACTCCGCCCTCGGATTCCAGCCTCCCATCAGCCGCATACCGCTGAACAACGTGTCGAACCTCAACAGCTAGGCGTGAAAGGCCGGGGTGACGCCGTCTGCGGCGGAGCCCCGGCAGGCTGAACAAGTCCCGGTCCGGCCACGCGTGGCCGGTCACTCATGGAACGGGTGTACACCGGTCATCCGTTACACCTCTCCCAATGGGTGGTGCGACTGGCACGGAAGCTGTTTATCCTTCCAAGGTTCATCAGAAGGAAAACCCTCGTCATGCCGAACTCCCGCCCGTTCAAGCGCCTGCTCGTCGCCAACCGTGGTGAGATTGCCATCCGCGTGATGCGGGCTTCTGCCGAGCTCGGCATCGAGACCGTGGCGATCTACTCGGAAGAGGACCGCTTCGCACTGCACCGTTTCAAGGCGGACCAGAGCTACAAGGTGGGGCAGGCGGGCAAGCCGCTGGCGGCCTACCTGGACATCGAGGGCATTCTGGCCGTGGCCCGCGAGGCCGGCGTGGATGCGATCCACCCGGGCTACGGCTTCCTTTCCGAGAACCCCGATTTCGCCGAGGCCTGCGCCCGCGACGGCATCGTCTTCGTCGGCCCTTCGCCGGAGGCCATGCGCCGCCTGGGCAACAAGGTGGCGGCCAAGCAGCTGGCCGACAGCGCCAACGTACCCACGATCCCGGCCACCGGCCCCCTGCCCAAGGATGACGCGGCGATCATCAAGCTGGCGGCCGGTGTCGGCTATCCGCTGATGTGCAAGGCCAGCTGGGGCGGCGGTGGCCGCGGCATGCGCGCGATCGAGACCGAGGCCGACCTGATCACCTCGGTGACGGCCGCCCGGCGCGAAGCTGGTGCTGCCTTCGGCAACGACGAGGTCTACCTCGAGAAGCTGATCCGCCGCGCCAGCCATGTGGAAGTGCAGATCCTGGGTGACCGACACGGCGGCCTGGTGCACCTCTACGAACGTGACTGTTCGGTGCAGCGCCGCCACCAGAAGGTGGTCGAGCGCGCCCCGGCGCCCTATCTCGAGAACGACCCGGCCAACCGCCAGGCCCTGTGCGAGGCCGCGCTGCGCATCGGCCATGCCGCGCAGTACAGCAATGCCGGCACGGTGGAGTTCCTGTTCGATCGTGACAGCGACAAGTTCTACTTCATCGAGGTCAATCCGCGCATCCAGGTGGAGCACACCGTCACCGAGCAGGTGACTGGCGTGGACCTGGTGAAGGCACAGATCCTGGTGGCAGGTGGTGCCAAGCTGGGCACCCCGGCCTCCGGCGTTCCGCCGCAGGACCAGATCCGCCTCAGCGGCCATGCCCTGCAGTGCCGCGTCACCACCGAGAACCCGCAGAACGGCTTCCTGCCCGACTATGGCCGCCTGCTGGCCTACCGCAGCCCGGCCGGCTTCGGCATCCGCCTGGACGGCGGCACCGCCTATTCGGGCGCGGTGATCGGCACCGCCTACGATTCGCTGCTGGTGAAGGTCACGGCCTGGGGCGCGGAGTCCGACGAGGCGATCTGCCGCATGGACCGTGCGCTGCGCGAGTTCCGTATCCGCGGCCTGTCCACCAACCTGCAGTTCCTCGAGAACGTCATTGCGCACCCGCTGTTCAGGTCCGGCGAGTGCACCACGCGCTTCATCGACGAGACGCCGGACCTGTTCAAGTTTCCCGAGCGCCAGGACCGCGCCACCAAGCTGCTGAGCTACCTGGGTGACGTGATCGTCAACGGCCAGCCCGAGGTGCGCAGCCGCGTGCGCCCGGCCAGCATGCCGGTGGCACCGCTGCCGCGGACGCTGCCGGGCACGGTGCCGGACGGCAACAAGCAGCGCCTGCAGCAGCTGGGGGCCGAGGGCTTCGCCAAGTGGCTGCGCGAGCAGCCGCAGGTGCTGTTCACCGACACCACGATGCGCGACGCGCACCAGTCGCTGATCGCCACGCGCATGCGCACGCACGACATGGTCCGCATCGCGCCGTACTACTCGCAGCTGCTGCCACAGTTGCTGTCGCTGGAGTGCTGGGGCGGCGCAACCTTCGACGTGGCCATGCGCTTCCTGCATGAAGACCCCTGGGCACGCCTGCGCGAGCTGCGCAGCCGCATGCCCAATATGTTGTTGCAGATGCTCCTGCGTGCCTCCAACGCCGTGGGCTACAAGAACTACCCGGACAACGTGGTGCGCCACTTCGTCGCCCAGGCGGCGCAGGAAGGCATCGACGTGTTCCGCATCTTCGACTCGCTGAACTGGGTCGAGAACATGCGCGTGGCGATCGACGCGGTGCGCGAGACCGGCGCACTGGCCGAGGCGGCGATCTGCTACACCGGCGACGTCATGGCCAAGGGCCGCAACAAGTACGACCTCAAGTACTACGTCAGCATGGCCAAGGAACTGGAGGCCGCCGGCGCCCATATCCTCGGCATCAAGGACATGGCTGGCGTTTGCCGCCCCGAGGCGATCCGCCTGCTGGTGAAGACGCTGCGCGAGGAAACCGCACTGCCGATCCACTTCCATACGCACGACACCAGCGGCATCAGCGCCGCCAGCGTGCTCGCCGCGGCCGAGGCGGGCTGCGATGCGGTAGACGGTGCCATCGGCTCCTGGAGCGGCCTGACCTCGCAGCCCAACCTGGAATCCATTGCCGCCTCGCTGAAGGACGGCCCGCGTGATACCGGCCTGGATACGCAGGCACTGCGCGAAATCTCCCGCTACTGGGAAGTGGTTCGCCAGACCTACGGCGCCTTCGAGAGCGAGATCCGCAGCGGCACCGCCGACGTCTACCGCCACGCCATGCCCGGCGGCCAGTACACCAACCTGCGCGAGCAGGCCCGGTCGATGGGCGTGGAGCATCGCTGGCCGGAAGTGGCCGAGGCCTACGCCCAGGTCAACGAGCTGTTCGGCGACATCGTCAAGGTCACGCCCACCTCCAAGGTCGTGGGCGACATGGCGCTGTACATGATCAGCTCGGGCATCACGGCCGCCGACGTTGCCGATCCGGCCAAGGACATCAACTTCCCCGAGTCCGTCGTCGAATTGTTCCGCGGCGAGCTGGGCCAGCCGCCGGGCGGTTGGCCGGTGGCTTTGCAGAAGAAAATCCTCAAGGGCGCCACGCCCAGCACCGCGCGGCCCGGCGAGCATCTGCCGCCGCAGGACCTGGATGCCGCCCGCAAGGAAACCGCGGCCGTGCTCGGCACTGCCACGGCCAGCGAGACCGACGTGGCCTCCTGGCTGATGTATCCCAAGGTCTTCACCGAGTACGCGCAGCACCGCAAGAACTACGGCGACCTCAGCCAGTTGCCGAGCCAGCAGTTCTTCTACGGCCTGGGCGAGCATGAAGAGCTCAGCGTGGACCTGCAGAAGGGCAAGACCCTGGTGATCCGCTTCGTGACCACCAGCGCCGCCAACGACAACGGCGAGCGCAAGGTGTTCTTCGAGCTCAACGGCCAGCAGCGCGTGGTCAGCGTCACCGAGAAGTCCCATGCCGGCGCCGCCAAGCAGCGCCGCCGGGCCGAGCCGGGCCAGACCAGCCATATCGCCGCGCCGATGCCGGGCGTGGTGGTCAACGTAGCGGTCAAGGACGGCCAGAAGGTGGAGCTGGGCGATCCGCTGCTGGCGATCGAGGCCATGAAGATGGAGACCCTGCTGACCGCGCCCTTCGCCGGCACGGTGAAGGAAGTGGTCACGCCCAAGGGCACGCGCATCGAGGCCAAGGACCTGCTGCTGGTGATCGAGCCCGCCGAGTAGGGCTCGCGGTAGTATCGGCGGATGCAGGACTCCCTGTTCCCCGAAGCCGATCCGCCACCGGAATCCCCGCCACCACCCGCGCGCAAGCGCGGGGCCAAGGTGCAGCCGGCCGTGCACGATCCGGCCTTGCGCACGCTGGCGGCTGCGTTGCCGCCGACGCTGCGGC
This sequence comes from Solimonas sp., assembly GCA_030149365.1. Taxonomy (GTDB): domain Bacteria; phylum Pseudomonadota; class Gammaproteobacteria; order Nevskiales; family Nevskiaceae; genus Solimonas_A. Next base: position 3,975 of record JASBRP010000005.1, read on the forward strand.
TGGGTACCTCGTCCTGGACCTACGCCGGCTGGATCGGCACGGTCTGGGAACAGGAGTACTCCGACTCCATGTTGTCGCGCCACGGCCTGGGCGCCTACGTGCAGCATCCGCTGTTCCGCACGGTGAGCCTGGACCGGGCGTTCTACCGGCCGCTGGATATCGGCCAGTACGGCGCCTACGCGGCGCAGGCTCCGGAGGACTTCCGCTTCGTGGTGAAGGCGCCCAGCTTGGTGGCCGACGCCCAGGTCCGCGACGAGTCGGGCAGGGGGCTGCAGATGAACCCCCAGTTCCTCGATCCGGCCCTGGCGCTGCGCAGCTTCTTGGAGCCGGCCACCGAGGGCCTGGGCCGCAAGCTCGGGGCCCTGGTGTTCCAGCTCAGCCCCTTGCCCGGCCACCTGCTGCTGCGCATGCCGGAGCTGGTGGACGGCCTGCATGCGCTGCTGCGGGCGCTGCCGCGCACCCCGGGCGTCGCCGTAGCAGTGGAGGTGCGCGACCGCGAGTGGCTGACACCTCGTTTCGTGGATGCCCTGAAGGACACCGGCGTGACCTACTGCATGGGCCTGCACGCCAAGATGCCGCGCATCGACGAGCAGTTGCCGATCCTGCGGGCGCTGTGGCCGGGGCCGCTGGTCTGCCGCTGGAACCTGAACCCGCTGCATGGCGCCTTCGGCTACGAGAACGCCGCCCGGCTCTACGAGCCCTACGACCGCCTGCAGGACCCGGACCTGGCCACGCGCCAGGCGCTGGCCAAGCTCATCGCGGGGGTGACGGGGAAGGGGCAGCCGGCCTACGTCACGGTCAGCAACAAGGCCGAGGGCTCGGCGCCGCTGTCGGTGCAAGCGCTGGCGGAGGCGGTGCGGCTTGTCGGGGAAAACGGAAGGAGCGCCCCCGAAGCAACGAGCCCGATGGGAAATACAACCTAGGTGTTTTCCTACACTGGCTGCTAAAGCCGCCTGGACTTAGGATTCCCCCCATAGCATGGGGAGATGGCATCTTGTTTTCACGTAAGTCGGCAGCACTCGTAGTACTGGCATTGGCAACCCTCAGCGGCTGCAGCCGCTCGGACTCTGTCGGCGACAGCAGCAGCAACCCCAATCCGGCGCCCAAGACGCGCTATGACCTGGCCAACCATTGCTACGTGCTGAAGGCCGAGGGCGTTGGCTACGTCAAGCGCGAGGGCAGCGGGTACGTCGCTTCCGCCGCCGATGCGGCCGCCGCCGAGCCGTTCTACATGAAGCCGACGGCCCTGGGCCGTTACCTGTTCCATGACCGCAATTCTTCCATCCTGACCGCCAAGGGCGGGCAGGTGAGCCAGGTCGGCTGGGCGGAAGAAGGCTCCGACTGGTCCATCGATACCTCGTCCCCGGGCCGCTACATCGTTGCCCAGCGCGTCGGCGACCAGTCGCTGGGCGCCGATGCGGCCGGCAAGCTGGTGCTGGCCACGGCGCCTTCGTCCTTCAGTTTCGAGCCGGCCACCGGTTGTACCGCCTATCCGGAACTGGGCACCGGCGTCGTCGGTGACACCTACAAGGGCCGTGGCGTCGGCAAGCCGGTCGTTGGCTTCGCCGAGGTGCATACCCACATGGCCATGGGCCATGAGATGTCCGACGGCAGCACCAAGGTCGGCCCCTCGGCCGGCGGCGTGCTCTACGGCCAGATGTATCACCGCTTCGGCGTCCCGCATGCGCTGGAGGACTGCGATGAATACCACGGCCCCAACGGCATCCGTGACCCCGAGGCGCTGATCCTGGACCTGACCCCGCTGGTCACGCACGATACCAAGGGCTGGCCGGATTTCGTGGACTGGCCGGGCAACGTGTCTCAGCTGCACCAGGCCATGTACTACAAGTGGGTGGAGCGCGCCTGGAAGGCGGGCCTGCGCGTGATGGTGTCGGAAGGCACCAACATCGCCGCGCTCTGCGAGGTCGCGCAGATCTACATGCTGACGGTCAAGCCGGGCGAAGCCCTGACCTATGACTGCAACGACATGAACCTGGGCATCAACCAGGTGAAGTACCTCAAGACCCTGCAGGACTACGTGGACGCTCAGGAAGGCGGCCCGGGCAAGGGTTGGTTCCGCATCGTTGGCGACCCCACGCAGGCGCGCGAGGTGATCAACGAGGGCAAGCTGGCCGTGGTGCCGGGCCTGGAGTTCTCCAACCTGTTCGACTGCACCAGCAAGTCCGTGCTGGGCCTGGGCGAGCAGGTGGGCTGCACCAAGGAAGACATCGACCAGCAGATCGAAGAGGTCTGGGACCTGGGCGTGCGCGAGCTGTTCCCCTACCACGACGTCGACAGCGCTCTGGGCGGCACCGGCATCTTCAACAACCTGGTGATCAACCTGGTGGGCTTCTGGGGCACCGGCCACTTCTGGGATACCTACGACTGCCCGGATGGCGGCGAAGGCGACACCTACTTCTACTCGGCCGGCGCGGTGATGGCCACGGCGATCCCGGGTACGGGCAACGACCCGCTGACCAAGATCATCCTCGACGGCCTCGGCGGCACGCTGCCGCTGTATCCGCCGGGCAAGCGCCAGTGCAACTCGCGCGGCATGACCGAACTGGGTCGCTACACGGTGCAGAAGCTGATGGACAAGAAGTTCATCATCGACATCGACCATGCCGAGCTGTCGATCAAGAGCGACATGATCGAGATGGCCAAGGCACAGAACCCGCCGTACCCGCTGATCTCCGCCCACGGCGGCCATGGCGGTATCTCGATCCAGCAGGCCAAGGACATCCTCGACCTTGGCGGCCTGATCTACCCGATGAAGCCCAACGGCAAGGGTCACGCCGAGTTCATCCAGAAGCTCAAGCCGATCTGGCCGGCAGGCCGTCCGATGGCCGTGGGCTACGGCATGGACGCCAATGGCATCGCCGACCGCGCCGGTCCGCGCGGCGCCGGCAGCAAGCCGGTGGAGTATCCGTTCACGCTGTTCCAAGGCTCGGACTGGGGTCCGCAGTTCGCCGGCATCAAGCCGCTGAAGTTCGACCTGCTCACCGTGCCGGAGAGCGGCAAGACCTGGAACGTGGACGAGGTCGGGACCGCGCACTACGGCATGGTGGCGGACTATGTCGAGGAGATCCGCCTGGAAGGCGGCCAGGAGGCCCTGGACGCACTCTACAACTCGGCCGAAGCCTACCTGCAGATGTGGGAAAAGACCGTCAACCGCTGATCCCATCGTGATCCACAGCAAGATCAAGAGCGCCGCCCTCGTGGCGGCGCTTTTCTTTCCCGCCCTCGCGCAGGCGCATTCCTTCGGCCGGATATACAACCTGCCGGTGCCGCTGTGGCTGTACCTCTATGGGGCCGCGGGAGCGCTGCTGCTTTCCTTCCTGGTGGTGGGCTACTTCGTCACCGTGTCGGAGGCAAAGGCGCCGCAGCCCCAGCGTGACCTGAGCGACAGCGCCCTGGCGCGCTGGCTGCGACGCAGCCTGCCGCTGCTGAAGACACTGAGCCTGATGTGCCTGCTGCTATGCCTGGTCACCGGCCTGCTGGGCAGCCGCGATCCCTACCGCAACTTCAGCATGACGTTCTTCTGGATCGTCTTCATGCTGGGGTTCGCCTATCTCTGCGCGCTGGTGGGCGATCTTTACGCGCTGCTGAATCCCTGGCGCCTGATCGCGCGCGGTATCGGCCGCGTATGGAAGAGCTACGAGGGTGGCCGCTTCGCATATCCGGCGGCGCTGGCCTACTGGCCGGCGCTGGCCTTCTACATGGCCTTCATCTGGCTGGAGCTGTTCACGCACATGCGTCCGCTGTTCCTGGCCAAGATGCTGCTGGCCTACAGCGCCATCAGCCTGGTGGGCGTATGGCTGGTGGGGGCGGCGGCCTGGTTCCGCTACTGCGACTTCCTGGCCGTGTTCCTGCGCCTGATCGCGCTGATGGCGCCGCTGGACTACCGCCCGGCGAGCGAGCCCGGCCAGCGCGGCCGCCTGCTCATGCGCGCGCCCTTTGCGGGCCTGCTGCAACATCGCGCGGAGCACGTGAGCCTGCTGCTGTTCGTGCTGTTCATGCTGTCGTCCACCGCCTACGACGGCCTGCACACCACGGTGCCCTGGTACAAGCTGTTCTGGGGCGATGCCACCGGGCTGTTGAGGCACTGGCTGGGGCAATCGCCGATCTACGCCTTCGTGCAGTTGCGACCCTGGTACGTGGCCTACGAGACGACCTGGCTGCTGCTGTCGCCGTTCATCTACCTGGCGGTGTACCTGCTGTTCGTCTGGCTGGCCAAGCTGCTGACCCGCAGCGAGCATTCGCTGCGCGAATTGGCACTGGCCTTCGCCTTTTCGTTGCTGCCGATCGCGCTGGTCTACCACATCACCCACTACTACACGCTGATCCTGACCCAGGGCGTGAAGATCACCAGCCTGCTGTCCGATCCCTTCGGCTGGGGCTGGAACCTGTTCGGCACCGCCGGCCTGTTCCGCGCGCCGATCCTGCCGGAGATGGGTACCGTCTGGCACACCCAAGTGGCGCTGATCGTGTTCGGCCACATCGTCAGCGTGTACCTGGCACACGTGGAAGCGCTGCGCCTGTTCCCCTCGCGTGGCAGGGCGGTGCTGAGCCAGATGCCGATGCTGGTGCTGATGATGCTATTCACCGTCGCCGGACTGTGGATCCTGGTGCAGCCGATCTCACCTCGCTGAGATTTTCTGCCGTTTCTACGGTGAGCTACCGTCCGGCGGAAAGGGGGCGACAGTCGCGGGCGTGGCGCGCATACTGAACTTGCGCTGCGACCTTCACCGACTGCTCGCCGCTCCTTCACCCACAAGCTCCCAGATTCGCGACCTGGCCGCCAACCGCCGCCGTCGTATATCAGGAGTCCACGTGATCGTCCTCAACTTGTTGCTCAGCGCCCTCAGTGGCGGTGGGCGCACGTCCCGTTACGGCGATTGGGTCGTCGTCACTCTGCCAGCCATGGCTTTCGCCACGAGCGCCCAGGAATTCCAGCAAGTGCAGACCTGGGCACGTGCACGGTCCTCGATGGGAAATGTACACCGTGATCGCAGCCTTTTTGTCGAACGATTCGAGACCGTTCTCGCCCGCAGCGGCGGCGGCATCGCGACACGCGGCAGCCGGCCTGTGCTGCAGCGTCTGATCGCAGGCCTCAAGCAGGGCGGTTTGCAGATGGACGAGTGGTCCATCCCTCATAACATCAACGAAAGCGTCGAAATCAAGCGCAAGGCAGCGGGCCCGGAACGGGCACCGTGATCGGCGCGTGCTCGGCACTCCCGGCAACAGCCTGAATCCGGCCAATAGGGGCAGTCATGGAAAAAACAAAATTCGAAATCGGCGACACCGTTGAATCGGTGGGCAGCAATATCCGCATGAAGGTTGCTGCATTCAACGAGGCGGATGGCAGCTTCACCTGCTCCTGGAAGCGTGGGCCGGCGATGCATCGCCGGAAGTTCCTCGCCGAGGAACTCGTGCCCGGCACGAAATCGACTTCACCGCCTCCGGTTTGCGCGAACCCTATCGTCGCACGAGCCGCTCAGCGCCGAGCATCGTCGCCTGCACGTGGGTCACCGTCACGCTGACCGGTTGCCCGGTCGAGAGATTGGTCCAGTGAGCCCGTCCGGCCGTCTCGAACGCGCCTTCCACGACATCATGCAACCTCAATTCGCCGGAGAGGATGCTGGCAACGGTGTAGCCCCAGTCGGTGATCAGCGCAACGCGACGCTCCTCCGGGTTCAGTATCCTCACGTCCGCGCGCGCCGGCGAGGAGGAGCCCAAAGCGGCCGGTCTACGAGTGGCGTGTACCATCAGGCGCTGCGGCGTACGAGGCGGCCCACGACTAGTGGAGGAGGCGCTACAGGCGGTGCCGGCGGCAGGCTGTCGCGGACGGCCTGGGGAAAGCACCAGGCCTCGAGGTCCATGCCCTCGGACCTCATGATTCCCGCCAGCTTCACGAGCTGCGTGGCCTGGCCCCGTGTATCGAGACTGGTGCCGGGCGGGGCGACGATCGTCTGAAGCTGGGCCAGCATCTGCGCACGATCCTTGGCCTCGTCGCCAGTGGTGTTGCGGCTGCGTGCCCAGCGCTGTGCGTCCTGGAACTCCTGCGGGGTGGTGACGAGCGCGATGCTGGGCAACTGCAACACGGCCATGCCGCCAAACCGCCGCACGGAGCCGCCGCCCATGGCGACGGTAAACAGGTCTTGCACGTAGGTAGCCATGATGATCCTCGGGGCCGTTGCAGAGCAGGAGCAGCCTGGGTTTCCCGGGGGTGCAGCTGAGCCAGATCGACGATCCAGCAGCCCCACGGTACGCCCAAATGCCCCGGCGCGCCAGAATGGCGCCTCGCTGCCGCTTGGCCAGTGACAGTGATTGCCTCGTTAGCGACCACCCGACACAATGCCCGGCCGTCCGCACCGGCCGGATATCGGGCAGCTTGCACTGCCCGCCAAGGAGAACCCACTGATGTCGCGTCACTTCCGTTCCGCCGACCCCGAGGGCTTGCTCGAATATTCGGTCGTTTTCACCGACCGCGCCGTCAACCACATGTCCCAGCTCTTCCAGCAGGCCATGCGGGATATCTCGGCCACACTGAAGTCGGTCTACAAGGCCGAGGCCGTTGTTGTGCTGCCCGGCGGCGGTTCCTTCGGCATGGAGGCGATCGCCCGCCAGTTCGCCGGCGGCCAGCGCTGCCTGGTGATCCGCAACGGCTGGTTCAGCTACCGCTGGTCGCAGATCTTCGAGATGGGCGGCATCCCCGCCGGGGAGACCGTGCTGCAGGCGCGCCAGGCCAGCCCGGGGGCGCAGCAGCCTTGGGCGCCGGCGCCGATCGAAGAAGTGGAGGAGGCGATCCGCCGCGAGAAGCCGGACCTGGTCTTCGCCCCTCACGTGGAGACCGCCTCAGGCATGCTCCTGCCGGATGACTACCTCAAGCGCGTGGCCGCCGCGGTACACGCCCATGGCGGCCTGTTCGTGCTGGACTGCGTGGCCTCCGGCGCAGTGTGGGTGGACATGCAGGCCTGCGGCATCGACATCCTGCTGACGGCACCGCAGAAGGTCTGGAGCTCCACGCCCTGCGCGGCCTTGATCATGCTCGGTGCCGAGGCCAAGGCGCGTCTGGCGCAGACGCAGAGCAGCAGCTTCGCCGCCGACCTGAAGAAGTGGCAGCAGATCATGCAGGCCTACGAGGACGGCGGCCATGCCTACCACGCCACCATGCCGACCGAGGGCCTGCTGCGCCTGCGCGACGCCATGAAGGAGACCGTGGCGCGCGGCCTGGAACCGCTGCGCGAGGCGCAGTGGGCACTGGGCCGAGGTGTGCGCGAGATGCTGGCGGCCAACGGCTATCCCAGCGTGGCGGCACCGGGCTTCGAGGCGCCGGGCGTGGTGGTGTCGTATACCGCCGACCCCGATATCAGCAACGCGAAGAAGTTCGTGGCGCAGGGCCTGCAGAGTGCGGGCGGCGTGCCACTGATGTGCGGCGAGGGCCCGGATTTCCGCACGTTCCGCGTCGGCCTGTTCGGCCTGGACAAGCTTGCGGACGTGCCGGGCGCCATCGCGCGCCTGCAGGCCGTGGTGGAGAAGCTGCGCGGCTGAAGGCTTCGCGGCTACGCTTGACCTCAAGCGCGCTTGAGGTCCCAGACTCCTGTCGGAACGGGCATTCCGCCCGCATCGACAGGAGTCTTTTCATGTCCGGATCGGCCAGCATCCACCGTATCGACAAGTTCGTGGTGCCGCCTGAAGCGGTGCCTACCTTCGTGGCGCTGATGCAGCGCATCCAGCAGACGCTGCGCGGCTTGCCCGGCTGCCTGCGGCAGATGGTGCTGACACAGAGCGGCGGCCCTGGCGAGTTCAATGTAATCACCCTGGTGGAGTGGGAGAACACGCAGGCCGTGACCCGGGCTCAGGAGATCGTGCAACGGCAGTTCGCCGCCGAAGGCTTCAAGCCGGCGGAGTTCGTGCGCGAGCAGGGAATCCGCGCGGACCTGGGCTTCTACGAGCGCGCCTGAACCGCGACCGCACGAGGCCGGCCGCCTGGCGTGCGGCCGGTCCAGCGCTTGAAGGCGCGGATGAAGGCGGAGGGCTCCGAGAATCCGAGACGCAAGGACACCTCGTCCACCGGCAGGCCGGCGGCCAGCCAGCCCTCCGCGAGCATGCAACGCACCTCGTCGGCCAGGTCGCGATAGGACGTGCCCTCGGCGTCCAGGCGACGGCGCAGGGTGCGTCCGGTGACATGCAGCGTGGCCGCCAGTTCCTCGATCTCCGGCATGCGGTCATAGGCCTGCAGCAGGCGGTCGCGCACCTGTCCGGCAACACCGCCGCGCTGGCGGCGGCGGTTGAGCAGCATGCGGCACTGCTCTTCGCAGAGCCGCTGCGTAAGGGCATTGGCCTGCGGCAACGGCTGGTCGAGCAGACTCGCGTCCACCGCGATCAGGTTGGCGCTCGCGCCGAATTCGGGCTCCACGCCTACCAGCTGGCGATACCGCTCGGCATGCGGCGGGCGAGGAAAGCTGAAGCTCAGGCGCCGCAGCTCCGGTGCCCGGCCCAGGACCTCGTGGGCCAGCGCAAAGGCCGCGCCGGCGACGCGCTCCATGATGAAGCGGCGCAGATCTGCCGGTACCTGGCGATCGTTGACCAGGATGCGCATCTCCACCGGATCGGACTCGGTGCTGACCTCGCAGTAGGCGTAGGCCAGGTCCAGGTAGCGCAGCATCAGCGACAGTGCCTCCCGCAGCGTGGCGCTGCTGAGCATCGCGTAACCCAGGATGCCGTGCGTGCTCAGGCGCAGGCGCAGGCCGGCCAGCAGGCCCAGGCCGGCAACGCCCGGCAGCTGCCGCTGGAGGTTGCGCATGACCTGCAGCTCCTGCGCGGCATCGACCTCGGCATCCGCGTCGAACAGGTGTGCCGCGTCCAGACCGGTCTGTTCCAGGCACTGCAGGGTACTCAGTCCATGCTCCACCCCGATCTGCACCAGCAGCTGCAGGCTGGCGGCGGCCCGGCGAATTCCTGACTCCATGCACTGTCCGTTTCGGTCTATCGACTGTCCGGCGCGATCATAACAGCCGGGTGGCCGCAGCCTATAGTCTTACGCAGGACCTGCCGGCGAGACACGGCGGGCATCGATTCGGACGAGGAGAAGAACGCATGCCGAGCACAGGGCAGGGCGAGGCCTACGATTACCTGATCGTGGGCGGCGGCTCCGCCGGCTGCGTGCTGGCCAACCGCCTGAGCGAAAGCGGGCAGTACCGCGTCTGCCTGCTGGAAGCGGGGCCGCGCGATCGCAACCCCTTCATCGCCATGCCCGGCGGACTGCTGCCACTGGTGAACGGCCAGTTCTGCAACTGGTCGTTCTGGAGCGAGCCCCAGCATCACCTGAAGGGCCGCCGCCTTTACCAGCCGCGCGGCAAGACCTTGGGTGGCTCCAGCAGCATCAACGGCATGGTCTACACCCGTGGCCATCCGCGCGACTACGACCATTGGGCGGCGTTGGGCTGCGAGGGCTGGAGCTACGAGGAGGTGCTGCCCCATTTCATTCGCTCCGAAAACTACGAGCCCGACTGCGAAACGCGCGACCAGCCGTTCCATGGCAAGGGCGGCCTGCTGAACATCGCCGCGCGGCGCTCCACCAACCCGCTGAGCCATGCCTTCGTCGAGGCGGCGCAGCAGGCGGGCCACCGCCACAATCCCGATTTCAATGGCGCGGATCAGGAAGGCGTAGGCCTCTATCATGTCTTCCAGAAGGACGGGCAGCGCTGCAGCAATGCACGCGCCTACCTGCGCCCCGCGGAATCGCGGCCGAATCTCACCGTGCTGACCGGCGCGCATGCGACACGGGTATTGCTTGAAGATGGCTGCGCTGTCGGCATCCGCTACCGGCAAGGCAAACAGGAACGGGAACTGCGCGCGCTGCGTGAAGTGATCCTGTCGGCCGGCGCCTTCCAGTCGCCGCAGTTGCTGCTGCTCTCCGGTGTGGGCCCCAAGCTGGAACTCGAGCGTCATGGCATCGCCCTGCAGCACGAACTGCCCGGTGTCGGCGAGAACCTGCAGGACCACCTCGATGTGTTCGTGGAGGTGAAGGCAAAGAGCCGCGTCAGCTACTCCTTCCATCCCACGCGCTGGTGGAGCCTGCTGGTCGCCATGCTGCAGTACCTGTTCGCGCGGCGCGGCGAGTACACGTCCAACATGGCCGAGGCCGGCGGTTTCTATAAATCCCGCCCCGAGGAGACCATCCCGGATCTTCAATGGCATCTGCTGCCCACGCCGAATGCCAAGCACGGCCTGGACCTGAGCGGACCATTCCGCCGTTACGGCTACGCGGTGATGAACTACGACCTGCGGCCGCTTTCGCGCGGGCGCGTCAGGCTGCGCAGCGCGGACCCACTCGCGCCGCCCGTGATCGACCCGAACTTCGCCTCGCATCCGCGCGACATCGATCGCCTGGTCGCCGGCGTGCGCGAGACACGCCGCGTGCTGGCACAGGCGGCCTTCGACGAGCATCGCGACGTGGAGGTCTCTCCAGGGCCGGAGCTGCAGAGCGACGAGGAACTGCGCGAGTTCGTACGCCGCACCGCCGAGGTGGCCTACCACCCGGTGGGCACCTGTCGCATGGGCCCTGTTGGCGACCCCATGGCCGTGGTCGATCCGCGCCTGCGCGTGCACGGCATCACCGGCTTGCGGGTGGTGGACTGCTCGATCATGCCAACCGTGCCCGGCTGCAACACCAACGCACCCGCCACCATGGTCGGCGAGAAGGCCGCCGTCATGATCCTGGAGGACGCAGCGGGTAGGGTGCAGGCTCGCGCGGAGCCCGTAGAATTGGCGGCAGCCTAGGAGAATTACCATCAAGGTCTCAGAAGCCCTGGCGACACGGATCAGCTGTCGCGCCTTCCTCGACACTCCGGTGCCCGAGGAGAAAGTCCGTGCACTACTCGACGCGGCGAAGCAGTCCGCGTCTGGCGGCAACCTGCAGCCCTGGCACGTCTACGTGCTCACCGGCGAGCCGCTGCGCGAATTCGTGGCGCTGATGGAAAAGCGCTGGCAGTCCAACCCCGCGGGCGAGGGCAGCGAATACGATATCTACCCGAAGAACCTCGGCGAGCCGTATCGCACGCGGCGTTTCGAGTGCGGCGAGGATCTCTACACCACGCTGGGCATCCCGCGCGAGGACAAGCGCGCCCGCGTGATGCAGGTGATGCGCAACTTCCGCTTCTTCGATGCACCGGTGGGCCTGTTCTTCGCCATCGATCGCCAGATGGGTATCGACCAGTGGATGGATATCGGCATGTTCCAGCAGAGCATCATGCTGGCGGCACGCGAGCAGGGCCTGCACACCTGCCCGCAGGAGGCCTGGGCGATCTGGCACAAGACGGTGGCGGAGTTCGTCGGCATGCCGCCGGAGCTGATGCTCTGCTGCGGCATGGCGTTGGGCTACATGGATGAGTCGGCCCCGGTGAATAGCCTGCGCACGCGCCGCGCCGGCCTGGACGAGTTCGCCACGCTGCGCGGTTTCTGAATCGAATCATCGATCAGCAATGAAAAGGGGCGCCGAGGCGCCCCTTTTCATTCCCGCCCCCCAAAACTAATTGACCGTAGCCATCGCCTTCTCGGCGATCTCCGGCGTCTGGCACCAGGTCATGAAATCTGGCAGCGGCAGCGCCGGGCTGAACAGGAAGCCCTGCATCATGTTGCAACCCAGGCCACGCAGCGTCTGCAGCTGCTCGCGGGTCTCGACACCTTCTGCCACCACTTCCAGGCCGAGATTCGCCGCCAGGCCCGTGGTTGCCTGGATGATCATCTCGTCCTTGCGGCTGCGGTTGACGCGCGAAACGAAGCTGCGGTCGATCTTGATCTTGTCGAGCGGGAAGCGGTGCAGATAGGCCAGCGACGAGTAGCCGGTGCCGAAGTCGTCCACCGACAGGGTGATGCCCATGGACTTGAGGCTGCGCAGCACGCGCGCGCTGTGGGCCGGGTTGCCCATCATGGTGCTCTCGGTGAGCTCCAGTTCCAGGTCGGTGGGGTCCGCGTCGATCTGCTCGATGATGTGCTGGATCGAATCCACCAGCCCCGGGTCATTGAGCTGGCGCGCCGACAGGTTCACCGCCAGCTTCACCGGCGCACCGCCAGCCTGGCGCCAGCTCTTGGCGTCGGACAGCGCCTTGGCCAGGCACCAGCCACCCATGGCACCAATGGCGCCGGTTTCCTCCGCCACCTGGATGAACTCACCCGGCATCACCAGGCCGCGCGTGGGATGCTGCCAGCGCATCAGCGCCTCGGCACAAACCACGCGGCCGCTGCTCACGTCCAGCACCGGCTGGTAATGGACGCGCAGTTCTTCGGCTTGCACGGCACGACGCAGCTGGCTGATCAGCGCGGTGCGGGAACGCACCTTCTCGGCGATCTGGCGGGTATAGAAGTGGAAGCCGCTGCCCGGGTTCTGGCGCGCATGGCTCAGCGCGGCCTGGGCGTTGGCGATGATCTCTTCGTAGTTGTCGCCGTCCTGCGGGCAGGTGACGACACCGACGTTGACCGTCATGTCGAGCTCCTGGTCGGCCAGCGTGAACGGCCGCGACAGCTCGCCGATCAGGGCACGGGTGCGCTGGTCGGCGAGCTCCACCAGGCGCGCGTTGTTGGGCAGCTGCGGCGACACGACGGCGAACAGGGAGCCACCGACATAGAACAGGCGCCCGCTGTCCTCAGTGCAGGCGCGCACGCGACGAGCCGCGATGCGCAGGAATTCATCACCGGCAGCAGCACCCAGCATGTCGCTGATGGCAGTGAGCTGGTCCAGGCCGATATAGGTCACGACCAGGGCCTGGCCCTGCGCACGCAGCGTCGGTCCCTCGGCATTGAGCAGGGTTTCCAGCCGAGCGCGGTTGGCGAGGCCAGTGAGGGAGTCATGGTGGGCCAGGTAATCCCAGCGCTGCGCGCGATCACGGAACTCACCGAGCGCGGAAGCCACGGCGCCGATCTCGTCGCCACGATTCTCCGGCAGGGGGGTATCCCAAGAGCCGCGGATCAGTCCCTCGGCACCCTGCACCAGTTCGTCCAGGGGACGCACGATCGACTGCACGAAGCCCAGCACCATCAGGGCGACCAGCGTCAGCAGGATGCCGGCGACGACCAGCGCCGCGACACCGGCGGGGCTGTCACCCACACGTGCCTGCAGGGCATGGACGGCAAGGGGGGCGAAGGCCGTCAGGGCGACGGTCACCACCAGCAACGTCAGCTTCCAGCGAACGGGGAGGTTACGGCTGGCTTTGGGCAGCAGGTCGGTCATCGACGGCTCGGGTGAAAGGCCGGGGCCTGATGCGCAAGCAAATCCGGGACCGCTTCCTGGGCCAATGCTGCCGCTGCTGACACGAAATCCTCCCCCAATGACGCTCCGCGGTTGCGGAGGCGCGAGATACTGATGTTCCGTTGCAGATTCCGGTCAGCCCGTAATCCACGGCTGACGCCATGTCGGCAAACGGCCAGGGCCCGTGCTGAACGGGCGCAACTATACAGGGCTGAACTCTTTCCTGACGACTGAGTCAGCTAGTAACTTTCACTCCCCGTGACTTTTGTCCCATTTGGCGCGGCGAGGGGACAAAGTCTCATATTGTCATGGTATCGTTATGAAAATATTAATCTTTCCAGGTCTCTTGTCCGGAGATTCCTGACCTGTATCCGGCAAGATGCCCGACCTGATCGTCTGCAGTCCCCTGCAATCCAAGGAAACCCGTACCACCATGAGCCTGCGCGCCCTCTTCATCCTGCTCTCCCTGGGGCTCTCCGGCATGGTCCATGCGGGTGAGCGGCCGGCCGCCATCGGCGCCTATATGCAGATGCTTGCTTCGGTGGAGGGCTCCAAGACCGCCGTGTCCCTTGAGCCGCTGATGGCATCGGCCGTCGCGGCCCAGGACGCGTTGATGGAGATCCAGGGCTTCGGCGACCAGGCCTGGATCGAGACCCTGGACGATGACCAGTACCAGAAGCTGCAGAACGAGCTGCGGGGCTTCCGGCTCTCGCGGGGCTACGATGTCTACGCCCAGCCGGATCCTGCTTTCCTGGATGCGTTGGCACAGAAGCTGGGCCTGCCGGCTGACCGCGACTTCTTCCGGCTGTATCGCGGCTACTGGAACAAGGACCTGCTGCCGGTCTACCTGGACATGGGCAAGCGGCCCACGCCCTGCGTGCGCTTCGGCGAGGGCGTGCTGCAGGAGCAGTATGCCGGCTGGAGCGAATACGTCCGCCGCTATCCGGACGCCTATACGGGCTTCACGCGCCAGACCCTGGCCGATCTCGAGGAGGCCGTGGGCCTCGGTGTCTGCACCTGCACCGATACCGCCAGCGTGCAGCGCGAACTGGGCAGCTTCCTCAAGCGCTTTCCCAAGTCGCCGGTGGCCGGCAAGGTCCGCAGCCGTTTGGTGGAGCTGAAGGAAACGCCGGACCTGCGCCCGGTGTTGTGCCGCTGAGCGCCGTTCCCCGGCGACATAGGGGAGGGCAGGGCTCGTAGAACGAGCCGCGTCGTGCCAACATCGGGTCACCCGGTCAGTGCCCGGGACCATACAACTATAAAGATGGGGAGAACACATGCACGACGCGCGTGGGCGCTTTTCGCAGCTCTTTATCCGCGTGACCGAACCGATCGTGTTCGGTCGCCGGGCTCGTACCCTGGTGGTGCTGGGCCTGCTGACCCTGTTCATGGCCTGGCAGGCCCTGCACCTGCGGCCCGAGACCGGATTCGAAAAGCAGTTGCCCTTGGGGCACCCCTACATCCAGGTGTTCAAGCAGTACCAGCGTGAATTCGGCGGAGCCAACCTGGTGCTGTTCGCCGCGGTGCAGAAGGACGGCGACATCTACAACGCCGAATTCCTGCGGACCCTGCGTGGCCTGACCGATTCGGTGTTCTTCACCCGCGGCATGGACACCGCACGCGTCAGCTCCATCTTCACGCCGGACGTGCGCTACATCGAGGTGGTGGAGGACGGTTTCGCTGGCGGCAACGTGGTGCCTGCGGAGTACGCGCCGACACCGGAGATGTTCGCCAAGATCCGCGCGAACGTGTCCAAGGCCAACGTCATCGGCCGGCTCGTCGCCAACGACCAGAACGGCGCCATGGTGTTCTCCGAGCTGCTGGAGCTGGACCCGATCAGCAAGCAGCCCCTGGACTACGTGCGCATGGCGCACAAGATCGAGGACATCCGCGGCCGCTTCATGCAGCCCAGGATGACCGAGTACCGGCTCAAGCATGACCTGGCACCGTTCAAGGCCGGCGACCTGATCCGACGCGGCTACAGCGAGCTGCGCTGGCCGCTGTGGATGGAAAGCTTCGACATCGACCACACCGATGCCAACGGCCAGACCCTCACGCACGAGATTCCCGGCCGCGCATTGTCGGCCACCGTGGTGGACAACCCGGATTACAACCCCAACGTCGACATCCACATCATCGGCTTCGCCAAGGTGGTGGGCGATATCTCCGACGCCACGCTGGAAGTGGTGGGCTTCTTCGGCCTGACGCTGCTGCTCACCTTGCTGTTGCTGTGGTGGTACTGCGGCTCGCTGCGCATCGCACTGATCCCGTTGTCGTGCTCGGTGCTGGCGGTGGTCTGGGAGCTGGGCTTCCTGCACCTGTTCGGCTACGGGCTGGACCCCTTCGCGATCCTGGTGCCCTTCCTGGTGCTGGCCATCGGCGTGTCGCACGGCATCCAGATCACCAGCTTCTGGCTCTATGAAGTGGCCGACCATGGCCAGGACAGCTTCGAGGCCTCGCGCGCCACCTATCGCCGCCTGGTGATCCCAGGCATCTCGGCAGTGCTGACCAACGTGGTGGGCTTCGGCACGATCCTGCTGGTGCCGATCGGCATCGTGCAGGAGATGGCCATCAATGCCATGTTCGGCCTGATCGCGATCATCATCTGCAAGAAGGTGTTGCTGCCTTGCCTGCTGTCCTACGCCCAGTTGCCAGACCCGGTGCGCTTCCGCGAGCACCAACGGCGACGAGACGCCGCCTTCGCGCCGGCCTGGCGCGCGATCAGCGCCATCACGCTCAAGCCCGTGGCGGCCGTGGTGCTGGGCATCGCGGTGCTGGTCTACGCCTGGGCCGAGTGGGTGGGGAAGGGGCTGGAGATCGGCGAGCTGCATGACGGCGTGCCCGAGCTGCGCCCGGATTCACGCTACAACAAGGACACCGCCGCCATCGTGCGTGAGTTCTCCATCGGCGTGGATGTGTTGAAGGTAGTGGCCGAGTCACCGAAGGACGGCTGCATCGACAAACGTGTCATGACCACCATCGACGACTTTGCCTGGCGCATGCAGAACACGCCGGGCGTCCAATCCACGCTGTCGCTGCCGCAGATGTCGCGCCTGGTGTTCGAGGCCTTCAACGAAAGCAATCCCAAGTGGCGTGCGCTGCCGCGCAATGCCGACGGCTTCGTCATCACGCTGCAGCCGATCCCGCCGTCCACCGGCCTGCTCAACAACGACTGCTCCGCGATACCCGTGCTGGTCTTCACGGCCGATCACAAGGCCAACACCATCGACGGCATCATCGCGGCGGTGAAGCAGTTCGAGGAAGAGCAGGGCGCCGACTCGCCGGTGAAACTGAAGCTGGCCACCGGCAATGTCGGCGTGATGGCCGCGGCCAACGATGTCATCAAGGAGACCGAGCGCCCGATCCTGCTGTGGGTGTACCTGGGTATCGGCATCTGCGTATTCCTGTCCTTCCGCAGCTTCGCCGGCCTGATCTGCGTACTGGTGCCGCTGGCGCTGGTTTCGGTGCTGTCCTATGCGGTGATGGTGTTCCTTCAGATCGGCGTCAAGGTCTCGACGCTGCCGGTGGCTGCCTTCGCCGCGGGCATCGGTGTGGACTACGGCATCTACATCTTCAGCGTGCTCGAGGAGTGCGTGAACAAGGGCATGACGCTGCGCAAGGCCTACGAGCAGACGCTGCACCAAACCGGCAAGGCGGTGCTTTTCACGGCGCTGGCACTGGCGGCCAGCGTCTGCACCTGGCTGCTGTCGGGCCTGCAGTTCCAGGTCGACATGGGCATCCTGCTGACGATCATGTTCCTGGCCAACGCGGTGGCCGCAGTGCTGCTGCTGCCGGCCTTTGCGGCCTTCCTGCTCAAGCCGCGAAAGGACTAACGAAGAGGGCTTCACCGCCAAACCGTCTCCAGGAATGCCTGGAGACGGTTTTGTAAAGTCTGTCCGTGATCGGCTTGCGGCGTTAGGATGCCGCCGTTCGATGAGCGGAGCCATTCCGATGTTGCGGAAAAGCCGGTTCGCAGCCCTGCTGGGCTTGCTGATGCTGGGATCGGTGGCGACTGCCGCCGTCCCCGATACCATGGCCCAGCGCATGCTGGCCTGCGCCGCCTGTCACGGCGCCGAAGGCCGAGCCACCGGCGACGGCTTCTACCCGCGCATCGCGGGCAAGCCCGCCGGCTATCTCTATCACCAGCTCATCAACTTCCGCGAAGGGCGCCGTCTCAACGCGCAGATGACCTATCTGCTGGAACGGCAGAGTGACGATTACCTGCGCGAGATGGCGGAATACTTCGCCGGGCTGTCCTTGCCGTACCCGCCGCCCCAGCCAAACCAGGCGGAGCCGGCGCGCCTGCAGCGTGGCCTGCAGTTGGTGAGGCAGGGCGATACCGCGCGGGGCATACCCGCCTGCAACGACTGCCATGGCGAGAAGATGACCGGCGTGACGCCGGACATTCCGGGGCTGCTCGGCCTGCCTTACGACTACCTCGTGGCCCAGTTCGGCGCTTGGCGCCAGGGAACGCGCCACGGTGCGGCGCCGGACTGCATGGCCGCCATCGTGGCCAAGCTCACACCGGAAGACATC
This sequence comes from Solimonas sp., assembly GCA_030149365.1. Lineage (GTDB taxonomy): Bacteria > Pseudomonadota > Gammaproteobacteria > Nevskiales > Nevskiaceae > Solimonas_A. The sequence continues at coordinate 21,763 of JASBRP010000005.1, forward strand.
GACGCGGCCGCAAGCTGGCTGGCTGCACAACCGATGCCGGCGGACCCGCACCCAGCGACGAGCCTGCCAAAGCCCTTGCCGGTTTCCTGCGGCAGCGTCACCGGCCCAGGAGCGTCGCGATGAAGCGCGCATTGATCATCCTGGCGCTGCTCGGCGCTGGCGCCGCCGCGCTGGTGTTCTGGCTGGGGCTGCGTAGCGATCCCGGCGACATCTCCATGGTCAGCCCCTTGCAAACGCCGGCGGGCCTTTCCGTGGAAGAGCGCGGCCACTACCTGGTGCGGGTCGGAGATTGCATGGCCTGCCATACGCGACAAGGCGGAGCCGACTATGCCGGTGGCCGCATGATCCCGACGCCGTTCGGCGATTTCTACTCGCCCAACCTGACACCAGATCCGGAAACCGGGCTGGGCAACTGGTCCGCGGACGACTTCTGGAAGGCGATGCACGAAGGCCGCTCGCGCGATGGCTCACTGCTGTATCCGGCGTTTCCGTACACCAACTACACCAAGCTGAGTCGTGACGACAGCGATGCCATGTTCGCGTACCTGCGAACCTTGCCGGCCGTAAAGGAAGCGCGCCGGGAACATCAGTTGCAGTTCCCGTACAACTACCGCTTCCTGCTGGTCGGCTGGCGCGCCTTGTTCTTCAGGCCCGGTGTCTACCAGCCGGACAGCGCGCAAGATGAGCAATGGAATCGGGGCGCCTACCTGGTACAAGGCCTGGGTCACTGCAGCGCCTGCCACGAAGCCCGCAACGCCCTGGGCGCCGTGCAGTCGCGTGACAATCCGGCCGGAGGCCTGGTGCTCAACTGGTACGCACCCGCACTGGCAGCGCCTGCCGAAGCCGGCGTGCAGCACTGGCCCAAGGAGGACATCGTGCGCCTGCTGCGCGACGGCATCGCGCCGGGAGCCTCCACGCTAGGCCCCATGGCCGAGGTCGTCTACGAGAGCCTGCAGCACGCCTCTGCCCAAGACCTGGACGCCATGGCGACCTACCTGAAATCGCTGGAACCGACACAGCCGCCGGCGCGTGGCGCCGTCCAGGTGCCCACGCACGCCGTCGACGACATGTCCAAGCGCGGCTCGCTGATCTATGCTGAACACTGCGCCAGCTGCCATGGCGATGCAGGCGAGGGCGCTCCGCCCGCGGCGCCGGCCTTGCGCGGCAACCGCGCGGTGACGATGGCCGCCGCCGTCAACCCGATCCGCGTCGTGCTGTTCGGCGGCTACGCGCCCGGCACGGCCGGCAACCCTCGGCCGTTCGGCATGCCGCCGTTCGGCAGCACGCTCAGCAACCAGGACGTGGCCGACGTGCTGACCTACACCCGCAGCGCCTGGGGCAACCAGGGGAGCCCCGTATCCGCCGCCGAGGTCGCCCGGAACCGCCAGGGACCGCTGTGGTGAACCATCCAGCCCTCAGTTCGAACCGGGGCTGCGCTTGTCGATGAAGAAGTCCTGCTGCCGCTCGTAGATGAAGCCTTGCGTGCAACGCAGGTAGCCCTCGGTACGGCGCTGTTCGGCCGGGAAACGGTCCAGGCATTCTTTCTGCTTGGCCGTATCGACCGTCACCACGCGTACGCGGTCATGCTTCGATGGGTCGTAGGTTTCGACCTGTACGGAACGCTGCATCCACCAGACCAGGAGTAGCGCGAGGCCTCCGATGGCCAGGGCGCCCAGGATGGGCAGCAGTTGTGCGGAAAGACGGGCGCGAAGGTTGGGGGGCATGGCTGAAGGCTGTATATCTCCAAGCCCCGCAAGGTAACTCACGGGGATTAAACATAAAACCCTGCATTTCGCGGATCGGTGGAAGCGGAGTCAACGCGCCATCGCGTATCTCTGAAATGTCAATAATGTATATTTACGTCGAATACATAAACGAAAAGCCCTGATTTCTCAGGGCTTTTTATTTTGACAGGTTCAAACTATCTCAAGCGGCCTTTTGGGTCGCCGTCCGTCTGATTTGAGCTTTTAGCGTCTTATCAGTAGCGACGGCATCTATGACTTCTTCTAGCGGAATGCCTGTTTTCCGCGAGAAGTCGCGAACCTGAATAACATCCATGCATGAATGTCCCGTTCGGTAGCTCGCTACGGTCGCCTGCGGCCAGCCGAGCGCCTGTGCAAGCTTGTTGTCGCTTGTCAAGTTAAGTGCCGCTCTGGCGCGGTTTAGTAGCTTGGCGTGTTCGGACATTTTCAATTTTCCCGTACGCCTATCCTGCGCCGAACCTAATGAGTGCGCAATTACAGAGCTTGCAATAAATAGTGAGCTTTCATTAGCGTCCGCCCCGTATTGAGGTTTCATTAACCGGGGGCGGGGATGAACGAGAACAAGACCAGCGCTGCGAGCCATAGCAGGGACCTCCATGTCCAGCCGGGCCGCCAGCTTACCCCCATGCAGCGCTGGTATGCCGCCGGCCCCTGCCGCCAGACCGCTTTCGTGCTGCGCATGGTCCGCCTCGGCCAACTGAGGCTTCCGCTGTGAGCACCGAGCCGATGATCTGCCCGGCTTGCTCCGGAACCGGTGGCCGCTACCACGAGACCGAGTGCGGCTGCGTTGTCGCTACCGGCATAGCCGATCCCGATTGCAACGCCTGCGAGGGTCAGGGCTACCTCGAAGAGTTCATTCCCTGTGACCTGTGCAACGGCGAGGGCTCTCTGTGAGCGCCCCCTTCCTGTGCATGTGCCCGAACTGCGGCCATACCGGCGACGACGGCGACTTCCAGGCCGAAAACGGCTGGTACACCTGCGGCGTCTGCAGCTTCATGAGCGACGACCAGAGCGACTTCATCCCCGACGCCGACGAGCTGATGGAAGGCCACGACGTCGAGTGCTCGGAATGCGGCGAAGAAATCCCCGAAGAGGATCTGGAATACATCGACCCGCCGACCTGCAAGGAATGCGCGCGGGAAGACGCCCCCGACGAGGATGACGACGGGGATTTCTGGTGAACCCCTATCTGTACGAAGCGGTCCAGGCCGTCACCTTCACGACCGCAATGATCGGCCTCGCCCTCGGCGGCCTAGGTCTGGTCACCTATCGAGAAACCCTCTCGCTCATCGGTTGGCTGATCGCCTCCGGTGCCGCCGTCCTGGGCGCCGTCTTCGCATGACCAACGAAGCCGCCCGCGCCCTCGGCGCCGTCGCCGTCCTGCTCTACGCCGACACCTGCCGGCGCCGCGCCGACGAGTACGACCAGAACGCCGCCCTGGAGGATTGGCAGGGATTCTGACGAAATCGCAGCAAATTTATCTTAAGTGTCTGTTATTAATCGAAAACTTTCAACGTCCAATCCATAGGGTCCCAGGGGCGATCGTAGTCCACCACATAGTCGCCGAACCGGTTGATGTGCCAGGTTCGATAAGGGGAAAGGAAGCCGACCATGTCGGCAGTGACCTCCACCCCCTCCGCCCTCAGTTCGCGGATCACCCGCGTCATGTGCTGGACGTTGTAGAGGCAGATCATGTTCGCCACCAGGTGGCTGTACTTGATCATCTTGCGCTGCTCGTGAGCGACGTTCTCCTGAATGATGCCCTCGCTGCCGAAGAACACCCACTGGATGAAGTTGTTGAAGGCCTCGCTCTTGTTGGTGGCCGCGCTGATCAGCTTGCGGAAGTCCGGGTTGTCGATGAACCGCAAGAGGAACTTGGTACGGATGACCTTCCCAAGCTCCCGGAACGCCATAGCCAACCGGCTCTGATTCTTGTTTCCGAAGCGCCGCAGGATCGTTGAAGCCGTGATCTTGCCGAGCTTGATCGACACCGCCACGCGGAGCATCTCCTTGTAGTGGGCCTGAATCAGCTTCCAGTTGATCGTCCCAGTGAACAGATCGTCGATATGCTTGTACTTCGCCCCAGCGGAAGGCCTATAGAAGTTGAGCTTCTTGATGCCCCTGATTCGGGGCATCAGCCGAATGCCCAGCAGGTGAGAGATGCCAAAAATCGCCAGGTTCTGAGCGTGTGTATCGCCGTGGATGGTATCGGGCTTTAGATCGGACTCGTTCTCGACCATGGCGTCGAGAAGGTACACCCCTTCGTAAGCTCCGCAGGGAAAGAACCTGCTGAAGAACGCGATGTACCGATCTGAAACGTGGTAGTAACCGATGCCACCGTAGCCGCCATAACGAATGTGATACTCGGAGACCGCGTTCTGCTCGTACAGGTCCCACTTCATGCCATCCGCGGAGGCGGTTTTGCCGCTGCCCCAGTATTCGGGCAAATCGTACTTGGCAAAGGCATTGGTCACCTCGACTGTCGCCTTGTCGAGTGACTCCTCCGTCACGTATTTGAGATTGAGCCAACTGATCTGACGGCGGCTGATCCCTTTGACCGATCGACTGGTCTGGACGGCGCCGAGGTTGCAGCCGTAGCAGAACAACGAGGTGACAAAGCGCTTCGGAAGATCCTCGATCCGGGTGTCCGTGCCTGCCAAATGCTTGAAGTGGCGATGCAGGTTCAGCCAGCGCTCCACGTCGATCAGCACATCCAAGATGCTGACCGGGAGCAAGCGATCCCGGATCATCATATCGAGCTTCTCCGCGGCGGCCGGCTGCATGGTCTTCTTCAGATTGCGCAGCGACAAATTTCCATCGACGATCGAAGCGTGCGTGTTGTGCTTGAATCGCTTATCAACCTCCGTCGCAAGCTCCGCGAGCTCTGTGCGCAGCCGGGCCACCGCTTCGGCCGCATCGACGTCGATGCCCGCCATTTCGCCGTATTCAGGCAGC
>JASBRP010000006.1 GCA_030149365.1 Solimonas sp.
ACGCCTACCGCCACTCCGATGAACGAACCCGGCACCTCGCCTGCTGGCAGCACCACTACAATCACCACCGACGACACTCCGCCCTCGGATTCCAGCCTCCCATCAGCCGCATACCGCTGAACAACGTGTCGAACCTCAACACCTAGCGAGCTCCCATGAAGTTCTCCGCGAGCAGGAAGTTCTGCATGGCGTTGCGCGGATGATGGAGATGGCCTACTCCGTCCTGGGGGCCGCTCATTCAGCTTTATTGACTGGAACGCCGCTTATGAAACAATCCACCAGCAACGATCCACAATAGTCCTGATCGATCACGCTGCGCCTAGCCTTTGGCCGGGCGAAGAGCCGGCCCCCTTCGCCGGCCTGGCGCAGCGCCTTTTTTGAAGGCCGCGCGAGAAGGTGCGCGATGAACTCCAACGACTGGGCACTCGACTGCTTCTGTTACTTGCCGCGCGGCCTGCATGATGCAGTAGTCGAAACGGCGGACATCCTAAGAAGCGACCCCCAACGTAGCTTTGCTGATCCAACTCTTCCAATCTATCGCTACGATGCGAGAACACAGCTTGAGGGCGAAAGGCAGCGATTTGAAAGGGGAGAGCGAATGGCCCTCCTGGCTGCTATTCGTATCTGCGCCAATCACGACATTCCACTACCTGCCTGGGCCTCTCAAGCATACATAAGGTCTTACGACCAGGTTCTTAACTGCAAGCTTGATAGCTGGGATGCTGCCTTTGGCCGCCCTTATGGCAAGGGCAAGAAAATTCAGGCCCTGCGGAAGCGGCGATATCTTCGCCACAGAGTATGGCTCCGCATTGTGGAAATTCGACGTGAGGAGAAGGATTCTCGTGGAAAGCCGCCGGCAATAGGCAATGAGTTGTTTGATCGCATCGCAACGGAATTCCATACAAATCGCGACCTAATATCAAAGCTCTATAGGTCTGAGCGAGACCGCCATGCGTCTTTTGAACAGCTTTGAATCAGAAAATCTCTGTGTGACATGAAGCAGCATCATTTCTAGCTTCTCTAGCGCCGCCGGACGTAGGCGGTCTAACTAGGAAGCAACAATGTCCAGCGATACACAGGCGCAGTTCTGCCGCCTCCCTGAGGTAGCTCGCCGCACCGGATTCAGTAAATCCACTATCTATCAGCGCTCCAAGGACGATCCATCTTTCCCCAAGCCGATAAAGATCGGGGCAAGGATGACTGCTTGGCGCCTCGATGAAATAACCGCCTGGATAGAAGCGCGCACCCTCGCCGCGCGAGATGGTGCGGCATGAGCTGCCAGCAGGAGACGCCCTATTCCCTTCGCCGCTGCGGCACCTGCGGCAACTATGAATCTGACCGCCGAGATAGATGCTACCCGTCTGCACCCTGCGCCATTCGCCGGCGCCAGTCACAGCCCTGTCTGCCTGGATTCGGCGTGGATTTCATTGTCGGCGCGGAATGGCAAGCCTGTGAGCATTGGTTGCTTTGGAATGAAGAAGTATGAGTTCCGCCCGCCCTATGCTTTCCCTGCCGAATATCCTTGATCAGTTCCGGCGTGCCCTGAGTGCAGCCGGTCTCGGTTTCGCCGGCGAAACGCTCCATGCTGATGGATCTCTGCATCGCTTTCACGTCGAAGGGGACAGACGCGGCCAGCGCAACGGCTGGTACGTGCTGCATGCCGATGGCTTACCGGCCGGCGAATTCGGCTGTTGGAAGCGCGGCATCTCCGTGACCTGGCGGGCAGACATAGGCCGCGAGGTCACGGCGGAGGAAGAAGCTGCATTGCGCCAGCAACTGGAAGCAGCGCGCCGTGTTCGGGAGACCGAACAAGCTAAGCTCCGTGCCGAAGCCCGGAGGAAGGCTGCGCGGCTCTGGGCAGAGGCACACCCTCGGGTTTCCGTACGGCATCCGTACCTGGTGCTCAAGGCGGTTCGGGCCTATGGCCTGCGTCAGCTCAAGGAAGCGTTGTTGGTGCCGGTGCGTGATGCTGATGGGCAGTTACATGGCCTGCAGTTCATCCAACCCGATGGGGCTAAGCGTTTCACCACCGGCATGGCTAAGACCGGCCACTACCACGCTATTGGCAAGGTCCGCGGACGCGTACTGATCTGTGAAGGCTATGCCACGGGCGCCACGCTCCACGAAGCCACAGGCGATGCGGTGGCCATAGCGTTCGACGCCGGCAACTTGACCGCCGTGGCTCGCGCCCTGCGTTCAAAACTGCCGCATGCCGCCCTGGTGCTCGCAGCAGACAATGACCACCGCACTGCCGGTAATCCCGGCCTGGCGAAAGCAAACGAAGCTGCCGCCGCCGTTGGTGCTTCCGTGGTGGTACCTGACTTCGCGACCGACGCCCAAGGCAGTGACTGGAACGACCTAGCTGCGCTGCACGGCCTGGACGCCGTGCAACGTGCGTTTTCGTCGCCGGCCGCAGTCCAGGAGATGCCGCCCCCGCAAGAGGCCTTAGCACCCTCCCCTGCATCCGCTACAGCGGTGCCGACGCCCCGGGCGCAGGTGCTTCCCTTCCGAAAGCAGGAGTGCCCGACGAAGCCGCGGGCAAAGAGCGGGGCTGCAGATCCCGCCCAGGCAGGCAGGCCGCATTTCACCGCCGACGATGATGGTGTTTGGTGGCACGAGTTGGACAAGGACGGCAGCTCCGGTCCGCCCTTCTGGGTCTGTCCGCCGCTGGAAGTACGCGCTTATCTGCGCGACATAGCTGGTGAGAACTGGGGGCGTCTACTGGTATTCCGCGACAGGGATGCCTTGGAACATCGCTGGGGCATGCCGATGCGCTTGCTAGCCGGTGGCTGCGACGAGATGCGGGCCGAGCTACTACGCCTGGGTTTCGACGTGCCCACAGCGCCGAAGAATCGCAATCTACTTACCAGCTACGTGCAGCGGGCAAAGCCCGAAGCACGCGCCCGCTGCGTAGAGCGCGCCGGCTGGCACGGCCGAGTTTTCGTTATGCCCGAACACACCATCGGTGAGACGGATGAGTCCGTTCTGTTCCAGAGTGAGACCACTGGCGGGCATCTGTATAGAGAGCGCGGGAGCCTGGACGAATGGCGCAGCGATGTGTCCGACCTATGCCGCGGCAACAGCCGCCTGTTGTTCGTGGTGTCTGCCGCCTTGGCCGGACCACTGCTGCACTGGGCTGGTGAAGAATCCGGCGGTTTCAACCTGCGCGGTGGATCCAGCAGCGGCAAGACAACCGCCCTGAAGCTCGCTGCCTCCGTCTGGGGCGGGCCTGACTACCTGCGCCGCTGGCGTGCCACCGACAACGCCTTGGAATCCATCGCCGGGCAACATTCAGATTCGTTGCTGATCCTGGACGAGCTGGCTCAGATAGATCCGCGCATTGCCGGCGAAGCTGCTTACATGCTCGCCAACGGCGAAGGCAAGGCACGAGGCGCCCGCGGCGGTGGCGCACGTCCTGTACTGACGTGGCGCGTGCTGTTCCTGAGTGCCGGCGAGCTGAGCCTGGCTGATCACATGCGGCAGGGCGGCAAGCAAGCCCAGGCCGGGCAGGAGACTCGCATGGCCGACATTCCGGCCGAGGCCGGCGCGGGCTTTGGCCTATTCGACACATTGCGCGGATTCACAAGCGGCGGGGCTCTGTCCCGCGCCCTGGTTGATGCTGCGGCTACCTGCTACGGCACGGCAGGCCCCGCCTTCGTGGCTGCGCTGTTGCCCCGCCTGGACACGCTTGCCGACGATCTGCGCCAGTCGCGCCGGACGTTCATCGAGCGCCGCATCCCCCAGGGCGCAGATGGGCAGGTGGTGCGCGTCGTCGGTCGCTTCGCCTTAGTTGCTGCAGCTGGCGAGCTTGCAACGTCTCTAGGCATCACCGGCTGGGAGCCGGGGGAAGCTGAGGACGCCTGCGCTCGCTGCATGGAGTCCTGGATAGATGCCCGCGGCGGCGGTGGCAACCTGGAGCCGATGCGCATGCTGGCGCAGGTAAGACGGTTCCTGGAGCTTCACGGTACCGCACGCTTTCCATCGTTGAGCGATGCCGACAAGGAAAACTGGGTCACTGTAAATCGTGCCGGCTTCCGCGAGTTCAGCACCACTGGCGAGGCTAGCTACTACGTGTTGCCGGAAACATTCGAGCAAGAGCTGTGCGCCGGCATGGACCATCGTCAGGTTTCCAAGCTACTACGCGATGTAGGCGCGCTGCGCGTCGATGCCGGCGGCGAGCGGCGCAAGATCAAGAAGCGATTGCCGGGCCTCGGTCCGACTTGGTGCTACCACGTGCTGCCCGCGATCTGGGAAGCGTCTTCGCCTGGCTGCTGATGGGGCGCGCGGGAGCGCAGGCCGTGCAGGCCGTTTCACCGGCGCGCTCTACGCCATGCGGCCAGTTTCCGGCCCTTGTTCCCGGAATCACTGGGAACACTGGGAACAACCGGGAACAGGAAGGCGCAAGGCGTAGACGCCACAAGGGTTTCCGCTGTTCCCAGTCCTTGTGTCTCAACTGAGAACACAATGGGAACACTGGGAACGGCAGCTCGCCATTGCTGTTCTCAGTGTTCCCGGTCACTAATTGACCAGCCCAAAAACTGGGAACAGCTTTAGGCACACTGATTCAATAGGTTATGGAGCATGTTCCCAGTGTTCCCAGTGTTCCCAGTCGTTGAGCGTTTACACCACATCAGGGAGGGGTGGGTAAAAAGTCAGAAGGGTTCCACCTAGACCGGCCCCTGGTACTTTTGCTCGCAACATCGCGAAATTCGGGGGGTGGGGGTTGCGATACGGACGGCAGATCGAGCCTTCTTCAGTGTGGTGAGGGTGCTACTCATCTCTCAACCGCGCCCTAAAACGGGGGTGACCACCCTACTATTCAAGCGCGCAAACGCTAGCTCCTCACGCATGCTGGCGCACCGCTCGTCGGACGGCTTGCTGAAGATATCTGGGCTGCTTCAACACCACGCTATTGGAGATATCCGCGCGCCAAGGTCAATTTGCCGGATGCGGGTAGAATTCCGGGTATTGCACAACCACACAATCAGGAAAACCCCAGAAGATCAGCAGCTTAATTTAGCTTTGCGGGTTCTCTCTTGGCACCAAACAAAACAACCTGGCTTCGGCCGGGTTTTTTTGTTTTGGGGCCCACCTGAACACGGCAATAGTGTTCCACATCCCCAGCCCCAACGCCCGCAGGCGCCCCTGCCCCCTGTTGGGAGGGCAAGAAGGCGCCGCGGATGGGACCCAGGAAGCGGGAAACAGCAGAAATCAGTTGAACGGGTTCCTCAGCACGATCGTGTGCTCACGATCCGGCCCCGTGGAGATGATGGCGACCTCGGCCTCGGTGACCTCTTCCACACGCTTGAGATAGCGCTTGGCGGCCTCCGGCAGGTCTTCGTAGCGGGTCACTCCGTAGGTGTTGCTCTTCCAGCCCGGGAAGTCCTCGTAGATCGCCTCGACCTTGCTGAAGGCCTCGGCGCCCACCGGCGGCACTTCCACCGGCTTGCCGTCCACCTTGTAGCCGGTGCAGATGCGGATCACGTCCATCTCGTCGAGCACGTCGAGCTTGGTGACGCACAGACCGGTGACGCTGTTGTTGAAGATCGAGCGGCGCGCGGCCACGGCGTCGAACCAGCCGCAGCGGCGCGGGCGCTTGGTAACGGTGCCGTACTCGGCGCCCTTGTCGCGGATGTGCTGGCCGATGTCGTTGTCCAGTTCGGTCGGGAACGGACCGGAGCCGACGCTCGAGGCGTAGGCCTAGACGATGCCCAGCACGGAGTCGAGCTCGCGCGGCCCCACGCCGGTACCGGTGGCGGCACCGCCGGCGGTGGTGTTGGACGAGGTCACGAACGGATAGGTGCCGTGATCCACGTCCAGCAGCGCGCCCTGTGCGCCTTCGAACAGGACGTTATGGTCCTTCTTCAGGTGCAGGCGCAGCAGCTCGGTGACGTCGGCCACCATCGGCTTGACGATCTCGGCGTAGCCCAGCAGGTCGTCCAGGGTCTTCTGGAAATCGACCGGCTCTTCCTTGTAGTAATTGACCAGCACGAAGTTGTGGTACGCCAGCAGCTCGCCGAGCTTGGCGGCCAGCAGTTCGCGGCTGAACAGGTCGCCGACGCGCACGGCACGGCGCGCTACCTTGTCCTCGTAGGCGGGGCCGATGCCCTTGCCGGTGGTGCCGATCTTGTTCTCGCCGCGGGCGCGCTCGCGGGCCTGGTCCAGCTTGGCGTGCACCGGCAGCACCAGCGGAGCGGCCTCGGAGATGCGCAGGCGGTCACGCACGGACGCGCCGGTGGCCTCGACCTTCTCGATCTCCTTGATCAGGTCCGGCAGCGACAGCACCACGCCGTTGCCGATCAGGCAGTCGACGCCGGGGCGCATGATGCCGGAGGGAATCAGGTTCAGCGCGGTCTTGATGCCGTTGATCACCAGCGTGTGGCCGGCGTTGTGGCCGCCCTGGAAGCGCACCACGGCCTGGCAACGATCGGTGAGCAGGTCCACGACCTTGCCCTTGCCCTCATCACCCCATTGTGCGCCGATAACTACTACGGTCTTGCCCATGATCTGTATCTCTTGATGAATCGTTAAGCCGCTACTGCGCCAGGCGCAGCAGCTCGTTCAAATCGGCCGAGAAGCCGGTGGCCGGACGTGCCACGCCGAACTCGGCACCGACACCGTCGTAGCGTCCGCCTCTCGCAATCTCACGGCCGTGCCCGGGCGCGAAAGCCGCGAACACGATGCCGGTGTGGTAGCTGTAGCCACGCAACTCCGCCAGGTCCACGTGGATCGGCAGCTTGGGCGACTCGGCGCGCAGCTTGCGCACCACTTGGTCCAGCGTATCCAGCGCGGCCTGCACGGCAGGGCCGGCTGCCTTCAGCGTCTCGCGCGCACGTTGCAGCACCGTGACGTCGCCGTTGAGCTCCATCAGCTCGGCGAAGACCTTCACCACCCGCGGCTTGAGGCTGCGGGCCTGGGCGAACTCCGCCAGGTCCGGCTGCGACTTGCGCTGCAGGATGTCGAACAGCACGGTCTCGTCATCCGGGTCCAGCGCCAGCTTGGCGGACACGGCGCGGTAGATGCCGACATGGCCCAGGTCCAGGTGCGCCTTCTTCAGGCCCGCGCCGCGCAGGGTGCGCAGCATCAGGTCGATCACTTCCAGATCGGCCGCGATGCCGGCCTCGCCGAAGATCTCGCAGCCCACTTGGCGCGGCGAGCGCGGGCCGCCCAGCGCATCCGGCTGCGCGCGCAGCACGGTGCCCAGGTAGCACAGGCGCACCACGGCCTGGTCGCCGAAACGGCGCGCGGCGATGCGCGCGGCCTGCGGTGTCATGTCCGAACGCAGCCCCAGCAGGCGGCCGCTGGCGGGGTCGGTGAACTTGAAGGTGCGCGCATCGAGATCCTGGGCGGTGCCGGTCAGCAGCGCGTCCAGGTGCTCGATCAGCGGCGGCAGGATCAGCTCGTAGCCGCGCTTGCGGAAGCCGTCCAGCAGCTTGCGCCGCAGGTCTTCCAGTTCCCAGGAGGTCGGCGGCAGGGCTTCTTCCACCCCCTCCGGCAGCATCCATTTCTTGATCGACATGGTCAGCTTATAAAAGGTTGAGCAGGACGACGCCGCCAAGCATCGACCCCAGGCCGATGATGCGGATGTGGCGGCTGTCCAGCTGCATGACCGACAGCATCATCTGGCGCCAGCGGGTCGGCGCCACGAAGGGCAGCAGCCCTTCGATCACCATGACCAGCGCCAGCGCACGCAGGAGTTCGTTCCAGTCCACACTACTTGGCGCCTGCGCCCTTGAAGTAGCGGAACAACTCGCCCTTGGGCTCCAGCACCATCAGGTTCTGGCTGCCGCCCATGCTCTCGCGGTACACGTTGAGCGAGCGATAGAAGCTGTAGAACTCGGCGTCCTGGCCGTAGGCCTTGGCATAGATCTCGGCCGCCAGGGCATCGCCCTGGCCCTTAAGGGTTTCGGCCTGCTTGTAGGCGTTGGCCAGCGTCACCTGGGCGGTGCGGTCGGCCTCGGCGCGGATCTTTTCGGCGTCTTCGGCACCGCGGGCACGCAGGTCGGTGGCCACACCGATACGCTCGGCGCGCATGCGGTCGTAGACCGATTCGCTGACGTTCTTCGGCAGGTTGATTGACTTGATGCGGATGTCTACCACCTCGATGCCCAGATCCTTGACCTTGGAGGCGGCGTCCTTTTCCACTTCTTCCACCATGGAGTCACGGTCGTCAGCCACGGCCTGCTGGATCGTGCGCGAGCCCAACTGGTCACGCAGGCCACGGTTGAGGATCGAGGACAGGCGGTCGGACGCGACGATCTCCTGGCCACCGGTGGCGCGGTAGTAGATCGCCGCATCGGAGATGCGCCACTTGACGTAGAAATCGACCTCGACGTTCTTCTTCTCGATCGTCAGGAAGTTCTCGGTCTGGTTGTCCAGCGTCAGGATGCGGCCGTCGAAGCGGCGCACGTCCTGGAAGAACGGCGTCTTCACGTGCAGGCCCGGGGCGTAGTCCTTGCCCTTGAGCTCACCGAGCTGGAACAGCACGGCCTTCTCGCGCTGGTCGACGATGAAGAAGGAGTTGGTGATGGTCAGCAGCGCCAGCAGTCCCAGCGCGGCCCAGAAAACAGGATTCTTGCTCATGATCAACGTCCCCGGTCGCGCGAGCGCGAAGGATCGCCGCCCTGCAGGCTGCCGGCTCCCGGCAGCGCGCTGGGCGCGGTGATGTAGTCGGACGCGCTGTCGCGCGGCGTCGTCGGTGCCGATTTCATCAGCTGGTCCAGCGGCAGGTAGAGCATCGGGCTACCCTTGTCCACGTCCACCAGCACCTTGCTGGAGCTGCCCAGCACGCTGCTCATGGTGTCGAGGTACATGCGCTCGCGCGTCACGCGCGGCGACTTGCGGTACTCCACCAGCAACTGCTGGAAGCGCGCGGCGTCACCCTGTGCCTTGGCTACCACCTGCTCGCGGTAGGCGTTGGCTTCCTCCACCTGGCGGGCGGCGGCACCGCGCGCCTTGGGCAGGCGGTCGTTGGCGTAGGCCAGGGCCTCGTTGCGGGCACGCTGCTGGTCTTCGCGGGCCTTGATGGCATCGGCGAAGGCGGCCTGCACCGGCTCCGGCGGCTGGGCCTGCTGCAAGTTCACTTCGGTGACCACCAGGCCGACGTTGTAGCTGTCCAGCAGTTCCTGCAGGATCGCCTTGGTGCGGTTGGCCATCTCTTCGCGGCCTTCGGTCAGCACGAAGTCCATCGAGTTGCCACCCACCACGGCGCGCACGGCCGAGGTGGTGGCTTGGCGCATGGTCAGGTCCGGGTCGTTGACGCTGAAGACGTAGTCCTCGACGTTGGACACGCGGTACTGCACCTTGAGCTCGACCACGACGATGTTCTCGTCGCGGGTCAGCATGGTGGCCTCGTCGCGCGCCTCGCGCACACCCGTGACATTGACGATCTCGACCTTGTCCACCGGCCAGGGGATATGCCAGCGCAGGCCCGGTTCGGTGGTGCCCACGTACTTGCCGAAGCGCAGCGTCACCGCGCGCTCCTGTTCGTCCACCACGTAGAAGCCGGAAACCAGCCACAGCACGCCGAACAGGGCCACGATCAGGCCGATGATGCCGATCGGCAGGGGCGCACGCGTTCCCGGAGGGGTGCGGCCACCACCGCCACCGAAGCGCGACTTGAAGCGCTTCAGCATTTCATCCAGGTCCGGAGGACCTTCGCCGCCCTTCTTGGGCCCCTGGCTCCAGGGGTCTTTGCCAGGGCCGGGTTCATTCCATGCCATTCGTATTTCCTTTCGTAGCCGATGCCGCGAGGGGCACCCGAATCCGGTCCGGCTCGTTCCAAGCCATTGTTGCTGCTGCAAAACAAGCGGGGGACAGGGTGTTTCCCGAAGCGGGGGAAGCGAAAAATCGGGGGTAATTCAATATTTTAGAGAGCGGGATTTTAGAGCCTGTACGCCAATAAATCACGTCGGCGACGGTGACCGCCGGACTCTCAAAGACCCATCTCCCATTCCTCAATGACCGTCGGCGCCGGAGGCGGTTCCAGACCGGCGGCGACACAAAGGCCGCGCAGGCGCTCCCAGGACAGGCTGATCCTGAGGTGGAAGTTGCCGTCCTCGTCCAAGGATTCGGAGAGGATGGCGTTGAGGGTGAAGAGCTGAGCCCGCAGCTTCGCCGCCCGCGGCGGCACCACCAACTCGAAGCTCTGCAGCTGCGGCCGGATGCGTTCGGCGATGGCCTCGCGCAGGGCACCCAGGCCCTCGCCGGTCCTGGCCGAGACGAAGGCCCGTACCGGCAGCCCCTGGTCGTCGCGCTCGATGCGTGGCAGCTCGCCCTCGCGCAGGTCGATCTTGTTGAACACCTGCAGGCGCGGCACCTCGTCGGCGCCGATCTCCTTGAGCACTTCCTCGACCTGGTTGATGCGGGTCAGGCGCTCGGGATCGGCGGCGTCGATCACATGCAGCAGCAAGGCGGCCTCGCGGGCCTCTTCCAGGGTGGCGCGGAAAGCAGCCACCAGGTCATGCGGCAGGTCGCGGATGAAGCCGACCGTGTCGGCCAGCACCACCGGCTCGCCGGCAGGCAGCTCCAGCTTGCGCACCGTGGTATCCAGGGTGGCGAACAGCACGCTGGAGGCAAAGGTAGTATCGCCGGTCAGGGCATTGAACAGCGTGGACTTGCCGGCGTTGGTGTAGCCCACCAGGGACACGGTCGGCACGTTGTTGCGGATGCGCGCCACGCGGTTCTGCTGGCGCCGGGTTCGTACCGTCTCCAGGTGCCGCTTGAGCGTGGCGATGCGGGTCTTGATCAGACGGCGATCCAGCTCCAGCTGGGTTTCGCCCGGGCCGGTCATGCCGATGCCGCGGCCGCCGCCCTGGCGCTCCAGATGGGTCCAGCCGCGGATCAGGCGGGTGGACATGTGCTGCAACTGGGCCAGTTCAACCTGCAGCTTGCCCTCGTGGGTGCGGGCACGCTGGGCGAAGATGTCCAGGATCAGGCCGGCACGCCCGAGCACGCGGGCGCTGACCAGCTTTTCCAGGTTGCGCTCTTGGCTGGGCGACAGCGGGTGATTGAAGATGACCAGTTCGGCGCCGGTGGCGGCGACGCTGTCGGCCACTTCCTGGGCCTTGCCGCTGCCGACGAACAGGCCGGAGTCGGGGTCCTTGCGGCTGCCGCCGATGACGTTGAGCACCTCGGCGCCGGCCGAGACGCAGAGCTCCACGAATTCCTGCCGGTCCGAATCGAAATCGGCCCCAGGAAATTCGAGGTGGACGAGGATGGCCTTCTGGCCGGACTTGGGACGTTCAAACATGATTCAGAAATGCAAAGGCCACCCATGCCGGCGGGTGCCGGCATGGGTGGCGCGGTAAAGCGGGATGAACTGCGACGACGTCAGGCCGACGGCGCTTCCGAAGCGCCACCCTCGTGGCCATGATGGTCGGAAGAATCGCTGCTGCTGCCGTCAAAGATACGGACGGCGCGCGCCGGCACGATGGTCGAAATGGCGTGCTTGTAGACCATCTGGCTGACGCTGTTGCGCAGCAGGACGACAAAGGAGTCGAAGGATTCGATCTGGCCCTGCAGCTTGATGCCGTTCACCAGATAGATCGAGACCGGGATGCGTTCCTTGCGCAGGGCGTTGAGAAACGGTTCTTGTAACGTATGACCTTTAGACATGTTCTGTTCCCTTTTTAATGTTCGTCCTGCGGCTGGAACCTCGCACACCGCAACGGCCGGATATCCCCGGCGGAGCGAGTGTACCACTTGTCAAGTCCCGCGCACGCCCCGTACAGGCGCCCGGATCAGACTGAGAGCCCGAGACAAAAGTTCAGGTTCGGCGGGGTTCAGCCACTGCAGTTCCGGCTCCGTGCGCAGCCAGGTCAACTGCCGCTTGGCGAACTGGCGCGTCGCCGCGATACCCCGTCCCACCGCCTCTTCCAGCGTGCCCTGCCCGCCCAGGTGATCCCAGAGCTGCCGGTAGCCCACGGCCCGCACTGACGGCAGATCCGTGTGCAGATCGCCCCGCGCGCGCAGGCGCCGCACCTCGTCGAGAAAGCCCTGCTCCATCATCTGGCGGAAGCGCAGTTCGATGCGCCGATGCAGTTCCGAACGCTGCGGCGGATTCAGCGCCAGCTTGATCACCGGCCCCTCGATGCCGCGCGGCTTGGGCCGTGCATACCAGTCGCTGGGCGAGGCGCCGCTGAGTTCGATCACCTCCAGCGCCCGCTGGATGCGCTGCGCATCATTCGGATGCAGGCGCGCCGCGGTGGCCGGGTCCAGGGCGGCGAGCTTGGCGTGCATGCCGACCCAGCCGATCAGCTCGGCCTCCTGCTCCAGGCGCAGGCGCAACTCGGCATTGGCCGAAGGCAGGTCCGACAGGCCCTGCTGAAGGGCGCGGAAATACAGCATGGTGCCGCCCGCCAGCAGCGGGATTCGTCCGCGGCCACGAATCTCGTCGATCAGCCGTAGCGCGTCGTCGCGGAAGCGAGCGGCGGAGTAGATCTCGCTGGGCTCGAGGATGTCGATCAGGTGGTGCGGCACCGCGGCGCGCGTAGCGGCATCGGGCTTGGCGGCGCCGATATCCATGCCACGGTAGACCAGGGCCGAGTCGACGCTGACGATCTCCACCGGCAACTGCGCCGCGAGATCCAGCGAAAGCTGGGTCTTGCCGGAGGCCGTGGGGCCCATCAGCAGGATGACAGGCAGCATGCCGGCGTCAGCGTCCACGCAGGAACAGCCGATCCAGCCCCGCCATGTCCACCTGGATCCAGGTCGGCCGACCGTGGTTGCATTGGTCGGCCAGCTCGGTGCGCTCCATGTCGCGCAGCAGCGCCTCCATCTCCGGGATCGTCAGGCGACGGTTGGCCTTGATCGCGGCCTTGCAGGCCATGTCGGCCATCACGCGGTGCTGCGCATCCAGCACCTCGCCCAGGTGATGCGAGCTCTCGCGCAGGTCCTCGTCCGACACCAGGCTACGCACGAAGGCGGGCAGGTCCTCGCGCGCCAGCAGCGGCGGCACCGCACGCAGAAGCACCGAGCTTGGACCGGCGCGGTCGATCTGCAGGCCGTAGCGCGAGAGCTCCTCGCGACGTGCCTCCAGCGCATCCACCGCGTCCTCCGGCAGTTGCAGGCGTTCGGGCACCAGCAGGGCCTGCGAGGGTACCCCGCCCTCCGCCAATTGCTTCTTCAGGCGCTCGTACAGCACACGCTCGTGCGCGGCGTGGGCATCCACCACCACCAGGCCGTGGCGGTTCTGCGCCAGGATGTAGACGCCCTGCAACTGCGCCAGGGCATGGCCCAGGGGCTGCTCGTCCGGCTCCGCCACGGGCCCGGAGACCGGTGCCGGCATCGACAGCGAAGCCGGCGACGGTGGCAGCTGCGCGACCTGAGCCGCCAGTGCGGTCCAGGCCGGCGCGGCGACCTCCCGAGTCTCCTCGTAGCGCGGCGCGGGCGCCGCGTAGCGGAAGCCCGACTGCTGCGGCTCCGGCGCCGCCGGCACGGGCGCCACGAACTGTGCCGGGCGGTTCAGCGCCGGATCCGGACGCAGCTCGCGCAGCACGCGGTGCACGGTGCCGAACAGGAAGTCATGCACCATGGACGAATCGCGAAAGCGCACCTCGGCCTTCTGCGGATGCACGTTGACGTCCACCCGGGCCGGGTCCAGCTCCAGGTACAGCACATAGGCCGGGTAATGCGTGGAGTGCATGGCGTCGGCGAAGGCGCGGCGCAGGGCATGCGTCATCAGCTTGTCGCGCACCGCGCGACCGTTGACGTAAAGGAATTGCAGGTCCGCCTGCCCGCGCGCGAAGGCCGGCAGGGCCACCCAGCCCCAGAGGCGCAGACCGGCACGCTGCTCGTCGAGGAACACGGCATGGCGCAGGAACTCCTCGCCACAGACGATGCCGACACGCCCATCGCGACCGGCCTCGTCGTCCACCGGCGGAAGGTCCAGGACCTTGCGGCGGTTGTGCAGCAGGCGGAAGCCGTGCGCGAAACGCGACAGCGCCAACCGCCCGACCAGTTGCTGGATGTGCCGGAACTCGGTGGATTCCGACTTCATGAACTTGCGCCGCGCCGGCGTGTTGAAGAACAGGTCCCGCACGACGACGCTGGTGCCGTGGGGGTGCGCGGCCGGTTGCGGCTTCTCGCTTTCCAGCGCGCCGGCACCCTCGACCTGCCAGGCATGACCGTCGCCCGGCGTGCGCGACACCAGGCTCAGACGCGACACCGACAGGATGCTGGGCAGCGCCTCGCCGCGGAAACCGAAGCTGGCCACCTGCTCCAGGTCGTCCAGCGAGCCGATCTTGCTGGTGGCGTGTCGCGTCAGCGCCAGCGCCAGCTCCTGCGGGGCGATGCCGCCACCGTCATCGGTGATGCGGATCAGGCCCAGGCCGCCCTGCTCGATCTCCACCTCGATGCGGCGGGCGCCGGCGTCGAAGGCGTTCTCCACCAGCTCCTTGACCACGGCGGCGGGGCGCTCCACCACCTCGCCGGCGGCGATCTGGTTGACCAGGACATCAGGAAGGATCTGGATCGACATCCGCATATGGTAGCCGGCCGCCAGGGGAAAGCCGAAAAGAAAAAGGCCCCGGCGGGAGCAACGCCAGGGCCTGAATGCCTCCGGTCAGGAAGGCCTATGTGTAAACCTTGAAGCGCCTACTTGAGGCTGACTTCCTGCGGGCCGGCCACGGCCTCCACCATCTGCTGCTGCGGCCGGTAGCTGACGAAATAACCCTTGATGCCGTCCAGGATCGAGCGCGCGAGCTTCTCGCGGTAGTCGTCGTCGGCCAGCAGAGCTTCTTCGCGCTCGTTGGTGATGAAGGCCGTCTCCACCAGCACCGAGGGGATGTCCGGCGCCTTGAGCACCATGAAGCCGGCCTGCTGCACGTCGGCCTTCTGCAGCTTGTTGACCCGCCCCATCGACTTCAGGATGCGGCCGCCGACGTCGAAGCTGGCTTCCATCGTCGCGCTCTGCGACAGGTCGATCAGCACCGCCGCCAGTTCCTTGTCCTTGCCGTGGATCTCGACGCCGCCCACCAGGTCAGCCTCGTTTTCCTTGCGCGCCAGCCAGCGCGCATGCTCGTTGGTGGCACCTTTATCCGACAGCACGTACACGGCGGTGCCGTGCAGGTCGCGGTTATGGAAGGCATTGGCATGCACCGACACGAACAGGTCGGCCTGGTGCTTGCGCGCGATGTTCACGCGATCGCGCAGCTTGAGGAAATAGTCGCCATCGCGGGTCAGCACGGCCTTCATGCCGGGCTCGGCGTTGATCGCCTTGGCCAGCTTGCGGGCGATGGCCAGGGCCACCTCCTTCTCCTCGAGGCCGCTCTTGCCGCGCGCACCCGGGTCTTCGCCGCCATGGCCGGCGTCGATCGCGATCACCACCGGACGTTCCTGCAGCTTCATCGGCGGCATCGCCGGCGCGGGCGGTGCGGCCATGACCGGCGTCGGCGCGGCTACGGGCGCGGCAGCCGTCACCACCGGCGCCTGTTCCGGGGCCGGCGCAGGACGCGGACGTCCCGGCAGGTCCAGCACCAGGCGGTAGCCGTGCTCGTCATTGGGGGTGAGCACGAAGCTCTTCGGATTCACGGCCTCGCTGACATCCAGCACCACGCGGACGCCGCCGTCCTGGATGCCGGAGCGCACGCGGCGCACAAGGCCCTTGCCGGTGACGCGATTGATGCGCGCCATGGCCGACGGCGACAGGCCGCCGATGTCGACGACGATGCGATCGGGATTGGCGAGGGTGAAGACCTTGTGCTGCGCGTCGGTGCTCAGGTCGAACACGATGCGGGTGGACTCCGGGCTTTCCCACAGGCGCAGGTCGCGCAGCTCCGCCGCGAAAGCGGCAGGCATGGCGAACAGCATGGCCAGCAGGACGATGGACCGCACGGCAGACCCCCAACACAGGCAGTGACGGGGAATGTATCGCGATCTTTTAAACAACGCAACTTTTTCCCCAATCGATCCATGGGGATAGGTTTGCTTCTTAATGTTCAACTTTCAAGAATTCAGAAATGCGGCCCGCCCAGGGACCCGACAACCGCGCCAAGCGGCCCTCTCCGTCGACCTGCAGATCGACGATCAGGTCGGCCGAGGCCAGCAGGCCGGCACCCTTCTCCGGCCATTCAACGAGCCAGAGATGGTGCTCCGGCGGATAGTCTGCAAGACCCAGGTTCTGCAGCTCCAGCGGGTCCGCCAGGCGGTACAGATCCATGTGCAGGACGCTGCGCCCGCCCAGCTCGTAGGGTTCCATCAGCGTGTAGGTGGGGCTGCGGATGCGGCCCTTCACCCCCAGGGATTCCAGCAGCCCCCGTGCCAGCGTGGTCTTGCCCGCGCCGAGATCCCCCAGCAGCCAGAGCACCCCACAGGGCTGCGGTCCCAGCGCTCGCGCCAGGGCAGCACCCAGGGCGGCGGTGGCCTCCGCGTCCGGCAGGGAATGGAGGGTTTCGGAATTCATGCGACAGGGTTCACCACGCGGCGGAGCTGGCCGATCAGGTCGCTGGGGAGCAGGCCGCGCTCGCCTCCGGCGGCGGCGAGGTCGCCGGCCATGGCATGTGCCAGGACACCGGCGGCGGCGGCCTCTTCGAGCGGCAGCCCCTGCGCGATCAGGGCGGCAATGATACCGGTCAGCACATCCCCCATGCCACCGACCGCCATGCCCGGATTGCCACGGTCGCAGAGCCACAGGCGCTGGCCGGCGACCAGGCTGCCAGCGCCCTTGAGCACGGCGACACCGCCGTAGCGGGCCGGCAGTGCCTGCGCGGCGGCGGGGCGCTCGCGCTGCAGCTCGACCGTGCTGGACTTGAGCAGGCGCGCCGCCTCGCCCGGGTGCGGGGTCAGCACCCAGTTGTCGCGACGGATCGGCTCCCGCGCCAGCAGGTTGAGGGCATCGGCGTCCACCACCAGCGGCAGGCTGCTGTCCAGCACCTCCGCCAGCAGGCCCAGGCTCCAGTCGTCCTGTCCCAGCCCGGGGCCGATCGCCACCACGTCGGCACGCTCCATCAGCCGCCGCAGCAGCGCCGGCTCCTCGATGCCATGGCACATCAGCTCCGGCTGGGCCGCCGTGAGCACGGCCGCATGGGCCGTACGCGTGGCCAGCGTCACCAGCCCCGCCCCGCTGCGCAGGGCCGCCCGGCCGGCCATCAGCGCGGCGCCGGACATGCCGATGTCACCGCCCACCACCAGCACATGCCCGTGGGAGCCCTTGTGCGCGCCGCGCGCGCGCCGCGGCAGCCAGGTGGCCAGTTGCGCCGGCGCCAGCACGGTGGCCACCGGCACAAGGCCCTCGTGGGCCAGTGGCGGCACGCCAAGGTCGTCGAACAGGCGCTCGCCGCTGCAGGCGGGGCCCTCGCCGGTCTCAAGGCCGAGCTTGCGGCCGATGAAGCTGACCGTGACGTCGGCCAGCACCGCCGCGCCCCAGAGGCGGCCGTTGTCGGCATCCAGGCCGGAGGGAATATCCACCGCCAGCACCCCGGCGCCCCGGGCGCGGGCCGATCGCATGGCGTCCACGGCCGCTGCGGCAGCACCCTGCAGGGGCCGCGACAGGCCGATGCCGAACAGCGCATCCACCACCACCTCGGCGCCGTCCAGGCCGCCGGGCAGCAGCAGGGCTTCGGTCCCGCCACTGGCGAGCCAGTCGGCACGCGCCTGGACGGCATCGCCGGCCGCTGCCGCGGGGCCAATGGCGTACAACGTCACCGGCAGGCCGGCATCGCGCGCCAGCCGCGCAATGACGTAGCCATCACCGCCATTGTTGCCGCCGCCGCAGACCACGGCGATCTGCCGCGCCGCCGGCCAGCGCCGCTGGATCTCGGCCCAGCAGGCCCCGCCAGCGCGCTGCATCAACTCGTAGCCGGGAATTTCATGGTGATCGATCGCACGCCGGTCCAGTTCGCGCACCTGGGCGGCGGAATACAATCTGCGGGCGATGTCGTTCATGGCCCCCAGTATAGGAACTCCCCCAGCCGCCTTGGCGGCCGGCCTGCCGGCGCGCATCCGAACCTGGGCGCAGGAGCTGGGCTTTGCCGACGCCGGCATCGCGGAGCTGACGCTGGATGAGGATCTGGCGCACTTGCGGCGCTGGCTGGACGAGGGTCGCAACGGCGGCATGGAGTTCATGCGCCGCGACCTGGGCCTGCGCGAACACCCCGCCCGCCTGCGCCCCGGCACGCTGAGCGTGATCTCGGCACGCCTGGATTACCGGCCGGCGGCGGAAGCCGCCGAGGCGGTGCTGCGCAACGGCGACCAGGCCTACATCTCGCGCTATGCGCTGGGGCGTGACTACCACAAGCTGATGCGCGGCCGCCTGCTGAAGCTGGGGGCTCGCATCGAAGCCGAGGTGGGGCCGCACGGCTACCGCGTGCTGGCCGACAGCGCCCCTGCGCTGGAGAAGGCCTTGGCGCGCAATGCCCGGCTGGGCTGGATCGGCAAGAACACCCTGCTGCTGAATCCCGCCGCCGGCTCCTGGTTCTTCCTCGGCGAGATCTATACCGACCTGCCCCTCACGCCCGAGGAACGCCCGGCGGTCGCCGAGCAATGCGGGCGCTGCAGCGCCTGCATCCGCATCTGCCCGACGCAGGCCATCACCGCGCCCTACAAGCTCGATGCGCGTCGTTGCATCTCCTACCTCACCATCGAGCACCACGGCCCGATTCCCGAAGAACTCCGGCCGATGATGGGCAACCGCATCTTCGGCTGCGACGACTGCCAACTGGTCTGCCCCTGGAACCGCTATGCCAGGACCACGGTGGAACCGGACTTCGCGCCGCGCCACGGCCTGGACAGCCCGGGCCTGCTGGAACTGTTCGCCTGGGACGAGGACGAATGGCTGCGCCGCACCGAGGGCATGGCACTGCGCCGTGTCGGCTACCCGCGCTGGCTGCGCAACCTGGCGGTGGCCATCGGCAACGCACCACCCTCCGCAGCCGCCATGGCGGCCCTTGCGTCACGCCTGGAGTATCCCGACGAGGTGGTGCGCGAACACGTGAGCTGGGCGATGCAGCGGCAGGCGCAGAGCACCTAGGTGTTGAGGTTCGACACGTTGTTCAGCGGTATGCGGCTGATGGGAGGCTGGAATCCGAGGGCGGAGTGTCGTCG
>JASBRP010000017.1 GCA_030149365.1 Solimonas sp.
CACGCCCGTCAGCGTCGTGCTGTCCACGTCGCTGATCGTCGCCGTCGGATCGACGATCGGGACCGGCGCGCCGTTCTCGGTGTACGCCGCCGAGTAGCCCGTACCGGTGGCGGTCCCATTGAGGTCCACGACCGGTGCGTCGTTTACACGGACGAGGGTAATCGTGGCGACACTGTTCTGGCTGCCCAAATAGCCATCAGTCGCGGAAATACGAATGGTTCTATCGGCGGTACTCGGATTTTCGGATGCGTTCTGATAGCGAAGCGTACGTAGCACGGCCTGGTACTGCGCCACGCTGCGCTCGGCGCTGCTGTTCGAGCTGAGCGTGACGGTTGCAAGGCTTCCGCTGTATGCATAGGTGGCAACAATGCCGTTGGCCGAAGCTTGTGCGGCATCCACCGCCAGGGTTTCAAGGCCCGCATTCAGCAGATTGATCAATGTAACGGTCACGCCAGCCAGCGTGGCGTCGTCGTTGTCGGACAATGAGAGGTCCGGAGCCACGATGGAAACGGCGCCATCGTTCTCGGTGTAGGTGACGCTAAAGTTGTTGTTTGCGCTGGTGGCAGCGCCGTTCAAGTCCACGATGGGCTGACCGGCCAATGCAGCAGGTGCGCCACGCAGTTGGTCCATGCTCCGCGAGATGGGGTTACCACCGCCATCCACCAGCAGCGAAGAACTGATGCGGCCATCGTAGCGGATGGTACGAATCACCTGGCCGGCGCCGTTGTAAACCATCTCGGTCAACTCGCCCTCGGAATTCACCGTTCCGACCAGCCTCCCACGCGCGTCGTAGAAGTGATGCGTGCGCGATCCGGTAGGGTCCGTCGTCATTCGCAGACGGCCGGCCGCGTCATAGAAATACCGTGTCGTGCCGAGATCCGCGGGGGCGGTACCTTCTGGCCAGCCAATCTGCTGGCGACTGATCAATTCGCCGGCCTTGTTGTAGATCATGAGGCTACGCAGAACCGGCGCGCCCGTCTCGGTCAGTCGATCGGAATTGATGACGATGCTATTGGCCGCATCGTCATAGCGCGTGGTAGTGATGCGACCACTGGCGTCTGTCGCCAGGATCACGCGGCCCAGACCATCGTATACGTAGCTGACCGTGCTGTTACCCGAACCGGAGGCGCTGGGCTCGATGGCCTGCAACAGCTCGCCGGAGCGGCTGTAGACGTAGGTGGTTTGCTTGACGATAGCAGTCGGATCAACGAGGTCCGGCTCACCTGCATTCGTCAGCTTCGAATATTCTTTCCTGGAAGTCAGTTGGCCGAGAGTGTTGTAGGCGAAGTCGACATGCTCGCCCTGGCTGCGATTGTTGCCCAAGCCCGTGACCCAGCCATCCAGCCCCAGCTTGGTGAAAGGGCCGGATGTGAAGAGTGTGCCGGCGGCATATCGATGAGTGCTGGCCAGCAGGCCATTGGCGTGGTAGCCATATTGGGTCACACGCCCTTCAGGGCTGACCACGTACAGCAAGCGGTGCCCTTCGTAGACATAACGCGTGACGACCGGCGTACTATCGCCGGGAGCACCGGGATAAAGCGTTTCAGTCAGCAGTAGACCGGTAACCGGATCGTAACTGCGCTGCACGACGTTATTCAGCGCGTCGCGACTCTCAGACAGGTTGCCCTGAGCGTCGTACAGATAGTTGACGACCCGCTCCTGGTTGTCACCTACCACGGTGCGTACGGCACTCACGTTGCCGTCCGCGTCATACTCATAGCTGACGCGGCCCCGCAGACCATTCTCTACTTGCGGCGCAATCACTCTGGATAGGCGATTCTGCTCATCGTAGAAGTAGCTGGTCAATGCGCCCGCGGGATCGTAGACATCCGTGCGGCGATTGGCCGTGTCGTAGTTGAACAGGGTGGTGCGGTACAGCGGTGTCGAGCCATTGAATCCATACAACTGCTGCAGGTTGGCGATCAGGTATTCGCCACCGACCAGCACATAGCCGATCTTCAGTTCGCTGTAGTTAGCGCTCAGATTGACGCCGTCGTTCTGAGTGATGCGGATAATGCGGCGACTGCTACCGGAGTATTCGTAGTTGGTGACGTAAACGTCACCTGGGCTGCTTTCCTCAGCCGTGTCGTTAGGGTCTAGCAAATCGACCTTGACCTGAGTCAGGCGGTTCTGCCCATCGTAGGCATAGCGCACACGCACCGCCGCCGCCCCACCGGAGGCGGTCGTGCTGACTTGCGTGAGGTTATTGCCCGTGTAGCTCAGTTGCACACGCAACTGCGGAGCACCGCCCACCACCTCCGATATCTGGGTGATGAGATTGCTGCTGCCGTTGTAGCCGAAAGTGAGGGTTTGGCCCTCGCGGTTTTGCCGGCTGATGATCCGACCGCTGGCATCGTAGGTTTCCTTGATGCCGTTGCTGATGTCCTCATAAATCCAGTTGCTGCCGTCCTTGCGGATCGTATCGTGTGCCCCGCTACCGTCCGTGCTGGTCCAGACGCCTCCGGCATGCGTGAACACTGCACGGTGCCCATCGCCGTTCTCGCGAGTAATCGGTGTGGTGGCAGCCCCCGCCGGAAGGTTCAGCAGCCGGCGAAAGAAGGACATCTGCCAGTTGTCGCCGTTGTCGTCGGCCAGCAGGCCACGGCTGTTGTAGGTGCGGATCGCCGAGATATCTACCCCCAGCGCTGCCAGGTAGTCATCCTGCGACTGAATGACAAGGTTGCCGGTGGAGGCATTGACGTAAACGCGGTCATTGCCGTTGCCGAGGCGGTCGGAGCCTCCCGCACCGTAGCCGTTGAGCTGATTCAGCGAGCTATTGAACAAGCCCAGACCGGCACCGCCGACGATTGCAACCATGTTTCTTCCCCGGATAGTCGTAAGCGCAGGCAGGGCATTTCCCCTCTGCACTCCTCCTAATCCGGAGATTTCGGAAATTGTTTAGCCGAAATGACCTTAAAAATTTTAAATAATTGAAATTATTACAAATAATATTTATCAACAAGAGGGGATGATTACATATTCATTACACAAATGACAGGCGGCATGGTAGTCGCCGTTGCCTGCTCAACCCTTCACCTTGGCGTAGGCATCCAGCGCCCGCTGCCGCGACTCCGCTAGGTCCACGATCGCCGGCAGGTGCGCGCCCGGTACGTGCAGGCGGTCCGTGGGCAGGGCGGCGAGTTCCGGCAACCAGCGGCGCAGGTACTCGCCCTGCGGATCGAACTTCTGCGACTGCAACACCGGGTTGAACACGCGGAAATACGGCGCGGCGTCGGCGCCGCAGCCGGCGGTCCACTGCCAGCCCAGGGTGTTGTTGGGAAGATCGGCGTCCACCAGCGTATCCCAGAACCAGCGCGCACCCTCCTGCCAGGGAATCAGCAGGTTCTTGGTCAGGAACGACGCCACGATCATGCGCACGCGGTTGTGCATGACGCCTGTCACCCACAACTCGCGCATGCCGGCATCCACGATGGGCACGCCGGTGCGACCGCGCTGCCAGGCGGCGAGGTCCGCGGCGTAGTCGCGGGGCTTGCGCCAGGGGAAGGCGGCAAACTTGTCGTAGAGCGGCTCGGTGGGCGTCTGCGGGTAGTGGAACAGCAGGTGGTGGGCAAACTCGCGCCAGCCGATCTCGCGCAGGAAATGCTCGGTGGTGGCGATGCGCCCGCTGCTGCGGTCCTCGGCCAGGGCGCGCTGCATGCGCAGCAGCACCTGGCGCGGGCCGATGTCGCCGAAATGCAGATATGGCGACAAGCTGGAGGTGGCGTCCTGCGCGGGCTGGTCGCGCTGGGCGGAGTAGTCCAGCACGGCGTCCTCGGCAAAATGCTCCAGGCGCTTGCGGGCGCCGCCGGCACCAGGCTGCCAGCGCTCTCCAAAGCCGGCATCCCAGGGAATACGGGGCAGCAGCTCCAGGGATTCCAGCGCCAGGCTGGCCGGGCGCGGGCTGGCCGGCTTGAGCGCCGAGGGCACCGGCTCCAGGCGGCCGACCGGCAGCAGGGCCTGGGCCGCCTTCCAGTAAGGAGTGAAGACCCGGTAAGGGCCGCCGCTGCCGGTGCGCATCTGCCAAGGCTCGATCAGCAGGGCGGCGTTGGCGCTTTCCGCGTCCAGGCCGTCGCCGCGCAGGGCTTCCTTGATGCGGCTGTCGCGGGCGATGACGGCCGGCTCGTAGAGGCGGTTCCAGTACACCCCGGTGGCGCCGGTCTCCCGCGCCAGCTTGCGCAACTCGGCCAGGCTGTCACCGCTGCGGATCGCCAGGGGGCAGCCGCGTTTCTCCAGCTCGCCGGCCAGGTCGGCCAGGCTGTGGTGCAGCCACCAGCGGGAGGCCCCGCCGGGCGCCCAGGGGCCCTCCTCGTCCGGCGCCCAGATATAGACCGGCACCAGGCGCTCGGCCTCGCGCAGGGCCAGGTGCAGGGCGGGGTTGTCGGCCAGGCGCAGGTCGCGGCGGAACCACAGGATGGCGGTCTTCATCGCAGGCTGAATCTCAGGCGGTAATGGCCGCCATCGGCGGCAAAAGTGACGTCCAGGGGCTCACCCGGCGCGGGCTCGACCAGCTGGGCCGGCCCCAGCGGCAGGTCGTTGCCGACCACCCGGGCGATGGCCTGATCCATCTCGGACAGCAGCTGGGCCGCCAGGTAGACCCGGGGCTGGTCCTGCAGGCTGGTGAACAGGCGGCGCACGTCCTCCAGGGAGTCCAGCAGGTGGTCCAGGCGACGGCCGGGGCCGAAGTCCTGTTCACCGTCCCGCTCCAGCAGGGCGGCCAGCACCAGGCTGTCGGGAGCACAGTCCGGGTCCACCTCCAGGCGGGTGGCGCGGCGCTCGTCCGGCACCAGCCCCTGCCAGTCCGCCCCTGCCAGTCCGCCCCGGCCAGGGTGAAGGCCCGCAGGCGGCAGCGGCCGGCCCCGCCGGTCACGGCCAGCAGCAGGTAGACCTCGTCCGGGGTCCATTCCGGGCTGTCCCGGAGGCAGTGCAGCTGGTCGACGGTCAGCGTCGGCATGGAGCGTTTCGGGGCCCTAGGCTTGGGGGTGGACAGTATAATGAGCGTCTATGCCCTCCTCTCCCCTGCCCGCGGTCGCCATCGCCGGCGTCCGCAAGTCCTACGGCAAGCTCCAGGCCCTGCGCGGAATCGACTTCTCGATCCGCCAAGGGGAATTCTTTGGCCTGCTCGGCCCCAACGGTGCCGGCAAGTCCACCCTGATCAGCATCATCGCCGGCCTGGTCGGCGCCGATGCCGGCTCGATCTCGGTCATGGGCCACGACACGGTCAAGGACTTCCGCGCCGCCCGCCGCAAGCTCGGCGTGGTGCCGCAGGAGCTGGTCTTCGACCCCTTCTTCAAGGTGCGCGACATGCTGCGCATCCAGGCCGGCTACTACGGCTGCGGCAAGGAGTCCTGGCCCTGGATCGACGAGGTGCTGGAGCGCCTGGACCTGGCCGACAAGGCCAACTCGCCGATGCGCACCCTGTCCGGCGGCATGAAGCGCCGCGTGCTGGTGGCCCAGGCCCTGGTGCACAAGCCGCCGGTGGTGATCCTGGACGAGCCCACCGCGGGCGTGGACGTGGAACTGCGCCGCACGCTCTGGGCCTTCATGACCGACCTGCACCGCAAGGGCACCACCGTGGTGCTGACCACCCACTACCTGGAAGAGGCGCAGGAGCTCTGCGAGCGCATCGCGATCCTCGACCACGGCCAGGTGCAGGTGATCGAGACCACGCAGCAGTTGCTGGCGCGCCACCCCTTCCGCTTCCTGCGGCTGAAGCTGGCCGCCGGCTCGGTGCTGCCCGAGAGCCTGCGTGCGCTGGTTTCCGGCGAGCCCAACGGCGCGGTGGAGCTGAAGCTGGAGACGGCCAAGCACCCCATCGCCTCGGTGCTGGAAACCCTGCGCGCGGCCGGCGTGGTGATCGAGGACGTGCACACGCGCGACCCGGACCTGGAGGATATCTTCGTGGAGCTGACCGGCGGAGACGACGCATGAGTCCCGATCAGATCGGCTTCCAGACACTCCTGAAAAAGGAAGTGATGCGCTTCTGGTCGGTGCTCGGCCAGACCGTCACCGCGCCCGTCATCACGGCCCTGCTCTACCTGCTGGTGTTCGCACAGGCCATGCAGGGCCGCGCCTCGGTCTACCCGGGCGTGAGCTACACCGAGTTCCTGCTGCCCGGCCTGATCATGATGACCGTGATCCAGAACGCCTTCGCCAACACCTCGTCGTCGCTGATCCAGTCCAAGGTGATGGGCAACCTGGTGTTCCTGCAGATGGCGCCACTGGGCCCCTGGGAGTGGTTCGGCGCCTACATCACCGCGGCGCTGGTGCGCACCACGCTGGTGGCCTCGGCGATGCTGCTGGTGACGATTCCCTTCGTGCAGTTGCCCATCAGGGAACCGGTGGCGCTGCTGGCAATGTTCCTGGTGTCCTCCGCGAGCCTCGCGGTGCTGGGCCTGATCGCCGGCATCGTCTCTCAGAAGTTCGACCACATCGCCGCGTTCACCAACTTCTTCATCACGCCGCTGAGCTTCCTGTCCGGCGTGTTCTACTCGGTGCATGCGCTGCCGGCCTTCTGGTACCAGGCCTCGCACCTGAACCCCTTCTTCTACATGATCGACGGCTTCCGCTATGGCTTCTTCGGGCAGGCCGACGTGCCGCTGCTGCAGAGCCTGCTGTGGAGCCTCGGATTCCTGCTGGTTGCGTCTACCGTGTGCATGTGGATGCTGAAGACCGGCTACAAGCTCAAGAAGTGACCGCCCCATGATGACCAAAGAAACAATCAAAGCGCTGATCGAAGCCGGCTTGCCCGGTGCCCAGGTAACCGTGCGGGGCGAGGATGGCACCCACTTCGAGGCCGACGTGATCTGCGCCGCCTTCGCCGGCAAGCTGCCGCTGGCGCAGCACCGCATGGTCTACGCCACGCTGGGCGAGCGCATGGGCCGCGAGATCCACGCGCTGCAGCTCAAGACGAGGGCCGCCTGATGGACAAGCTGCTGATCGAAGGCGGCGCCTGCCTCAAGGGCGAGGTCAAGGCCTCCGGTGCCAAGAACGCGGCGCTGCCGATCCTCTGCGCCTCGCTGCTCAGCGACGAGCCGCTGACGCTACACAACGTGCCGGCGCTGCAGGACATCAAGACCACCTACAAGCTGCTCAAGCAGATGGGGGTGGAGGTCACGCCGGAGGGCGCCAACAGCGTCACCGTCAACGCGCGGCCCATCACCACGCACATCGCGCCCTACGAGCTGGTCAAGACCATGCGCGCGTCGATCCTCGTGCTCGGCCCGCTGGTGGCGCGCCGTGGCGAGGCCCAGGTGTCCCTGCCCGGCGGCTGCGCCATCGGCGCGCGCCCGGTGAACCTGCACCTGATGGGCCTGGAGGCCATGGGCGCGGAGATCCGCGTGGAAGGCGGCTTCATCTACGCCAAGGCCGCGAAGCTGAAGGGCGCCCGCATCATGTTCGACACGGTGACCGTCACCGGCACCGAGAACCTGATGATGGCGGCCGTGCTGGCCGAGGGCGAGACCGTGCTGGAAAACGCCGCCCGCGAACCCGAGGTGGTGGACCTGGCCCGTTGCCTGACCGCCATGGGCGCCAAGATTCGCG
Organism: Solimonas sp.; assembly: GCA_030149365.1. Classification (GTDB taxonomy): domain Bacteria; phylum Pseudomonadota; class Gammaproteobacteria; order Nevskiales; family Nevskiaceae; genus Solimonas_A. The sequence goes on from JASBRP010000017.1 coordinate 7,543, forward strand.
GCGCCGGCACCACCACCATCGTGGTGCAGGGCGTCAAGGAGCTGAGGCCGGCCGAGCACACCATCCTGCCGGACCGCATCGAGACCGGCACCTTCCTGGCCGGCGCCGCCATGACCCGCGGCCACGTGCGTGTCACGAACACCGACCCCAGCCTGCTCGACGCCGTGCTGGTGAAGCTGCAGCAGGCCGGCGCCTACGTGCGCACCGGCGAGGATTTCATCGAGGTGGACATGCAGGGCCGCCGCGCCCGCGCCGTGACCATCATCACCCATCCGCATCCGGGCTTCCCCACCGACATGCAGGCGCAGTTCATGGCGCTGAACTGCCTGGCGGAGGGCACCGGTGTCATCACCGAGTCGATCTTCGAGAACCGCTTCCAGCATGCGGCGGAACTGCAGCGCATGGGCGCCAGCATCAAGCTGGAAGGCCATACCGCGATCGTCACCGGCAAGGAGTCGCTGACCGGCGCGCCGGTGATGGCGACCGACCTGCGCGCCTCGGCGGCGCTGGTGGTGGCCGCGCTGGCCGCCCAGGGCCAGTCCGTGGTCGACCGCATCTACCACCTCGATCGCGGCTACGAGCGCATCGAGGACAAGCTCGCCCAGCTGGGCGGGCGCATCACACGCATCAAGTAACATGACTCAAATCACCATTGCCCTTTCCAAGGGCCGCATCCTGGAAGAATCGCTGCCGCTGCTGGCCAAGCTCGGCCTGGAGCCGGCTGGCGACATCGACCGCCTGCTGCGCGTGCCCTCGCGCGACAAGAATGTCTCCTTCCTGATCATCCGTCCCACCGACGTGCCGACCTACGTCGAGTACGGGGCCGCCGACCTGGGCATCACCGGCAAGGACGTGCTGATGGAGAACGGCAGCGACGCGCTCTACGAGCCGCTGGACCTGAACATCGCGCGCTGCCGCCTGAGCGTCGCCGCCCGCGTCGGCCACAAACCCGGCAACGGCACGCGCCGCCTGCGCGTGGCCACCAAGTATCCCGAGATCGCGCGCCGCCACTTCGCCGCCAAGGGCGAGCAGGTGGAGATCATCAAGCTCTACGGTTCCATGGAGCTGGCGCCGCTGGTGGGCCTGTCCGACGTCATCGTGGACCTGGTTGCCACCGGCAAGACGCTGAAGGCCAACGGCATGGAAGAAACCGAGATCATCTGCCAGGTCAGCTCGCGCATCGTGGTCAACAAGGCCGCCATGAAGATGAAGCACACCGCCATCCAGGACCTGCTGCGCCGCATCGAAGAGGTGTCGAAGTCGTGATGCAGATCCACCGCCTCGACACCCGCGACGCCGGCTTCGACGCCGCGCTGGGCCAGCTGCTGGACCGCGCACCGGAGCAGGATGGCGCCGTGCTGTCCGCGGTCGAGAAGATCGTGGCCGACGTACGCACGCGCGGCGATGCCGCCGTGCTGGAGCTGACCAACAAGTTCGACCGCCGCAGCGCCGCCAGCATCGCCGAACTGGAAGTGAGCAAGGATCGCCTGCGCCAGGGCTGGGAAGCCCTGCCCGCCGACCTGCGCGCCGCGCTGGAAGAAGCCGCGGCACGCATCCGCGCCTATGCCGAGCACCAGCGCATCGCGCCCTTCGAATACACCGACGCCCACGGCAACCGCATGGGCCAGATGGTGACGCCGCTGGACCGCGCCGGCCTCTACGTGCCCGGCGGCAAGGCCGCCTACCCGTCGTCCGTGCTGATGAACGCCATCCCGGCCAAGGTCGCCGGCGTGGGCGAGGTCATCATGGTGGTGCCGGCCCCCGGCGGAGAGCTGAACGACGCCGTGCTGGGCGCCGCGCACCTGGCGGGCGTGGACCGCGTGTTCACCGTCGGTGGCGCCCAGGCCGTGGCCGCGCTGGCCTACGGCACCGCGACCATCCCCGCCGTGGACAAGATCGTCGGCCCCGGCAACGCCTATGTCGCTGCTGCCAAGCGCATCGTCTTCGGCCAGGTCGGCATCGACTCCATCGCCGGTCCCTCCGAGATCGTCGTGATCGGCGACGGCCTCACCGATCCGCGCTGGGTGGCCATGGACCTGTTCTCGCAGGCCGAGCACGGCGAGGACTCCGAGGCCATCCTGATCTCGCCCGACCACGCCTACCTCGACCGCGTGGCCCAGGCCATGGAAGAGCGCGTCAAGGAACTGCCGCGCGAGAAGATCGTGCGCACCTCGATCCGCGACCGCGGCGCTCTGATCGCCGTGCGCGACCTGGCCGAGGCCGCGGCGGTCTCCAACCGCATCGCCCCCGAGCACCTGGAGCTGTCGGTGGCCGAGCCGCGCGAACTGCTGAAGCAGATCCGCCACGCCGGCGCCGTGTTCCTGGGTCGCCATGCGCCGGAGTCCTTCGGCGACTACTGCGCCGGCCCCAACCACGTGCTGCCGACCTCGCGTGCCGCACGTTTCAGCAATCCGCTGGGCGTCTACGAATTCCAGAAGCGCAGTAGCCTGATCGACTGCACGCCGGAAGGCGCGAAGCCGCTGGCGAAGATCGCCGGGCGGATTGCGGATGCGGAAGGGCTGCAGGCGCATGCGCAGAGCGCGCGCGATCGCGGCTGATATTGTGCCCCTCTCCCCTACCCCTCTCCCGCAAGGGGAGAGGGGATTAAGCACTGACTCCCGACGCCACTCCACCCGTTCATGCCGAGTAGCGCCGCGAAGCGTCGCGTATCGAGGCACATCCCGCACGCCTCTCGATACGATGCGCTACTCGATGTGAACGGTCGGGCGGGAGTTGCGGAGCAAGAATAAAAAAAGGCGGAACGGTGAACCCGTTCCGCCCAGTAAGAGGAGGACTCGACGAGGAGAGCCTCCCAGTGCCTCGACGGCAGAGCCGATTACTTCAGCTCCGCCGATGTCTTGCCCAACAGGCGCCGCGCGATGATCAGCAACTGGATTTGCTGCGTGCCTTCGAAGATGTCGAGGATCTTCGAGTCGCGCGCCCACTTCTCCAGCAGCTCGCCCTCGCCGTATCCCTGGCTGCCGCAGAGCTCCACGCACTTCAGCGCGATATCCACGCAGCTCCTGCCGGCCTTGGCCTTCGCCATGGAAGCCTGCAGGGAATTCGGCTTGCGGTTGTCCGCCATCCATGCTGCCTGCAGCGTCAGCAGGCGGGCGGCCTCGTAGTCGGCCTCCATCGCCATGAACTGCGCCGCGGCGGCGGTCTGGACGGACGCCGGCCTGTTGTAGTCGATGACGATACCGGCCGTTTCGAGGATTTTCCTCGTCTCTTCGAGGCAGGCGCGGGCCAGGCCGACGGCCATGGCCGCCACCAGGGGACGGGTGTTGTCGAAGGTCTGCATGACCCCGGCAAAGCCCTTCTCGACGTTGATCTCGGGGTCGCCCAGCAGGTTGTCCTGGTGCACGCGGCAATCGCGCAGCGCGAACTGCACGGTGTCGGAGGCGCGGATGCCGAGCTTGTGTTCCAGGCGCACCAGTTCCAGGCCCGGGGTGCCCTTCTCCACCACGAAGGACTTCACCGCGGCGCGGCCGATGTTCTTGTCCAGCGTGGCCCAGACCACCACCAGGTCGGCGCGCTCGCCGCTGGTGACGAAGATCTTGTCGCCATTGAGCACGTAGTGGTCGCCGTCCTTGGTCGCCGTGGTGCGGATGGCGGCGGAGTCGGAGCCACAGTGCGGCTCGGTGATCGCCATGGCGGCCCAGCGGCCGGCGAAGCGCTTGAGCTGCTCGTCGTTGGCCACCGAGGCGATGGCGGAGTTGCCCAGGCCCTGGCGTGGCATGGTCAGCAGGAAGCCGACGTCGCCCCAGCACAGCTCCATGGTGCCCAGCGCGGTGGACATGTTGCTGCTGTTGCGGTTGCCCTGGTCCTGCACCGCATCGCGGCGCACGCCGGCTGCGCCGGCACCCTCGCCGGCACCGCTGGCGTTCATGCCGTCGAGCAGCGCGCCGAGGATGTCCAGCTCCTTGGGGTATTCGTGCTCGGCGAGGTCGTACTTGCGCGAGTTGGGCCGGAAGATTTCACGGGCCACCTGCTGCGCCTGGGACACCAGGCCGCGGAACTTCTTGGGGTTCTCGAGATTGATCATTGTCTTGTTCCGAGTGGCGTCAGAGGAGCAAACCGCCTTCCATGATCCCCACCGCGCGCAGGTCGCGGTACCAGCGCTCCACCGGGTGCTCCTTGACGAAGCCGTGGCCGCCCAGCAGCTGCACGGCGTCGGCGCCGATCACCGCGCCTTTGTCGGCGCAGAGCCGGCGCGCCAGTGCCGCTTGCTGCACGAAAGGCTTGCCGGCGGCGGCCAGCGCGGCGGCGCGCCAGGTCAGCAGGCGCATGCCCTCGGCCTCGATGGCGATGTTGGAGATATTGAAGGCCACGGCCTGGCGGTGGCTGATCGGCTCACCGAAAGCCACGCGCTCGTTGCAGTAGGGCACCAGGTAATCCAGCGCCGCCTGCGCGGTGCCCACCGACAGCGCGCACCAGGCCAGGCGGCTGCGGGCGATGAAGTTCTCATAGGAGAAGTCGCCCTCGCCGCCGCCCAGCAGCGCGCTGGCGCCGAGCTGCACGTTGTCGAAGCGCACGCGCGCGGTGGACGCGGCGCGCAGGCCCATGGCGGGCTCGGCGGTGATGCTGATGCCCTTGCTGCCGGACTCGACGATGAACAGCGCCGGACCGTGCGGGGTGCTGGCCGCCACCAGGAACAGCTCGGCGCTGGCCGCCATCGGCACCAGCGACTTCTCGCCGCTCAGCACGTAGCCGCCGGCATCGGTGCGCTTGGCAGCCGTGGACAGCTTGAAGGGATCGAACAGCGGGCGCGGCTCCAGCACGGCGATGGCCGAAACCGGCGCCTTCTCGTCGGTGAAGGCCGGCAGGTAGGTGGCCTGCTGCTGCGCCGTGCCCCACTCCGCCAGGGCCACGGCCACGCCCACCGGGGCGAGGCAGGCCACGGCCATGCCGAGGTCGCCATGGGCCAGGGCTTCGGCGATCAGCGCATTGGTGACCACCGAGCGCTCGCTGCCGGCGGCGCCGCCCAGCTGTTCCGGCACCTGCATGGAGCCGATGCCCAACTCGGCCGCGGCGGCCAGCAGGTCCTTCGGCGTTGCGCAAGCCGTATCGGCGGCCTGCGCGCCCGGACGCAGCTGCTCGGCGGCAAAGCCCGCGACGGTGTCGCGGATCATCTGCTGCTCGTCGCTGGGCGTCAGGTCGAACAGGTCACCGCCGGCGGCGCCGGGGCGCAGCGCCTTGTTCGGGCGCGGCGCGCTCTTGAACTGGCGGCTGACGGTGCCGATCAGGCGGAAGCCGGTGGAGGTCGCACCGCGAATCACGGCGGTGGCGGCCTTGCGGGTCTTGGGGTCATCCAGCATCGCCGAACCGCCGAGGCGGTTGAGGATCTTCAGCCCGAAGCCCATCAGGTTCTGGGTTGCGCTCATGTTTTTTCTTGTCTTCGTGGGGAAGGAATGTCAGACGCGGTCGGTGGCCGGCAGCGGGCGCCCGACGATGGCCTCGCCAGTGCGCTGCAGGAAGTTGTCCACCAGGTAGATGAAGCGGCCCTGGATGAAGGGCGGCGCCACCAGGCGATACATCAGCGGCACCGGCACGTCGCGCAGCTCGCCCTGCATCTCCACGATCAGGCGCGTCTGGCCGCCGAGATCCTTCAGGCGGAAGCGGCCTTCCAGGGTGGCGTTACCGTGCTTGGGGATCGCGGTCCAGCGGATCTCGCCCTGCTCTGTGTCGATCTCGTACTGCGCGGCATAGCTCACCTCGTGCGAGATGTTGACGATGCGCGAGCCGATCGACTTCATCTCCCACAGGTAGCTGTTCTTCTTGCGCAGCTTGGTCAGCTTGCGCAGGCGCGGGAAGCGGCGGATGGTGCCCTCCACGTCTTTCAGCAGGGGCAGCAGTTGCTCGTAGGGCGCGGGCACGTTGAGGCCGCGCTTGATCTGGATTCCGACTTTCATGGGTCGCAGCGGGTCGATGATGAGCCGCTAGAGTGCAGTGCGCGCGTGCCCCTGACCTTGGCCTGCGGATGCGCCCGCCATGGCGCGATAGTCAATCTGCTGTTCTATTGCAGTGCAGCATCAATGCCGCCCTACAACGTGGCCAGCAAACCTCCCACGGCGATGGCGCATTTCCGGCCGCTGGCGCCAAGGCGCTCAGCCCGCGTGCAATTCCTGCTGGCGCAGCAGTGCACGCAGCGCTTCGGGCTGGCGCAGGATCAGCGTGTTGTACTTCATCGCGATCCAGCCGCGGCCTTCCCAGGCCTTGAGCTCCTTGCTGAGGCTCTGGCGCGAGGTGACCAGCATGTCGGCCAGCAACTGCTGCGGCAGGCGCAGGTCGATGCGGATACCCGTCCCCTCCGCCTCGCCGTATTGCGCGGCCAGTTCCAGCAGGCGCTTGGCCAGCCGCGCCGGCAGCGGCAGCGTGGCCAGATCGCCGTAGTAGGACACCGACAGGCGCATGGCGATGGCCAGCCGCCGGGCGAAGTGCCGGTACAGCGTCGGCTCCTGCTCCAGCAGCGCCTCCAGCAAGCGGCGCGGCACCACCCGCACCTCGGCCTCGCCCACGGCCTGGGCGTCGGAGCCGTGCGGCTGCCCGTCGAGCAGCGGCACCTCGCCCAGCCAGTCGCCCGGCCCGACGTGGGCGATGGTGTACTCGCGGGCACCGAGCGTGGCGCCCAGGCGCAGGCGGCCGCGCTGTACCCGGTAGAACCCTTCCGCCGCATCGCCGACACGGTAGAGATACTCCGTGGGCTTGAGCAGCCGTGACGAGGCCAGCGCCTCCAGCCGCGCCGCCAGGTCCGCGGGCATGTCGCGGAACCAGTAGCTGGGCAGCAGGGCCGGGGTGTCGGTGGGTGTCATGGTGCTGGCATGCGGAGGTAATGAGGATTCTGTCAAAGCCTTGACAGATTTTGCCCCAGGCCTGGCCTAGATTGCCGGGCTGGGCCGCGGCCCGCCACTGCCGCAGGAGAAGAGCCATTTCCACCGTACCCGCCGAATACGCCCTGCCCACCGATCACTGCCTGCCGCTGCAATGCATCTGGCGCTGGGAAGAGCATCGCGCGCAGCAGGTCTTCCTGACCCAGCCGGTGGGCGGGCGCGTGCACGAATACACCTGGGCCCGGGCCGTCGGCGAAGCACGCCGCGTCGCCGCCTGGCTGCAGGCACAGGGCTACGAGCCGGGCTCGCGCATCGCCATCATGTCCAAGAACTGCGCGCACTGGATCATGGCGGACTTCGCCATCTGGATGGCGGGCTACGTCTCCGTGCCGCTGTACCCCACGCTGACTGCCGAATCCGTGCGCCAGGTGCTGGAACACAGCGGCAGCCGCGCGGTCTTCGCCGGCAAGCTCGACGCCTGGGAGACGATGCTGCGCGGCATCCCCGAGGGCGTGCAGCGTCTCTCCTTCCCCTACTCGCCGCCCAACGACTTCCCCACCTGGGACGATATCGTCGCCCGCACCGAACCGCTGCCGGGCCATCCGACGCGGCCGGCGCCAGACCTGGCGACGATCATGTACACCTCCGGCACCACCGGCAGCCCGAAGGGCGTGATGCACAGCTTCGCCACGCTGGGCTGGATGGGCGACATGGCCGCGCGCAGCAACGGCATCAGCGCCAGCGACCGCATGCTGTCCTACCTGCCACTGTCGCATGCTGCCGAGCGCTCGGCCGTGCAGATGCCGGCGATCCGCACCGGCATGCCGCTGTTCTTCGGCGAGTCGCTGGACAGCTTCCTCAGCGACCTGCGCCGCGCCCGCCCCACCATCTTCATCTCCGTGCCGCGCCTGTGGGTGAAGTTCCAGCAGGGCGTCAGCAGCAAGCTGCCGGAGCAGCGGCTACGCCGCCTGCTGCGCGTGCCGGTGCTGGGCCGCGTGCTGCGCCGCCGGATCCTGGGCCAGTTGGGCCTGGACTCCGTGCGCATGGCTGGCAGCGGCGCGGCGCCGCTGCCCGAGGGCACCATGAACTGGTATCGGGCGCTGGGCCTGGAACTGCTGGAGGGCTACGGCATGACCGAGTTCTTCGGCCTGACCCACATGTGCCGTCCCGGCGAAGTGCGCGTGGGCTACGTCGGCCAGGTCATGCAGGACGTGGAATGCCGCCTGTCGCGCGAGGGCGAGGTGCTGGTGCGCAGCCCGGGCAACACCCTGGGCTACTATCGGGACGAGGCCAAGACCCGGGAGCTGTTCACCGAGGACGGCTACATCCGCACCGGCGACAAGGGCGCCATCGACGAACAGGGCCGCCTGCGCATCACCGGGCGCCTGAAGGAGCTGTTCAAGACCGCCAAGGGCAAGTTCGTGGCGCCGGCGCCGATCGAGAACCGCCTCACCGAGTTCGCCGACGTGGAGGCCTGCTGCGTCACCGGCGGCGCCTACCAGGGCCAGCCCTGTGCCCTGCTGATGCTCTCGCCCGAAGCGCGCCAGCGCAGCGCCGACCCACAATGGCGCGCGCAGATGGGCCGCGACCTGGCCCGGAAACTGGAAGCGGTCAATGCCAGCCTGGACGACCACGAACAACTGGACTTCGTCACCGTGGTTACGGAAGAGTGGAACATCGATAACGGCTTCCTCACGCCGACCCTCAAGATCAAGCGCAACATCATCGAAGACGTCTACGGACCGCGGCTGGACGCCTGGTATGCCCAGCGCCAGCCGGTGGTCTGGGCCTGACCGCAAAGGATTTCACATGAGCAACGATGTCCCGCTGTCCCTCGCCCGCGAGCAGATCCCCACCCTGGTGACCTCCTTCGGAGTCGCGCTGCGCTCCATGAGCCCGCTGACGCGGCCCAGCCGCCTGCCGGAAAATCCGCGCGTGCTCACCGCACGCTTCACCGCGCCCTCGCAGCGCCTTGTGGATCACTACGCCGCCTGGTCGGGCGCCCCGCCGGCGCGCTACCGCGACAGCCTGCCACCGCACTTCTGCAGCCATTGGGCCTTCTCCATGCTGGCGCGCGTCGGCGGCCAGGCGCCCTACAACGTCACCGAGATCCTCAACCAGGGCCTGCGCCTGCAACTGAAGGCACCGCTGCCGCGCGGCGAGGACCTGCTGCTGCGCGGGCATCTCGAAGACGTCTCGGAAGACGCGCAGCGCGTGCGCATCCATACGCGCATCGTCGCCGGCTGGGCCCAGCAGCCCGAGGCGGTGATCGTGGACAGCTACGCCACCATCCCCAAGCGCGGCGCCGCCAAGGCCAAGCCCGCGGCGCGGGTGGAGCCGGAGTACGAGACCATCGGCGAGTGGTCCGTCGGCGCCGACGACGGCCTCAAGTTCGGCCTGCTGACCGGCGACTTCAATCCCATCCACACCTTCTGGCCGCTGGCACGGCGTTCCAAGTTCCGCGGCTGCATCCTCCATGGCTTCGGCATGGTGGCGCGCACCTGGGAAAAGCTGGCCGACGCGGGGCAGGAGATCGCCGACATCGACCTGCGCTTCATTCGCCCGCTGCCGCTGCCGCGCGAGGGCCTGCAGGTGCAACTGGCCGCGCCGGACGCAGATGGCCGCCGCACCTTCCGCCTGCAGGGTCGCGACGGCTCCACCCACCTCGCCGGCAGCTTTACCGGCTAAAGTCCCCCAACTCCTTTCCTGATTCCCTCGCCATGAGCACTGCTTCCGAGAACCACGACCGCCTGCCGGTGATCCTGCGCGGCGCGCGCACGCCCTTCATGGAAACCGCCGGCGCCTACGCCCGGCTGATGAGCTACGAACTGGGCGCACGCGCCATCGCCGGCCTGGTGGAGAAGACCGGCATCGACGCCGCGCGCGTCGACGTGGTGGCCATGGGCACCGTGGTGCACGAGGTGGAGACCACCAACGTCGCGCGCGAGTGCATGCTCAATGCCGGCCTGCCCAGCACCATACCGGCCTTCACCTTGTCGATGGCGGGCCTGTCGCCCAACGTCGCCGTGGGCACGGTCTGCGACATGATCGCCCTGGGCCGCGCGGAACTGGCCATCGCCGGCGGCACCGAGACCTTCTCCGATCCGCCGCTGCGTGCCCGCCAGGCCCTGCGCCGCGGCCTGATGAAGCTGAACCAGGACCCTTCCGCGAAGAACGCCCTGCGCGTGCTGGGCAGCTTGCGCCCGCGCGACCTGCTGCCGGAGATGCCCTCGGCCAGCGACTACACCACCAAGATGACCATGGGCGCCTGCACCGAGGCCATGGTGAAGAAGTTCGGCGTGGCCCGGCAGGACAGCGACCGCTACGCCGCCCGCAGCCACGCCCTCGCCGTGCAGGCCTGGGAGCAGGGGCGCTACGCCGAGGACATCGTACCGATGCAGGTGCAGGGTCGTGACGAGCCGGTGACGCGCGACGATTCCATGCGCGCCGATACCAATGCCGACAAGCTCGCCCGCCTCAAGCCGGTGTTCGACCGCGAGAGCGGCATCGTCACCGCCGGCAATGCCTCGCGCCTGACCGACGGCGCCGGTGCCCTGCTGCTGTCCAGCCTCGGCGCCGCGCGGCGCCTCAAGCTGGAACCGCAGGCCGTGGTGCGCGACTACGTGCTGGCCGGCGTGGACGACCTGTTCAGCGAGATGCTGCTGGGCCCCGCCATGGCCATCCCCAAGCTGCTGCAGCGCAACGGCCTGGGCATGGACGACGTCGACGTCTGGGAACTGCACGAGGCCTTCGCCTCGCAGATCCTCGCCAACCAGGCCTGCCTGGCCTCCGCCGAATTCGCCCGGGAGTACCACGGCCTGTCGCAGGCCTTCGGCGCCATCCCGGAAGACAAGCTCAACACTTGGGGCGGCTCCCTGGCCCTGGGCAACCCCTTCGCCGCCACCGGCGTGCGCCTGCTGACCACCGCCGCGCGCCGCCTGCAGCAGGAGAAGAAGCGCTACGCCGTGGTGTCGAGCTGCGCGGGTGGCGGACTGGGCGCAGCGATCCTGCTGGAGAACGCGGACCGGCTATGACTCACCAAGCCACTCCTTCTCCCCGCCTGCGGGGAGAAGGGCAGGAGTGAGGGGCGGGCTACCTTCGCCGCCCATCAAGCCCGCAGCCGATCCCCGTAGTTCACCAGCAGTATCCCCACCAGCACGAGCACCGCGCCCGCCACGCGCGGCATCGTCAGCGCCCGCTCTGCCAGTCCGAGAAAGCCCTGCCGGTCGAATAGCAGCGATGCACAGAGCTGGCCGCCGACGACCAGCGCCGTCATGCCGGCCAGCCCGATACGGGGCGCCAGCAGGATGCTGCCGGCGACGATCACCGCGCCCAGCAAGCCGCCGGTGAAGTGCCACCACTGCAACTGCGGCAGCGCCTGCAAGGCGCCGCGCTCGCTGCTGGCCAATGCCAGCAGCCCCATCGTCAGCGCGCCGACGGCAAAGGAGATCATCGTCGCCAGCACCACGCTGTCGCCGAGTTGCGCGCGCAGGTTGCTGTTGATGGCCGTCTGCAGCGGCAGCAGGATGCCGACCGCGAATGCCAGTGCGTAGTACATCGCGAACTCCTTATCCACTCGTCATGACGACGATGGTCAGCTGTGGAACGTAGGGTGGGCCCAGCGAAGCGTGCCCACCATTCAGACCTTCGCATGGGAGGCACGCTTCGCTCGCCTGGAGGCGCCTACTTTTGGTAGCCCACCCTACGCCGCCATCCGTCAGGGCCGGATAGTGTTGCCGTTCGCCCTGAGCCTGTCGAAGGGTGAACGGCAACCCGTGGACCTCGGCTGGAATCCGTTCATGCTTCGACAAGCTCAGCACGAACGGATCGGGGGTTCAGTCCCGGAGCCCCTACAGCCGCAACTCCCCACTCCCGATCCGCTGGAACAGCTCCAGCGTCAAGGGCTCATAGCCGCGGCTGCGGTCGCAAAGCACGTACAGCGGCTCACTCGAACCCGCCGGATCGAAACCCTGCTTCTTCAGGTCCACCTTGCGGTACTTGAAGGTGCCGGTGACCTCCTGCTCCTCGCGCAGGCGCAGGAACAGCGGCACGGCGTAGGCCGGCAGCGTGTCGCAGAGATGCTTCGCCAGGCCGGGCCCGTCGAGCTTGCCGCCCTTCCAGGTCAGCGCCGCCATGCCGGCGCGGCCGTCGCAGCCGGCCAGCTGCACGCCGTAGACCACCGCCTGCTCCACCGCGGGGTGGCGATTGAGCGCGCCTTCCACCTCGGTGGTGGCCACGTTCTCGCCCTTCCAGCGGAAGGTGTCGCCCACGCGGTCCACGAAGGCGATGTGCTTGTAGCCCTGGTCGCGCACCAGGTCGCCGGTGTTGAACCAGCAGTCGCCCTTCTTGAAAACATCGCGGAACAGCTTGGCCTCGCTGGCCTTGGGATCGGTGTAGCCCTCGAAGGGCCGGCGCTCCGTGACCTCGCTGATCAACAGGCCGATGCCGCCCGAGGCCACCTTCTTCATGTGGCCCTTGGCGTCGCGCACTGGCTGCTCGGTGTCGGCGTCGAACTCCACGATGGCGAAGGTCATCGGGCAGAAGCCCGCGGTCTTGGTCAGGCCAAAGCCATTGATGAACGCCAGGTTGCCCTCGCTGGCGCCATAGAACTCGCAGATGCGCTCGATGCCGAAGCGGCTCTGGAACTCGTCCCAGATCTCCGGGCGCAGGCCGTTGCCGATGGACACGCGCACGCGGTGGTTGCGGTCGTTGCTGGTAGCCGGACGGTTCAGCAGGTAGCGGCACAGCTCGCCGATGTAGCAGAACGCGGTGGCGTTGTAGTCGCGGATCTCGTCCCAGAAGCGCGAGGCGCTGAACTTTCGGCTCAGCGCCAGCGTCGCACCGCTGCCCAACGCCGCTCCCCAGCTCACCGTGAGCGCGTTGTTGTGGTACAGCGGCAGGCAGCAGTAGAAGATGTCCTCGGGCTTCAGGCGCAGGGAGCCCTGGCCGACGCCGGCCATGCCGCTGAGCCAGCGGTAGTGCGACATCACCGAGGCCTTGGGCAGGCCAGTGGTGCCGGAGGTGAAGATGTAGAAGGCCGGCTGCTTCTGGATGATCTGCGCCGTCTCCGGCGCATTGTCCTCCGGCATGTCGCGCACCAATGGCCGCATCGCGGTGTAGCCGCGCGGCGCCTTGCCCTCGCCTTCCCAGAGATACAGGCGCTCGCTGTCGCGGCCCGGCTCGCAGGTGGTGCTCTCCAGCGCGCCGACGCATTCCTCGCCGACGATGATCACCTTGGCCTTGGCCAGGCGGATGCTGTGCTCCAGCACCTCACCGCGCTGCTGGTGATTGAGCATGCCGGCGATGGCGCCCAGCTTGACGATGCCGGCGACGCAGGCCAGCACCTCGGCGCGGTTCTCCATCAGCACGGCCACCGCATCGCCGGGACGCACACCCTTTTCACGCAACAGGGCCGCCACCTGGTTGGCCCAGGCGTTGAACTCCGCATAGGTCCAGCGACGATCCTCGAAGGCCAGTGCCACACGCCCGCCGTTATTGCGCGCGTGCTTCTCGATGATGGAGCCGATCGATCCGCGCCAGTTGGGCCGCAGCGAAATCAGCTGCAGCAGGCCCTTGTTCACCGTCATGAAGTCCGGCAGGGTGCTGACCACCCCCTTGGCGATGTCGCTCAGGCGCACGCGGTTGTCGTGATCGCTCATCTTGGCTCCTCGTCTCTCTAATCGTTCTGTTTTGTGCGTGCCGGCGGCGGCATGCCGCCTACTTCTTCTTCGGCGTCCAGGCCCAGATCATCTCGCACTCGATCGGCTGCTCGCCGCTCTCGTCGGTGACCGTCACCGGCACCAGCAGGTCGCCCTTGGGCTCGCTGAGGATGCGCAGGCGCTGCTCGGCACTGAGCGTGGCCACGGCGCGCAGATCACCCTGGGCCCGCCGAACATAGCGGATGTTCATGCTCTTGATCACTAGTAAATGACTGGAGGGCACGTTCATGCCGAATACTGAACCGGTTGCCGTTTCCGCCAGCAGCGCCATCGCCGCCGCATGCACGCCGCCGATGTGGTTCTGCACCTTCTTGCGATTCTCCAACACCAGGACCGAGCGCGACTCCGAGAGTTCCTCGAACTTCACGCCGGCGGTACCGGCAAAGCGCACCTGGAAGTTGAACATGCGCGTGACCGCGCGGCTGAACAGGGGCTTGGGCAGGAGCCGGACGCGGTCGACGGCGGTGCGGAGCAGGCTGGGCTTGGACATGGCGGACAGGCCGGAAATGGGAATCTCCCGAGCCTAGCACGCGCCTCCCGCCCCGCCCTTGCCCGTCCGCCCAGGGCCCTGCGGCCCGGCGGCGAATGCGCCGTCGGGGGATGACCGCTAGGACCTCAGGCCCTAGAAGAGGCCTTGCTCGGCAACCCGCAGCGACAGGCCCGCACGGCCCAACGCCAGCTGCAGCGCTTCCGCAGCCATGGGCCGGGAGACGAGTTCATCGATCCCCGGCGCCGGAATCTCGTCGGCGCCGACGGAGGCGGCCTGTGTCGTGGCGATGACATGCGGCCGGGCGACCTCGCCCTGCTGCACCCGGATTTCCTTGACCACGTCGAAGTAGTCCCCGGCCGGCAGGTCGATATCCAGCAGCACGGCGCCGTAGTGCTCCAGCCGCAGCACCTCTACGGCCTCCTCGGCACTGCGCACCCAGTCGTGGCGCAGGCCTAGCTCGCGGACCAGGGCACGGCAGGTCCGGGCGGCACGCTCGTCGTGTTCCACGATCAGCACGCGATGGGCGCGCTGTAGCGGCACGCCCGCAGCGGGCACTGGAGGCGCAACGACGGCCGCGGCGGCAACCGCCGCCGGGTTGTTGCGCGGATCGCGGACCATCGCCCGGTCGAGCAGCACGCGCTCGATGTGCAGGACCAGCGCATCCTCGTCCACGATCGCGCGTTCCTCGGCCGGCGTCGCCAGGGGCAGCGGCATCGCCTCTTCCTGGCTGCTTCCCTTGATCCGCAGTTGCGGCAGGGAATGGCTGCTGTCATAGAGGCAGACCGCACCCTCGAGCACGTAATAGACGTCCGCCGGACGGCTGCCGGCGCGATACAGCACCGTACCCGCCCGGTAGCGCTCGACGTGCATCGCCGGCAGCAGGCGGGCAAAGGCCTCGGCACTCAGGCGATTCAGGGGATACAGGCGCTGCAGATGCAGCAGGACCAGCGCCTCCATCTCGGCCGGCGCCAGTTCCACGATTCCATCGCTCCAGGCGTTCATAGGATTTCGATTTCCCGGCCGAGATCGGCTTCCAGTTCGTCGAGCACGTCGGTGACGGCGTCGAAGCGGCTGCGCCGCAGGAATGCACCCGCAACAGCCAAGCGACGCCCGGAGGCCTCGTCCTGCGCACGCGTGCGCAAGGCATCGATCCGCAGGCCAAGCTCATGGCCCCGGCCGCGGACGATGTGCTGGCGGGTGGTCATCAGCTCGGGTGGGAAGGCCTCTTCGTCCTCACTGCAGAAGGCCTCCAGCTCGCGCAGGGACCGGTCCGCGGCGTCCGTCCTGCCGCTGGAAATGCGGCGGAACACCGACGCCAGCCGCTCTTCCGGATGCAAGCCGCGCGCACGCTGGGCCGACAGCCTGCGGAGCAACGCCACCGTTTCCAGGTGACGAGCGTCGGCAGCCGCCGCGGGCGACGGCTCGGGCAAGCCAACAGGATCGGTGACGGCCTCTGCCGGCGCTGCAGCCTCCGGGAAATCGAGCGCGGTGATCTCCTCCGCAACCGCAGCGATTACGGCGTCCAGCGCATCTGCCAGAGCCTCGGTCGGCGGCATTGCATCGCTGTCCACGGCCAGGAACTGCGGCTCCAGCGCCAAACCCATCGGGTCCTCGGCGGTAACCCATGCTTCGCCGGTCAGTTCCAGGGTTGCCGGCTCCGCCGGCATGACGTCCGCCACCTCCGCTTCCGGCAGGGCCTCGCCATCCGGCGTCGCCGCAAGCTGAGGTTCGGCCACTGCAGCGATCGGAGCCGGTGTCTCGGCGTCCAGAGGCTCCAGCTCGAAACACACCGGGGCGGCCTGCGGCTCTTCGACGAGGCTCGGCGATGCTTCGGCAAGCCGCTCCGAAGCGTCCGGCTCGGCCATGGCCGCCGGCGCAAGCTCCGTCATCTCCGGCTCCGGCAGCGCCTCGCCCGCCCGGTCCACAGGCTGCGATGGGGCGACTGCAGCGGCGGGCTCTGGGGTCTCGATGTCCAGGGACTCCAGTTCAAAGCGCGCCGGGGTCGCCTGAAGCTTCTCTTCCAGCAGGCCCGACCGTGCTTCGGCAAGCGGAGGCTCGGTGATGAACATCGCCGCGGGCGTCGCCTCCGCAAGATCCGGCTCCAGCCCCAGGGCGCGAACCGGGATCGGCGCCTCGGCAGCGGCCGCCTCCACCGCCACGGCTGCCGTCATGCGGCGGCGACGCAGCAGGCCCTGCAGGAACCCCTGCAGCAGCATGCCGGCCGCCAGGGCGAGTGCTCCGATCAACCACGGCGAAAGCGAAGCGGTGATCGCCGCTTCCGGCGCCGGCTCGCTCGCCGATTGCGGCTGTGCCGAGGCCGGGGCGATAGCCGGCAGCCCTTGCTCCAGGCGCTGGCGCGAAACCTCGAAGCCCTGTTCCAGCTGCAACTGCAGCGGCGGGCAGTTCGCGGTATCGCAACGCGGCGCTTCCGCCCAGGCCGGCAGGGCGGCGCTCATCAGGCCGGTGGCAAGCAACACGCTGCCCCTGCGCAGGAGGCCACGGAAGCATGAAGACGACACCGAGCGACGCATCGGGTTGAGCCGGTTGCTGGAACGGCGCGGAATCTGTCAGAAAACGCCGGGTTTTACGATCCCCGAACTGGGTATTAGTCCAATTCTCCCCCTGCCCGCGAAGCCAGCGCTATGCTGGCCGCCAGCAGACCCGCCGAGGAGCCCGTGGCCGCCCCCCAGACCTTCTACGCCGACAGCGGCGGCAACGACATCGCCTGGCAGACCCTGGGCGAGGGCGAGCTCGACCTCGTGCACCTGGGCGGCATCACCACCCAGGTGGACCTGCTCTGGGACCTGCCGGAAGTCGAGCGCTTCTGGCGGCAGATCACCCATTTTGCCCGACTGATCCTGTTCGACCGCCGCGGCATGGGCGCCTCCGCGCCGGTCTCGCCGCAGGCCCTGCCCAGTGCCGACGACTGGGCCGAGGACCTGCTGGCCGTGCTGGATGCCGCCGGCTCCGAAAAAGCTGCGATCTTCGCCGAGCGCGAGGCCTGCGCCATCGCCATCGCGTTCGCGGCGCGCTATCCCAAGCGCGTGTCGGCGCTGATCCTGGGCAACGCCACCGCGCGCTACCTGCGCGCGCCCGACCACCCGGTGGGCGAGTCGCCGGAGCGCGCCGAGCAGCACTGCACCATGCTGCGCAAGCACTGGGCCACGGAAAGCCTCGCCGCCACGCTGATCCCCGCCCGCGCCGGCGACAGCCACTTCCTGGCCGGCGTGGCACGCCTGCAACGCGCCGCCGCCACCCCGCGCGTGGTGGAAGCGCACACGCGCCACTTCCTCAACATGGACCTGCGCGACCGCCTGCCCGCGCTCCGCTGCCCCACCCTGCTGCTGCACCGGCGCGAGTATCCCTACATGGACGCCACCGCGCATGCGCAGTACCTGGAGGAGCGCATCGCCGGCAGCCGCCGCGTGGAGATCGACGGCAGCGAGTCCTTCTTCGCCATCGACCGCGGCGACGAAGTGCTGGGCATCGTCGAGGAATTCCTCACCGGCGGCCGCTCCCGCGTCTATGCCGACCGCGTGCTGGTGACCGTGCTGTTCCTGGACCTGGTCGGCTCCACCGTGCTGGCCACCGAGCGCGGCGACGCCGCCTGGCACGACCTGCTGAGCCGCTTCCACCGCATGGTGCGCAAGCAGTTGCACCGCTTCCGCGGGCACGAGGTGGACAACGCCGGCGACGGCTTCTTCGCCACCTTCGACAGCCCCGGCCGCAGCCTGCTCTGCGCCCGCGCCATCCGCGAGGAAGCCCGCGCCCTGGACCTGGAGATTCGCGTCGGCGTACACGCCGGTGAATGCGAAGTGGTGGGCCCCAGCGTGCGCGGTCTGACTGTGCACATCGGCGCCCGCGTGATGGGCGAGGCCTCGCCCGGCGACATCATGGTATCGAGCACCCTGCGCGCCCTGCTGGCCGGCTCGGACTTCGGCTTCCGGCGGAGGGGCGAGTACCGGCTGAAGGGCGTGGAGGGACGTTGGCGGCTGTATGCGCTGGATGACGAGGCGAGCGACGAGTAGCGCCATTGCTCCCCTCGCCCACCTGCGGGAGAGGGGTTGGGGGAGAGGGTCTCTGTAAAGCGCGGCTAAGCTAGCTCCTCCACGATCTACAGAAACCCTCTCCCCTGCCCCTCTCCCGCAAGCGGGCGAGGGGTTCAAGAACGACTACTTACAAAACTTCCGCGCGTTCCTGAACATCTGCAGCCAGGGCGTGTGGCCCTCGAAGCGCTGCGGCCAGTACGAGCCCGCGGTACCCGCCACGGTGCGTTCCGGGTGCGGCATCAGGATCGTTACGCGGCCGTCGGCGTTGCACACCGACGCGATGCCCGCCGGCGAACCGTTGGGGTTCTGCGGGTACCGCGTGGCCACCTTGCCGTGGTTGTCCACGTAGCGCATCGGGTTCTGGCCGGCAGACTGCAGCGCGGCGAGATGGCCCTCGGCGGAGAACTCCGCGCGGCCTTCGCCATGCGCCACCGCGATCGGCAGGCGCGAGCCCGCCATGCCAGCGAAAAACAGCGACTTCGACTCCAGGATTTCCACCTGCGTCCAGCGCGCCTCGAATTGCTCGCTGCGGTTGCGGCGGAACGCCGGCCAGGCTTCCGCGCCCGGCACGATGTCCTTCAGACCGGCGAACATCTGGCAGCCGTTGCAGACGCCCAGCGCGAAACGCTCCGGGTTGGCCAGGAAGCCGGCGAACTCGGCGCGCGCGCGCTCATTGAACAGGATGGTGCGCGCCCAGCCCAGGCCCGCGCCCAGCACGTCACCGTACGAGAAACCACCGCAGGCGACCAGGCCGGCGAAGTCCGCGAGCTTGGTGCGGCCCTCGAGGATGTCGCTCATGTGCACGTCCACCGAATCGAAACCGGCAGTGTGGAAGGCCCAGGCCATTTCGGCGTGGCCGTTGACGCCCTGCTCGCGCAGGATCGCCACGCGCGGACGACGGCCGAGCTGGATGCCCGGGGTGGCCGGCTTGAAGCTCAGCTTCATGCCCAGGCCCGGGTCGTCCTTGGCGCCGACGTTGTCGAATTCCTCGCGCGTGCATTCCGGGTTGTCGCGCAGCGCCGCCATGCGGTAGCTGGTTTCCGCCCAGACCTTGTGCAGGCGCTCGCGCGACTCCGCCAGCAGTTCCTTGCCCTCGAAGCGCAGGCGCAGCGTGTCGTCAGCCGTGGGCGCGCCGAGCTCGTGCACCGGCAGGCCGGCGGCCTTGGCACGCACGGCGACGTCGATGGCGTCGCTGGCCGAGACCTGCAGCACCATGCCCAGCTCTTCGCTGAACAGTGCCGCCACCGGATCGTCGCCGACACTGTCGAGCGTCACGTCGATGCCGCAGTGGCCGGCAAAGGCCATCTCGGCCAGCGCGGCGAACAGGCCGCCGTCGGAGCGGTCGTGGTAAGCCAGCAAGCGGCCCTCGCCGTTGAGCGTCTGCACCAGCTCGAAGGCGGTCTTCAGCAACTGCGGGTCGTCCAGGTCCGGCGCGCGGTCGCCGATCTGGCCGTAGACCTGCGCCAGCGCCGAACCGCCCAGGCGGTTGCGGCCCTCGCCGAGGTCGATCAGCAGCAAGCGGGTGTTGGCGTCGGCCTTGAGCTGCGGCGTCAGCGAGCGGCGCACGTCCGCCACCGGTGCGAAGGCCGACACGATCAGCGACAGCGGCGCCGTCTGCGTGCGGGTTTCGCCATCCTGCTGCCACACGCTCTTCATCGAGAGCGAGTCCTTGCCCACCGGGATCGCCAGGCCCAGTTCCGGGCACAGCTCGGCGCCCACGGCACGCACGGTGTCGTAGAGGCGGGCGTCTTCGTCACCCTGACCGCAAGCGGCCATCCAGTTGGCGGACAGGCGCACGTCGCGCAGCTTGGCGATGCGCGCGGCGGCGATGTTGGTGATCGCCTCGCCCACGGCCATGCGGCCGGAGGCCGGTGCGTCGAGCAGGGCCAGCACCGGGCGCTCGCCCATGCTCATGGCCTCGCCCGTGGTCGCCTCGAAGCCGGTGGCGGTGACGGCGCAGTCGGCCACCGGCACCTGCCAGGGGCCGACCATCTGGTCGCGCACGGTCAGGCCGCCGACGGTGCGATCGCCGATGGTGATGAGGAAGTTCTTGTTGGCCACGGCCGGCAGGCGCAGCACGCGCTCGGCGGCTTCCACCCAGTTCAGGCCCTTGATCTTCAGCGGGTCCAGCTTCGGCTTCTGGCGCTCGCTGCTGCGCTGCATGCGCGGCGGCTTGCCCAGCAGCACCGGCATCGGCATGTCCACCGGGCGGTTGCCGTCGAGGCCGTCTTCCACCACCAGCTGCTGCTCGGCGGTGGCGGTACCGACCACGGCCATCGGGCAGCGCTCGCGCTTGCAGAACTGCTCGAACAGGGCGACCGAAGCGGGCGCGATGGCCAGCACGTAGCGCTCCTGCGACTCGTTGCACCAGATTTCCATCGGCGACAGCGCCGGGTCGGCCGAGAGCACGTCGCGCAGGCGGAACAGGCCGCCGCGGTCGTCGGCGTGCACCAGTTCCGGCAGCGCATTGGAGATGCCGCCCGCGCCCACGTCGTGGATCGACAGGATGGGATTGTTGGCACCCATCGCCCAGCAGGCGTCCACCACTTCCTGGCAGCGGCGCTCCAGCTCGGGGTTGGCGCGCTGCACGGAGGCGAAGTCCAGCGCGGCGCTGGACGCGCCGGTGGCCATCGACGAGGCGGCACCGCCGCCCAGGCCGATCAGCATCGCCGGGCCGCCGAGCACCACCAGCTTGGCGCCCTCGACCACCTCGCGCTTCTCGACGTGGCCGTCACGCACGCTGCCGTAGCCGCCGGCGATCATGATCGGCTTGTGGTAGCCACGGTTGCGGCGGTCCGGCGTGCGCATCTCGAAGGTGCGGAAGTAGCCGGCGAGATTCGGGCGGCCGAACTCGTTGTTGTAGGCGGCGGCGCCGATGGGGCCGTCCAGCATGATCTGCAGGGCCGAGGCCATGCGCGGCGGGCGGCCCAGGTCGGCCTCCCAGGGCTGCTCGAAGCCGGGAATCTTCAGGTTGGCCACGGTGAAGCCGCAGAGGCCCGCCTTGGGCTTGCCACCGAGGCCGGTGGCAGCCTCGTCGCGGATCTCGCCGCCGGCGCCGGTAGCGGCGCCCGGGTGCGGCGAGATGCCGGTGGGGTGGTTGTGCGTCTCCACCTTCATCAGGATGTGCACCGGTTCCTCGTGCTCGCGCCAGACGCGGTCGCCCTCGGGGAAGAAGCGCATCGCCGTGGGGCCCGCAATCACCGAGGCATTGTCCTTGTAGGCGGACAGCACGCCCTCCGGCGCGGCAGCATGGGTGAGGCGGATCATCTGGAACGGCGACAGCTCCTGCGTCTCGCCGTCCAGCGTGAACTCGGCATTGAAGATCTTGTGGCGGCAGTGCTCGCTGTTGACCTGCGCGAACATCATCAGCTCGGCGTCGGTCGGGTTCTTTCCGGCCTGCTGGTAATGGGCAGCGAGGTAATCGATCTCCTGCTCCGACAGGGCCAGGCCCCAGTCGGCATTGGCCTGGGCCAGCACAGGCTTGCCGCCGCCGAGCACGTCCACCGTGCGCAGGCCGCGGCGCGGCTGGCCGTCGAACACATGCGGCAGTGCCGCCTCGTCCAGCAGCACCGACTCCATCATCGGGTCATGCAGCACGGCGAAGGCCTCGGCCGGCAGGCTGGCGACCCCCTCCAGCAGGTAGACCCGGCCCAGTTCCACACGGCGCACGCCGGCCAGGCCGCAGACCTTGGCGATGTCCGTCGCCTTGCTGGACCAGGGCGAGGTGGTGCCGACGCGCGGCACCACGTAGATACGGCCGTCGGCCGCCGGCAGGCTGTCCGGGCCGTCGCCCAACAGGCGGCGCAGGTCCGCGTGGGCCACGGTGTCGTCGGCATCCACCAGGTAGAGGTCGACGGCGCGCAGGCCGCTCAGGCCGGGAGCATGGGGACGCAGGGTCGCCAGCAGGCGTTCCAGGCGGAAGGCCGACAGGGACGCGGCACCGGGGAGGACAGTCAGGGACATAGGGGCTCGGCAAGACCGCCGTTCAGGGCGGGAGGGTACGGGCAACCCCTATTTTCGCATTTTTGGCCCCCCATTTCCTGACTTTCCGAACCGGAACTCCCGCCGCCGGGGACGAGTCACAAACCTGCGCGATGGAACGCGCCGCCCCGCCCTCCCGGCGGGCACCGCACCGACACGGAGACCGTCATGGCCCGCAGCAAATCCCGCCCGGGTAGATCCCCCCGCCCGGACGCCCTCGCCTTCCTGCAGGACAGCCACCGCCGCCTGCGCCAGCTGTTCAGCCGGCACGCCGAGGCCGGCGACGAGGAGCGCCGCCGCCAACTGCTGGAAAAGGCCTGCCTGTCGCTGAAGATCCACAGCCAGCTGGAGCAGGAACTGCTCTACCCCGCCCTGCGCGCCGAAGGCCTGGACGACCGGGTCCTGGACGAGGCCGAAGCCCGCCACGAGCGCCTGCAGGAGGAGGTGGACCGCCTGGAAACCGGCGACCTCAGCCCCGGCGAGCGCCGGTCCGCCGAGGAGGAGATGGCCGGCGAGGCCCTGGAACACCTGGACCTGGAGGAAGAAGCCCTGTGGCCCCTGATGGAAGCCGCCGGCCTGGACCTGCAGGACCTCGGCTCGGACCTGCGCGAACTGCAGGAGCAGTTGCAGGAGGACCTGAGCGCCCTGTTGCCGCCCGGCGACGACAACGGCGAACCTGAACCCCGGTTCGCTCCCTAGGCCTTGCGCCGCCGGCGCAGCAGCGCCAGCAGGGCCGCCTCGCCGACCGGCCGCCGGCCCGGCATCGCCGGCGGCAGCGGGATGGTCCCGTCCAGGTAGCTGCTGACCACCACCGGGTGGACGTAGCACTTGCGGCAGACCGCGGGCGTGTTGCCCAGGCGCTGCGCCACCTGCCGGAACATGTCCACCACCCGCGCCTTGGCCGGCGTGCCGGCCTCCGCGCGCAGGGTCTGCAGCGCCAGCACGCTGCCGGCCCAGGTACGGTAGTCCTTGGCGGTGAACTCGCTGCCGGCGATCTCGCGCAGGTAGTCGTTGACGTCGGCCGAGCCCAGCACGCGGCGCTCGCCGTCCTCGCCGATGTACTGGAACAGCTCCTGCCCCGGCAGCTCCATGCAACGGCGCAGGATGCGCGCCAGCCCTGGGTCCTCGATCGAACTGGCATGGCGCACGCCGCTCTTGGCGCGGAACTCGAAGCGGATGCGCGATCCGCTCACGTCGACATGGCGGTTGCGCAAGGTGGTCAGGCCGTAGGAACCGTTGCTGCGCGCGTACTCGGCATTGCCCACGCGGATCAGGGTCTTCTCCATCAGCCGCAGCACCGTCGCCAGCAGCTTCTCCCGCGGCAGGCCGGGGCGCTTCAGGTCAGCGGCAATACGCCGCCTCAGCTTCGGCAGCACCTGGCCGAACTGCAGCAGGCGGCCGTACTTGTCGGCGTCGCGCACCGCGCGCCAGTCCGGGTGGTAGCGGTACTGCTTGCGCCCCCGCGCATCACGTCCGCAGGCCTGCAGGTGGCCGGAGGCATCGGCGCAGATCCAGACATCGGTATAGGCCGGCGGCACCGCCAGGCTGCGGATGCGCGCCAACGTCGCCTCGTCGCGGATGCGGCGGCCATCAGGCCCGCCATAGGCGAAGCCACCGCGGAACGCCCGGCGGCGGATGCCCGGATGGCTGTCGTCCACGTAGCGCAGCCCGGCAGCGCGGGCGGCGAGCTGCTCCGGCGTGAGCGGGGCGCGCGGCATGGCGGTCCTCCTTGACCTGGGTGCCTGCGAGGTAGACCGGGCCAATGCCTTCCGGGTTCACAGCCCCCAACGGCCGTTCGGGCTGAGCTTGTCGAAGCTTGAACGGTCCGCGAGCCGAACCGTTCACATTTCGACAAGCTCAATGCGAACGGTTCCCGGGGCTCCGGGTCAGGCCACTTCCCGCCAGCCCACTCCCTCATCCTGCCCGGCGCAGACGATCCATTCCTCATCGCATTCCAGCGCCGCCACCACCGCGGCTCGGGCCAGCTCGGGCGAGTTGTTGACCTCGGACAGGTGCGTCAGCACCAGGTGCTGCAGGCGCCCCACGCCCAGCGACGCCAGCAGGGCCGCACTCTGCAGGTTGGACAGGTGCCCCAGCCCGCCGCCGACCCGGCGCTTGAGCGCCTCCGGGTAGGGCCCGCGTGCCAGCATCTGCATGTCGTGATTGCATTCCAGCATCAGCGCGTCGCAGTCGGCCAGCATCGCGCGCATGTAGGGCGTGACGTGCCCGGCGTCAGACAGGATGCCCAGGCGCTGCCCATCGACGGCAAACACGTACTGGCAAGGTTCGCGCGCATCGTGCGGAACGGAGTACGGCTGCACTTCGATCTCGCCGATGCGGAAGCTGTCTTGCGGGCCAAATCGCTGCAGCACCGGCACGTTCGGATCGTTCCAGGCCCTGAACGTGCCGTGCGTCACCCACACCGGCGTGCGATGGCGGCGCGCGTAGCGCGCCACGCCGCCCAGGTGATCGCTGTGCTCGTGGGTGACCAGGATCGCGTCCAGCGAGTCCGGCGCGACGCCGAGCCGCTGCAGGCGCGCCTCCGCGTCCTTCACCGAAAAGCCACAGTCCACCATGATCCGCGTGCCGCGGTACTCGACGAGAGTAGCGTTGCCTTTGGAACCGGAACCCAGGGACGCAAAGCGGATCATGGCCTCATTGTCCCGCCGGGCCGCGGCATTCCGCAATCGGACAAAAGTACTACTCCGCCGGCGGCTCCCGCAGGCGCCGCAGCAGCGACAGCGCCATCGCCAGCAGCAGCAGCGCGCCGGCCCCCAGCGTCACCCACAGCAGCACCAGGCGCAGCGGCGTCGGCTTGGGCGCCGGGGTCAGCATCTCCGGGCCGCCCAGCGTGATCGCCGGCGGCAGCGCCGTGGCGGCACCGCTGAGACGGCGGCGTTCGGCCTCGTCCTGGTCGGACAGCAGCGACTCGCAGGCCGGCGTCACCGGCTCTGCCCGGGCACTGCCGAAGGCCAGCGTGAACGGCCCCTCCCCCTGCGCCAGGAAGCGCAGCCGCGCCGGCACGTAGCCCAGCTGCAGCTGTGGCTGCGCGGAGCCCAGGGTCTCGGCGCCGCCGGTGATCTGCAGGCGCCAGTAGCGGTCGGACGTGGCCGGGAAACGCAGCGCCGCCGCGGCAGCGCCCGCGCGCGTCACCGAGTTCACCTCGCCGCTCCAGCGCGGCTGCCATTGCGTGTCATCGCCGCCGGGCGCCACCGCGCGGCTCTCCAGGCGCACCTGCAGCGACATGTTGGCGGCGGGCAGCGGCACCCAGGCATGGTCCACCGGCGCACGGCGGCGCGCGTCGAAGCGCAGCACGCCCGGCTTCTCGGCCGGCAGCGCCAAGGTGTCGAAGCGCAGCAGGCCCTGCAGCGGCGCCGCCGCCTCGGTCTCCACCCACGCCCCCAGGATCTGTAGCGGCTCACCGCTGCCGGCGCGCTCCAGGCGCAGGTAGGCATGGCGCCCGGCCGGTAGCGGCACGCGGCCACGCTCCATGCCGCCATCGCGGCTGCGCAGCAGCGTGCTGCGTGTCACCAGCGTCTCCCAGCGATCCAGGTCGTCGCTGGCCAGGATGCGCAATGGCAGCTCCGAGCTGCCGTCATCGCTGCGCCAGTCCAGCCGCAGGGCCTGCGCCGGATAGCGCAGCTGGCGCAGGTCCAGGATGTAGGCCTGGCTGCGAGCGCCGGCGGCCGTCGGTGCACCGCTGAGCTGCACGCCGGCGCCATCGGCGGTGCGCACGTCGATGCGCAGGCCAGCCTCGCCCGAGGTCGCGGCACCCTGCAGCGTGAACAACGGCAGCGGCAGCAGCTCGCGCTGCGGCTCGCCCGCCGCAGTGGCACAGAGTGCATGCGGCACGGCAACCCCGGCCGCATTGAACACGCGCAGATCGCCCAGGTCGGCACGCAGCACTCCGGCATAGGCCTCGTCCGGCACTGCCAGCTCCTGCAGCGGCTGGCCATCGGCCTCCAGCGTCAGGCCACGGGCATAGTCGGCAGGCTGCACGGCGAGCGCCGCCAGCGGACACCACAGCAGCGCACAGAGCGGCAGCTTCTTCATGCGGAAGGCTCCGGGTCGGTCTCGGTTTTGGTTTCGTTCTTGGCTTCGTCCGCGGCCGGCGGCAGCGGCGAGAGATAGCCGGTAAGCAACAGCAGCAGGCCGACACAGAGGAAGGACGCAATGCGCGCCAGCGTGCCACTGCCGGACAGGTCCAGCAGGAACAGCTTGGCCACCACCACGCCCATCAGCGCCGCGCCGACCATCCACAGGCCGCGCCAGCCGCGGCGCGTGGCCAGCAGCATGGCGCCGACACCGAGCAGGCTCCAGAACACCGACAGCGAAGCCTGCACCAGCGTGGAGTCGACGATACCGCCGGCATCCAACGGCGTGCCCCAGGCATGATGCAGCGCGCGCAGCAGCGCCGCGCTGAGGCTAAGGAAGCCCAGGCCGCCGACCAGGCTCCAGGGCAGCCACCAGGCCTGGCTCCAGCCCAGGCGCTCGCGCTGCGCCGCGTCCAGCGACAGCACCCACAAGGCCAGCGCGGCCAGGCCCAGCGCCAGCGCCAGGTCCAGCGGATTCAGCAGCGGCAGATACGGCAGCCAGCCGGGATCGCCGTCACTGCCGAGATTGAGCGCCACGGTCCACAGCGCCACCGCAGCGGCCAACGGCAGCGCCACCACGAGGCGGTAGGTGTCCGCATGCCGCGCCAGCGGCCACTGCGGGCGCAGATGCCGCGCGCCGCAGAGCCACAGCAGCAGCAAGGGCACCACGCCCCAGGGCAGGTCGCGCCAGACGCCGGGCACCGCGCGCAACTGCCAGTGCAGCTCCCAGGCGCCGGCCAGCGCCAGCGTCCAGGCCGGCGCGGCATGCAGCGCCGCGCGTGCGAAATCCAGCGTCGCCTCCGGCTGCCGGTCCAACTGCCACAGCAGGCGCCAGGACACCGCCAGCAGCAGCGGCCAGCCCAGCCAGCCCGCCTCGGCCAGCGGATGGGCATCACCCGACAGCAGCAGCGAAACCAGCAGCGCCAGCGGCATGCCGAGCAGCGCGATCCACCGCGCCTGCGGCCATTGGCCGCTGCGCCCCAGGCGTTCCAGCAGCAAGAGGCTGAGGCCGATGAAGCCCAGCGCCATGCCCAGCAGCCAGGCCTGCGGCGCATGGCGATCCAGCTCCACCAGGCCGCCGACGAACCACCAGGCACAGCCCCACAGCGCCATCAGTAGCGGCAGCGCCTGCTCATGACGCGTCAGCGCCTCACGATGCCGCTGCAGCCACCAGGCACTGAGCAGGCCCGATACCGCCAGCGCCGCCGTGGCCATCCAGGCGCCGTTGAGCAACAGCAGATCGCCACGCAGGTCACCCGCGTGCGCCAGGAAGCGCAGGCCGGCGGCGAATTGCAGCAGCAGCGAGAACAGCCGCGCCAGCGGGCGCTGCTGGCGCAGGCCCAGCCACATCAGGCCGGCGCCCTCCACCGCCCACATCAGCGCAGTGGCGCGCTCGTCGAAGGCCAGCGGCACCGCCAGGCTGGCGAAGATCACGCCGATGGCGGCGAAGGCCTCCGCCAGCAGGCGCAGTGAATCGCGGCCGCTGCGAATCAGCCCCCAGGCCAACGCGATGTAGGCCAGGCCGAAGCCCAGCGCGCTCCAGGCCATGGCGAAATCGATGTCGCGCACCAGCGAGGCATGCAGGCCGGACGCGATTACCGGCAGGCCGAACACCAGCGTGCCGGAGACGTAGCCCTTGAGCCTGGGCGGCTGGCGCAACGCGAACAGCACCGACACCGCGACATACAGCGCCCAGAACAGCAGCAGGAAGGCATCGGCGCTGAGCCGGTCCTCGGGCCCGTAGCCGCTGGCACGCCACAGCGCGGTGATGCCGAAGGTGAAGACGAAGCCCACCAGGTTGAGCTCGCGCCAGGCACGGAACCAGGCCACGGTGAACACGCCGAGGTTCAGCACCGTGTAGTAGCTGAACAACGCGACATGGTTGCCCGAGCCGGTGGACAGCAGCACCGGCGCCAGGAAGCCGCCACTGAAGCCGATCACCGCCAGCGGCAACGCGTTCTGCGCCACCGCCAGCACGGCGCCGGCCAGGGCCACCACCACCATCAGGCCCAGCGCCGCCCCCATTGGTAGCAGGTGGTAGAGCCGCGCCGCGGCGAAGATCGTCAGGTACAACCCGGCGATACCGCCGCCCTGCAGGATCTGCGCGTACATCGCGCGGCGCTCGCGCAGCCGCCAGCCGGTGACCAGCAGCCCCAGCGCGCCGGCCGCGATCGCCGCCAGGCGCAGCTCCAGGGGGAACAGGCTGTTCTCCGCCGCATAGCGCGCCAGGAACGCGCCTCCCAGGAACAGGATCACGATGCCGACACGCGCCAGCGGATTGCCGCCGCGCAGCCAGTCCAGCGCACGATCCACCAGCGTCGGTCCTGCCGGCACCGCGGGCCAGGGCGGCAGCGGCGGCGGTGCGGGAGGCTCGGGCACGGCGGGCGCGTCGTCGAGGTCCAGCGTCAGCGGCGGCGGCGCAGCGGCGGGCTGCTGTGCCGCGGGCAGCGTCACCACGGGAGGCGGCGGCGCGGCGGCGGCGGCCGGCGCCACGGCCCTGGTCTCGTCCAGGCGCTTCTGCAGCGCCTCGATGCGCTGCCCCTGGTCGCGCAGCCGCGCGAACAGGTAACCGAACAGCGCGCCGATCAGGATGCCGGCGTCGAAATGCAGCAGCGCCGCGCCCAGCAGGGCACCGGCGATGATGAAAACCAGGGTCAGCATCGGCGTTTCGTTCCTTCCCCGAAGAGGCTGCAGTATCGGACAAAGCCGCCGGCTAGTGCACTTCCTTCAGCTCTTTCTCGATGGCGGCCAGCAGCGCCAGCGGATCGTCCAGCTCCAGCAGGCCCTGCTTGCGCTCCGGCGTCACCGGCAGCAACTCCGCCAGCCGCGAACCGACCCAGCCGGCATCCTCCGGCCGCGGATCGGGGAAATGCTCGCCCCCCATTTCCTCCATCAGGCTGCCCAGCAACTGGCCCAGCAGGCGGAAGCGTTCCGGCAATGCCTGCGGCGCGGCCGGCTCGATCAGCTCCACTCGGGCACGCAGCAGCCCGTCGCGCTCGGCCCAGCGATTGAGGATGCGGAAGCGCGTCTCGCCGCGCGCATCCAGCGTGAACAGCCCGGGACTGGGTACGTCCCACTCGGCGATGCGCGCGGTACAGCCCAGCTCGCAGGGCACCGCCGGCTTGCCGACCTCGTAGCCTGCACGGATCAGGCAGACGCCGAATACGCTCTCGTCGCGGATGCAGGCCTTGGTCATGTCCACGTAGCGCTGCTCGAAGATGCGCAGCGGCAGGCGCCCGCCCGGGAACAGCACCGTGCCCAGCGGGAAGATCGGGATTTCCAGGACCTGCGACACGTCAGCCCCGGTGGATCGCCAGCGGGCCGAAGGCCTGGCACACCGGCATCAGCGACAGCGTGTTGACGTTGACGTGCGGCGGCAGCGAAGCCACCCAGTGCACCGTCTCGGCCACGTCCTCCGGCGACAGCGGCGTGACTCCGGAGTAGACCGACGCGGCGCGCGCATCGTCGCCATGGAAGCGCACGTTGGAGAACTCCGTGCCACCGGCCAGGCCCGGTTCGATGTCGGTGACGCGCACGCCGGTGCCCAGCAGGTCGGCACGCAGGTTCAGCGAAAACTGCCGCACGAAGGCCTTGGTACCGCCATAGACGTTGCCGCCCGGGTACGGCCACTCGCCGGCGATGGAGCCCATGTTCACCACATGCCCGCGGCGGCGCTGCGTCATGCCCGGCAGCAGCGCGCGCGTCATGTACATCAGCCCCTTGATGTTGGTGTCCACCATGCGCTCCCAGTCGTCCAGGCTGGCCTGCTGGGCCGGTGCCAGCCCCAGCGCGAGTCCGGCGTTGTTCACCAGCAGGTCCACCTCCGCGAACTCCGCCGGCAGCGCCGCCACCGCGGCCGCCACCGCGGCGTTGTCGCGCACATCCAGCTCCACCAGGTGCGAGGGCACCGGCAGCTCCGCGGCCAGTTCGCGCAGGCGATCCATGCGGCGGGCCGCCAGCACCAGGCGGTGACCCGAGGCGGCCAGGCGGCGGGCGATGGCGGCGCCGAAGCCGCTGCTGGCGCCGGTGATGAAAACGATCATGAAAGGTCCGGTGACGTCAGGAAAGCGCAAAGGCTATGCGAATCGCGCCACCGGAACCACCACCCCGGAACTCGGGGCCGCGCCGGCGCTCCAAACGGCATGGACCCGAAACGCATCCAGATGCGGCGCAGCGCCGGCTGGCGCAAGCCTGCCGGCTCCATCTATGTCGGCCGCCCGACGATCTGGGGCAATCCCTGGGTCGTGGGCGGCAAGGCTCACGGCGCGCTGGGCCCGCAGGAAGCCAAGGCCAAGTATGAGCAGGCCCTCACGCGCGGCGAACTCCAGGACCGGCAGGGCAAGGCCCTGATCGACCGCATCGGCGAACTGGCCGGGCATGACCTGGCCTGCTGGTGCGAGCCCGGCCAGGCCTGCCACGCCGACGTCCTGCTGCACTACGCCAACGTGCCGCGCTGAAGTCCTGGCCGGACGTCTCCACGAACCGTTCGCATTGAGCTTGTCGAAATGTGAACGGTTTGGCGCGCGGGTCCGTCCAATGCTTCGACAGGCTCAGCACGAACGGCCTCGGGAGGGGCTACCTTAGCCCGCCGTATCCGGATCATTCTTGCGTGCGCCGCGCAGGTTCAGCGCGAACAGCCCGAACTGCAGCACGATCAGCGCCCAGGCCTGGGTATGCCAGCCCCAGATCACCCACAACAGGTTGCTGAGCACGAAACACCAGAACCCCCAGCTGCGCTTGCGCTGCTGCTGCGAGCCCACCAGCCAGGCCGCCAGCAGCGTCACCAGCATGGCCGGCCACTGCAATGCGTCGAGAATCCCGTCCATGGGCGCGTTCTCCGGCGTGGCGTGAAATGTCAAAGTCCGGCGGCGGTGCCGGTCAATCCGGTAGCACCGCAGCGGCCCCATAATGGCGGCCTGCAACGGAACCCCACATGAACGTCCTCTGCCTGCTGCCCGCTTCCGATTACGACCCCACCGAGGCCGCCACCAGCTGGCATGCCCTGACCCAGGCCGGGCACCAGGTACGCTTCACCACCCCCACCGGCCAGCCGGCGCACGCCGACATGCGTCTCACCGACACCGGTTTCGGCCTGTTCAATAGCGTGTTCATGACGCGCAACCCGGACCTGGACCTGTATCGCCAGATGGCCGCCTCGCCGGACTTCCAGGCACCGCTGGCCTATGCCGACGTGAACCCCGCGGACTTCGGCGCCCTGCTGATCCCCGGCGGCCATGCCGCTGGCATGCGCTCGATGCTGGAGTCCGACACCGCCAAGGCCCTCTGCAGCCACTTCTTCACCGCCGACAAGCACGTGGCCGCCGTCTGCCACGGCGTGCTGCTGCCGGCACGCAGCATCGACCCCGCCACCGGCCGCTCCGTGCTGCACGGTCGCCGCACCACCGCCCTGCCCGCGACGCTGGAACTGGGCGCCTGGGCCATGACCGCCGCCTGGCTGGGTCGCTACTACCGCACCTATCCGCAGACCGTGCAGTCCGAGGTAACGGCCGCGCTGGCCAAGCCCGCCGACTTCGACGCCGGCCCGCTGTTCCCCGTGCGCGACAGAGCAGGGAACCATCGCCCCGGCTTCATCGTGCGTGACGGCCGCTACCTGTCGGCGCGCTGGCCGGGCGACTGCCACAAGTTCGCGGCGGCGTTCGTGGAGATGCTGGCGGAAGCCGGCTGAGCGAGCTTCATGGCCCGCACAAAGCCCGGCTGAATCGTCATACCGGCGAAAGCCGGTATGACGATCTCCCTGCGGAAGAGTCGAATCCCTCAGTGCCGTACGCGCCCGCTGTGCGCCTCGCCACGCCAGGCGCCCGTCTCCACGCCGCGCGATTCGATGAATTCCTTGAAGCGCTTCAGGTCGCCGGACACGCTATGCGCCGGCACGCCGACGAAGGCGCCCGCCTTCTCGACCACCGTCTCCGGCTCGATCTCCAGTTCCAGCAGGACGCGCGTATGCGTCTCGTCGATCTTGTCGAAGCGCACCCGGCCGGCATTGCCCTTGCCGCTGGTGCTGCGCCAGGAGATGCCCTGGTCCGGCACCTGCTCGACGATCTCGGCATCCCACTCCAGTTCCTTACCCGCCACCTTGGCGCGCCAGTGCAGATGGGTGTCGTCGAGCTGCCGTACCTCCTCCACGCCTTCCATGAAGCGCGGAAAATCCTCGAACTGGGTCCACTGGTTATAGACGGCCCGTAACGGCGCGGCGACTTCGATGCTCTTCTCGATGGTTTTCTGCATGACGTTCTCCAGGGTTGGTTGCGCGATGCAGCGCCCAATGGGCGCCGTCGCATGGCGACACAAAGCCGCTGCCAGGAAGCGGCAAGCAGCATGCCCGGGCCGGAGCAAGGCCCGCCTTCCAGCGCGCCTCGCGCTAAAGTGCGGGCCAGGATCGCTGGCCGCGGAGTCAAATGCATGTGCCGGAACATCAAGACGCTGTTCAACTTCGACCCGCCGGCGACGGATGACGAAATCCGCGCCGCGTCGCTGCAGTTCGTGCGCAAGCTCAGCGGCTTCAACAAGCCCTCCAGGATCAACGAAGCCGCCTTCGACCTGGCGCTCGATCAGGTCAACGAAGCGGCAGCCCTGCTGATCCGCTCGCTGGTAACGCTGGCGCCGCCGCGTGATCGCGAGCTGGAGAAGGCGCGCGCCATCGCGGCCTCGGCCAAGCGTTTCGGCAAGACCTGATCAGGCGCGGCGCCACCGCGGCAGCCAGCGCAACATCACCACGCGAGACAGCCCCAGCGTGCCGACCGCCGTCACCAGCGCCGCCGCGAACGCCAGCGGGATCGCCATGCGTGGCAGGGCCAGCGCCAGCACGCCGCAGAAGGCGGCAAAGGCCCAGTAGCCCAGCACCATGCCGCGCAGCATCGGCACGGTGAAGCCAGCACCCTGGTAGTGGTGGGAGAACATCGCCAGCACCGCCGCCATCACCGGGAACATCGCAAACAGTCCGCTGAGCTGCGGCCCCAGGCTCGCGGAGAAATGCGTGACCAGCACCACCAGCGCCGCGGCGGCCGCCATGCGCAGGGGAATATCGATACGGGACCCCGGACGAACGGCGGCAGGCGTGAGCGGCGGCGCCTGCGGATACAGCCGCGGCACCAGCAGCAGCGCGCCGGCTGCGGTGACTGCCGCCATGGGAAGGCTGGGCTCCCACAGCGTCATCAGGCCCACCGATGCGAAGTAGCAGGTGAAGCCCGCCAGCGCCGCCAGCGGCCAGGCATGGCGTGTCGCCATCCAGGCATACGGCAGGCCAAAGGCGAGGATGCAAAGCACCGCCGACATCGTCGCCGTCGCCGCCCGCGCGGCGAACAGCGGCCCCTGCTCCAGCGCCACGAAGAACAGGATCGGCGCCGACACCACGGGAAAGGCCGAGAGCCAGCCCGCCACGCTCGCGCCCCAGCGGCGCCCGGCCAGGGTTACCAGGGCGATCAGCGCGGGGACCAGGGCCAGCTTGAGAAGGATGAGAGCGCTCATGGCAGGGCGGGATTCTATGCCCGCCGCGGCAGGTGGAAGCACTGGTTCTGCTGCACCCGCCCAAGCCAGCGCCGGCGCAGACCCGCCTTATTTCCTCGCCGCCGCCTTCTTCTTCGGCGCCATCGCCTGCAGCCCCATCTCGCCCACGAACATGCGCAGGATGAAGCGCTCGGCCTGTTCGCGGATCTCGTCGCGGCGCTGCGGCTGCTCCAGGTAATCCATCGAGAAGAAGGTCATCTGGTAGATCACCTGGCGGGCGATCTCCTGCATGGAGACCGCGTCGGTCATCGGCGCGTCCAGCATCTGCTGGATGTCCTCGGCCATGTCGCGCGCGAAATCGTCCAGCAGCCGGCGCACGGCGGCGCGCATCTTCGGCGAGCTGCCGTTGAGCTCGCGGATGCCCACCACGTAGGCCGTGGGATGCTCGGTGACGAAATCCAGCACCAGGCCCACGGTCTCGCGGATGTTCTGGCGGCCGGCATCGTTGACCACGCCCTTGGTGGAGACCACCGAGCCCTGGCGGCTGCGCGCCAGGCGCAGGCGACGCTCGCGCAGGCCGCGGCGCAATTCGCCACCCATCATGTCCACGGCGGCCAGGCCCAGGTCGTCGAAGTCGCGGAAGTGGCGATAGAAGGCGTTGGGTGCCAGGCCGGCGCAGCGGGTGACCTCGCGCAGGCCCAGCGAGGCCAGGCTGCGCGTGGTGGAGGCCAGTTCCAGGGCGGCGTCGATCAGCTTCTGCCGACCGCCCGAGCCCCGGCCCATGACGCTGACCCGCTCCGGGGAGCTATCAATATCGTCTTTCATATCAGTCGCTTGTGTCACTCCGCCACCAGACACTGGCGGGAAAGATATTGACACGAATGTGGACACTCGTCTACTTTTTGTGGACGGTCGTACACATTCAAAGCGAACATGTCACGAGGAGCTGCTATGCAAACCGAACACTTCGACGTCCTGATCCTGGGTGCGGGCATTTCCGGGATCGGCGCGGCCTGTCACCTCGAGCGCATGTCCCCCGGCAAGACCTACGCGATCCTCGAGCGTCGCCAGAACGTCGGCGGCACCTGGGACCTGTTCCGCTACCCGGGCATCCGCTCGGACTCCGACATGTTCACCTTCGGTTTCAACTTCCGCCCCTGGACCGAGCCCAAGGTGCTGGCCGACGGCGCCTCCATCAAGGGCTACCTGCGCCAGACCGCCGAGCAGTATGGCGTGGACCAGCACATCCGCTTCGGCACCAAGGTCACCGCGGCCTCCTGGTCCACCGAGGAGCAGCGCTGGACGGTGACGGCCGAGACCGAGCCCGGCGGCAAGGCCCAGACGCTGAGCTGCAACTTCCTGATCGGCGCCACCGGCTACTACAACTACGACACGCCCTATCGCCCCGAATTCCCGGGCGAGAAGAACTTCAAGGGCCCCATCATCCACCCGCAGCAGTGGCCGGAAAACCTCGACTACGCCGGCAAGCGCGTGGTGGTGATCGGCTCCGGCGCCACCGCGATCACGCTGGTGCCGTCCATGGCCGGCAAGGCCGCGCACGTGACCATGCTGCAGCGCTCGCCCACCTACATCATGACGGTGCCGGCCATCGACCCGCTGTCGCCCAAGCTGCGCCGCTTCCTGCCGGAGATGGCGGTCTACCGCATCACCCGCGCGCGCAACGTCGGCCTGCAGCGCATGCTCTACCAGGCCTCGCGCCGTGCGCCCAAGGCGGTCAAGCGCCTGCTGCTGGCCCAGGTCAAGGCGCAGCTCGGCGGCAAGGTGGACATGAAGCACTTCACGCCGAGCTACAACCCCTGGGACGAGCGCCTCTGCGTGGTGCCCAACGGCGACCTGTTCAAGGCGCTGAAGAAGGGCAGCGCCTCCATCGTCACCGACCAGATCGACAGCTTCACCGCCAAGGGCATCAAGCTCAAGAGCGGCGAGGAGCTGCAGGCCGACATCATCATCACCGCCACCGGCCTCAACGTGCAGTTGCTGGGCGGCGTGCAGGTGGACGTGGACGGCGAGCGCTTCAAGCCCAGGGAGCACATGACCTACAAGGGCGTGCTGGTGGAAGGCGTGCCCAATGCCGCCATCATCATCGGCTACACCAACGCCTCGTGGACGCTGAAGGCCGACATCGCCAGCGAATACATCTGCCGCGTCATCAACCACATGGACAAGAAGGGCTACGGCGCCGTGGTGCCGCAGGCCGAGGGCGAGACCCCGGTGGAGAACGAGACCGTGATGGGCGGCCTGAGCTCCGGCTACATCCAGCGCGCCGCCGACAACCTGCCGCGCCAGGGCAGCAAGCGTCCCTGGAAGGTGGTGCACGACTACGTGCGCGACGTGCCGGTGCTGCGCTACTCGCAGCTCGAGGACGGCGTCCTGAAGTTCAGCGCCAAGGTCGCCGCCGTGGCGGCCGCCAAGACGAAGAAGGCTGCGCGCAAGCCGCAGGCCGCCTGATACGCTAAACAGGCCGTTCCAAGCGGTGCAGGCCCTCGGCCTGCACCGCTTTTTTTGTGCCCGACCGGCTAGCGTCGGCGCCCTGGCGGCAGCCACTTAAATTCCCATGTTTTCATAAGCCTGGACCGATTCCGGACATCGGCGGCGTTTGACCCTTTGCGCGCTAATGCACATGCGTGTACATTAAAAACAGGCATGCAGCCGTTGACGCGGCGACCCTTGGAGGGGACATGCCATACCCACGCACCGCCATGCACGAGCGAAGGATCAGACAATGAGCGCAGCCATCTCCTGGGACCCGTACAACGCGGATCTCGCCAAGGATCCGTATCCCACCTACAAGCGTCTGCGCGAGGAGATGCCGCTCTACTACAACGAGGAGCACGACTTCTACGCCGTCACCCGCTTCGCGGATATCGAAGCCACGCTGCGTGACCGCGACCTGTTCAGCTCCCGCCACGGCGACATCCTGGAATTCATCAAGGCCAAGTCCGTCATGCCGGACTCCGTCTTCATCCACCAGGACCCGCCCAAGCACACCGCCTACCGCTCACTGATGCAGCGCATCATCACGCCCAAGCGCATGCACGCCGTGGAGCAGGATATCCGCGCGCTGTGCGCGCGCAGCCTCGATCCGCTGGTCGGCGGCGACCGCCTGGACTTCATCGCCAACCTCGGCGCGGAAATGCCGATGCGCGCGGTCAGCATGCTGCTCGGCATCCCCGAGAAGGACCAGATCGCCATCCGCCAGTCGGTCGACGACCGCCTGCGCACCGAGGCCGGCAAGCCGATCGACATCGCCGCGCAGCAGCAGCTGCAGCAGGACGCGCTGTCGGGCTTCGACGAGTACATCGCCTGGCGCGAGAAGAATCCGTCGGACGACATGATGACGGAGTTGCTGCAGTCCGAGTTCAAGGATCCGGAAGGCGTCACCCGCCGCCTGACCCGCGACGAGATCAGCAACATCGTCAACGTCGTTGCCGGCGCCGGCAACGAGACCACCAACCGCCTGATCGGCTGGATGGGCAAGACCCTGTCGGAAAACCCCGACCAGCGCCGCGAGGTGGCGAAGAACTTCGCCCTGATCCCGCAGACCGTCGAGGAAGTGCTGCGCTTCGAGCCGCCGGGACCGTTCCTGGCGCGTGAAGTGATGCGCGACATGGAGCTGCACGGCCGCAAGATTCCCAAGGGCGCCGCCATCCTGCTGCTGGTGGCCGCCGGCAACCGCGACGAGTCGCGCTTCGTCAACGGCGACAGCTTCAACATCCACCGGGAAGCGCGCCCGCACATGACCTTCGGCCAGGGCATCCACGTCTGCATCGGCGCGCCGCTGGCGCGCCTGGAAGGCCGCGTGGCGCTGGAGGAGATCCTCAAGCGCTTCCCGGACTGGGAAGTGGACCTGGACAACGCCGTGCTGTCCTCCACCTCCACCGTGCGCGGCTGGGACAGCCTGCCGGCCTGGATCGGCTCCAAGCCGAAGAACGTCACCGTCAGCATCCCCAAGCCGGCCGCGGAACCCGCTCCGGCGCCGGCCGCTGCCGCTGGCCCCGTATCGCTGGAAGGCACCTGGAACGTCGTGGTCAAGGGCCCCACCGGCCCGCAGCCGGCCGTGCTGGTGCTGGAGAAGAGCGGCGACACCTACACCGGCTCGCAGAGCGGCCAGGGTTCCACCACCCCGATCGCCGACTTCAAGCTCACCGGCAACAAGGTCTACTGGGTCAACCACGTCACCAAGCCGATGAAGATCAAGGTAGAGTTCAACGGCGAACTCAACGGCAACGTGCTCAGCGGCAAGGCCAAGGCCGGCTTCATGGGTTCCTACCCCTTCACCGCCACCAAGGCCTGATCCACGCCATGCCGAAGATTCTCTTCATCGAACACAGCGGAAAGGAACACCTCATCGAAGCGGAGGCCGGCAAGAGCGTCATGCAGGCCGCCGTCGAGAACATGGTGCCCGGCATCGTCGGCGACTGCGGCGGCGCCTGCTCCTGCGCCACCTGCCACGGCTACGTGGACCCGGCCTGGCAGGACAAGGTCGATCCCCGTAACGAGACCGAGGAAATGATGCTGGACGGCGCCATGAACGTGGAGTCCAACAGCCGCCTGACCTGCCAG
Organism: Solimonas sp.; assembly: GCA_030149365.1. Taxonomy (GTDB): domain Bacteria; phylum Pseudomonadota; class Gammaproteobacteria; order Nevskiales; family Nevskiaceae; genus Solimonas_A. The sequence continues at coordinate 45,754 of JASBRP010000017.1, forward strand.
ATCCTGGTCAAGCAGGAGCTCGACGGCCTCGTGGTGCGCCTGCCGTCCTCGCAGTTCTGACAACCCCGTGCGGGGTGCGGGCGAGCGCCCGCACCCCGCACCATGGGTTAAAGTGCCCGCATGAGGCAGAAAACCGAAACGGCTGCGCGCAAGCCCCGCATCCGCAATCCCGTGCAGACCCGCGCACGCCTGCTGCAGGCCACCGTGGAGCTGCTGGCGCGCAAGGGGCCCGACGGTCTGTCGATCAAGGAAGCGGCCGAGCTGGCCGAGGTCAGCCGCGGTGTGGCCTACCAGCACTTCGAGGATCGCGACCACCTGCTGCGCGAAGCCAAGGGCTGGATCACCGAACGCCTGCTGGAGTCCATGAAGGACAGCGGCGTGGCCGTGGCCGACGACGTGCTGCTGCACACCGCCCGCCTGGTCCTGAAGAACCGCGACGCCACCACGCTGCTGATCTCCGACGCCATCGCCGGCCGCGAGCTGCTGCCGGCCCACCCGATCAACCGCCTGTTGCGGCTGTCGCTGGAGCAGCTGAAGAAGAACGGCGAAGCCCGCGCCGATCTCGACATCGAGATCCTGTCGTACATCTTCCTGGGCATGACCTCCACGCTGGTGATGCTCAGCCGCATCCCCGACAGCGACCCCGAGGAACTGGCCCAGCGCTTCGCACGCGAACTCTCGGCCTTCATGCGCGAGGGCATCTTCTCCCCCACCCTGCTGCCGGGCACGCCGCGCCGCGCCTGAAGCACCCTGCCTTCGGATTGTCCTGCGCCACGCGCTAAGCTGCGGCGATGGACTCCCTGATTGCCGCTGCCGCACGTGCCCTCGCCGCCGGCGACTCGCTGGGCGCACTCCAGCATGTGGCTCTGCGCGACGATCCGCCGGCACTGGCGCTGCGCGGCATCGCCATGGCGCAGCTGGGCGAGCATCCGCGAGCCCGCGAGCTCCTGAAGCGCGCGGCACGCGCCTTCGGCTCTCGCGAGGAACTGGCGCGGGCACGCTGCATCGTCGCCGAGGCCGAGGTGGCCCTGGCCCTGCGTGACCTGCAGGGCCTGCCGCGCGCGCTGGAGCAGGCCGCGGCGCGGCTCGAGGCCGGCGCCGATCGTGCCAACGCCCTGCATGCCCGCCTGATCGTCGTGCGCCGCCTGCTGCTGCTCGGCCGTCTCGATGACGCGGCGGCGGCCCTGGCGAAGCTCAACGGCCAGGACCTGCCTCCCGCCCTGCTGGCTGCGGCTGAAATGGCTTCCGCCGAGCTGGCCCTGCGCTCCCTGCAGACCGGCGTAGCCCGCAACGCGCTGGCGCGCGCACGAGACGCGGCAGCGCGTGCCGGCGTGCCGGCGCTGCAGGCCGAGGCCGCCGAGGCACGGGCCGCGATGGAGCGACCCGCCGCGCGACGCATCCACCCGGACCGTGAGCAGTCGCTGCGCCTGGACGAGGTCGAAGCCCTGCTGGCCTCGGACACGCTGGTGATCGACGCCTGCCGCCGTGGCATCGGTGCCGGCGACCGCTGGCACCCCCTGGCGCGTCGGCCCGTGCTGTTTGCCCTGGCACGCGCGCTGGCGGAAAGCTGGCCCGGCGATATCGACCGCAACGAGCTGATCGCCAGCGTGTTCCGCACGGAGCGCCCGGACGAATCGCATCGCGCACGCCTGCGCGTGGAGATCGGCCGCCTGCGCGCGCTGATCGCACCGCTGGCCACCATCAGCGCCAGCGAGCGCGGCTTCGCACTCGTCCCGCAGGGAGCGCGCCGCGTGGCGGTGCTGGTGCCGCCCATCGACGGAGAGCAGGCCTCGCTGCTGGCGATCCTGGCCGATGGTGCGCCCTGGCCCAGCTCGGCCCTGGCCCTGGCGCTCGACGCCAGCCAGCGCACCGTGCAGCGTGCACTGGTGGAGCTGGAGGCCGAGGGTCGGGTGCGCAGCATCGGCAAGGCCCGCTCGCAGCGCTGGCTGGCGCCACCGCTGACCGGATTCACGACGCACTTGTTACTCCCTGCCGGCCTGCCGCCCGGGTAGATTGCTTCCACGGCGCCGACACCGGGCGCAACCCAGGAGCCCCGACATGAGCAGCCCCCGCAACGCAGCAGCAACGTCCCCGGCAGGGCCGGCCACCACCGCCGAGATCGTCCGCGAATACGGCCCTTTCGAAGGCGCCACCGCGGTCCACGGCGTCTCCCACGACGGACAGCGCGTCTGGGCCGCCGTCGGCTCGCGCCTGCTGGCCATTGATCCCGACAGCGGCGACATCGCCCGCTCCCTGCCCTGCAGCGGCGACGCCGGCACCGCCTTCGACGGCAAGCACCTGTACCAGATCGCCGAGGCCCGCATCGACAAGATCGACCCCGCCACCGGCAAAATCCTGTCCTCCATCCCCGCACCCGGCCAGGGCGCCGACTCCGGCATGGCCTGGGCCGAGGGCAGCCTCTGGGTCGGCCAGTACCGCGAGCGCAAGATCCACCAGATCGATCCCGACAGCGGCCGGATCCTGCGCACCATCGAGTCCAACCGCTTCGTCACCGGCGTGACCTGGGTCGACGGTGAACTGTGGCACGGCACCTGGGAAGGCGAGGAGAGCGATATCCGCCGCATCGACCCGGCCAGCGGCGAAGTGCTGCAGCGTTTGCAGATGCCCAGCGGCATCGGCGTCAGCGGCCTGGAGTCCGACGGCGCCGGCCTGTTCTATTGCGGCGGTGGCGGCAGCGGCAAGCTGCGCGCCGTGCGCCGCCCGCGCCAGGGCAAGTAGCCCACTCATCGCAACGAACGCGTGTCGCCTCCGGCGACGCGCTCCCCCTTCCTCGTCCCGCAAGCGGCTCGCCGCGTACAGGAGCAGAACATGAGCACCCCGACTTACCCGGCCTCGCTGGCCCAGCACCCCGTCGTCAGCCACGACCAATGGATCGCCGAACGCCGCGCCCTGCTGCATCGCGAGAAGGAGCTGACCCACCTGCGCGACGAGCTGGCACGGCAGCGCCGCGCGCTGCCGTGGCGCCGCATCGAGCAGGACTATGTCTTCGACACCCCCGCGGGACGCCGCTCGCTGGCCCAGCTTTTCGATGGCCGCCGCCAGCTCATCGTGCAGCACTTCATGCTCGGCCCCGGCTGGCAGCAGGGCTGCCCGAGCTGCTCCTTCATGGCCGACCACATCGAGGGCGCGCGGCTGCACCTGCATCAGCGCGACATCACGCTGATGGCGATCTCGCGCGCACCGCTGGCCGAGATCGAGCGCTTCCGCCAGCGCATGGGCTGGCAGTTCCCCTGGGCGTCCTCCCAGGGCAGCGACTTCAACCGCGACTTCGGTGTCAGCTTCACGCCGGAGGAGCTGGCGCGCGGCGAGGTCTACTACAACTATGCGCTGCAGGCGCTCTCCGAACAGGAAGTGCCGGGCATCAGCGTGTTCTACCAGGACGACGCCGGCCAGGTATTCCACACCTACTCCACCTACGGCCGTGGCGTGGAACTGATGATGGGCGCCTACGAGTTCATCGACCTCACACCGCGCGGACGCGACGAGGACTCGCTGGCCTATCCCATGGCCTGGGTGCGCCATCACGATCGCTACGAGCAGCCACCGGCCCCGGCCGCCTGCGGCTGCGGCCCGGCCTGAAGCCCGGCGCGCACGGAGCCCAGGCATGGACAGCCTCTGGCCCTGGCTGGCGGTCGCCGGGCTCGGTGCCCTGCATGGCTTGAACCCTGCCGGCGGCTGGATGTTCGCCGCCGCCTGTGCGAGGCAGGAAGACGGCCGGGTTCGCGTGAGGCGGGCCCTGCCGCCCCTGGCGCTCGGCCACGCCGCCTCGATTGCCGTCGTGGCCTGGCTGCTCTGGCGTGGTGTCGCCGTGGATTTCGCATGCTTCCAGTGGATGGCCGGTGCATTGGCATTCGGCGCCGCGCTGCACTGCCTGCTGCGCGGCCCGGAGCGCCACCGCGCCCTGGGCCGCGACGCCGGCCCAGCGGGCCTGACGTTGTGGTCCTTCCTGATGACCTCGGCCCAGGGCACCGGCCTGATGCTGATACCTGCCCTGTCACCGATGTGCCTCCCGGGGCGCACCAGCGGCACATCCGCGTCCCTCGCACTGCCGCTGCTGGCCCTGCTGCTGCACCTGGGCGCCATGCTGTTCACCACCAGCCTGCTGGCCCGCGGCGCCTGCCGCGCACTGCCCGCGCTTCCACACCAGGCCTGGCCGGCCACGCTGGCCCTGACCGGGCTGCTGCTGATCGCCTGGCGCTGAGCGCGTCATCCGGAGAGCCCGCGTTGCCGATGCCCCGCAGCATCGTCATCTGGTACTAGCGAAACCGGGGCCACGCCGCCCCTCGCCGCTGCCTGCCTTGCGATACTTCGCCGCAGAAGAAATAACAAAGCAGTGCGGTTGGAGGAGAAGCATGTCTGTCATTCGAGGCTCGCTGGTCGCGGGGCTGATCCTGCTTGCGGGTTGCTCCGGCAACAACAACGACACGGAAGGCCCGGCGGGCTGGCGTTCACAGCCGCCCGGCACCGTGGTCGAGGTGCAGGAGGCCGGCGCCACCAGCCGCGTGGAGGGCGCCGAGCAGTCCTTGCTCGTGCGCTACACCACCATCAACGTGCAGGGGCAGCCAGCGCTGGCCTCCGGCATCGTGCTGCTGCCGGCCGCACTGAAGGCCGGCCAGGTACGGCCGCTGGTCGTCTACGGCCATATGACCACGGGCGCGGCGGATGCCTGCGCGCCCAGCCGCGGCACGCCGGAATCCACCGAGCTACGTCGCATGCAGCAGGGCGACGAGATTGCGCGCCGCCTGCTCGCCAGGGGCGTGGTGGTCGCACGGCCCGACTACGAAGGCCTGGGCGAAGACGGCCCCCATCCCTACCTGCGTGGCGACTCGCTGGCGCAATCGATGCGCGACATGGCCTCCGCCGTGGCCGGCCACTGGAACGGCATCGGCGACCGCTGGGTGGCCGCCGGCCATTCCGAAGGCGGCGTGGCCGCGCTGAATACCGCCAACAGCCAGCATCCGGAAGCACGCGGCCTGCGCCTGGTCGGCGTCGCCGCCATCACGCCGGTCACGCAGCTCTCCAAGCTGGTGTCGCTGCTGGAGCCCGTGCCTATCGCCGGCCCCGGCATCGACACCACCGTGGCGCTGGCTGGCCTGGCCATCAGCGGCGTGGCCTCGGTGGACCCGGTGTTCAAGCGCCTGATCCTCGAAGAAGGCGGCCTGTCGCCGCGCGCCCTCGAGCTCTGGCCCGACCTGGAGCGCCTGTGCCTGGAAGACCTCAGCCAGAAGGACTCCTGGGGCGGGCTGGCGCCGCAGCAGGTGAAGGGGCCGCGTGGAGACGAAGCACTCGCCATGCTGCAGCGCGCGCTGGACGAGGACGACGTGCGCCTGATCCCGATGCGCCAGGACGTTCCCATCCGCATCGACGCCGGCATCATCGACCTGGTCGCGCTGCTGCCCTTCACCGAACAGCTCGCCAGCGAGTATCGCCGCCAGGGGCTGAGCGTGACCTACCAGCGCTGGCCGACCGGCCACTCGCCCACGGCCGACATGGCCGCACCGGCGATCGTCGAATGGATCATGCAGAGATTCGAATCATGAAGATGACACGCTATCCGCAGCCGGCTTCCGGCGAGCTCGATGCTTCGCGTTTGGATCGCCGCCGCTTCCTGCGCCGCGTTGCATCGACAGCTGCCGCACTGGCCCTGCCCGCGGCGCTGGCCGGCTGCCAGCGCAGCGCCGGCACCGAACCGGTGCTGCCTGAAGTGCCCGACGCCGACCCCATGAGCCCGCAGCGCCTGCATGGCTGGGTGCGCCAGCTCTGCGAGTTCCAGCCGCGCTGGGCCGGCTATCCGGCCGAGGAACGCGCCGGAAACTGGCTGGCATCGCGGCTGCGCGACGCGGGCCTGCAGACCGACATCGACACCTACAGCTTCCGCCAATGGCAGCTCGGCGACTGGAAGGTGGAACTCACGGACGGCGACGGCCCGGAGCCGGTGAACAGCTTCCCGCTGTGGTCCAGCCGCGGTGGCAGCGGCTCGGCGGAGCTGGTGGACGTGGGCTTCGGCTCCGAGCCGGAGCTGCTGCTGAAGAACCTGCGCGGCAAGGCCGTGGTAGTCACCGGCAAGGCCCTGCTGAATGTCTTCGCCACCTATCCGGAAACCTATCACCGTGCCGCCGAGCTCGGCGCCGTGGCGATGTTCGTCACCTCCGACGCACCCGACAACCTGATCCGCCCCACCAGCTCCAGCCGCAACAAGCTGGACGACAATCCCATCCCCGCCTTCCAGCTCGGCGCACGTGACCTGGCGCGGCTGCGTCGGGCCGCGCGCCGCGGCGGCAGCATCCGCTGGCAGCTCGACGCGCAGCACGTGGACGGCATCACCCGCGACGTGGTCGCCCGCCTGCCGGGCTCCGGGGCGCTGGGCGGCAGCCTGCTGGTCTGCGCCCACTACGATGCCTGGTTCACCGGTGCGCTGGACAACGCCACCGGTGTCGCCGGGCTCATCGGCCTGGCCGAGCATTTCGCCGCGCTGCCGGTCGAGCAGCGTCCGCGCGACATCCTGTTCCTCGGCGTGACCGGCCACGACGCCGGCTATCCCTATGGCGGTATCAGCCACTGGGCCGCAACACATCCGGAGGCGATCCCGGACATCGAGCTGTTCATGAACCTCGATCATCTCGCGGCGCACGGCGAGGAGCACATCAGCGGCAGCGGCATCCTCGACATGCTGGGCCTGACCATCGAGCGCCCCGGCGACGAGGAGCGCGCCCTGTTCACCACGCAGCACCCGGCGCTGCTGCGGACCTTCCTGCCCTACCTGCTGCGCTACGGCCTGCTGGCCGTGCCGCTGCCGACGGTGCCCCAGGTCACCGCCAACGGCGACCTCGAAGGCGCCATGGGCACGCTCGGCGTGCCGAGCGTGAACCTGACCATGGCCACGCCGCACTACCACACCGTGGAGGACACGCCGGAGCGCATCCCGGCGGAGCAGTTGTCACGCTCCGTGTGCGCGCACCGCGATTTCCTGCAGGACGTCATCGGCATGACCCGCGGGCAGATCCGCTCGCCGATCTGAGAGGCCAATCATCGGGGGACTGGCGTCCGGCGGTCTGCGCCGGACGCCGATTTTCACTCGCAGCTCACCAGCGTGACGTAGCGCGGATCGATCACCGCCGAGGGATTCATGCCGAAGACCTCGTTGAAGGCCTTGTCGACATGGGCCATGTCGTAGAAACCCGCCTCCACCGCCAGGCCGCTGAGCTTGGCGCCGCGCTTCCACAGCAGTGCCGCCCGCCACACGCCGCGCCAGCGCGCGTACTCGCCGATGGTGAAGCCCGTCTGCTTCTTGAACAGCTCTCGCAGGCGCGAACTGGAGAGGTTCACCTTCTCCGCCACCGCCTCCAGGCTGACATCCTTCAGCGGCATCTCATCCAGCACCTGGCAGGCGGCCGTCACCCGGGGGTCCACCGCCGGAGGCTCCGCGGCATGCTGGCCAGTGATGGCCTGCACCACCTCCCGCACCAGCGCCTTGATCTCCGGCGCGTCCACCACCTCGCTCATCGCGCGGCGCAGGCGCGGCAGCAGGTGCTCGAACATCGCGATCGGCAGGTCCACCACGAGATCCTGGCCCAATACCTCCTTCAGCCCTGCGTACTCCGGATCGTCGATCGGCAGGTAGAACAGGGCCAGGTCGCTATTGAGCGCCATCATTTTCTTGCGCCCTGCCCGGGGCGCCACCAGCGAGGCACGCGTGGTCAGCAGTCGGCCATCCACTTCGATCGTGTAGGGATTGCGGCAGGCGATGCGCAGGGTCGCGCACAGGGGACTGGTCGGCCGGTCCAGCAGCAGCGACGGCGCCAGCAGCACCAGGCTGCAGGGCCAGTAGTAGATGGTCACTCCGGACGGCGCGGGATGCTTGTGGTCCGTCATCGCGGCAAAGGCCCCTGCGGTGTCGTCGTTGACCCGCTCCTGGAGGGCCTAGTCTACCGAAGCCGCGGCAGGAACCGCCGCCTGCGGCCGCTCAGGCCTTGCGCCGCTTGGCCCGCCAGGCCTCGGCGTGCCGGTGTCCCGCCTTGATCGACTGCCGGCGCAACCAGCCGGAGACGTGCAGCGAGAACAACGGCGTCACGATGTCCTCGCGCAGGCGCGTAAGCCGCGAGGTCTTGATGACCCAGGCCCCATCCCGCTTCTCGTAGGTCTCGTGGTAATGCCCGTAGCCACGGAAATTGAGGCCGGGCGCAAAGCGCAGGAAATCCTCCAGCACCCAGATGCCGCGCGCCGTGGTCGCGGACAGCAGTTCGATCTCCGGCGCATGCACCATGTGCACCGTGGCCTGCTGCGGCTTGCCCAGGCTGTCGCGGACGAAGTCGATGAACTCGTCCACGCCCTGGATGCGCATGCCGCCGGACTCCGAGGTATCGCTGATGAAATCCTCGGCGAAGAGCCCGCGCCAGGCCTGCCAGTCCTTCAGGTCCAGGTGGCGGCAATAGCGCGCCTTGAGCTGGCGGATGGCCTCGATCTCGATCAGGGTCTCCATGGGCCCTCGCTCAGTCCGGCCAGGCGCCGTTGGTGAGGCGCACGGCATAGAAGCCGGTGGTCAGGTCGGTGTACCAGATCTCCTTGCGTTCCGGCACGAACGACGGGCTGGACACTGCCGAGTTGGTAGAACCGGCGCGCTTCGACAGCGGTGCATTGAAGTACGCCACCTCGCGCGGGTTGTGCGGATCGCGGATGTCGAACACGCGCAGGCCCGACAGCAGCATGCTGCAGGCCACGATCGGCGGATCGACGCGCGTGGGCACATTGCAGTAGTGCCCCGCGTAGCCGCCGGTGAACTGCTGGGCCCCGGGATCGTCGGCGATGGTGGCGCGGTTCTCCGGCTGGTGCACCTCCAGGCGCAGGTCGGAGATCACCTTGGGCTGGGTCTCGTCGCCGATGTCGATGATGCGCGCCGCACCCACGCGGATGCCGTTGGCCGACGGCAGCTTGCTCTTGCCGTTGGTGGCGAACTCGTCCACCTCCACCAGGTAGGGATGGCCCTTGATGGTGATGGGGATCGCGTTCTGCGGGATGGTGATGTTGTCCCATTTCAGGCGCGAGACCTCGCGCACCTTGGGAAAGGGCTTGCGCGCCTGGATCTCCGACACGTCCAGGATGATCAGCGAAGGGTAACCCTCGCCGGCGCCGACGAAGTCCTCCAGCGTGGTGCTGCCGCTGGCGATGTAGGCACGGTTGCCGTCGTCGCTGATCGACAAGCCATGGGACGAGATGGGGATGATGGCCAGCGGCAACGGCAGGGAGGGAATCGACAGGTCCACCGCCGTCAGCGTCGGCGCGGCATTGGACGCGGAGTAGAAGGTCAGGCCGTCCGGCGACATGCCGCTCTCGTGCCCCAGCACGCCCACCGGCAACGAGGACTTCAGCACCGGATTACGGCAGTCCGCCTTCAGGTCGTACACGTCCACCACGCCGGGCCCGAACACGAGGTTGCCCAGCACCGCCGCCAGCACGCCGCGCTCCTGGCTCAGCACCAGCGATTCGTGCGGCGACAGCATGGCCGGCGTCAGCAGGCGCTTGCTGCGCACCGGCTTGCTGGGATCGCTCATGTCGAGCACCACCACGCCGAGCTCGCCCGCCAGCACGCTCTCCGGGAATAGTCGGGTGCTGTCGTAGTAGGCGCACTCGCGACCACTGTCGTCGACGTAGCGCAGCACCTTGAAGCCGGCCACCGAGACGGACGCATCGGGGTTGATGTGCTGCCCCACCAGCTCGGTGTTGCAGGTGAAGCCGGCGGCGGCGCGCCCGCTCTCGTGATCCTGCACCGTGACCCGGCCCTGCAGGTCGGTCTCCGGACGGGAGCCCGGCCCGCAGACGGCCTTGGGGGTGGCCGCCGCCCGCGCCTGCCCCTCCGGCGCCTGGGAACTGCCGCAGGATGCCAGCAGCAGCGACAAGGCCAGCACCGTGGCCGACAGGACGTGATTCATGCGCGTTTCTCCCCTCCGCGATGGCTGCCTGTCTAAGTCCGCACGCGAGGCGGCGGTTCCGGCAGTCCTCGGACGAGGCTACTCCAACTCCCCGGCGGGGAAACCTGCCGGACATCGGCTGTGCCGCCTGGGTCAAGAATCAGGCTGCCGCCTTGCCGCTTCACTGTCACACTAGCGCTCCGCCCCGAACCCGCCCTGGCGATGGCCCCGACACCGCGCGACCCCGAAGCTGCCGCCAATACACCCCACCATGCGCCCGCGCACCCGCTGCGCGGCGTCATGCTGGTGATGCTCGGCGTGTTCGTGTTCGCCTGCATGGACAACACCACCAAGTACCTGGTGACACGCTACGACGTTCCCCTGGTGGTGGCCATCCGCTACATCGTCAACGGCCTGCTGATGGTGATCCTGCTCACCCCCAGCCACGGCAAGCGGCTGGTGCAGACCCAGCGCACCGGCCTGGTGTTGCTGCGCGGCGTCTGCCTGGCGGCCGCCTCGCTGGTGCTGGGCCTGGCCCTGCAGCGCATGCCGGTGGCGGAGATGACCTCCATCGTCTTCCTGTCGCCGATCCTGGTGATGCTGGTGGCCGGCCGCCTGCTGGGCGAGCAGGTGGGTGCGGCGGGCTGGGTCGCCGCCGCCCTCGGATTCACCGGCATCCTGCTGATCGCCCATCCCGGCGGTGGCCTGGACCCCATGGGCACCCTGCTGGCGCTCTGCGGCGTGGTGGTGACCGCCGCCTACCAGCTGCTGTCACGCATCCTCGCCAGCACCGAGCACACGGTTCCCATGCTGTTCTACACCGCGCTGGTGGGCAGCCTGTTCTTCGGCAGCCTGCTGCCCTGGACCTGGGGCGGCCCGCCGCCTTCCGCATTGGAGCTGCTGCTGTTCTTTGGCGTCGGCGCCATGGGCGGCCTCGGGCATTACCTCTTCACCGCCGCCCACCGCCATGCGCCCGCTTCCGTGCTGGCACCGATCATGTACGCACAGCTGGTCTGGGCCGGCCTGCTGAGCTGGCTGATCTTCGGCCACGTGCCGGACAGCATGGCGATCCTGGGCATGTGCGTGATCGCCACCTCCGGCATCCTGGTGGCACTGAAGTCCCGCTTCACGCGGCAGGCGATGGCCGAACCGGCGGAGTGAGGGCGCGCGCTCAGGCGCGGCCGACCCCGGTCACCGCCAGCACCGCCTCGCGCCCGGCGATCTCGCAGGCGATGCGCTGGCCCCGGCGCAAGCCGATCAGCGCCGCACCCACCGGTGTCATCACCGACACGCGCCGTTGCGAAGGATCCGCCTCGGTCGGCATCACCAGCCGGATGGTCTGCTCGGCGCCGCTGTCCTCGTCTCGATAACTGACCGAAGAACCCAGCGTCACCACGTCGTCCGGCATCTGGCCGTCCGTGATCAGCTCGGCGCGGTCGATCTCCTCGATCAGACGACGCGCCACCTCGGGCGCTTGTCGCAGAGACCTTTCGGCCAGGGAACGCAGTGGCCCCGCCAGCGATTCGGCGATGAGCAGGGGCGGTGATTGCAGCAATGTATCCACTTGCATGGGAACCTCGTGATTTTGATGAACGGCAAGCCGCAACGCGCGCGCAGCGATGCGCGCGACGGCGGGGTGGAGAAGCTGTGTTCCGTCACCCCGGGCTTGAACGGCGCGCAAAGGCGCGAAGCCCGGGGCGGCTAGCCTTCGAGCAGAGGCCCCCGATGGGGTTTGGCGCAGCGGACGGAAAAGACGTTCATGAACTGATCATCGGCCGCGCTGCCGGTGGTGTCAACCGAAAGCGGACTCATGGCCACATCATGCAAAAGGCCGGGCGACCCGCGCAGCGGATCGCCCGGCCTTCTTGACTCGATTACCAGGTGTAGCGGACCGACGCGGTCAGGTTGCGCTCCTCGCCATAGAAGCAGGCAAAGGTGCAGGCACCAACGTATTCCTTGTCCAGCAGGTTCTTGACGCTGAGCGAGAAGCGCCAGGGACCGAACAGGTAGCGCAGCGCCGCGTCATACACCGTATAGGACGGGATCGAGAAGGAGTTGTCGTTGCTGTAGGACTTGCCGACGTTGCGCACGCCCAGGCTGGTGGTCAGCCCGTTGTCCGTGCTTGCGCTCCAGCGATAGTCACCCCACAGCGAAGCCGTATGACGCGGGGTCGAGCTGGGCACGCGGCCCTGGTCGCCGTTGTTGCTGCGGGTGATCTCCGCGTCGGTGTAGGTATAGGCCGCCACCAGATCCAGGCGGCTCGCCAGTTCGGCTCGCGCCTCCAACTCCACGCCGCGCGAACGCACCTCGCCGGCTTGTACGGACTCGAGCGGATTGTTCAGGTCGGCGGTCAGCAGGTTCTGCCGCGTCAGTTCGTAGACCGCGGCGGTAAACGAGGCATTGAGCCCGCGCGGCTCGAACTTGAGTCCCACTTCGTACTGCACGCCCGTGGTGGGTTCGAAGGCATTGCCCGCCACATCGAAGCCCGACTGGGGCTGGAAGGATTCCGACCAGCTCGCGTACGTAGCCAGGCCGCCCTCGAAAAGGTACATCAGCGCAGCGCGATAGGTCATCGCGTCCTGCTCGTTCTTGAAGGGCTCGACATTGCCCTGGGTATCCCTGTCATAGCCCGCCGACTTCGTGTCATCCCAGCGCGCACCCAGCAGGGCGATCCAGCGGCCATCCAGCTGGATATGGTCCTGGGCATAGAGGCCCAACTGCTCCGTGCTCTCCCGGGACTGACGGGTTTCGGGGTTCACCGTCACCACCGCGCCGTACACCGGCGTGAACACATCCAGCGGCGCGACCGAGCCGGAACCCTGGATGCGATTGAACGAACGATCGCTGTAATCCAAGCCCACCAGCAGCGTGTGCTCGAAGGCACCGTGCTTGAGCTTGCCCTGGACCTGGTTGTCTAGGCTGAACCCAGCATCCGCGTCGTCGCGCGTATAGACAAAGCGATTGACCGTGCGGCCCGGTACCGCCTCGGGAGGATTGCTGAATCCGATAGTGCGCGAGTCGGTCTGCCGGTCAAAGCGCAGGAAGTTCTGCCGCAGCTGCCAGTTCTCGTTGAAGCGATGCTCGGCGAGGTAGCCGATGGTGTAGCCGGTGGTATCGAACCGGTCGAAGCCGGGCTCTCCGATGAACAGCTTCGGGTCGATCTTGCCATTGGGATTGTCCAGGATGGTGCCCTTATAGGGCTTGCCGTAGTCGTAGACGGTATCGTTGTTCACGTAGCTGCCCAGCAGCAGCACCGAGGTCCTGTCATCCGGACGCCAGGCCAGCGAGCCGGAGGCGACGCCACGATCGTTACCGATCTCCTCGATCATGGAATCACTCTCGCGCAGAAAGCCGGTGAGCCGATAGCCCAGCTTGCCGGCCTCGTCGATGGGGCCCGCGAAATCGGCGCCGATCTGACGACGATCCCAACTGCCGACCTGCACTTCCAGCTCCCTGAGCGGGGTTTCGGTGGGGCGCTTGCTGACCATGTTGATGATGCCGCCCGGCGCCGCCTGCCCGTACAGCACGGAAGCCGGCCCCTTCAGCAGTTCCACGCGTTCGTAGAGATAGGGCTCTTCCGGACCGCTGAGTGAATTGATCGGAAACTTGCTGCCGTTGAGATACAGCGGCGCCGAGCCGGTGACGTTGAAGCCGCGCATCGTGAACGCCGTGCCGGTGGACTTGTTGCCGCTGCCGGCCAGCGGGCTGATGCCCGCCGAATACGCCAGCGCCTGCTCCAGCGACTCGACGCCCTGGGCGTCCATCTGCTCGCGCGTGACCACCGAGACGGCCTGCGGCGTTTCCAGCAGCGGGGTATCGGTCTTGGTGCCGGTGGAGCTGCGGCGCGCCACATAGCTGCCCACCGGGCTGGAGGCCGTTTCACCCGCCGCCCTGACCGGCACCGCCGGCAGCGTCACCGCTTCCACCGGCGGCGGCGGAAGAGCCTGCAGCAGGTAGATGCCGTCCGCACCCCGCACGGCCTGCAGGCGGTGCGCCGACAGCAAGCGGCTGAAGCCCTGCTCCACCGTATAGCGTCCGCTCAAGCCCTCGCTGCCCAGGCCCGCGGTCAACTGCGCTTCAAAGGACAGCACCACGCCCGCGGCACCGGCAAACTGCCCCAGCACGCTGCCCAGCGGTCCGGGGCCGATGTCGAACACCTGACCCGCCGCCTGTGCGATCTCACCCGCCGGCTCCGCCTGTGCGACCGCCGGCAGCGGCCCCCAGGCCGCCGCGAGCGCCAGCGCGGCAAGGCCCGCGACGCCTGCCCGGTTCCATCCGCCCTTGGCGGCTGCGTCCCGAAGAATCCCCTGTGACATTGTTCCCTCGTTGTTGATGTCCATGGCGGATGCGCTGCCGGCCCAGGCAGGTCCCCATACAGGGCAGGTCGAACGAGAACGCAAAAGGGACAATGCGGGTTGAAACTTTTTTTTGCGGTGCTCAGCGCGGCTCGATCCGCAGTTCCGGCGTCCGCCCCCAGAGCCCGCCCTGGCGCTGCGCCAGCCGCACCGGCAGCGCCTTGGCCACGGCGGCCAGCGCGCGATCGGTGTCGTTCACTGGAAATGCTCCGGAAATGCGCAGGCCTGCCACCGCCGGATCGCAGGACAGCCGCCCCGGCCGGTAGCGCCCCAGTTCCGCGGCCAGGCGCTCCAGCGGCCAGTCCGCCACGACCAGCATGCCGCGGGTCCAGGCCACGTCGGCCTCGGCCGCTACCCGGCTCTCCAGGCCGAAGCCGTCTGCCGTGAAATGCAGCTGCCCGCCGGCTGCCAGCAGCCGCGACTCTGCCGACTGCTCCGGGCGGATCTCCACGCGGTCCTGCAGCACCGTCACCCGCGTGCCCTCCATCTGCTGCCGCACCAGGAAGCGGGTCCCCAGCGCACGGATCGTGCCCTGCCCGGTGCGCACCAGGAATGGCCGCGCCAGGGCCTGCGGGTCCTTGGCGGTCTCGATCAGCAACTCGCCGGCATGCAGCCGCACCAGCCGCTGCCGCGGATCGAAATCCACGTCCGCGGCGCTGTCCGTGTTCAGCACCAGCCGGCTGCCGTCGGCCAGCTGCCACTCGCGACGCTCGCCGATCTCGGTCCTGTAGGACGCCAGGCGCTGCGGCCACGGCGTCTGGCGATGTGCCAGCCACAGGCCACCGCCGCCCACGGCCACGCAGGCCAGGCCCTTCAGCACACCGCGCCTTGTGTGGTCTGCCGCCTTGCGCTGTGCCGCGGCGCGCAGGGCGCCGGCCGACACGCTGCCCGGCAAGCGCTGCAGGCTCTGCTGCAGCGACTCCACCCGCTGCCATGCGCGGCGATGCCCCGGGTGCGCCTCCAGCCACTGGCCCCAGGCTCGCCGGTCGGCCTCATCCGCCTCCCCAGAGCAGAAATGCGCATGCCATCGCGCCGCCGCCCGCAGCATCTCCGGCTCCATCGCCTATCCCAGGTCCGGCATCAGCAGCAGGCACTGCTCGACCGCGCGGGCGACATACTTCTTCACCGAGCTGGTCGAGACACCGAGCCGGGCCGCGATTTCCGGGTAGGTCATGCCTTCCAGTTGCGACATCAGGAAAGCCTGCCGCGCCTTGTGCCCCAGTCCGTCCAGCATCGCATCGAGCTCGCACAGCGACTCCAGGATCAGCGCCCGCTCCTCCGGCGAGATCTCCGTGGGCTCCGGCGCCGCCGCCAGCGCCTCCAGGTAAGCACGCTCCAGCGACTGCCGACGCAGGTGGTCCACCATCACGCGCCGGGCGATGGTCGCCAGGTAGCTGCGCGGCTCGCGGATGCCACCGGCAGGCTGCGCGGCCTGCGGGGACGCCAGCACGCGCAGGAAGGTGTCCTGCGCCAGGTCGGCGGCCTGATCGGCGCCGCGCAGCCGCTGGCGCAGCCAGCCGTGGAGCCAGCCGTGGTGCTCGCGGTACAGGGTCTGCAGGTGGTCGGCGGCAACAGCGCCGGAAGCGGGCGAATCGATCATGCGCAGGACCAGGGGCGGGTGGAGAAGCCCTGGCTGCGCAAGCTGGCTGAGGCGGAGAGCCCGCAGTGTACACCCCCGCCCTGGAGACCGCGACGACCCGTTCCGGCCGTCTCCTTCATTCAGCCGATGTGCCGGGCAATCGGGCGGCTCAGGCTGTCGTGACCTTATCGAGGAGCATCGCCATGACCGGGATCGAAACGCTGCTGGCCATCGAGGAGATCAGGAACGTGTTCGCGCGCCGCCTGCGCTACATGGACCTCAAGCAATGGGACCTGTACGGCAGCGTCCATACCGAGGACGCCTGGTCGGAGACCTACGGCGACCTGCCGGCGGCACTGCAGCCGCAATCCGGCGGCGTGCGCAACAAGGTGGTCGGCCCCCAGGCGCTGGCCGAAGCCATCCGGCACTTCATGGAGCACCGCACGCCCATCACCTCCGCGCACCATGCGCATACACCGGAGATCGAGCTCACCTCCGACACCACCGCCACCGGCATCTGGCCGATGGAGGATCACCTGTGGTGGAAGGACGGCGAGCGCGAGGAGTATCTTCACGGCTACGGCCACTACCACGAGCACTACCGCAAGGTGGAGGGCTGCTGGCTGATCTGCTATCGCAAGCTCACGCGCCTGCGCGTGGACCGCTCGCCCGGGTTCTACGACCGGTTGATGTGAGCGCGCGACGGTCGGCGTTTTCCAGGGAGGAACACATGAAGAAGCCGGCAGCCCCCGAAAGCCCCTCGGCCTCCGAGCTGATCGATGGCCGCATCGCCGAACTCGGCGACTGGCGCGGCCAGACCCTGTCGAGGATGCGCCAGCTCATCCGGCAGGCCCTGCCCGAGGTCGTGGAAGAATGGAAATGGATGGGCACGCCCGTGTGGTCGCAGGACGGCATCCTCTGCACCGGCGAGAGCTACAAGGCCGTCGTAAAGCTCACCTTCGCCAAGGGCGCCGCGCTGAGGGATCCGGCCAAACTATTTAACGCCAGCCTCGACGGCAACGCCCGGCGCGCCATCGACATCCGCCAGGGCGAGGAGATCGACGCGGAGGCCTTCAAGGCACTGATCCAGGAAGCCGCCACGCTCAACGCCGCCAGCCGCAAGGCAAAGCCCAAGCGGGCGAAGTAGCCGCATGTCCACCACCCGCCTGCTACAGCATATCCGCGCGCCGCGCGCGGCCGTCTACCGCGCACTGCTGGACCCACGGGCCATCGCGGTCTGGAAGGTGCCGGACGGCATGCGCTGCACCCTCCACGAATTCCAGGCCCGCGAGGGCGGGCATTTCCGCATCTCCCTCACCTACGACGAGCCCGGCCACGCCGGCAAGACCACGTCGCACACCGACACCTACCACGGCCATTTCGCCCGGCTGGTGCAGGATCGGCAGGTGGTGGAAGTGGACGAGTTCGAGACCGCCGATCCGGCACTGCAGGGCGAGATGACCATCACCCTGACACTCTCCGACGCCGATGGCGGCACCGAACTGCTGGCGGTGCACGAGAACCTGCCGCCAGGTGTATCGCCGCAGGACAACGAGCTGGGCTGGCGCATGTCGCTGGAGAAGCTGGCGGCCTACGTCGAGAGGTCCTAGGAGAAGCTTCGTGCCGGTGACGCGCTCCACCCACCGTCATACCGGCGAAAGCCGGTATCCAGCCCCTCATTGGGGACGGCACTACCGGACCGGCCACCGCCTCACCAGAACCCGTCATCCTTGCGCGCACGCACGTCCTGCCAGCAGCGCTGCGCCAACCGGCGCACCAGGTCCTCGGGAAACGGATTCTTGTAGGGAATCTGCAGCGTCCCCTTGGTCGTCGGATGCCCCGCCAGCTCCTCGCGGAACGCCTCCAGCGCCGTCGCGCTCGGCGCAAAGCTCAAATGCGCCTTGTGCGCCGAGAACGCGAACACGAAGCGCGGCTCCACGAAGAATGGCGTGCCCCACTTGATCGCCTCTTCAGCCTGCGGGGCGACGCTTTTGAGCAGCGCGTGCATGCGACGCAAATGCGGCTGGCCGGCCGTGGGAGCGGCACGGATGTATTCGTCGATCGTTGTCGGACGCTTGCCGGGCATGACTGCCTAGGCCGCCTTGCCCACGAAGATGTCCTTGGGTCCCGCAAAGGACAGGGCCAGGATGGCTCCCCAGGCGATATTGACGAAGCTCATGGCCAGCGCCGACGGCGCGTCCTGCAGGTGCGGCAAGCCCGAGAGGGGACCCAGGCAGGCAATGAATCCGGCAATCAGGAAATAGACGCCCAGTTTCCGGCGCAGGAACAGCAACACCAGGCCGATCACATCCAGCAGGTGCCCCAGCAGGATCGACACGCCCCATAGCGCGGAGCCTTCAGCCGGCTGCTGCTGGCGCCACTGTTGATAGTCCAGCACTTCCGCCGGGCTATCCGGCGCGATGCCGGAAAGGCTCATGGCCACGATGTACAGCACCAAGAAGGTGACCAGCAGGAGACGAAAGGCGGCGACGGAAGACATGGCTTGCGGGCATCCAGGGGAACGACAGCATCCATCATAGCGCCATGCCAAGCCTTCGCAGCAAAGAGCAGCAGGCCGCACCCGGCGAGGCCGGGGCGGCCTACGGCTCACTTCATGCTCCTCACAGCGTCTTCAGGTACTCGATGATCGCCTTGCGCTCAGCATCGGTCAGCACCGCCGTGAACGCATGCCCCTGGTTGCCCTGGCTATAGAGGTTGGTGTTGAACACCTTGCGGTTCTCTACGTTCTGCTGCGTCATCAGCAGGCCCTCGGGCCGCGGCAGGTTCCAGGTCAGGCCGATCAGCTTGTAGATCTCGCCCAGCAGGGCCTGCACCGGCGAAGGCACCTCGGGGTTCAGCGGATTGCAGGCGATGTAGGGCTGCGAGCCGGCCGCACCGCAGGGAATCTCGTCGTACTTCCAGCCGAGCTTGTCGAAGTCGTAAGCACGCTGCAGGTTGGTATCGAAGCCCATCACCACCTTGCCCGCCTGGTCCTCGCGTGCCGGCGTGGAGCGGCGCTTCCAGATGTTGGGGCGCTCGCTGTCCGGGTCCAGCACGCCCCAGATGTTGGGCACCGAGCCGTTATGGAAATAGGGCGCGGCGGCCCAGGTACCCCATAGCGGCGGAGCCAGGTAGATCGGCGTCAGGTCGTCCGTGGAGCCGGCATTGCCCAGCCCGCAGGACACCACCGCCTGGTTCAGGATCGCCGGGCTGACGCTGCCGTCGCGGTTGCGCAAGCTCTGCATGGCATCGGCGTAGACAGGATCGGTGCCGACGACCGCCGTCGGCACGGTGTAGGCCGCGATGCCCGCCAGTTCCGGCGTATCGAGATAGGCCGGGTCGTGGGTGTAGCGCGGTGAATAGGCACCGTGGCAACCCGCGCAGGACCCATTGCCCTGGTCCGGCTTCGGTCCCGGATTGTCGAGCCCATCGCCCCAGAGATTCTTGGAGTGGAACAGGATCGCACCCTGCTCCGCCAGCGCCGTGTTGATCTCGCCGGGGAACCTCGGCGAGGCCAGTGTCTCCGCCCAGGTCTGGAAGGGGCCGGAGTGCGCGTCCATCCAGGCCAGCGCCTCGTCGCCACCGCCGCTCAGGCTCTTCACCAGGTCGTAGTACGCGGCCAGGTCGATGCGCGAGGAATCGGTGGGCAGCACCGCGCCGTGGAATTTCTGCGGGCGGTACGCCAGGTTCCACCAGGGCGGGCTCTTGATGTTGCCGATGGCCTGGCTCAGCACGATCTTGTCGTTGAGCAGCAGCGCCGGATCGCCATTGCTGAACAGGATGAAGGCAAGCTGGAAGAAATCGATGGCGCCGGTGCCGCGGTTGGTCGAGATGGTGACCAGCGACAGCGCCGAGTTGGCGCCGAAGCCGGCGAGCCCTTCCGCCTTGCTGAAGTCCGAGCTGGCCACGGCGAAGTCGCCGATGCTGCCGGCACCGCCGAGCTGCGGACCCAGGCCCTCGCCGTCGGCCACGGTGCCGAGCTGGCCGTTGTGGCAGAACAGGCAGACCTTCTGGCCGATCTCGCCGGTCCAGGTGCCATCGGCCTTGCGGATCTGCGTGAACACCATGGGCAGCTTGCCGGAGCCGCCATTGGTCTTGTTGGGATCCTCGCCCGGCAGCGGATAGGGATTGGGTACCAGGCTCGCGGGTGAGCCATAGCGCTCGGCCACCAGCTCGTCGAAGTTGTTGGGCCGCTCATCCAGGCCCCAGGCGGACTTCCAGAGCTGGTTGTACTTCTCGGCGGACAGGCCGCTGGCATTCGCGTTGCCGCCGGCAAAGCTCAGCGGCGTGCCGACCTCGCCCTGGCCATGGCCCACGAACAGGCCGAGCTTGGACTGCTCGCGCATCTCGCCGCAGGTCTTGGGCCGCGGCACGCCGTTGTCGCAGGACTTCCAGTAGGCGTTGAAAGCCACCGCCTTGCCCTCGTTGACGCCGGGTACCACCAGCGTGCGCGGGTCTACCGGTAGCACCGCGCTGTCGGCCTTGCCCGCGCAGAAGTTGGACCAGGCACCGCCGCCGCGCGGGCCACCGAGCAGCGGGAATTCGGTGATGGCCCCGAGATTGCCCAATGCACAGGCCGAAGGATTGTCGTAGCCGGCCAGCAGGGCATCCATCTCGCGGTAGGCATCGCTACCCACCGGCCAGGGCGCGCCAGCGCTGTGCGTACGTGTATCGGTGCCGGAGGCCATCTTGAGGATGCGGGACTTGCCGGCGCCGTTGCCGCCCAGGAGCAGCCAGGACTCCTTCAGCAGCCGGGCATCCTGGCTTTCATCCTTGTCGAGCTGGAACAGCCTGCCGTCAGCAACATCCGCCACGCCGCCCGGCACATGGCAGCTGCGGCAGAACTCCAGGCGCGGCTGCACGCGCTTGGTGAAGAGCTCGTCGCAATTCTTCACCTGCACGCTGTCGCGCGGCCCGGTAACGCCGCCCCCCGTGGCGGGGTCGCTGCGGCCACCGTACTCACCACAGGCGGACAGCAAGATGGCGCCGCCAAGGGCGGCAAGCAGGGGCAACGGGGTACGCAGGTTTCGCAGTCTCATGGCTCTCCTCCACGGCGGCGATATAGTCCCGCTAAGATAAACCGAGTAATTGCTCGGAACCACTCGGATTGAGGGTGCCGGGGCCGATGGGCCGGAGGGGATTGGGATGGCAAGACAAGCAACTGATCTGCAACTGAAAAAGCATCCCAAGCAGGCGCGCTCCAAGGCCACCGTGGACGCCCTCTGCGACGCCGCTGCTCGGCTTATGGAGGAAGAAGGCTACGCCGCCGTGACCACCAACCGCGTGGCCGAGCGGGCCGGCGTCGGGGTCGGCTCCCTGTACGAGTACTTCCCCAACAAGCAGTCGATCGTCGCCGCCACGCTGGCGGCGGCACTGCGCGACATCGTCGCCGAGGTCGGGCGCAGCCTGCACGAGGCCCTCGCCCTGCCCGGCCAGCCGCGCGCCGGCATCGACCACTGGATCCGCACCATCATCGCGGCGCTGGAGGCGCGCGCCAGCCTGCTGCGCGTGGCCCTGAGCGAGGTGCCCTTCCTCGGCGAGATCCCGGAGGCACGCGGGCTCTCGCAGACGCTGGAGCAGATCGTGCGCAAGGGTCGCGACAAGAGCGCCGCCGTGGTGCGGCTCTACGACACCGAGGCCAGCGCCTGGCTGCTGACCAGCATGGTGTGGACCGCCATGCAGCAGATCGCCCTGCACCGGCCGGATCACCTGTCGCGCGAGCGGCTCGTGGAGGCCCTGGTGGAAACGGTGCTGCGACAGCTCTACGAAGCCCCGGGCCTGGAGCAGAAGACGGCCGCGTGGAAATGAGACAATGAGCGGGAGCGAAGATCGCCGCCATCGGGCGACGACACCCTCTCCACCGAAGGACGCCTTGTGACGCTTGCCACCATCATCAGCCACGCGGACTTCGGCGAGTTGCTCGCAAGCGCCTTCCAGCCGGAGACGCCGCAGGTCACCTCCTCGGAATCCGATCTCGGCGCGGCACTGCAGCACTTCGCCACGCCCGCCGAGATCCACGCCAAGGTCGCGCAATGCGCCTCCACCGGCATGCACGATTACTCCTTCGGCTTCTGGTATCCCTCGATGAAGGGCCGGCCCATCGAGCGCAAGGTGATCCTCGATCCGCCCCGTGAAGGCCACGCCTTCCGCCACTCGCTGACGGGCTGGGGCCTGATCCACCTGCATCTCTACTTCACGCATCCCCGCAAGCTGCAGTGCCGGATCGCCGTGAACTCGCAGACACGTGCCAAGGCACGCGAGGCGCGCTACCCGGAGCTGGGTGCCGTCACCGACTGGGACTGGCGCGTGGTGGACTCCTACGCCTTCCGCCTCTCCCGCAAGCTCGCCGCCATGGGCCCCACCGCACCGGTGGTCCAGCAGGCCGATCCGGGAGAACCCAGCCCGCCGCCGGGCTCATCCTCGCCCTGGCAGCGCCGGAAGCAGGATTGAACCGGCCCGCGCCTCAGCGCAGCGATTCCAGGAACGGCCGCACCGCCTCCACGCCACCCTGCTCGAGCACACGGATCGTCTCCGAACCCACCACCGCGATCTCGACCTTGCCGGTGATCGCCGCCACGTCCTCGCGCGCCTTCACGCCAAAGCCCAACGCCAGGGGCAGATCGGTCGCGCCGCGGCAGCGCTGCAGGTAACCGTCGAGCGCGTCGAAATCGGTGGCAGAACCCGTCACCCCCTTGCGGGCGGCGCAGTAGACCAAGCCCTTCGCCCGCTCGGCGATCCGGGCCATGCGCTCGGGCCGCGAGCTGGGCGTGAAGACGAAGATCGGATCCAGCTGCTCGCGCTCCATCGCCGCCAACAGCGGCTCGCCTTCCTCGAACGGCAGGTCGGCCACGATCGCACCACGCACCCCGGCCTGCGCCATCTCCCTGGCGAAAAGATCCACACCGCGCACGAACGCGATGTTGAAGTAGGTCATGAACAGGAAGGAGATGGGAAACTCCCGGGTGAGCCTGCTCGTGAGCTCCAGGCAACGGTCCACCGTGGCGCCGCCGGCCAGCGCCTTCTGGTTCGCGTGGAGGATGACGGGTCCATCGGCCATCGGCTCCGAGAACGGGATCTGCAGCTCCATCAGATCGACGCCGGCCAGCACCATCTGCTCCACAAGACGGCGGCTGGTGTCGAAGTCCGGGTAGCCGAGGACGATATGCGTCATCAGCAGGATGTCGCGATCGCGCTTGCGCCTGCGAATCTCAGCTTCCAGCACGGTAAGCCTCCGCCTTGGCGATGATGAATTCCTTCCAGGAAGGATCCTCGAAGGCATCGGCGATCGTGAAGATATCCTTGTCACCGCGCCCGGACTGGTTGATCAGGATCACCGCGTCCTTCGGCAGATGCGGCGCTTCCTTGAACGCCTGCGCGAAGGCATGCGAGGACTCCAGCGCCGGGATGATGCCTTCCTTGCGCACCGTGAGCGCCAGCGCGTCGATCACCTCGCGATCGGTCGCGGCCTCGAAGCGCACGCGCCGGCGCTCGGCCAGGTCGGCCAGGATCGGCGAAACGCCGACATAGTCCAGGCCCGCCGCGACGCTGTGGGTCTCGTTCATCTGGCCGTCGCGGTCCTGCAGGAAATAGGTCTTGTAACCCTGGGCCACGCCGATGCTCGCGTCCTCCGAACACAGGCGCGCCGCATGCTGGCCGCTCTGCAGGCCGCGCCCGCCCGCCTCCACGCCCACCAGGCCCACCTCCGTGTCGTCGAGGAAGCCGGAGAAGATGCCCATGGCATTGGAGCCACCACCGACGCAGGCATAGACCCGGTCGGGCAGCTTGCCGGCCGCCTTCACGATCTGCTGCCGCGCTTCACGCCCGACGATGCTCTGGAAGTACGTCACCATCGTCGGGAAGGGATGCGGTCCGCAGGCCGTGCCGAGCACGTAGTGCGTCGTGTCCATCGTGCTGACCCAGTCCCGGAACGCCTCGTTGATCGCATCCTTGAGCGTGCGGCTGCCCTCGCGCACGGACACCACGGTCGCTCCGAGGCGCTCCATCCAGAACACGTTCGGCCGCTGCCGCGCCACGTCGACCTGGCCCATGTAGATCGTGCACTCGAAGCCGAACTTGGCGGCCATCGTCGCCGTGGCGACGCCATGCTGGCCGGCACCGGTCTCCGCGATCACGCGGCGCTTGCCCATGCGCTTCACGAGAAGCCCCTGGCCCATCACGTTGTTCGCCTTGTGGGCGCCGGTGTGGTTGAGGTCCTCGCGCTTGATGTAGATGCGGGCGCCGCCGAAGTGGCGCGTGAGGTTTTCCGCGTAGGTGACCGGCGTCGGGCGACAGGAGTACGACGACATCAGATCGACGTACTCCTGCCAGAATGCCGGGTCGGCCTTGGCCTGCCGGAAAGCCGCCTCGAGTTCCTCGAAGGTGGCCACCAGCGCTTCCGGCAGGAAGGCGCCACCGAACTGGCCGTAGTATCCGCGCTCAAGCATGGCTCGCTCCGATCCGCTGGGAGAACGCGAAGCGATCCGTGCGGCAATACATGCGCGCAAAGGCAGCCGACGGCGCCAGCGCAAAGTGCAGAGTGCGATCCACGCGCAATATCGCGCTGCCGGCCGCCAGCCCCATCCGCTTCGCCAGCGGCCTCGGCAGCGTCACCACGCGAAAGCTCTGGTCGGCACTCTCCGGCCGCATGCGGTAGTGCTGCTCGACAATGTCGGAAAGCGCCCGGTCTTTGCGGACCAGCCGCGCCAGGCCCGGAAAGCGCTCCGCGTCGAAATCGATCTCCTCCAGCAGCACCGCCTCGCCGTCCACCCGCGACAGGCGCGTAAGCCGCACCGCCTCCCGGCTCTGCAGGGGATGCCCCGCCTCGTCGATGGTCTCGGTGCGCGGGCGATCCAGCTCGCTGGCGAGCGCGATCCCCTGCGCCTCGAAGGACATCAGCGTGCCCGCCAGCGAGAACAGGTCCACCTGGGCCGGCACGCTGCGCACATAGGTCCCGCTGCCGCGACGGCGCTCGAGCAGGCCGCGCTGGATCAGCGCCGCAGTGGCCTGCCGCACCGTCGGCCGCCCCAGGCCGAAGGTCTCCGCGAGCTCGTGCTCCGACGGCAGCCTGGAGCCCGGCGGGTAGCGGCCGGCGCGGATCTCCGAGAACAGGCGCTCGGCGAGCTGGTGGTACAGCGGGATGGGCGAGGCGGAGTTCAGCATCCTTGCAGGCTAAAGCCATGCAGTAAAGTTGTCAATACAACTTTTCCAACCTCCCCGCATGTTGCTTCACCCGATGAAGACGGGTTCGGCGCCATGGTGACGTCGTCATTACCTCGTCACCTCCGCTTCGTACATTCCCATGTTTGAACAACGACTGGCCGCGCAGGCGGCCCATTGAGGCGAACGATGCGTGGACTGTTGAAGATGGTGGTGGCCGGTGCCGTGTTGCTGTCGGGCTGTTCGCACAACGGCGGTGGCGGCACGGGTGGAAGCAGCGAGCCCTCCAGCTTCAACATCGCCATCATTCCGGACACGCAGTTCTACTCCGAGAACAACAAGCGCGGTTTCCTCAACCTGGATCCACGCTATCCGGGCCTGGGCTACGAACCGGCGCTGGCCTTCTACGCGCAGACCGCCTGGCTGGCCCAGAACGAAAAGGCCATGCGCCTCGCCTTCACCGTGCAGGTGGGCGACCTGGTGCAGAACGGCGGCGAATACCAGCGTGAGTGGGACGTGGCCAGCAAGGCCATGAAGACGCTGGAGGACAACGCCGTGGACTACGGCGCCGCCCCCGGCAACCACGACGTACGCGACAAGACGCAGTTCGACAACGAGCGTCGTCACAGCATCGAGGGTTATCTCAAGAACTTCGGCGTCGAACGCGCCAGGACGCAGAACGGCGCCACCCTGGTGGAGCGCGACCCGCTGGGCTACAGCGAAGCGCGCCGCTTCAGCGCCCTGGGGCAGGAGTTCCTGGTGCTGTCCATGGACTGGAAGCCCTCCGACGCCACCCTGGCCTGGGCGCAGGGCGTCCTCGACAAGTACCCGCGGCTGCCGACCATCATCACCTCGCACAACATCCTGGATGTGGACGCGGAAGGCAACACCGTTCTCACCGGCGACAACGGCCAGCGCCTGTGGGATGTCCTGATCAACGGCAACGACCAGGTCTTCATGACCCTCAGCGGCCACAACCACCATTCCAGCCGCCTCACCCGGCAGAACGGCAAGGGCCACAGCGTCGAAATGATCCTGGTCGACTACCAGGACGAGTACGCCGGCGGCAACGGCCTGATGCGCCTGCTGGAGCTCGACTTCGCCCGGAACACGGTGCAGGCCTTCACCTTCTCGCCCTGGGTGCTGGAGAAGATCACCGATCCCGCCAAGAAGGGCTACTACAAGCCCTGCGCCACCCCGGAAGTCACCAGCGACTGCGACCAGCTGATGCCGGAACCCAACATCGGCAACGGCGCGCACTACGACAACCGCTACACCTTCAGCCTGGATTTCCGGGCGCGCTTCGCCAGCTTCGGCGGCTATACCGCGCGGCCGGGCGCCGCGGGCAAGCCCCTGGTGGACGAACTGAAGGACAAGCTGGCCGCGATCAAGGCCGGCGCCTGAGACCCCGCTGGCCGTCCGGGCTGGGGCCCGGACGGCGCGGCGGCCATCACGTAGAGAAACTAGCGGCTGGAATGGGCCTGCTCGCGGCTGCGGCGGAAGCGCTGCAGCAGCGACGCGTACACCGCCTCGTCCACCGGGCCCGCCGCCACCCACTCCAGCGCCAGGGCGTCCAGCTGCTGCTCGTCGTCGCGCAGCCCCTGCTCCAGGCGCTGCACCAGTCGCTGCAACTGGTACTCGCGGCGCAAGGCCTGGTCTTCTGCCGGCGTCGGCGTGTCCGTCAGCATCTCGGCCCGGATGCACAGCATCTTCAGGGCCGTCTCGTTCGCCGCGAGGTCCGCGGAGGGCTCGGCGGCCAGCGCCTGCCTGAGGGCTTCGAGTCCGCCTCGGGGCCAGCGCTGGACCGAGGCCATGTAGTCCTCGGCGGCGCTTTTCGAAGCATCGGCCTGCTCCGCCCCCAGACCCTGTACCCGGGAGAGCCCGAAGGCACGCACACGGTTGGCGGCCTCGAACAGATCGCCCCAGCTGCGCTCCGCATCGCGCGCACGCTGGCTTGCCAGCGCCTTCTTGCAGCGATCAAGACCCCTGTCCAGCCGGTTGCGCAACTCACGCGTATCCGCGCGAGGAAGCTCGCCGATCGCCTCGAACGCATTGCGCAGTTCGTCCAGCGTTCCGGCACGCGCCTGCAGCTCCGCTCCCTCAAGTGCTGCGATGCTTTCGATCTGCTCACACAGGGCGATGGCCTGCGCCTTGTTGGCCTCCAGCCCCGCCGCGAAGGCGGCGGACTCCTGCTCGCGCCGCTGGAACACGGCATCGCAGTGCTGGCGGAACTCGCCCCAGAGACGTTGATCCGCCTCGCGCGGCACCGGGCCCACGCTGCGCCACTTCTGCTGCAGCTCCTTGGCCGCGTCGATCGCCTTGCGGCCATCGTCGCTCGCCAGCAGCTGGCGGGCACGCTCGATCAGCGCTTCCTTCTGTGCAACGTTGCGGGCGTACTCGGCATCCAGACGGCCCTGAAGGCTCGTGGCGAGTGCCGAGAATTCCTTCTGCTGCTGCCGGCCGGCCTGGTTTTCCACGGGCCCGCAGAGACGCCACTCCTGCTTGATCTCGCGCAGGGTGTTGATCACGACCCGCCAGTCAGGCTGCTCCCAGTTGCAGCCGGCCTCGAACGCGACCAGCCGGGCGAGCAGCGCCGCGCGACGCTGCAGGTTCTCCTCGCGGACCAGGGCTTGGGCCGCGAAGTATTCGACACAAGGCTGGTAGGCCTTCTGGCTTGCCTCCTGGAAGCGCTGCCAATCGGCATCGAGATTCTCACCGGCACCCTTGCTCAGGGTGCGCCACTCCTCCTGCAGGCCCTTGATCCGGTCGGCGAGCGCCTGGGGATCCAGCTCCGCGCCGATCAGCGACTCCATCTCCTCCATCAGCTCGGTGCGCTTCGGCGCCACCGAGAAACTCTTCCAGTCCTTCAGCTCCTCGATCTGCTTGTCGAGCTGCTGGATCTGGCTCGCCAGGTGGGCCGGCAGCGGTTCCGCGCCCGCCAGCTTCTCCTCGAGGGACCGCCGCAGCCCGGCCGCACGCGAGGTGCTGCCGCCGTTGAGCGCACCACGCGCCTTGCGGATCAGCTCGTCGATCTCGCGGACGGCGTCCCGCTCGGCCTTCTGCTGTTCGGCCAGCGCACGCTTCTGCTCATCGCGCAGCCGCGCCTGCTCCGCTGCCGCCTCGGCGGACGCCTGGGCCTGCTGTTCACGCAGCAGCCGCGCCTCTTCGGCTGCGCTGGCCGCGGCCTGCTCGCGCGCCGCCTGCGCCTCCACCTGGCGCCGGTGTTCAGCGACGACCTCCCTGGACTGGTCGATCCACTGCTGCACCTTGCCGCGCAGCTCCGCATCGGCCTGCGCCTGCACGGCCTCCCAGTCGATCACGAACTGATCCAGCCGGGGCCCGTAGAGGGCGTCGTAGGGGCGCTGGCTATGCCGCTCCAGGGCGCGCGACGACGCCACGATTCCGGTCTGCAGCTGCTCCAGCTTGCGGGCCTGCTCCAGCAGTACATCGCGCTTGGCGGTCAGTATCTTGTAGACGCTCTTGTCATTGCCGCCGCGGACGTCGCGGATCAGCTGCCGCAGCACCTCCGGATCGTCGATGGCCTCGGCCGCAGCCTGGCGGACCTTGGTCGACGTGCCCGCCACCACCAGCCGCGCCACCGCCTGCACGTCCCGCGCCTCGATGGCCGCCTGCAAGGCGCCTTCCTCGGCCGCAGCCGCCAGGGCGCGATCGGCAGCGCCCGCCTTGGGCTGGGCCTTCTTGCCCTTTTCGGAGGGCACCGGCTGCGGCGCGGGGGCCGGCGAAGACGAGGGGGCTTTGCGGAACAGGCGCGAGAACAACGACATGGTTGACCTACACAGCATTCGGGCGGTCCATGCATTCTAGTCGTTTGGCACGCCGGGGCAGAACACGGCGCGAGCGGGCGCCCGGCGACTCACGACGCTTCAGGGCTGCACGCGGCCCGCCGGCAGAATGATCCGGCGCTCCCGGGTATGCTTGCAGGGCCCCGGATCGCATCCCCTCCTGCTGGACACATCGGCCGAACCATCCGTGCCCCTCCTGACCCTCAGCACCCACAGCCTGCTGCTCGCCGCCCGCTCCCAGGGCGCCGCCACCGCGTCCTGCTCCCTGGACCTCGGCCTTTCCACGGCCACCGTCGGCATCGGCCCCGAGGCCTGGAGCCTGGGCGACCAGTCCTTTCCCTACCTGGAAACCTGCAAGGACCGCACGATCTATCACTGGGACGGCGAAGGCTTCCGGCCCGTTTCCCGCTTCACGAATTCCCTGATTAAGCTGGTGCCCACGGAATGGGGCGCGCCGACCTTCGAGATCGACGGCATCAAGATGCTGCCCACGGCCAAGGTCTCGCCCTACGCCGACGCGGAACGCAAGGTCGGCCTGGTCCAGCCACGCGGCAAGGTGGTGCTGGATACCTGCGGCGGCCTCGGCTATTTCGCGGCCTGGTGCCTGAAGGGGCAGGCGCAGCGGGTGCTGTCCTGGGAGAAGAACCCGGACGTGATCTGGCTGCGCAGCCTCAACCCCTGGTCGCCGGACATCGCGGAGGCCGGCAAGGCCGACAGCGCGCTGACCCTGCGCCATGGCGACATCTCCGAACAGATCCTGACCCTGCCCGACGCCTCGGTGGACGCCGCGCTGCACGACCCGCCGCGCTTCGGCATCGCCGGCGAGCTCTACTCGCAGGCCTTCTACCACCAGCTTGCGCGGGTGCTGCGCCCCAAGGGGCGCCTGTTCCACTACACCGGCACGCCGAACAAGCTCACCAGCGGCCGCGACGTGCCCAACGAGGTGGCCAAGCGCCTGCAGCTGGCGGGGTTCACCACCGAACTGAACGGCGACGGCGTGCTGGCGACCCGGCGCTAGGGCCTATCAGCGCTACCGCCATCCCGTCCGAACAGGGGATGAAGCCAGCCTCGCCGGGCGCTCAAATGGGCCATGAACAAGCCCCTGCTCTTCGCCCTGCTGCTGGCCGCTCCCCTCGCCACCCTGGCCAAGGTCCCGCCTGAAAAGGCCGCCGAGCTCGACGGCCCGCGCCTGACCTGCCTGGGCGCCGAGCGTGCCGGCTCGGCCGGCGGCGTGGCCGCCTATACCGGCAAGTACCTCGGCAACTGGCCCGGCATGAAGCAGCCCCACGGCTATGAACCCGGCCCCTACAAGGACGAAAAGCCGCAGTTCACCATCACCGCGCAGAACATGGCGCAGCACGCCGCGAAACTCACGCAGGGCCAGCAGGAGCTGCTGAAGAAATACCCGCAGGCCTACCGCATGCTGGTGTACCCGAGCCACCGCGATTTCCGCTTCGACGACGAGGCCTGCAAGGTGGCCAGGCAGAACGCCGCCGTGGCCGAGGTGGTGCACGACGGCAAGGGCGTCAGCGGCTTCGGCGGCGCGGTGCCCTTCCCCATGCCGCAGAGCGGGCTCGAGGGCATCTGGAACATCGCCCTGGCGCGCCGCGCCTGGAGCGAATCCGTCACCGCCGACACCGCCGTGGTCTACGCCAACGGCGCCCTCACCTGGGGCCGCAGCAAGTTCGTCGACATGTACCCCTACGGCGACTCGCGCAAGAGCATGTCGCTGCAGGAGAAGGTGGCCGCCTACTTCTACATCACCTACCTGCTGCCCGAGCGCGACAAGGGCAATGCCTCGGTCGGCTTCTCGCCGCTGGATTTCTCCAAGGGCTCGCTGCAGGCCTGGGCCTACTCCCCCGGCACGCGCCGCGTGCGCCAGGCACCGGAGGTCGGCTTCGACTACCCCGTGCCGCCGGCCGGCATGCACACCTCCGACGAAGACACCCTGTGGAACGGCTCCCCCGAGCGCTACGACTGGAAGCTCCTCGGCAAGAAGGAGCTCTACGTGCCGTACCACAACTTCCGCGTCAACGACCCGGCGCTCAAGTACAAGGACCTGGTCAAGCCCTCTACCCTCAACCCCGACTACGTGCGCTACGAGCTGCACCGCGTCTGGGTGGTCGAAGGCACCCTGCGCAACGGCCTGCGCCACGTCTACGGCCGGCGCGTGATCTACGCCGACGAGGATACCTGGCTACCGCTATGGGCCGACCACTACGACTCGCGCGGCGACTTCTGGCGCACCAGCTTCGTCAACTGGTTCTACTCGCAGGAATCGAGCACCTTCCATCGCGGCGTCACCGTGTACCACGACCTCAACTCCGGCGCCTACGAGGCCACCTACCTGGTGAACGAAGCCGGCAAGGGCTGGTGGCGGCTCAACCAGAAATTCCCGCTGTCCATGTTCACCCCGGAGGCGGCGGCCCGCAGTGGGCATTGAATCGCGTTAGACCCCGCCCGCAACGAACATCCTGGCCATGTATTCCTCCAGCGCCTGCCGCGCCTGCCGCGAGAGCGGGGCGGAGGGCACCAGGGCCTCGAAGGCATGGAAGCCACCCGTGAACACCTGCAGCTCCACGGGCACGCCCGCCGCCGCCAGTTTCCGCGCAAAGCCCTCGCTCTCCGTCGCGAACAGGTCCAGCGAGCCCACCGCGATGTAGGTCGGCGGCAAGCGCGACAGGTCGGCTACGCGCATCGGCACCGCACCCTTCGGAACTTCGTCACTACCCGCCTCCACGCCGAGAAACGCGGTCCAGGCCTTGCGGTTGTCCTCGCGCTTCCACAGGAACAGCCCGCGTGACGGCCCGGGGTCGATGGTCGATCCCGTGCGGTCGTCCAGCGCCGGGCTCAGCAACGCCTGGAACAGGATCGGCAGCTCATCCCGGTCGCGCGCATGGATGCCCAGCGCCGCGGCATGAGCACCGCCGGCGCTGAAGCCCATGATGCCGATGCGCCGGCGATCGACACCCATCTCCCCGGCGTGCTCGTGGAACCACTTCAGCGCCGCGTAGTTGTCGTGCAGCGATCCCGGATACCGGGTAGCGGGCGCCAGCCGGTAATCCACCGACACCACGGTGATGCCGAACTTCAGCACCAGCCCTTCCACGAGGGTCGAGAGGCTCGATTCCGGCGAGCCGTGCATGAAGCCGCCGCCGTGAATGTCGAGAACGCCCGGCCGGCCCGGCGCAGCATCCTTCGGCTCCACGATCACGATACGGACCGGCGGATCACCCGGAGCGCCCGGGATGAAGGCCTCCGTGTGGCGCAGCGGGCCGCCCGCCGCCTGGCGCTCGGCCAGGGTTGGCGGCTCCTTGAATGCCTCCACGATGCCGGCCGGCAATCGCAGCAGCAGGCCCTTGTCCATCAGCCGGATCGTGGTCGGGCCGATGGCATAGGTGAGCAGCGCGGTGCCGCCGATGACGACGATCGCGAGGATGGACAGGATGATGCGTTTGAAGATGCGCAAGCGACGGCTCTCCCGGGCGCAAGTATCTTTCGATTCTGACGACGGCAGACCGGCCGAAACAGCTAATACTGCTTATGCGGACCATAAGGGCAGGTTATGGTCCACGGCAGCGACTGCGGTAGCGTTAACAGGCCCTAGTCACGCCCGGGCTTCGGCTGGAACCGCGCATACAGGTAGCGGCCGATACGCATCCACAGCGGCATGTTGAGCGTGTAGCAGAGCTCCTGCCGACGGCTGGCGATGCGCCAGCCCTGCGCGCCACGGACGTAGCGGTCCTGATACCAGATGCCGAAGATCACCGTCCGCGTGCCGATCCCCAGCAGGTTCCGGATCACCATCGGGTTGTAGCAGGCCACCCGACCGGTCGCCTGGTCGCCGGAAATCTCGAAGTGGAAGTTCCCCATCAGGTGCATGTAGCTGCGGAAGAACGACAGCGACTTCGCCAGCCAGGGCTTGATCTGCGGATAGGGCGCATCGATACCGCCGGTCGCGCTGTAGTCGATCCGCGCATCGGGCAGGAACACCTGGTCGAGCCGGTCCCACTGGCGCGCGTCGATCGCATTGGCGTACTCGATCGCCAGCGCTTCGAGCGCCATGCGGTCCTGCAGCTGCTGCGTGCCTTCGGTCATCGGTCGCCCCCTCGGATTCCATGACGCCTGCATCCGCAGCCTAAGCCGGCGCTCCCGGCCCAGGCGTCGTCTGCCCGGATGAGCTCACTTGGGCCGAGGCCGTGCTCAGGCCGCCCTGGCGATCCGCAGCACCCGCTCCCGCGCATCGATGGCCCCGGCGCAGGCGCGCGCCAGTTCGACACCCTTCACCACGAAGTGCTCGCTGAAATAGCGGTGATGCTCCTCGTGATCATGGAAATGATGCGGCGTGAGCACCGCCGACAGCACCGGCACCTCGGTGTCGAGCTGGTTGCGCATCAGTCCGTCGATGACCGCCCTGGCGACGAAGTCATGGCGATAGATGCCGCCGTCGACCACCAGCCCCGCGGCCAGCACCGCGGCGTAGCGGCCGGTCTTGGCCAGCAGGCGCGTCTGCAGCGGCAGCTCGAAAGCGCCCGGCACTTCGAAGTACTCGAGATGATCGCCGGAGAAACCCAGCTTCCGCATTTCCGCATCGAAACCGTCCCGGCAGCGGCTCACGATCTCCCGGTGCCAGCCGGACTGGACGAAGGCGATACGGGCATGGCCACGGCCGGATGCGGCGTCGGTCGGCAGGGAAGAAGTGTGCCCTTCAAGCTGATTCATGTGCGCTCCCAAAGGAAATGACAGGGGGCGCAAATGCAACGAACGGCCGCGCAGCGGCCGTTGCACACTCATCTCGTAACCGGACTTTACCGTCGGCTTCGGCATCTCACCGAATCTGCTGTCCCTGCCGCATCGCGACAGGCGCCCGCGGGCTCATGCGAGAACGCTCGCCATCACCGCCGGTGGGGAGTTTCACCCCGCCCCGAGATTGTTCGCATGGCGAACGCCGGCAGCTTGCAACAGTCCCAAAGCGCTTGGCAAGCCAGCGGGCTTTGTTCCAGCCCGCCGCTGCCGTCTTCGGGCTCAGGCTGCCGTGGTTTTCTTGGCGTGCTTGGCGCGGTAGTCGCCGAGGAACTTGGCGATACGGCCGATCGCCTCGCGCAGGTCCGGCTCGTGCGGCAGGAACACGATGCGGAAGTGATCCGGGTGCGGCCAGTTGAAGCCCGAACCCTGCACCAGCATCACCCGCGTGGCTTCCAGCAATTGCAGGAAGAACTGGCGATCATCCTTGATCGGATAGACCTCCGGATCGAGCCGCGGGAACATGTAGAGCGCCGCCTCCGGCTTGACGCAGGTCACGCCCGGGATCGCCGTGATCAGTTCGTAGGCCAGGTCGCGCTGCCGGCGCAGGCGGCCGCCCTCGCTGACCAGGTCGTTGATGCTCTGGTAGCCGCCCAGCGCCGTCTGGATCGCCCACTGGCCCGGCACGTTGGCGCAGAGCTTCATGTTGGCCAGCATGTTCAGGCCATCGATGTAGTCCGAGGCACCGGCCTTGTCTCCCGACACCACCATCCAGCCCGCGCGATAGCCGCAGGCTCTATAACTCTTGGACAGCGAGTTGAAGGTCAGCGTCAGCACGTCGGTCGACAGGCTGCCCAGCGCGGTGTGGCGCACGCCTTCGTACAGCACCTTGTCGTAGACCTCGTCGGCCAGGATCACCAGCCCGTGCTCGCGGGCGATCTCCACGATCTCGCGCAGCACCTCGTCGGGATACACCACGCCCGTCGGGTTGTTCGGGTTGATGACCACGATACCCTTGGTGCGCGGCGTGATCTTGGCGCGGATATCGTTCAGGTCGGGAATCCAGCCCTTGGCCTCGTCGCAGAGGTAGTGCACCGGCTTGCCGCCCGACAGGCTCGCCACCGCCGTCCACAGCGGATAGTCCGGCGCCGGCAGCAACAGCTCGTCGCCATTGTCGAGCAGGGCCGTGGTCGCCATCGCGATCAGGTCGGAGGCGCCGTTGCCCAGGTAGACGTCCTCCAGCGTCACGCCCTGCACGCCCTGCGTCTGGGAGTAGTGCATCACCGCCTTGCGCGCAGCGAAGATGCCCTTGCTGTCCGAATATCCCGCCGAATTGGGCAGGTTGCGGATCATGTCCTGCTGGACTTCCTCGGGCGCATCGAAGCCGAACACGGCGAGGTTGCCGATGTTGAGCTTGATGAGCTGCTGCCCCTCGTCCTCCATCTGCTTGGCCCGATCCATGATGGGGCCGCGGATGTCGTAGAGGACATGAGCCAGCTTGCTCGATTTTCTTATGGCTTTCATGGGGCTATCTTGCAACGAAAGGCGCGCATCATAAAGCGGAACCGCCCGCCGCGCCCTGCCCCGCGCGCAAATGCCAGCCCCGGCACGAGCAGGCCCGGCGGCCCCTGCTCCACCCCGCCCGGCCAGCCGGCCGGAAAGCCCCGTGGGCGGCGCCGCCGCGATCATTGCGCCCGGCGCAACAATGAAGTGCCAAGCCCGGTGATTCTCGCCGCGGCCTCCCTGGGCGAACCTGCATGGGCAGGACGGGACCCGCTCCCGCCACCCCACCAGACCCACCAGGAACCCGCCATGAAGCTCTATCACCACCCCCTCTCCGGCCACGCCCACCGCGCCCGCCTGTTCGTCTCCCTGCTGGGCCTGCCCCACGAACTGATCGAAGTGGACCTGAAGGCCGGCGCCCACAAGAAGCCGGACTTCCTCGCCCTCAACCGCTTCGGCCAGGTGCCGGTGCTGGACGACAACGGCACGGTCGTGTCGGACTCCAACGCCATCCTCGTCTATCTGGCCAGCAAGCATGCCCGCCGGGACTGGCTGCCGCAGGACGCCGCCGGCGCCGCGGAAGTGCAGCGCTGGCTGTCCGTGGCCGCAGGCGAGATCGCCTACGGCCCGGCGGCGGCCCGCCTGGTCACCGTGTTCGGCGCCCGCTTCAACCCGGAGGAAGTGATCGGCCGGGCACACGCCATCCTCGGCAAGCTGGAGGACCACCTGGACGGCCGCGACTGGCTGGCCGCCGGGCACCCCACCATCGCCGACGTCGCCCTGTACAGCTACGTCGCCCGGGCACCGGAAGGCAACGTGGACCTGTCGGGCTACCCGCGCGTGAATGCCTTCCTGCGCCGCATCGAGGCCCTGCCGGGTTTCGTGCCCTTCGTGAAGACCCCGGCCGGCCTCGAGGCCGCAGCCTGAAAGCCGGGCCGGGCGCGTCCCCACGCGCCCGGCCCCCTCGGCAAACCCGGAGCACGACCATGACCGACCAAGCGCCCCCGCAGGAACTCGCCACCTGGCACGCCGGAGAGAAGGCCATCCAGGAATCGCTGGGCGTCGCCGAGCGGATGGAGTCGGTCGGCAAGCGCGTGATCCGCAACTACATGCCGGACCAGCACCGCGAGTTCTACGCGCAGGTTCCGTTCATCGTGCTGGGCAGCGTGGACGCCCAGGGAGACGCCTGGGCCACCCTGCTGGAAGGCTCGCCTGGGTTCATCTCCTCGCCCACGCCGGCCACGCTGGCGATCCAGGCGCGCCGCAATCCCCAGGACCCGGCCAGTCGCGGCATGGAGGCGGGAGACGCCATCGGACTGCTAGGCATCGAGCTGCACACGCGCCGCCGCAACCGCGTGAACGGCATCCTCGGCCCCTCGCAGGACGGCAGCCTGCAGTTCACCGTGGACCAGAGCTTCGGCAACTGCCCCCAGTACATCCAGCTGCGGGACCACGCCTTCCTGCGCGATCCCGATGCCGACTTCCACGGCGAGGTCCTGGCCAGCCCCGGCATCGACCCCGCCGCCCGCGCCATGATCGAGGCCGCCGACGCCTTCTTCGTCGCCTCCTATGCCGACCGCGAAAGCCGCCGCCAGGTCGACGTCTCCCATCGCGGCGGCAAGGCGGGCTTCGTGCGGGTGGCGCGGGACGGCACGCTCACCATTCCCGACTTCGCCGGCAACCTGTTCTTCAACACGCTCGGCAACATCCTGCTCAACGGCAAGGCCGGGCTGGTGTTCGTGGATTTTGTCAGCGGCGACCTGCTGCAGATGACGGGCGAGGCCCAGGTCATCCTGGACTCGCCGGAGATCGCCGCCTTCCAGGGCGCCGAACGGCTCTGGAGCTTCCGCGCCACGCAGGTCCTGCGCCGCCCCGGTGCCCTGGCCCTGCGCTGGCGCTTCCAGCAGGACGGCTGGTCGCCCAATTCCCTGATGACCGGAGACTGGAGCCAGGCCGCCGGCCGCGTGCAGGCCGTGGCGCTGGCCGCGCGCTGGCGCCCGTTCGAGATCACCGGCATCGTCGATGAAAGCCGCTCCATCCGATCCTTCCATCTGCAGCCCAAGGACGGCGCCGGGCGGCTGCCCCACGAAGCCGGCCAGCAACTGCCGATCCGCCTGGTGATCCCGGGCTTGGAAAAACCCGTCATCCGCAGCTACACGATCTCGGCCGCACCCTCCGACGGCGCCTACCGCATCAGCGTCAAGCGCGACGGACTGGCCTCGCAGCACCTGCATGACCATGTGCGCGTGGGCGACATCATCGAGGCACGGGCACCGGCCGGCGCCTTCACCATCGACGCCCACCAGAAGCGGCCGGCCGTGCTGCTGGCAGCCGGCGTCGGCATCACGCCCATGATCGCCATGCTGCGCCACCTGGTCTACGAAGGCCTGCGCACCCGCGGCATCCGTCCGGCCGTGCTGTTCCACGCCGCACGCAGCCTGGCAGAGCGCCCTTTCGATCGCGAGCTCGCGGACCTGTCCCAGGCCGCCGGCGGCGCCATCCGCAACGTGCGCGTGCTCAGCAAGGTCGAGGGAGCCCGGCAAGGCACCGACTACGACGCCGCGGGCCGCATCGACATGGCGCTGCTCGGCGAGTTCCTGCCCTTCGGCAGCTACGACTTCTACCTCTGCGGGCCGGCTTCGTTCACACAGGATCTCTACGACGCCCTGCGCGACTACGGCATCCCGGACGAGCGCATCCACGCCGAGGCCTTCGGCCCGTCGTCGCTGCAGAGGACCCAGCCGGCCGTTGCGCTGGCAGCGCCACTGCCGCCGCCGGCTAGCAGCCCGGTATCGGTGGTCTTCACCGCATCCGCCAAGGAAGCGCGCTGGACACCGGAGTCCGGCAGCCTGCTCGAGCTGGCCGAGCTGCGCGGCCTCTCGCCCGAGTTCAGTTGCCGCAGCGGCAGCTGCGGCTCCTGCCGCACGCGCCTGCTGTCCGGCTCCGTCACCTACCTGAAGCAGACCACCGCCGCCATCGGCGAGGGCGAGGTCCTGCTCTGCTGCGCCGCGCCCGCGGCGCCGGCACCGGGGCAGGAAAACCGCATCCAGCTCGCGCTCTGAAATGTCGGTCCTGCCCGAACAGCCCGGCCCATGAAGAACCACCGCATGAACACCACCGACCTCGATGAACGCACGCAGATGTCCATCGAGCTGGCGATGACCGCCGCCTCGCAAGAGGCATCGCTCCATCCGCAGCAGGACGTCCAGGCCCGGGCGCTGGGAATGTCCGGCGCGGAGATCGACGCCGCGCGCCATGGCGGCAGCTTCGACGCACGCATCGCCATCGCGGTGGCCCTGGCCACGGCCGCAGGCCAGGACTCGCAGCGGCATCGCGAACAGGTCGTGCGGGCACTGCGCGCAGGGCTCAGCGAGCAGGCCTGCCGCGACATCCAGGCGCTCGCCGCCCGCTATCAGCACTGAACCACGGGAGAATAACCATGTCACCCGCCGCAACCCTCGTCGCACCGCTCACGAGCCCGCCCCTCCACCAAACCCTGTGGGCCTGCCTGAGGGCATGGCCGCGCCGCAGCCCCGCGCCGCCGAGCCGTTATCATGAGCCGCCGCCAGCGGATGCCTACCGGGCCATCCTGGAGTGCGATCCGGCGGTACAGCCGGAAACGCTGGCGCGCCTGTACTGGTAGCCGCTATCGAGGGGAAACGGATGGATCGCTGGCAAGCGATGCGTATTTTCGTGAAGGTCGCGGAGACGGAGAGCTTCGCCGAGGCGGCGCGCCACCTGCACATGAGCGCCCCGGCCATCACCCGCGCCGTCGCGGCGCTGGAAGAGCTGGTCGGCGCCCGGCTGTTCGTCCGCACCACGCGCTCGGTCAAGCTCACCGACGCCGGCGCCCGCTACTTCGAGGACTGCCGCAGGATCCTGTCGGACATCGCGGAAGCCGAGGCCTCGGCCGCCGGTGCTGCCGCCAGGCCCTCCGGCACGCTCACCGTCACCGCACCGGCCCTGTTCGGCCACATGTACGTGCTGCCGGTGGTGCTGGAGTACGTCGATGCCCATGCCTCGGTAACCGCACGGACCTTCTTCATCGACCGCCCCGTCAACATGATCGAGGAAGGCATCGACGTCGCGGTCCGCATCGGCCACCTGGCGGATTCCGGCTTCACCGCCATCCCGGTGGGATCGGTGCGACGGGTGCTCTGCGGCTCCCCGGACTACTTCGCGAAGCACGGCATCCCGCGCACGCCGGCCGAGCTGCGCGAGCATCGCATCGCCGCGTCCACCAGCGCCTGGTCCTCGCCGGAGTGGCGTTTCGCCCAGGACCAGCGCGTCACCGTCCACCCCGCCCTGCAGACCAACTCCAACGAAGCGGCCATCGCGGCCGCCACCGCCGGCTGGGGCATGACCCGCGTGCTCAACTACCAGATCGGCCCGGCCCTGCTGGAAGGCAAGCTGCAGATCGTGCTGGGTGACTACGAGGAGCCGGCGCTGCCGATCCACGTCCTCTACCCGGAAGGGCGCCATGCCTCCGCCAAGGTCCGGGCCTTCGTCGATCTGGCCGTCGAGCGCCTGCGGGCCAACCGCCTGCTGAACTGAAGCCGCCGCGCTAGGCGCCGGGGAAGACCCGGTCCAGATGCCACTCCAGCGCCGGCAGCGGCAGGGCGCCGGCGTCCAGGATCGCCGCGTGGAAATCGCGGTAGTCGAAGCGCTCCTTCATGCGCGCACGCACGTTCTCGCGCATCCGCAGCAGGTCCTCGTCGCCCAGCTTGTAGGCCAGCGACTGCGCGGGGATGCCGCAGGAGTAACGCAGCGTGTCGGACTCGATCTCGGCCTCGGCGCAGAGCGTGTGCTCGCGCAGGTAGTCCTTGGCCCGTTCCCAGCTCCAGCCCAGCGCATTCATGCCGGTATCCACCACCAGGCGGCAGGTCAGGAAGGCGTCCATGCACAGGCGGCCATAGCGGTCGTGCGGATCGTCGTAGAGCCCCATCTCGCCGGTCAGCGTCGCGGAGTATTCCGCCCAGGCTTCGTTGAAGGCATTCACCGAGGCGTTGCGCCGCAGCGGCAGCAGGGCCTCGTTGTCGCGCTGCAGCGTCAGGTGCAGGTGATGGCCCGGCACCAGCTCGTGGAACACCAGCGAGGCCGCGGCAATGACGGCCAGGCTGTCGAGCTTGCCGCCGTTGTAGTGATACAGCCCACGGGGCTCCTCGGGCACGGGAGGGTGGTAGAAGCCCCAGGTCATGCTGCCTTCCAGCGCCGGGTCCAGGCGCACCAGGTCGTAGGCATAGGCCGAGCGCTGGTGGAAGAACTCGTCGAAGCGCTGCTCGATGCCGTCCTTGTGCCGGCGCATGCGCTCGCCGATGTCGTCGGCCGAGGTCGCCACCGCGCCGGGCTGGCGCCGCAGGTAGTCCGCGAAGTCGGCTGCCGATCCCGTAAAGCCGAGCTGCTCGCGCAGGGCCGCCATCTCCGCCTGGATGCGCGCCATGCGCGCATGGCCGGCCGCATGCACCTGCTCCGCGCTGAACTCACGCGTGGTGTGCTGGCGCAGCAGCCAGGCATACGCTTGCCTGCCGCCGGGAAGCTTGTCCATGCCCACCTCGGCCGGAGCGAGTCGCTCGTACTCGGCATCGAGCTGGGAGATCATCGCATCGAAGGCCGGCAGCACCCCCTGTTCGACACGCCGCGCGATCTCGGCCGCCAGCGCGCCCGCATCCTTCAATGCCGCCAGGCGTTCCGCCGCCACCGGATACACCGCCTGCGCCGTCGATCTCAGGCGCTGCAGCAGCGTCCGCACCGCCGGTAGCTGCGGCTGGTGGATGCGGATACCGCGCTGCGCCTGGCCGGCGGTGCGCTCGTGGATCTGCCACAGCATCCGCGTGATGTCCGCCAGCAAGGTCAGGTAGCGCTCGCCGTCGCCGTCCTTGTCGAAGGCAAAGCCGGCGACCGTGGGGTTGATCGAGCTGAACAGGTAGCCACCCGTATACGCGGTCTGCGCAAAGGGGCCGTAGAACAGCGAGCAGGTGGGGTCGATCGCCACCCAGTAATGCTCGGCATCCTGGCTCCAGCTGTTCGCGTAGTAGCGCACCAGCTTGCTGCTCAGCGCCCAGTCGTGGGGCAGCGTGTCGTCGTCGACCGTGTCCAGCAGCTCCAGTATCTTCGCGCCCATGGCGGCGCGACGCTGCGCGCCCTCGAAGCTGAGATCCGGCAGGCGGCCGTCCAGCGGCGCTCCCCGCTCCCGCTGAGGGAAGAAGTCGTTGCCGATGTGGCCCCAGGCCAGGTCCACCGCGCGGCTGACCGTGCTGAGAGCCTGCTCCGGCGGTGTCAAGCGATAGCGTGCCATGTACTTCCCTATTTCCAGACCGCGCGGGCGACGCGCAGGTTGTTGGCGCCGAGGAATCCGCCCAGCTCGGCATCGCTCCAGCCGCCGGCCAGCAGGGCCTCGGCAATCACCGGGATGCGCTCCGGCTCCACCATGCGGATGCCGGCTCCGTAGCCCAGCGCCGGCGGGAAGATTTGCGGATTGCCGGTGACGAAGTCGTCCAGCTCCTGGCGATCGAAGACGTAATCCAGGCCAATGCCGACGTGCTGCGGGCCGACCAGGTCGGCGACGTAGCGCACGTGGCGCAGGTAGGTCTCGGTGGAATTGTCGTTGTCGCCCAGGAACAGGCCGATGCCGTTGATGTTGACCACGCCGCCGCTGGCCGCGCAGGCGCGGATCAGCTCGTCGCTGATATTGCGGGGGTGATCGTGGACCGCGCGCGGATTGGAGTGCGAGAAGATCACCGGCTGCTGGATGTAGTCGATGGCCTCGCGCGCGGTGCGGGCACCGGTGTGGGTGCAGCACAACACCATGCCGCAGTCCTTCATGGCATCGATCACGCGCCGGCCCTGCGCCGTGAGGCCGATATCCTCGTCCTGGCAACCGCCTGCCAGCTTGTTGTTCTGGTTGTAGGCCAGCAGCATCCAGCGCACGCCCAGTGCGTAGAGCCGCGGCACCAGCGAGGGATCGTCCTGCACCGGGATGCCGCCTTCCATGTCGAAGAACACCGCCAGCTTGCCCTCGCGTTGGGCCCGCTCGATGTCATACACGCTGGAGCCGACGATGTAGTGCTGTGGCCGTTCCGACAGCCAGCCGCGGATGGACGCCAGCATCTCGAACGGCCGCAGGATGGCGTCGCAGTCGCAGCTGACGTTGAGGATCACGACCGTGGCGCCCGCCGCGCGGTGGCGCTCCAGTTGCGGCAGGAAATTCTGGTCGTCGGGTCGCAGCGGCATGCAGGCGTGGTTGTCCCACACCAGGCGGCGGTCGGTCAGCGGCTGGGTTTGA
Source organism: Solimonas sp. (assembly GCA_030149365.1). Lineage (GTDB taxonomy): Bacteria > Pseudomonadota > Gammaproteobacteria > Nevskiales > Nevskiaceae > Solimonas_A. The sequence goes on from JASBRP010000017.1 coordinate 88,101, forward strand.
GCGTGGCCCATGATGTCCTTGCGGGAGGTTGAGGGGACTGACCGGTCGCGGTCAGGGCACCCGGATTTCGGTATCGAGCGTGGCGGCACGGCCCGCCGCCTGGAAGGCCGCGTCGATGGCTTTCATGCCCTCCGCTCCGGACAGGGTCACCGGCTCGCTGCCCGGTTCCTCCCCGGCCTTGCTGCGGCGCATGAACTCCATCATGGCGCGGTACTCGCCCTTGAGCAGAATGCCGGCCGGCTGCGCCGGCGGCTGCAGGCTGAAGGAAACGCCCTGGGCCGGATCGAAGCTCATCGTCCACCACACGGTCTGCTCGCCGTGCGCAAGCTCGTAGACCATGTCCCAGCGCCGGTCCAGCTTGGCGCATTCGGCCTGGCTCAGCGGATCGGCGGCCAGCAGCTCGTTCATGCGGGCCACGTGCTCCGGCGACATGAAGACCAGCTTGCTCATGCGGCGGCCGGCTGGCGGTTCTTGACGTGCTGGTCGAAGAACGCCGACATGCAGCGGTAGAAATAGTCGAAATGCACAGAATCAAAACCGTGGTACTGCTCCGGCAACACCACGAACTGGTGCAGCTTGCCGGCGCGGATCAGGGCCTCCGACATCTTCATGGCATCGGTCCAGGTGGCGTGGTCCGAGGTTCCACCGCCGAGCATCAGTTCGCCCTTCACCTGCGCCACCATGGAATACAGGTCGGCCTTGCGGTAGCCCTCGGGGTTGTCCTGGGGCAGGCCGATGTAGCATTCATAGAGCACGCAGGAGAGCGGGTCGAAGCCGGGCGCGAACGGAACGGCGGCCTTGTAGATGTCGGGCTGCTCGACCAGGCAACGGAACGACGAGTAGGCACCCCAGCTGCCGCCGGTGATGCCGACGCGATCCAGGTCCACGTACGGGTACTGCGCGGCCAGGTTGCGCAGCGCGGCGGCATGGTCGGCCGTCATCACGCCGCTGAACGTGCCATAGCAGGTGTCGTGGAAGGCCTTGCTGCGCTCGGGCGTTCCGCGCGCATCGACCATCACGACGAGATAGCCGTACTGGGCCACCCGCAGCGCCATGCCGCCCTGCGTCAGGGAAGCACTGGTGAAGCCATGGTCGGCAACCGCGACCTGCGGGCCGCCATAGATGTACTCGATGACCGGGTACTTCTTCTTCGGATCGAAGTCATGGGGCTTGTACATGACGCCCCAGAGGTCGGTTACGCCATCCGCGGCCTTCACGCAGAACTCCTCGGGCGCGGCGAATCCCGCCTGCTGCAGCCGGGAGATGTCGGCCTTGAGCACTTCGGCATTGAGCAGCGTGCCGTCGAGCTTGCGCAGCGAGATCACCGGCGGCTCGGACGGCGTGGAGCGCGTATCGAGGAAGGTCTTGCCATCCGGTGCGATGAGGCACTGGTGCTTGCCATTGCCCTCGGTCAGCACCTTCATGGCGCCGCCACCCAGGGGCACACTGCAGAGGTGCAGGTCGTAGGGGCGGGCAGGATTGGAGTGCGCGGTGAACAGCACCTCGTTGCCGACGACACGGACGACATCGCAGGCCACCCATTCGCCCTGGGTCAGCTGCGCGACGAGCTTGCCGCTGAGATCGTACTGGTAGATGTGCTTCCAGCCGTCACGCTCGGACATCCACAGGAAGTGCTTGCCGTCGGGCGTGATCGCCAGGCCCGGCTTGCGGCTGTAGAAGATGTCGTGGTGCATGCGGACGAAGGTCGCGCCTTCCTCCGTCAGCAGCAGGCGCGTGGCACCGGTGACCGGGTCGGCGGCAAAGATCTGCACGCGCCGGCAATCGCGGCTCATCAGGAAAACGATCAGCTCGGAGCCGTCCGGCAGCCATCCCGCGAAGCAGGGATAGGTGTCACGGGTCTCGCCCAGTTGTATCTCCACCGGCGCGCGGCCACCGATCGCGTCCAGCACGAACAGGCTGAGCTTCTCCAGCACGCCGCCGGCCTTGCAGAAGGGACGGTAGACGACTTCGTCCTCCTGCTTCAGGTAATGGACCTGGGGCGCCTGGTGCATGCCCCGGAAGTCGACGCGATAGGCCGCGATATGGGCAGCCTGCGGCGACCAATTGGTGACCGGCGGCGTCAGGCCGAGCATGACAAACATGGGGTTGGTCCAGTCGATGTTCCACTGGATCTCCGCCGCGCCGTCCTGGGTCAGCACCCGCGAACGGCCATCCACCGTAGCGCGCAACGAGACGTTGTGATCCTGGATCGACAGCAACTGCTTGCCATCCGGCGAGGGAACCTCATAGGCCTCGGTAGGATCGACCAACGGGGTATACCGCTTGAACGGACGCGGCGTGCTGCGGGCCTCCGCCGTCATGCCGAGATAAGTGTCCAGTGCATTGGCCGCCGGCACCAGGAAGGCGCTGCCGCTGGGGATGTCGTAGCTGAAGCGGTCGGCACCGACGGCGAAGGCGATCATCGTTGGCGTGATGAACCCGAAATGCTCGAACGGAACGCCCTGCCCGGCCGGCGTGACGCCGGTTGCCTTGGTCAGTGCATTGCGCAACGCGGCGACATCGAACAGCGGTGACTTCTCGCCACTGGCCAGGTCCACGCGCCAGGCCTGTCGCTGCTCCTTCGAGCCGGAGGTGAAGCCCACGCAGGAACCGTCCGGGCTCCAGGCAGGAATGATCGTGGTGTCGCTGATGAGCGCCGCAAGGTCCTTATAGGCAGCCTGGGCCGCCGCGCTATTGCTTGAATCCGTCATCTTCAATTCCGTTGGAAAGGCGTTTGCAATACCGAAAAATCCCGGGTATTTTGTATCATGTAAAATACAATACCGTCAAATAGTCTGGACGAGCATGAGCGAATTGAAACTCAAGGTGGTTGCGACAGCCAGTGGCGGCCGACCAGCCAAGATTTCGCGTGAGCGGATTCTGCAGGAAGCGCGGCAGCTCGGTGCCGGTGAACTGACGTTTGCCCGCATTGCAGAACGCCTGGGGGTGCGCCAGCAGGCGCTCTACTATCACTTCGACTCACGCGAGGACCTGTTGCATGCCATCGCCCTGGAGCTGTCCAGGGAATTCGACCTGCAGCCCGGCAACCCCAAGCGATGGCGGTCGTGGCTGGAAGAGACCGGCCTGCGCTTCTATGACTTTCTGGTCGCCAATCCGGTGGTCCTGGAAACCTCCAACTGGCGAGGCTTGGCCAGGTTCGGCCTGCCCTTGCTGGAAGCGGCACTGGAGACCTTGCAAGGCGCGGGCTACACCCTGGAGGAGGCGGGGCGAGCCTGGGACGTGGTCGCCGATCTGGCCTATGCGGAAGCCCGCACCCTGGCCGAGTCAAAAAAGGCCGGGCCCATGCCAGCGCGTGTCGACCTGGACGAGATCGCCGGCCGGCCGATGCCGCGCACCCGCGCCTATTACGCACAAATCGAAAAGCTGCCGCGCAAGCGTTTCGCCGACACCCTGCACTGGCTGGTGGCTGCCCTGCCGCGGCCGCGTAAATGACCTGAGTGGGACTGACCATGCTGCAAGTATCGAAACTCGCTGTCGTCGTACTGGGCCTTTGCGGCACCACCCTCCCCGTCCTCGCGCAGGATGCCGCTCCGGCGCCTGAAACGCAGAGCGATGCGGAATTGTCGCTCGCCGACCTGCTCGAGCCGGTCGGCGACCCGGCCGCCGCAGAACCGGAGCCCGCCGCCGCGCCGGCTGCCTCCCCCGCCGAAGGAGACACCGGCCTGGCAGAAATCCTGCCGACGATTCCTGTCGCCGAGCAGGCTGCGCCCACGCCCGAACTGAAGGAGGCACCGGTCTCGCGCAGCATCGAGGAGATCGTGGTCACCGCCACCAAGCGCGAGATGTCCGCGCGCGACATCCCGGTGTCGATCAACGCCAAGAGTGGCGAGGCGCTGGAGAAGATGGGCGCGCGCGACATCCAGGACTACATCGCCACGGTGCCCGGCATCACCTTGCAGGAAGGCACCAACGGCGACGCTGGCGGCCGCAAGATCACGGTGCGCGGCGTCGGCCCCAGCGAAGTCAACGGTTTCTCCGGCAACCAGACGGTAGGCCAGTTCATCGGCGACATCCCGATGACGGACCCGTACTCCAACTACATGACACCGGATCTCGATCCCTTCGATCTGCAGACGGTGGAAATCCTCAAGGGTCCGCAGGGCACCTACTTCGGTGCCTCTGCACTCAACGGCGCCATCCGCTACGTGCCCAACAAGCCGCAGCTCGGCGAATGGGGCTTCCGTGGCTTCGCCGAAGGCATCAGCCTCACCAATGGCGGCACCGGCAGCGCCTACGCCGCCGCCGTGAACGCACCTATCGGCGAGACGCTGGCGCTGCGCGCCACCGGCGTGATCCAGGACGCACCCGGCTACACCGACAACCTGCAGCGCGACAAGGAAGACGCCGACAGCCGCTCCAAGTGGAGCGGGCGTGGCGGGCTGCGCTGGCAGCCCAACGACCGGGCCGACATCAACCTGATGTACCTGAAGCAGGAGTCGGAGAAGGATGACATCCTCGACGTCGACAACACCAACGGCGAGCTGACCAACAACGCTCGCCCCGGGCCGAGCAGCATCGAGACCGGCTTCGACCTCGCCAGCATCGACGCCCGCTACGAGTTCGACGACTGGGGCACCGTGGTCTGGCAGAGCTCGCTGCAGAACAAGAGCGTGTTCTCGCAGCTGGATACCACCCTGTTCACCGGTTCGATGGGCATCCCCAACTTCCGCACCTACGGCACGACCGACATCGAGGGCACCACCCACGAGCTGCGCCTGGTATCGCCCAGCGGCGGCGATTGGAGCTGGATCGTGGGCGCGTTCTTCCAGGACTACGAGGCGAACATCTACACCGACGTCTACCTGCCCGGTACCGCGCTGCCGATTCCCTCCCTGCCGCTGCTCGGGCGCATCGTCGGCCCGCGCGGCCTGTCGTACGCGATCATCACCAGCAACGCCCAGGCGCGGGAAACCTCGGTCTACGGCGAGCTGACGCGGCGCCTGGGCGAGAGCTGGGAACTGACGGTCGGCGCCCGCGCCTACAAGACACGCGTGGCCGGAACCTACGTGGCGGAGGGCTTGCTCGGCATCCTCTCGCCGGATGCAGAGGTCGACCTGCGCGACCAGGGCGTGAGCCCCAAGCTGTCGCTGTCGTACCGGCCGACCGACGAATTCATGGCCTATGCCACGGTGGCGCGCGGCTTCCAGTTCGGCGGTATCAACACTTCCACCTCGGGCCTGCCCTTCGACAATCCTCTGACCGGGCCGGTGGTACCGCCGTCCTTCGAATCCAGCAGCCTGTGGAGCCGCGAGATCGGCATCCGCATGGACTGGTTCGACCGGACCCTGCGCACCGACATCGCCGTGTACGACCTCGACTGGAGCGATGCGCAGTTCGTCGAGATGAACGACAACATCCTGATCGACACGACCTACGTCTCCAACGTCGGCAAGGTGCGCAGCCAGGGCGTGGAGGCCTCGCTGACCTACCTGCCACCGGTGGACGGCCTGACCCTGAACGTGTCCGCCGGTTACTCGCGCGCCCGCACCGCAGCCACCTATATCGCGCAGAACGATACCGAGGTGCCCTCGGGCACCGACATGCCCAATGCGCCGCGCTGGCAGACGGCGACCACGCTGTCCTACAGCAGCCTCTTCGGCCCCTGGCTGGCGGGCGGGTCGGTGACGCACACCTACTCCAGCCGCGCCTTCGACACCATCACGCACGACCACGAGATCTTCGACTACCAGGCCTACAGCCTGGGCCTCAGCCTCGCACGGCCGGACTGGTCGGGAGCGCCGTCGCTGGCCTTCGGCGTCACCAACCTCACCGACGAGCGCGGCGTGGTCGGCCGCAGCAGTTCCACGGGGGTCTCCGGCCTGACCGGCAACGAAACACCGTCCTACGTCTTCATCCGGCCCCGCGCGTTCACGCTGCGCCTGTCGTTCGAATTCGAATGAAGCCCACTGCGCCGATCCCGCGTGGCCTCGTGGAAGCGCTCCCATGACCGGTGAGTTCAAGGCCTTGCCGCTGCCGGTCGAAACGATGTTCCGCCGCACGCGGTACTTCGAGATCGACTCGGTCAAGGCCGGTGCGCGCTATGCCATCTGGGTCTCGACTCCGGCGGCCTACGAGCAGAAGCCGGACCAGGCCTTCCCGGTGATCTACACGCCGGACGGCAATGCCGCGGCGCTGACCGCCGCGGGCCTTGCCAATGCCGGCGCCTTCGACCCGATCAACCCGGTCCAGTCCTCCATCCAGGTTTCGGTGGGCTACACCGGCGAGGACATCGCCCGTGCCCTCGCGGTGCGGGCGCGCGACCTGCTGCCGCCGGGAGAATTCCTGCCGCCGGACGTCGAGCGCGACATGCCGCAGTACGTAGCCATGGGCATCCTCGACCAGGCGGGCGCCGATCTCTACCTGCACAACCTGAAGAATCCCGCGGCGGATCGCTTCCTCGCGTTCCTGGCGGACGAACTGCATCCGTTCATCGCGGCGAACTACCGGGTGCAGACCGACGATGTGGGACTGTTCGGCCACTCCTACGGCGGGCTGTTCGCTACCTACGCAGCGTTGCAGCCGACGTCTGTCTTCAGGAACTTCGGCGCCAGCAGCCCCGGCATCGCGCTCGAGAAATCCGCCGTCTTCCGGATGCACGCCGATGCCGTGGCCAACGGCGGCGTCAGCGAGCGCCGCCTGCTGATGATGTGCGCCACGCGCGAACTGACGGTGCCCAGCCTGTACCAGCCCCTGGTGGGCGGGGGCACCATCGAGTTCATCCGCATGGCCAGCGCGACGCCGCTCAAGGGGCTGCAGTTCAGCAGCCGCCTGATCGAGCACGAATCCCATGTCTCGGTATACATGCCGGCGATGTTCGAGTACCTCCGGCAGTTCTACCCCGCCAAGGCCTGACACCGCCGCACGCGAGGCGCGACTCAGCAGGCAGCACTTCAACCAATCCTGTTGCGGGAAGACACCGGCATCGGCAGCAGGCTTTTCCACAGCGCCTGTGGATAAGGCCGTTCATAAGTTGCTGCCAAAAGCGCTTTGCCCCCGGGCACGAGCCGGTTTGGGTAATAAATCAGCAGTCGTCGCGGCCTCGTGTGCAGTACGCGGCAAGTCATGACGGCGGACGACGGCTGCCCAGCGCAAGCCGTCGTCCGCCACCGCGTCACCCCTTGGCCGCGATGCGATCCACGAAAGCATCGATCAGGCGCACGCCGAAGCCGGTGGGGCCCTTCGGGATGCCGATGACCGGGCGCGAGGCCCAGGCCGTTCCCGCGATGTCGAGATGCGCCCAGCGCGTGCCGCCGGCGAACTTCTCCAGGAACTTGGCGGCGGCGATGGCCGAACCGGCGGAGGCGCCGAACATGCCCGGCGAGCCGATGTTGCGCACGTCGGCGATCTCGGACTCCACGGTGTAGTCGTAGTGCCGGGTCAGCGGCATGCGCCACAGGCGCTCGCCGCTGTCGGTGCCGGAGGCGCTCAGTTCGGTCGCCAGCGCCTCGTCGCTGCTGAACAGGCCGGCGTGCTCCTCGTGCAGCGAGGCCATGATCGATCCGGTCAGCGTGGCGACGTCGACCAGCCGCTGCGGCTGGAAGGTATCGATCAGGTAGCTCATCGCGTCGGCCAGCACGATGCGGCCCTCGGCGTCGGTGTTGTCGACCTCGATGGTGAGGCCCGACAGCGAGGTGATGACGTCACCCGGCCGGTAAGCCGTGCCGTCGATGACGTTCTCGCACAGCGGGATGGCGGCCACCACGTTCAGCGGCGCCTTGCGCTCGGCCAGGGCGCGCATGGCGCCGGCCACGGCCGCCGCGCCCGCCATGTCGAACTTCATCTTGGAGATGCCCGGATAGGGCTTCAGGTTGAGGCCGCCGCCGTCGAAGGTCAGGCCCTTGCCGACCAGACCGAGGTCGATCTCCTTGCTGCGCTTGCCGCTCCATTCCAGGATCAGCATGCAGGGCGGATGCTCGCTGCCGCGACCCACGGCCAGCAGGCCGCCGGCACCGAGCTTCTCCAGCATCTTGCGATCCAGCACCTGGATACGCAGGCCCGGCGCCTTCAGGTCTTCCTTCGCCGCCGCCACGAAGCCCTGTGGCGTCATCAGGTTGGCCGGCGCATCCACCAGCGCGCGGCTCCAGTTGACCGACTCGCCGAGGCGACGCGCACGCTCGGTGCCCTTCCACAGATCGGCCGGAAGCTGCAGCGACTTCGGCGCGAAGTGCCCCTTCGGCGGCGAGCTACGGAAGGCCGTGCAGCGGTACGAGGCCAGCGTGGCACCCAGCGCGAACGCGTTCATCGCTGCCTGCGGGTCCTTGGCCTTAGGCGCCGCCGCCAGGGCCGCCGATTCGATACGCAGCGCACGCAGGGCCTCGAAGGCCGCCGCACCGGCCGTTTCCCAGAAGCGCGCCTCGCTGTCGAAGTCGCCCGGCTTGCCGCAGCCCACCGCCACGATCCGGCTGGAGCCGTTGGGCAGGTCGGCCTTGTCGCCCGGAATGCCGCGGAAGCTCTCCGGCAGTTTCGGCAGCTTCAGTCCGGTGTGCAGGGCCTGGCGCTCGCTGCTAACCAGCAGCACTTCCACGGTGGCGGTTTTCTTGCCGCGCGGGCCCAGCGGGGCGGATTGGGCATCGGTCAGTTTCATGCTTGCGTCCCTCCGACGCTCAGTGATTTTGCGTATTCCATGATCTGCCGGGCGACATCGGTCGCGCCGTCAGGGGTGAAGATCATCGCACCATGGGCATGCGGTGTCGTCTGCCAGCGAGCCTGCGGACCCTGCAGCGGTGCCCGGTGCAAGGCATGCATGCGCTCGACCATCTGCCGTGCCTTGTCGGGTGAGATCAGCAGCCGCGTGAAGCCCTTGACCTCGGTGACCGCGTTGGCGCTGATGGTCAGCCTCGGCACGGCAGCGGTTCCGCGGGCGATGGCCGCACGGATCGCCGGAAGCAACTGGAACTCGTCCATGCCCGCGCTCAGCGATGAGACCGAGTTGAACGCACGCTGCACCACCAGCCTTGCTTCGGGCTGCGGCAGCTTGCGGGCGGCGGGGCAGAAGATCGGGTCAGGAATGCCAAGCCGCGCGCACAGCCGGGCAAAGCGCGCGATCTGGCGTGTCCAGCTGAGCTGCTGGTCCACCCAGGGATCATCCGCCTCCGGAGTCGGGTCGAGCTGCAACAGCGCGCGCAGGCGCTGCGGCTGCTGTGCGGCATGCAGCACGCCCATCAGCCCGCCATACGAGTGGCCGACCAGCAGCACCGGCTGGCGCTGCTCCAGGGCGTCGAGCAGGGCAAGCAACTGCAGGCTGATGTCCTCCGCCGACTGCGGCGCGGTCTTGCGGCTGCCGCCGATGCCAGCTCGGTCGTAGAACAGCAACTGGGTCTGCGGCGCCAGCAGGCGCTCGACCCAGGCCCAGCAATGCCAGGAGGAGCCCCAGCCGTTCTCGAAAACGAGCAGCGGCAGCCCGCTCGGCCGGCCGGACAGGCGATACGCCAACTGCGCGCCGGACACGTTGACGACGCCCTCGCGGACCGGCATGTCGGCCGCCAGTGGCGGCGGAAGAGTGGTTTCGCTCATGTGGGGTCGGATCAGGGTTGGAAGCTGTAGCCCATCTCCACGCCGAAGCAGCGCGGCGGCGTGATGAACTTCAGGGAGAGCACGTCGCCGGTCACGCGCGTGTAGTTGTTCGACGCGGTGACACCGCGCTCGTCGGTGAGGTTCTTGCCGAAGGCGGTGAAGTTGAAGTTGCCGCGCTTGAAGCCCGCGCGCAGGTCGAACAGGTTGTAGTCGCCCTTGGTCACGTCCTGGTACGACAGGTTACTGGAGGACTTGCCCTCATAGCGGTGGATGAAGGTGATCGAAGGCTGCCAGGCCGGGAACTCCCAGGACGCGGTCAGCGTGTTGCTGAGCGACCACTCGGGAGATCCGGGCAGGCGGTCGCCCTTCTCCGCGGGAGGGCGGCCGTTGTTGGGGTCGTAGTCGTTCAGCAGTTGCGCGTCGAGCCAGGTCACCGAGCTCTGCGCGGTGAGGAAATCGAAGGGACGTGCGACCATCGACAGCTCCACGCCCCGGATGCGCGCATCGCCAGCATTGTCCAGGAACTTGAAGATGCCGCTGCGATCCGTGGCAATCAGCGGGATATCGTGCCAGTCGATCTGGAACACGGCGAGGTCCAGGGTCATGCGGCGGTCGAACCAGGCGGTCTTGACGCCGATCTCGTAGTTCTGCACCTCGTCCGGGTTGTAGCTGCGCTTGGTCGGCGTGAGCGGCGTGCTGGGCACCAGGTTGGGGCCGCCGAGACGATATCCGCGCGAGTAGAGGCCGTAGAGCAGCACGTCGTCCGTTGCCTGCCAGGCCAGCGACACCTTGGGATTGAAGCCCTTGGCCGAGCTGCTGCGCGACTCGCGGAACTCCGGACTGCCGCCCGGCAGCAGCAGCAGGCCGCGGCCGTTGATGGTGCTGTCGACCAGGTTGTCGTAGTAGCGGCCACCCGCGGTGAGCTTGAAGTCGGTCGCGAAGCGCCAGGTCAGGTCGACGAACGCGGCCTTCTCCGGAGCATTGATCTTCGCGTTCTGGCGGAACAGCGTCGTCAGGCCGGAGAGCGGGCCCGGCGGCGTGATGCCCAAGCCTTCGAGCAGCGCATTGATGATGCCCGCCGTCTCCTCCAGGACCTTGGCATCCAGGTTGACGTCGAACTCCTCGTCGCGATCGGCATAGGACACACCCGCGAGGTATTCGAAGGTCTCGCCCGGCGGCGAGATAAAGCGTAGCTCGGCGCTGTAGCCCTTCACGCCGCCGCTCTGCGTCAGCGGGAAGTCAAGCCCCAGTGCACCGATGCCCAGGCTGCTGGCGCCATCGTAGGACAGGCTGCTCGACTTGTCCTGCACACCGGCGATGAAGGCCCAGCTGCCATAGTCGGCATCCAGCTCGTAGCGCAGCGTGGCCAGGCTGAACTCGTTGCTGCTGGGCTCAGGAACAATCGTGTCCTTCTTCAGGTCGCCGAGGCTTTCGTCGACATAGCCGGCATCGTCGGTCCTGGTTTGCTGGTACAGCGCGCTCAGGCGCAAGCGCGAGTTGTCGGTCGGGTTCCAGCCGAGGATGGCGCGCCCGCCCTGCGTCACGGAGTTGTTGGACTGCTCCTCACCGGTCCCGAGGTTGTCGATGTATCCCGGCGTGCGCGTATAGTGCCCCACCAGTCGCAGCGCCAGCGCGTCCTCCACGATCGGCACGTTGACCATCAGCTTGCCGCTGCCGCCGAGGGAGCTGTTGGTGGCCAGGCTGCCCACGCCCTGCGCGGCGAAACCCCAGCCCGAGGCGTCGGGTGCCCGCGGGATGTAGTTGATGGCACCGCCCAGCGAGGATGATCCGTAGAGCGCGCCCTGCGGGCCACGCAATACTTCCACGCGCTGCGCGTCGAAGGCATCGACGTCCGGCACTACCATCGGCGCAGCGGGATCGGTCAGCGGGATGTCGTCGTAGTACACGCCCACCGCGGTCTGCGCCAGTGAGGGCACGGTGTCGGAGGACACGCCGCGGATGGTGATGACCGAGTAGCCGGGCACGCCGCTGTTGAAGTTCACGCCCGGCGACAGCGAGAGATACTCGCCGAAGCCGCTGGCACCGGCGCCTTCGAGCTGTTCCTGGCCGATGGCGCTGACGGCGCCAGCCACGGAGGAGAGGTTCTCCGAGCGCTTGTTGGCGGTGACCACGATCTCCTCGATGGCGGACGGCCGGTAGCTGGGCTCCTTCAACGCTGCCGGCGGCGGCGCCTCCTGCTTGGCCACGGGGATCGTCGACAGCAGGTCCTCGGCGGATTCCGCAGGCGGTGGTGACGCAGCCGGTGACGACTCCGCCTGCTGCGGCGCGGCCGGTTGCGGCGCCGTTGCCTCGGGCGCGGGTTCGGCGTCCTGTGCGAGCAGTTCTTCCAGGCCATCCAGTGCATCGTCGGCCGGCTCCTGCGCCGTCGCGCTGCCCGCGGCAACCATGCCGGCCAGCATCAGTCCCGACCACCCCATCCGCTTGTGGCTCGGCGCCATCACGCCTTCCCCTCGATCCAGACCTGCAGGTGCTGCTCGAGCACCGGCAGCGTCACCGGCCCCGCCGTCATCAGGCGGTGGTGGAAATCCTTGAGCCGGAAGCGCGAACCCAGGCGGGCTTCGGCCTGGCGACGCAGTTCCAGGATCTTCAGCTCACCCATCTTGTAAGCCAGCGCCTGTCCCGGCATGCCGATGTAGCGATCCACTTCGGCTTCGATGGTGCTGTCGGACTGGTTCAGGTGGCTCCGCATCAGGTCGATGGCCTGTTGCCGGCTCCAGCCATGCAGGTGGATGCCGGTATCCACCACCAGGCGCAGCGCGCGCCACATCTCCATCTCCAGGCGCCCGAAGCGGCTGTAGGGGTCGCCGTAGAAACCCATGTCCTCGCCCAGCCGCTCGCAGTACAGGGCCCAGCCCTCCAGGTAGGCCATGTAGCCCATGGCGCCATGACGGCGAAAGTCCGGCAGGTCCTGCATCTCCTGCAATACCGCCAGATGCATCAGGTGCCCCGGCCAGGCCTCGTGCAGCACCAGCGGCACGTGCATGTAGGTCGGGCAGCGTTCCGGCAGGCTGCTGACCCAGAAGATGCCGGCACTGGAGCCGTCTGCGGGGTTGGGCTGGGCATAGGCCGGCGGCGCGTTCTGCGACAGCGCGGCCGGGATGCTCTCCACACCATAGGTCATGCGCGGAATCCAGGAGAAGAACTCCGGGATGCGCCGGTCGATGCGCTTGGCCAGCACCACGACGTGCTCCAGCAACTCTTCGCCAGAGCCGGCCAGGAAGGCGGGATCGCTGGCCAAGCGCTGGCGGAAGCCCGCCACGTCACCGGCGTAGCCCGCCTCCGCCGCCGTGGCCTCGATCTCGGCCGCGATGCGGTCCACCTCGGCCAGGCCCAGGCGATGGATGTCCTCGGGCAGCGTATCGACCGTGGTGTAGTGCGCCGCGATGAATCGGTAGTAGCCCGCGCCATCCGGCGCATCGGTGCAGGCCAGGCTGTCGCGACACTGCTGCGCGAACAGCGCGCGCAGCCCGGCGACATGGGCCTGGTAGGCGGGCACCAGGGCATCGGCGATCAGGGCACGGCCGCGCTCGATCAGCGCTGCATCCAATGGCGCCGGGCTGCGGCGCAACGGCTTGTACCAGATGGAATCCTCCACCGTACCGCCGAGATAGCTTTCGACGTTGGCCAGCACGCGCGGCAGCAGGATCGCCGGCAGGCGGTGGCCCCGCGCCAGGCCGGCCGCCAGGCGGGCGCGGCAATCGGCCAGGTGCTGCGGCACCGTGGCCAGGCGCGCGAAGTAGTCCTCGGCGTCCGCACCGCCCTGCAGCACGGTCTTGTTGATGCTGTAGCCCACCAGAGCCTCCGCCCCGAAGGGAAACAGCAGGGGCCGCAGGTGCTCCTCCAGCCGGTAGCGCTCGCGGGCCTCGGACAGTTCCCGCCGCAGCAGGGCAGCGCTCAGCGCGTCCTGCCCGGAGAGGGCGTGCAGGTCGATGGCCTCCAGGCGCGCCAGGAACCCGGCGTGGGCTCGGTCACGGCGCGCGTAGTCCTCGGCGGACTCGCGGAACATCAGCCGGCGCGAGGGCTCGTGGCCGTGGTCGATGCCGAGCATCGGCTCTTCGTCGAGACGGAAGTTCCAGTAGTCCCGGGCCAGGCTTTCAAGCTGGGCCGGGGCCCCATCGGTTTTCATGTCCATGCCGCACACTAGGCCATGGCCGCCATCAAGACTTTTTCTGGCGTCACGCAGTTTTTGGCGCGGGTCCCGCGCGGTTCCCCCGCCGGATGAATCCGGCTAGGCTTGGGCCATGAGCAGCCACAGGAAGAGCCCCGAGGTGCCGCCGACCCTGCTGCTGAAGCAGGCCCTGACGGCCCTGGTGCGTCCCAGCGCCGAGGAGTTGCAGCAGCTCACCGACCGGCATGTCCGCCGCACCGGCTTCGGCCTCCGCTTCGAACTGCCGGGTGCCGGCACCACCGGCTTCATGGAGCTGTCCCTGCCCTCGGCAGGGCTGCGGGTGTTCCGCAGCGTTTTCACCGTGCGGCTGACGCAAGAGGCCATCGCCACCTCCGAGCGCGACTGCCTGCGCATCCGCCTGGGACTGAGCGGTGACATGCAGATGAAGCTCGACTCCGGTGAGACCACCGACATCATCGCGCCTTCCGCCATGGTGATCGTGCAGCCCAAGGGCGTCGAGTTCGTCGGTGTCAGCCTGCAGTCGCAACCCTTCCGCCAGGTCAACCTGATCCTGCCGCGCGGCACCCTGACCGAGGACTGGGGCTTCGACCTGTCGACCTTGCCGGAGCTGCTGCGGACCCTGGAAGCCGGCGAGGCGCGCAAAGTGCAGTTCGCCAACATCCCGCTGACGCCGGCCCTGGCCAGCATCGCCACCGACATCCTCGAATGCGGGTTCTCCGGGCCGCTGCTGGACCGCTACCTGGAATCCAAGGCCCGGGAAACGCTGTGCCTGCTGATCGCCGCCATGCAGGAGCCGCAGGGTGCCGCCGCCACCGCGGAGTCGCTGCGCCTGACCCACCACGATCGCGAGCAGCTGGCACTCGCCCGCAAGCTGATCGACGACAGCTTCTCCGCGCCACCCGGCCTCGCCGCGCTGGCGCGCCGCGTCGGGCTCAACCGCAACAAGCTCTGCGCCGGATTCCAGGCCGAGTACGGCCTGACGATCCACGAATACGCACGCGAGCTGCACCTGCAGAAGGCCCTGCAGATGCTGCGCGAGGGTGGCGTGTCGATCACCGAGGTCGCGCTCGAGGTCGGCTACGAGCATTCCTCCAGCCTCACCACCGCCGTGAAGAAGCGCTTCGGCGTCAGCCCGCGGCAACTGCGGCAAACCTCCCGGCGCACCCCCAAGGGCTGAACCCGCATGTCTCCCCTGGCCATCTTCGGCGCCGTTGCGCTGGCGCACCTGCTGGCGGTGATGTCACCGGGGCCCGACTTCGTGATCGTGTCGCGGCAGACCCTGCAGCACGGCCGCGCCGCCGGCCTCTGGACCGCCTGGGGCATCGCCAGCGGCATCGTCTTCCACGTCTGCTGGGGCCTGCTGGGGCTGGCCTGGCTGCTGGAGCAGGCGCCCCGGATCCTCGAATGGCTGCGCTACGGCGGCGCGGCCTTCCTGCTGGTCATGGGCTGGTCGGCCCTGCGCTCCAGGCCCGCGGGCCCGGACGATGCCACCGTCGTCGCACCGCCGGCACGGCGCAGCTTCTGGATCGGTGTCACCACCAATCTGCTGAACCCCAAGGCCGCGCTGTTCTTCGTCGCGCTGTTCTCGGCCGTGCTCACCAGCAGCACCTCGCCCGGACTGCGGCTGCTGCTGGGCACCTGGATCGTGCTGAGCACCGGCGCCTGGTTCAGCCTGGTGGCGCTCGGCCTCGGCCATCCGCGGATACGGGCCAAGCTGCAGGCACGCGCCTGGCAGATCGACCGTGCCATGGGCGGCCTGCTGGTGCTGTTGGCGCTGCTGGTCCTGCTGGGCTGAAGCGTCTCCTCAGGCCGGCAGGCGCCGGCGCAGCCACATCAGCAGCAGCGACACCAGCACGATCGCCGCGCCGCCCAGCACGAAACGGTAGTGATGCAGCTGCTTCTTGATGGCGTTGATCTTCACCTGCTTGTGCGGGTTGAAGTCGTCCGGCAGCTTCAGCACGCCCACGTCCTTCTCGTAGGCGGCGTAGTCGGCCAGCATGGCCTGGAAGCGCTGCGGCTCCTGCGCACTCAGGTCCTGCACCTCGCCGGGGTCGGTGGCGAGGTTGTAGAGGCGCCACTTCGCATCACCCCAGGGCAGCGTGATCCGGGTGATCTTGTAGTCGCCCTTGAACAGCGCGGCGTTGCCACCCACCTCCATGCCCACCGGCTCCTCGGCCGCGTAGACCCGCGGCGCGGCGCCGCTGAGCGCGGGCTTGAGGCTGCGCCCGCTCATCGGCACCGGGCCGTTCCAGCGGGAGGGTTCCACGCGGGCATAGTCGTAGATGGTCGGTGCCACGTCGGTGACGAAGCTGGTGCCGATCACGCGCTGGCCCGCCGCGATACCGGGGCCCGCCGCGATCAGCGGCACGCGCATGCCGCCTTCCGAGGAGTGGAACTTGAACAAGTTGCCCGGCGAGGCCGTGGCATTGGCCCATTCCGGGCCGATGAACACCATGCTGCCCTTCTCGCCGAGGTTCTCCAGCTCATGGGTATAGCCATGGCGCGACATCCAGGTCTTGAAGCCGGTCTGCGCCACCGGGTTGCTCGGCTCCGGGCCGTTGTCCGAGGTCAGCAGGAAGATGGTGTTCTCGAACTGCCCGCGCGCCTTGAGGTATTCCACCAGGCGGCCGATGTGCTGGTCCATCGCCTCGATCATGCCCGCATGCACCTGCATGCTCCTGGCGTAGATCGCGCGCTCGTCGGCGTCCAGCGATTCCCAGCTGCGCAGCTTCTCGTGCACCGGTGCCAGCGGCGCGCCCTGCGGGATCAGGCCGCGCTCCTGCGCACGGCGCCAGCGCTGCTCGCGGATCACGCCCCAGCCGCCGTCGTAGACCCCGGCATAGCCGGCGGTGAGCTCGCGTGGCGCCTGCACCGGGATATGCACCGCCTGGAAGGCGATGTACGCCAGGAAGGGCTCGCGGCGCTGCTGGTCCTTGTCCAGGTAGCCGATCATCTGGTCGATGAGGAACCTGGAGGAGTAGAAATCCTCCGGCAGGGTCGCCGGCTTGCCGTCCTCGAACCAGTCGGCGCTGGTGTAGTACGGCATGTAGGGCTTCTGCTCCCAGTTGTCCGCGCCCGAGGCGTCGAGCACGAAGGAGCGGTCGAAACCATGCGAGTCCGGCAGCTCGCCCGGCCCATGGCCCAGGTGCCACTTGCCGGTCATGTAGCTGCGATAGCCCTCCGCCTTCAGGCGCGTGGCCAGGGTCTCCACGCCGGGCTCGAAGCGCATGCGGTAGCCCGGCCGCCCCTGCTGCTCCACCGGCAGCGTCTCCGGGATGGTGGCGAAGCCGGTGCGGTGGTTGTCCACGCCAGTCAGCAGCATCGCGCGCGAGGGTGAGCACAACGGCGAGCTGTGGTACTGCGTGAAGACCGCGCCGCGCGCCGCGAGCGCGTCGATGTTGGGCGTGCGCGCCTCACCGCCATAGGCGCCGAGATCGCTGAAGCCGGCATCGTCGATCAGCATCAGCACGAAATTGGGACGCGTGTCCGCGGGCGCGTCGGCCTGCGCGGTCGCCACCAGCGGCAGCACTGCCGTGGCCAGCATGGCAGCCAAGCCGAAGCGTGAGGCCTTGTTCATTGGTTCTCCCCCAATCGTTATGGGCCGATTGTCACCGGCCCGGGGGGAAATTGACAGGCTGTTGCTATCGCTTCAGCGCAACTGGCTGTCCTTGCTGCCGCGCCGGTTGTAGCCGCTGAATGTGCCGGATTGGCGGTCCTGCGCCTCCTGGCAGTCCACGCAGAGCCGCACCCCGGGAATCGCCAGGCGGCGGCCCTCGGGGATCTCGGCCTCGCATTCTGCACAGTGGCTCAGGCTGGGACCGGCGGACAGGCCGCTGCGGGCACGGGCAATGGCATCCGAGACCGTGGCATCGATCTGCTCCTGCACCGCACCCTCGCGCGCCCAACCGGTGGCCATGGCTCTCTCTACTTGCCGTGTCCTGTAGAGATAGTGCCCCTGCCCATGAATTTCAAGTCATCGGCGCATCCCCTCTCCCCGCAGGCGGGGAGAGGGCCAGGGTGAGGGGGGAGTCCGCCGCGAACAGCCCACCTCAGGGCGCCGCAGCCGGCCCGCCGTCGATGGGACCGGTCGCCTCACGCACCGCCACCAGGTGATTGCTGCCGCTCTGCACCGTGAAGGCCTGGCTCAGCGCCTGATCGTCATCGCGCTCGGTGACGCGCGGCACCATCCAGAACTCGGCCTGCAGGCGCTCCGGCGTGAGGTCCAGCAGCAGGTAGCCGTTGAGCGTGTTCTGGTAGTACTTCAGGTGCGGGTTGGTCAGCCGCAGCAGTTGCTCGGCATTGGCGGCGAGTTGCGCGAACAGCGCGGTGGGGCCGTTGCCGGCCGGCAGGTCGCCACGCGAGGTGATGGAGGTAGCGACGAACTCTACCGCCACCGCACCCTGCCCGCTCAGCGGCTGGTAGCCCAGGCCGTTGGGATCGTCGGTCACCTCGAAGGCATAGGCCTCGTGGGCGTCGCCGGTCAGGATCACCACGTTGCCGCCGCTGCGGGCGCGGATCATCTCGACCACGCGCGAGCGTGCCGGGTCGTAGCCGTCCCACTTGTCGTTGGACAGGTACAGCCCGCCGCCGCCCAGCGCGCGCGGCGCGCCGAGCAGCTTCAGCGGCGAGAAGTACACCTGGTTGCCGATCAGCTGCCAGCGCGCGGTGTTGGCGGCGAGCTGCCCGCCCAGCCAGGCCTCCTGGGTCGGCCCCAGGATGTGCCGCGCGGGGTCGGCGAAGTCGCCGCTCTGGGTGAACACCGGCACGGCGTCGCCGAACAGGCTGTTGGGCGGCAGCGGCTCGTCGCGCCCGTGGTGGCGCGCATCGACCATGGTCAGGTCGGCCAGGTCGCCGAAGCGGAAGCCGCGCCAGACGCGCGAAGGGTCCGCCGCATCCGGCGCGCGGATCGGCATCCACTCGAAGGCCGCCTGCATGGCGGCATGGCGGCGCTCGGCATAGCTGCCCTCGGTTTCCGCGTCGTGGGCGTCGGCGTTGTCCTTCCAGGCGTTGTTGGCCACCTCGTGGTCGTCCCAGATCCAGATCACGGGGTGCTGGCGGTGCAGTTCCTGCAGGTCCTCGTCGGCGCGATACTGGGCATAGCGCTGGCGATAGTCGGCCAGGCTCACCAGCTCGTTTGCCGGCTGGTGCGGCCGCACCTGGTCCTGGCTGCCGTTCTCGTAGATGTAGTCGCCCAGGTGCACCACGGCGTGCAGGTCACTGCGCTCGGCCACGCGGCGGTAGGCGTGGAAGTAGCCGGCGACGTAGTTGGAGCAGGTGACGAAGGCCAGGCGCAGGCGCGACACGCCGCCCAGCGGCGCGGTGCGCGCGCGGCCCACCGGCGAGCGGGCGCTGGCGGATTCGAAGCGGTAGTAGTACGCGGTGTCGGGCGCCAGGTCACGCAGGTCGAGCTTCACGGTCCAGTCGCGCTCGGCGCTGCTGCTGACGCTGCCGCGCAGCACCACCTGCGTCAGGCTCGGGTCGCGCGCCACGACGTAGCGCAGGCGTGCGCTGCGGGCGGCCTCGCCGGCGGGCACGGCGCGGGTCCACAGCATGACAGCGTCGGGCAGCGGATCGCCGCTGGCGACGCCATGGGTGAAGTCCGCCGCGTCGAGCGCGCCGTCGCCATCCTGGCGTTCGTCGCTGTTGCCGCAGCCGGAGAGCAGGCTGACCAGTGTCGCGCCCGTCGCGACAACGAAAGCGCGGCGCGTGAACGGCGGCATGCAACGACCCCAGGCTGAAAAGTGAAGGGGTCAGTCTTGCCGCCGAAGATGGCAGCCGGATGAAAAGAGGGGCGCCGGGGGCGGTAAATCCGCCCCAACGGCGCCCCTCATGCGCCTACCAGACGCCGTTGGTAACGCGGATGGCGTAGAAGCCGCTGAAGCCGTCGGTGTACCAGATTTCCTTGCGCTCGGGCACGAAGGACGGGCTGGACATGGCCCAGTTACTGGCCGGCGCCGGCACGGTGATGATGCGCGGCTGGATCGGGGCGTTGTAGTAGGCGACCTCGCGCGGGCGGGTCGGATCGCGGATGTCGAAGATGCGCAGGCCCGACAGGATCATGCTGCAGGCGGCGATATCCGGGTTCACGCGCGTGGGGATGTTGCAGTAGTGCCCGGCATAGCCGCCGATGGGATTCATGGCCCCCGGGTCCTTGGCGATGGCGTCGCGGTTCTCCGGCTCGTGCACTTCCAGGCGCAGGTTGGAGACGATCTTCGGCGCGGTCTCGTCACCGATGTCGATGATGCGTCCGGCGCCCACGTAGCGGCCATGCAGGGCCACGCCCAGGCTGCCGGGGTTGTTGGTGGAGTACTCGTCGATCTCCAGCAGGTAGGGCTTGCCGTTGCGCGTGAACGGGATGGCGTTCTGCGGGATGCTGCGGTTGTCCCAGTCCAGGCGGCTGATCTCGCGCACCTTGGGGTTGGACTTGCGCGCCTGGATCTCTGAGATGTCCAGGATCACCACGCCGCTGTTCTGGCCGTAGGCGAGATAGGCGCGGTTGCCGTCGTCGCTGATCGACAGGCCGTGCGAGCTGTAGCCGCCGCTCCAGATCGGCAGCGGCAGCGAGGGGTTGGAGATGTCCACCGCGGTCAGCGTGGGGATCATCGGCGTGGCGGAGAAGAAAGTCTTGCCGTCGGGCGACATGCCACTCTCATGGCCCAGCACGCCCACCGGCGCGGAGGCGCGCAGCTTGGGGCTGCGGCAGTCCTCGGCGATGTCGTAGACGTCCACGATGCCCGGATAGGCCAGCGGGTTGCCCATCACCGCCGCCAGCACGCCGGCCTCCTGCGAGACCACCAGCGATTCGTGCGGCGACAGCATGGCCAGGCTGATCAGCCGCGCCGTCAGCACGGGCTTGGCGGGGTCGCTCATGTCCAGCACGTTCACGCCGACATTGGCGTCGAGGATGTTGGTGGGAAACAGCAGCGTGCTGTCGTAGTAGGCGCATTCGCGACCGGACTTGTCGATGTAGCGCTCCACCTTGAAGCCGCCCACGGTGCCGATGGCGTTGGGGACGATATAGGTGCCCACCAGTTCGGTATTGCAGGTATAGCCCTGCGCCGCGCGGCCGCTATCGTGCTCGGCCTGGGTCACCCGTCCCTGCATGCCGCTCTCCGGCAGGGAGCCGGCGCCGCAGGTGGCCTTGGGAGTGGCGCCTTCCAGCGGAGCCTCCGCCACCGAGCTGCTGGAGCCGCAGGCGGACAGGCCGGCGGACAGCGCCACCAGCATCGCCGGGATCAGGAGGGGGATCGGGGGGGATTTCACTGCCATGTTGCGTCTCCATGCACCGCCGTGCCGGCGGCCCGTTGTTTCAATGCGTTGTTTCGATGCTCTACTTCGATGCGCCGCTTGCGGGAGTGCCGCCGTCCGCGGCCTGCTGCGCCAGGATCGCCAGCATCCGCTGGATCATGTCGATCTCGCGCGACTGCTCCATCACCACGCGGGCCGCCAGCTCGCGCACCGCCGCCACGCGGCCGTTGTCCGCGGCGAAGCGCGCCATGGGCACCCCGCCCTCGTGGTGCGCCAGCATCAGCGTGAGGAAATGCCGGTCACGCTCGGTGCCCTCGAGCTGGCGCAGGCGGTTGATCTGGTCCGGCGTGGCCAGGCCGGTCATGCCGGTGGGCGAGCGGCTGCAATCCAGCAGGTACTTGCTCAGCGCCGCGTCGGGCGGCTCGCTGCCGAGCAGCATCCAGTCCATGCCGCGCGTGGGCGGCACGAAGGGCTGGTTCCACAGGCGCAGCCAGCCGTACATCTGCCCCAGCTCGGCGATCTGCGCGTCGGCGATGGTCTGCGCCAGCCGGCCCAGGCCGGTGGGGCGCCCGTCCAGCATGAACTTGGACATGGCGATGGCCTGCTGGTGGTGCAGGCTCATGGATTGGGCAAAGCCGACATCGATGGGGCTGCCCGCCACCGCGGCCAGCTCCGCCCGCGTGGATCGCAGCGCCAGTTGCTGCTGCACCGCCAGCGTGGCCAGGCCGGCAAGCACCAGCACCACCGCGATGACCAGGGAACGGCGCGCGACCATGTTCAACCCTGGGGCGTCGGCCAGCCGCCTGCACGCGGATGCGGGACGCGGCAACGGCAGGCGCGATACCGCGCACGCGGGGGGCTGTACATGCTGGCACTCTCCTCTGTAGGACTCGCGGCGCTGGACGGCCGTCTCGTTATGGGAGCCACAATAGCATGCGGACGGCGGGGTTCAGCCCGGCGCGTGCCGCGAGGAGAAGACCGCTTGCAGCCGGAGACAAGGCCTAAGGCAGCTCTGATTTAGTTGCCGTTCGCCCTGAGCCTGTCGAAGGGTGGGCGGCAACTGATTGACGGACCTGGCGGGTAATCCGCCCCATGCTTCGATCCTTCGACAGGCTCAGGGCTTCAGAACGAACGGTCTTCTTCAGAGGCTCGCTAGGCAGCTTCCAGCGGCTCCGCCGGCTGCTCGGCCTCGCGGCGCGGCAGCGTGAAGGAGAAGGTGGCACCCTTTCCGGTCTCGGACGAAACCCAGATGCGGCCGCCGTGCAGGTGCACGATCTTCTCGCAGATGGCCAGGCCGATGCCGTTGCCCTCGAAGCGGTCCGAAGTGTGCAGGCGCTGGAAGATCTGGAAGATGCGCTTCTGGTGCATCTCTTCGATGCCGATGCCCTGGTCCTCCACGGACACGACCCACTCCCCCGGCACGGGCGAGGCACCGATGCGTACCAGCGGTCGGGACTGCGGCTGGAACTTGATGGCGTTGTTGATCAGGTTCTGCAGCAGCTGCGTGAGCAGCGGGCGGTCGGCATGCACCTCGGGCAGTTCGCCGGTCTCGATCACCGCGCCGCGTTCCTCGATCAGCGCCTTCATCGCCAGGCGCGCGGCATCCACCGCCTCGCGTAGCTGGAAATCCGTGGCATGCACGCCGTTCTGCCCCACGCGCGACAGCTCCAGCAAGGCGCGGATCAGCTCGCGCATCTGGTTGGAGGCCTCGGAGATGAAGCTCAGGTACTCGCGCACCTCGCCCTCGGCCTGCGGCAGCTTGCGCTCCAGCAACTGCACGAAGCCGTTGACGGTGCGCAGCGGCGCCTGCAGGTCGTGCGAGGCCACGTAGGCAAACTGCTCCAGCTCGCGGTTCGACCGCTCCAGTTCGGCGCTGCGGGTCTGCAGCACCTCGGCCAGCCGCTGCTGCTCGGCCAGGCTCTCGCTCAGCGCGGCCTGGGCCTGCTCGCGTGCCTCGACCTGGTGCTGCAGGTCCTCGTTCGTCTGCTCCAGGCGGGCGATCATCGCGGCGCGGCGCTGCGACCGCCGCGCATCGACGGTGGAAGCGATCAGGGCCAGCACCAGCAGGCCGACCACCACGCCGGCGATGACGAAGGCCAGCGAGTCGCCCTGCAGCGCGTAGGGCCCGCCGGCCAGGCACATGGCGCCGGGCGAGAACTGCGCGGCGTGCATGCCCGTGTAGTGCATGCCGGCGATGGCCACGCCCATGATGGCGGAGGCCGCCAGGCGCTTGATCACCGTGCCTTCGGTCCGCGACCGCAGGTTGAAAGCCAGCCACAGCGCCACCACCGAGGCCGCCACCGCGATGGCGAACGAGGCCAGGAACAGGCCTGTGTCGTAGCGGATCGGCGGCGACATGCGCATGGCCGCCATGCCGGTGTAATGCATGGCGCAGATGCCGGAGCCCATCACCAGGCCGCCGCCGAGCAGGTAGCTCAGGCGCAGCTGCGGGCGGCTGGTGATGGTCAGGGCGATGGCCGAGGCCACCACGGCGTAGGCCATGGAAATGGCCGTGAGCTTGAACTCGAAGGCCATGGCGATCGGCAGGCTGAAGGCCAGCATGCCGATGAAATGCATGGTCCAGATGCCCGCGCCCATGGCCAGGGCCCCGCCGACGATCCAGCCCAGCGTGGCGCCCTCCCGGCTTTCGGTCACGCGTGCGGCCAGGCTCAGGGCGGCATAGGACGCCAGCATGGCCACCAGCAGGGAGAGGGCGACTAGGGCTGGATCGTAGGTACCGGTCATGGCGTCGCCTGACCCTCCGGAGGCTGTGGTTCCGGCACGATACCAGCCTTCCGGGTAAGCAGCCCCCGCCCCGCATTTCCCGCCATGCCCGGTCTCCGTCCTTGGAAGCTCAAGGATTACCGGAGCCGCTGAACCGATTCTGAATGCCGCGGCGCCGGCCGGATCAGTGCCCGCACTGGTCTTCGCAGGGCCGGCCGTCACCATCGCCGTCGATCCTCACACCCGGGCAGTTGGCCGCGTAGAACCGGGCCTCCGCGCAGGAGCTCATCTCGGAGCAATGGACCTTGCCCTGGCAACTGAACCGCGACTCTCTTGCCGGCTTCACGAAGGATTGCGCCGGCTCGATGATGGCCTCTGCCCGGCTTTCCTGGTGGCGGGAGTACAGGTGCAGGCCGCCAGCGAAGATGGAGGCGATGATCACGCCACCCAGCCAGCCACCCCCGGCCCGGCGCCGTTCGCGGTGGGCGGCCCGGGAGGGAGATTCCTGTGCGCGCGTCGCGCTGGCCGGAAAAGCGACATGGATGGCGCGGTGACGGCCCTGCGGATCGCGCTCGGCCTCGTAGGTGACGATGTCACCCAGGCGCGGTCGGCGGCTGCGGTCGGCAAAGGCGCTGATGTGCAGGAACAGCTTGTCGCTCGCGCCATGCCATTCGATATAGCCGAAGCCCTTGGCGTCGTTCCACTCGGTGATGCGGCCCTGGTAGCGCATGGGTCTCCCGGCCCTGGCGGCGAAGGCGCCCCGTCATGGGCACCTTCGCATTAGAGCCAGGGCGCCAGGACCGTGCAAGCCGTGGCCGCGCAAGCCAGGGTCGTCTTCAATCCTGCGAGCCGCTCTCGTACAGAGGCGACTTCAGCGGCAGGCCGATCAGCGCGGTGGGGGTGGAGTCGATCGCGTCGATCAGGTCGATGAAGACCTTGGTCACCGGCACCAGGTCGTCCTTGGCCACCTTGTCCAGCGTATCGGCCGCGTCGTAGAGGTAGTTCGGCCCCGCGATCAGGCTGGCCGTGGGCACGCCGGCGGAGCAGACGAAGCTGGCGTCGGTGGGCAGCCCGCCCAGCGGGCACAGCAGGTGGGCAGAGATCAGCGCCGTGCGCCGCAGGTCATGGCGGATCACCGAGTTGATCATGCTGAGCTTCAGCGTGGGCCCCATGTTCTCGATGATGGCGCGCAGCTCCGGCTTGTCGGTGATCTCGAGCTTGTCGTCCGCGCCCTTGATGCCCTGCTTGCCGATGTGCTCCAGCGTGACGTTGGCGACGATGTTGTAGGGCGTCTCCTTGTCGATGATGTACTTGCGGGTGAATTCACGGTGTACCTGGTAGCCGGTGAAGTGCGTGTCGAAGGTGGTGAACATCAGGGTCTTCTGGCGCGACTCGGCCGGCTGCGAGGCGTAGTACTGCGCCTGCGCCAGCACCGCGGCGGTGCCGCTGCCGTCTTCCACCGCGCCGTAGAACACCGAGTCGTGGTGCGACTGCACCATGATCGTGTCCTTGCTCTTGCCGGGCAGGAAGCCGATCACCGCGCGGCCGGTAGCCTCCTTGCGGAAGCCTTCCATGACCATATTGGCGCTGCGGTTGCCGCTACCCATCATCTCGCGGATGCGCGCGCCTTCCTTCTTGGTGACCCACACGCCGGGAATCGTCACCTGCGTGCGGCGGTAGAACTCGTTGTAGTACTGGTTGGAGTCGAAATAGTCGCTGAGCACGCCGATGAAGCCCACCGCACCGCCCTCCATCGCCTTCTCCACCGCGCTGGTGTAGGAGGTGATGAAGGGGTTGCCGATCACCAGCGTCGGCTCCAGCGTGGTCAGGCCCGGATCCCACAGGAACTCGATCTGCAGCGCCAGCAAGGCTGGCGGCATCAGGAACTTGAGATCGAACATCACGATCTTGCCCTTGACCGACTTCAGCGGTGCGCCAGAGCCCACGTCCACGATCTCCGCCGTGAGCCCGTTGGGGCCGGTGGAGAACACCGAGGGCTGGTCCAGGGTCACGTAGGTGTGCGCCACCGGGAAGCTATCCACCGCCTCGCCATTGACCTTCAGGCTGGAGCGGGTGGCGCTCCAGTTCCAGGAGGTGGCGGTCTCGTAGTGGACGTCCTGCAGGCCCAGGGACTCGAACTGGCACTTCACGTAGGCCGCCGCCTTTTCGCCTTCCGGCGTGCCGGTGCGGCGATAGCCGATGCCGACCAGGTCCACGATCCAGCCGTAGATGCGCTCGGTGCTGGGCATGCCCTGGGCCTCGGGCGCGGTGGAGCGGGCGCAGGGGGCGGCGTCCACCACGCTGCGGCCCCCGCCGCCGTTGGGGGCGGTGCTCGATCCGCAGGACGCAAGCAGCAGGGTCCCGGCCGCGGCCAGGGCAGTGGCGGCATTCTTCAGCAAGGTGACTCTCCTCGGGCACAGGGGGCCTGCGGCGCGGCCGCGGCCCTGTCGATGTTGTAGGGGCGCATTGTCGGCCCGACGGGCCCCGGCCCGCTTCTCATCTCCGGACAATCTCGCATTCATTTCTCGCCACACCTAGAATCCGCGGGTATGCGAGCCAACGACCTGATCGTCCCCACCGTCCCCGTCAGCTACGTGCTGCTGATGCTGGACATCGCTGCCGACCATGGCGTGCACCGGGAGACCCTGCTGGACGGCCTGGCCATCACCCCCGAGATGCTGCAGAAGCCGGACGCACGCGTCAGCCTGCTCGCCGACTACGCCCGCCTCTGCATCCGCGCCCTGAAGCACACCGGTGAGCCCGCGCTGGGCTATGAGTTCGGCCTGCGGTCCACGCTGACCACCCATGGCATCCTCGGCTACGGCCTGATGAGCCAGGCCCGCTTCCGCGACATGCTCACGTTCGCCCAGCGCTTCGGCGCCACGCTGCGCATGCCGGCCTGGCAGCTGCGCTTCTACGAGGACGGTGACCACGCCGTGATGGAGGGCCAGGAGGCCATCGCCCACGGCAGCCTGCGGCGCTTCTCCTGCGAGCAGCTGGTGGTGAGCATGTATTCCATCGCCCAGCAGCTGCTGCCGGTGCCCGACCCGGAGATCGAGCTGCTGTTCGACTACCCGGAGCCGGAGTACCACGCCCGCTACCGCGACCGCCTGCCGCGGGCACGCTTCTCCACCTCACGCACCCAGATCCGCGTGCCGGCGGCCTATCTGGACATGCCGCTGCGCACCGCCGACCAGGTCTCCGCCCTGCTGGCCGAGCGCGAGTGCGAACGCGAGCTGTCCCTGCTCAGCCGCAACCGCGACCTGGTCAACCAGGTGCGCGCGGTGCTGGTCAACGACGGCGCCCGCTATCCCACGCTGGAACAGGTGGCGGAGCGGCTGCATACCTCTACGCGCACCCTGAACCGGCAGCTGGAAAAGCGCGGCAGCGGCTTCCGCGAGCTGCTGGCCGAAGCCCGGCAGCGCGACAGCCTGCGCCTGCTGGAAGACCCGCGACTGACGCTCACGGATATCGCGCAGCAGTTGGGCTATAGCTCACTGGCGAACTTCGCGCGGGCGTTCCGGGTGTGGAACGGGGCATCGCCGGGGGAGTTCAGGGCGCGGAGCGAGAGCCGCAATTAAGCAAGCCCTCCACTCCCTCTCCCCGCCTGCGGGGAGAGGGAGTTGGATGAACACTCAAGCGCCCGTCATCAGCGCCAGCCGGCCTTCCAGCCAGGGCAATCCCCGCCCGCCCAGCACGGCAAAGGCATCGTCCAAGAAAGGCATCATCGCGGCACGCGCCTGCTCTTTGGTCAGCTTGACCTGCCGCTCGTTCATCGCCGCCATGACCTGGTTGAAGTCGGTGGAATAGCTACGCGGGTCGAGAATCCATCCGGGCGCCGGCTGATCGCGTGCCGGCATCAGGCTGCTCAGGCGACAGACATATTCTTCGCGTGCCAGGGCCTCGGGGCTGTCCGGCGCCTCCATGCTCGGGCGCATCGACAGCTCCGGCACCCGCTTCAGGCGCGACCAGCCAATCTGGATGTCGAAAGCGTCATGGTCCTTCATGTCCGGCTGCAGCACGATGACCTGCCAGGCTGCCGGATGATCGTCGCGGACGTACAGGCGCTCGCCAGGGAAGAACCAGGTCTTGGGCACGGGGATTTCACGCCAGGACGGAAGCTCGGCCTTGATGCGGGCGGCGAAGAGTTCGCGGAGGGCGGCGCCGTATTCCTTGCGCATATCTCTAAAGGAGGAGGTTGAGCACATCACCCTGCCAAGCCTTGCTCCCGCGAGGGAATAGCGTGCCGGCAGGCTAAAGCAGGTATACATCTTACGGCTTTTGGCCATTCTTCCGAGTAGCCCGCAAAGCAGTCCCTTCCCGAAGATGTGCAAGGGTGAGGCACATCCCTCACATCCGCAGCCTCCATTGCTTACATCGCATCCAGCGGGCTCACCACGCCACGGGGGCCTCGGTTCAGGACATGAGTGTAAATCATCGTCGTACTCACATCCGCGTGACCCAATAACTCCTGAACGGTCCTGATGTCGTATCCCGATTCCAGCAGATGTGTAGCAAACGAATGACGAAGCACATGCGGCGAAACGGGCTTGTGGATGCAGGCATCCGCCGCCGCCCGCTTCACAGCCCGCTGGACCATTTGCTCGCTCAGATGGTGCCGGCGTCGGCGTCCATCGCGCGGATCATGGGAGAATCCCTCGGCAGCGAAGACATATTGCCAGGGCCACTGTTTCGCAGCGGCCGGATACTTCACGGCGAGCGCGTCGGGCATCCAGACTTCTGCTTGGTCCAGCGCCAGATCGCTTTCATAGAGCTCGCGCCGCATCGCCAAATGCAAACGCAACGGCGCAACCAGCTTCTCGGGCAGAACCGTGATCCTGTCCTTGCCGCCCTTGCCGTCACGCACCATCACCCGCCTGGCATCCACTTCCAGGTCTTTAACGCGTAAGCGTAGACCCTCGAGCAGGCGCATGCCGGTACCGTATAAAAGCTTGGCAACCAAGCCTGCGGGTGTCGCGGGCAAGCGTTCCAGCAAACGCTCGGTTTCAATGCGAGTCAGCACGGTCGGCATCCGTTCAGACTTCTTGGCCCGTGTGACATTTTCCAGCCATTCCAGATCAGTGCCGAGCACCTGCCTATAGAGAAACAGCACCGCAGCAAGGGCCTGGTTTTGTGTGCTGGCCGAAACCTTTCGATCCACTGCCAGGTAAGTCAGGAAGCGCTCCACCTCTGGCGCCGCCAATTCACGTGGATGTCGTTTATGGTGAAACAGGATGAAACGGCGAATCCAGTGGACATAGGCTTCCTCGGTGCGCAAGCTATAGTGAAGCGAACGCACCCTTTGCCGGACCTGGTCCATCAATCGCGGCGCGGGGTTGGCATATTCCACGAAGGCTCCATGATGCATAACAAGCGGTGGATTCTTATACATCAAGGGCTTGCGCCCTTTCATCCTGAATTAGGCGTCAGGTTTAGGCGTCAAAATGAAATCTAATTGGCGTTAGACCTAGTCATGATCTATCGACTCTATTCCTCTAGCGGGAACACCCTCGGCCTTGATGAGTGCGTTTCCTATTCCGAGATCGGAGATGACGGCTATTGGACTCGACACATCGAGATGAACGCCGACGGCACTGCACTGAGGTACACAACAGCCCGAGCGGCAGATCGCCACGGTGTGCTCCCAGAAGGACAGTGGGACGAAGAAGAGGCTTCAAAGCCTGAGTACGGCAAGGTCATCATCATGTCGCAGGAACTGTTTGAAGCCGTTTGGTCAGCGACCAGGTGTCTCAATGATTGAGCATCGGTCTAACAACAGGCTGCAGTGGGACGTCCTCGCCTTCGGCGAGGCCGCCCCTGAGCCTGGGCGTTGGACCGCATGAAGATCATTCCGCTTGAGGCTGTCGGTATGGTGCAATTTGGAGAAGCCAACTCCAGCATCGTTGCGAAGCTCGGCGAGCCACGCCGGCAGAGCATTGCCAAAAACGGCTGGTTAGAGTTTCACTACCCAATGATGGTTTGCCGTTTTGGTTCTGCAGGCACGCTTGTCGAAGTCACAGTAGACGCAGCGGACCTTGAGCTTGGCTCCGAACTGGTTCGGTTCACAGCGCTAGACCAGCATCTAAAGCGCCGAGATCCCGAAACTTTCGAGCGTGTCGGCTTCGTCGTCAGCCCGGCGCTTGGCGTCGCCTTTGATCCAGCGTGCGCCTCATTCGTCACCCTATTCCCCGCAGAGCAGGTGCCTTCATGGCGGGCAATCTAGTGGCAACGGTGGTCCAACAAGTGGTTCCAGCACGACGTCCCCGCCTTCGGCGGGGCCGCGGCTGAACCCGTGCGTTGGGCCTTATGAAATTTACTGCCGTCGCAGTTTTGCTCGTTGCACTAGGGATAGGCAGCGAGTGGATCTATAGAACCTTCCTTAGGCCGATAGATCCTTTAGGCCCCGAAGTTGTGGCTCTGTCTGCCCACTTTGCTGATCATGGCGTCGCCGTCAGGCCATATTCTGTTCGCCATGGTTTTCGGCATTCCGCCGTTCTGTCTGCTGCAGCTCTGGAAATCGCAGGATTCCCGCTGCCGGTGTCAGTCGATGTTTGCCCCAGTGAGCGAGCGGCTATTGAGCACCTACGGCGGGTGACTGCGAGCCCAAACTTGATGCATCCACAACGCAATGGCCGGCTTGTTATCTATCTGCCAATGTGGGGAGATGACACTGCACAAATGGCGAATAAAGTTGGCCGCATCGTGTCGTCTTTTGGAAAGTTGGCCCAACCAGGCATTCAACCCGACGGCCCCGCCTCCGGCGGGCCCGCGGGTTAATTTTTGGCGTTGGGCTTCAAAGGTATGAAATGAGCAACCTTCAGCTATCTGCCATTCGTAGCGCCCCGCTCATAGCTGGCTTGCTCCTCTGTTCGTTTTTTCTTCCGTGGCCAACCGCGCACTGCTGGCCCGGAGACTGCATCGTCAATCGGGGTTCATTGTGGGCAATGCTGGGTTCAGCGTCGGCCTTTGAGCGCATCGGAGGCATCTCAGTCTTAGGCAGTGCGTTCTACACCCCATTGGCCATAAGTATCGGCATTGCGGTCTCTTCGCTTGTAGGAGCGGAGATTGTCGTTCGCAAGTTACGAGTGCGTGCCCAACGAGCGCTTCAAGCCGACGCGGCTGCGCCGCGCGGCTTAAGCTAGGGCGTTGGGCCTTTCACAAGCACAGGGGAGAATTCATTTGTCTGGTTTAGAAAAATTGTCGGACTACGAACTTAGTCTGGCCGCAGCTAAGGCCGAGAAAGCCGGTGACTCTTCAAAAGTCGAGGCAATACGCGCGGAACAAGGCATTCGCCAAGCGATGTTGAGCGGCAAGTCACGCGCACAAGTTGCCAATACGATCCAAACAAAAGGAACTGTCGCGGTTGTCCCTCTTTCGAAAGCTCTTCCGTTTATCTTAGGTTTTGCGGGCTGGATTTATGTATACCTATGGATAATTCGACCAGCACTAAATGCAATCATCTTTAAGTACGTGTCAGCGTATCCCGCTATGATTCACGTATTTCCCATAGTAGGGGTCCCAATCCTCGTTGCTATCGTCATCAGCCGCGCGAGAAATGGTGGCGCCTCCAAATTGGTCAAACAGTAAAGTGCGTAGGGCCCAACCATTGCTTCAAGCCGACGCGCCTTCGGCGCGCGGCTTAATCTAGGGCGTTAGGAGCAAAAGAGGATGAGCCAGGCTGCATCACAAGCCGCTATCTTTTACAGAGATGTCGCGGCATCCGGCCGCCTCTGGACCATCAGGGATTCAGGCGGATTTCCGGCACCCAAGAATCCAGATGGTCAACGTGCACAACCTTTCTGGTCTTCGCTTTCTCGGGTCCAAAAGATCATCGCTTCTGTGCCTGCATATTCTGGTTTTGAACCAGTAGAGCTTGAGTGGGCAACGTTTGAAAGTCGTTGGGTCCCAGGCCTTTCAAATGACGGCGTTCTCGTTGGTGTGAATTGGAGCGGGCCAAGGGCTCTCGGATATGACGTGGAACCGAGTCAGGTCGCTAAAAATGTCCAGTACCATAAAGAAAAGCGCTCCTAACCACGCCCTCCAGTGCGACGTCCACGCCTTCGGCGCGGCCGCGCCTGAGCTACGGCGTTGGGCAGGCAGGAGATAAAGATGTCTATCCTTACCGATGTTTTTGTGGCTGACTCCATGCAGGCTGGCAGCTACGAGGGTAGCTCCGGGGATTCATTCGAGCGCGTTCAGTTGAAGGGTCTCACTGACATTGAGTTCGGCTCGCTATGGGCACTCATCAATGGCGAGGAGTGGGATTTCGAGAAGCACAAGTTCGAGAACCTTCACCAACACGAAGAGTCATGGCTGTTTCGGTTTCCTCCGCCATTCGTTACTTCGCTTGCTGAAATATCCGAACCGAAAGCTCGCTCTGCGGCAGCAGATTGGGCGGCGTCCGAGGAGTTGCAGTGGCCTGTGGCAGACGCCCATTTGGTTATTGCTGAGCTAGTGCGCTTGGCTCGCGCCTCGCAGGCGCAATCAAAGCAACTTTTCTTCTGGGGTTGTCTATGACGGGCCCAACGAGCGCTTCAAGCCGACGCGCTGACGCGCGCGGCTTTAGCTGAGGCGTTGGACCTATGAAACGCTTTGGCGCAGTTCCTCACATGAGCCTCGGTCCAGTTCGTATCGGAGCCGAGCGCTCCGATATACACAAGGCTATGGGCGCTCCGGAGAAGTCGTTCAAAAAGACCTCGGCTTCAGTTCACCCAACGGATGCG
Source organism: Solimonas sp. (assembly GCA_030149365.1). Classification (GTDB taxonomy): domain Bacteria; phylum Pseudomonadota; class Gammaproteobacteria; order Nevskiales; family Nevskiaceae; genus Solimonas_A. The sequence continues at coordinate 120,480 of JASBRP010000017.1, forward strand.
TGGCTTCGGAGCGCATTTCAAGTCTTTTACACCCCCGCTGGCATCGTCGAGTTCGTTGAGGTATCAGGCAAAGCCGGCATTGAGGTCATCTGCTTCTCTGAGTCCATATTCTCAACGGCAGCCGAACAGCTCATAGAGCGGCTAAAAAAAGCCGCGGCGTTCACAAGCAACGATGGCGGGTACACCTTTATTGGCCGTGGCCTTGATGTGGCGTTGTGGCGGCCTGACATTGAAGGGCCAGAGGGCAAGCACTTCGCTACGCTCGGCCTCGGGAGGCCCGGCTACTATGCATAGGTCCAACAAGTGCATCCAGCCGACGTATTTGCCTTCGCTTCGCTGCGGCAAATCCGCGGCTGATGCTTGGCGTTAGACCGCACAGGAGAGGATTATCGTGAGACTGATCGTTAATCTCTGCGTCTTCGTGGCATTCGCGCTCGGAGCGGCATGCGCTGTAGCGCAGTCCAACTCGACGCAACAGGCCGGCTCTTCATCCAAAGCCCCCGCAAACGACCCCGAGGTGGCACTGCGCGCGTTCATGTATGCCCTTTACGCAAATGACTCAGCGGACTACCAAACGCGAATCATCCCGGTTGCGGAAAGCGCGGTACTGATCGGACCGCAGAAGTTCACTGAAGAACAGCTGAGCAAACTGAGAAAAGACATCGATGGCCTGCGGTTAAGGCAGACGTCGGGGCCATCGTTCGAAGGGAAACCGGCGGCGCCTCCATATACCGTGGGGACAAAGGCCATCTATTTCACACAGTTCAGGGGCGTGAACCTCGCCATTCCAATGGAGGTCGCACCGGACGGTTGGAAGGCCGACGTCAGGTACTGGCTGGCGATGCGGAAGCAAAACGAGCGCCGCCCTCAAAAGACCGATCCAGAGATGGTTGCGAAGGCATTTTTGTTTTATGTGCTGGCCAAGAAGCCGCAGGCCCTAGACGAGGTCGTGGCAACCCCAGTCAAAAGTGAGGAGTACACGGCAGCTAACGACCTTCCGCCGGGAGATCTGGACCAAGTCCTATCGCTCTGCGCCGAGATGCCCATTGTTCGGGCCCGGCCCAAAGAGCGCTTTCTGCTGCCATCTGGTGAACTCGTAGGCGGATCAGAGGAGCAAGATACCCTCGTTCTTGTCGGCCTAATGGGACCCATTGAAGTCCCCTTCCTCATGAAGAAGACAGGCAATGCCTGGAAGATAGTCGCTCAGCGGTATTTTGAAATGCTCAGGAAAGCCGGTGCGGTCTAACAAGCAGTTCCAGGGTCGACGCAGCCGCTTCGCGGCTGCGCGCCCTGAACTGCGGCGTTGGGGCCAAAATCCATGAGCAGCAATCTCATTGCAGGCAACGCTTTATTCATCGCAGCGGCGCTACCGCTTCTCCAGGTTGGCATTGGCGCCGCTCTGCTTTGGCATGCACTCAAGCGCCCTGTTCTTTTTGTCGTCGTCGGTCTCGTTGTTCTTTATCCAGTCATGGTCGCCTGCGTCTCACCGGTTTTTGGCGGAGTCACAATATCGGGCGTTCGCCCTGGCATGCCTGCACCGCCGGCAATAGGGCCAGTGGACATCAAGCTTCTATTCGCTTTTGCCGTCTTCATTGCCATTGGCATTGGAGTTCTATGGGTGCTAAAGCTGCTGTTGGCAAAACTGTGAGTTCACGTCAGTTGCCGTTTGGCCCAACCAGGCGCTCCAGGCGACGTATTTGCCTCCGCTTCGCTACGGCAAATCCGCGCCTGAGCTACGGCGTTGGGCGTTGGGCGACACGAAAGAGGTAGTAGATAGGGTTGCAGTGCACACCACATCGCTATCGGCTGCGGATATAGTTCCGGATCATCTTTGATACGACATCATCTTTGATACGACTTGGTCTGGCGTACAAGCCAACCCACAGAAGATGAAGAAATACGGAACTCCGTTATGAGTTTCGCCTTCTCCGGCGTAACCTATTCACATCGAGCCAGGCCTCACGTTGCCATGCAACGACCGAGGCCCACGGCGTACCGGGATCGATCTCACCCACCCGGCCCATGCCCCTCCGCTCTCCAACTCTCCCGCAGTAGAACGATTGCCGGGCTAACCCAGTAGGGCTCTGCTAGCGCATCCGCGAACGAGTCCCGGGTCCGCCTGCTGTCGGCGCTCATTAACAACACGGTATTGCTGCCCGCCGGGCCCCTCCACCAGGGGAGCCCGCGCAGCGCAACGGGCGTGCCTGGACGAGGTGCCCGCGGAGACAACGGCTGGCCGTTAGGTCAGGTCTGGCACGTGGCGCGCGCCATCTCTCCGGAGCGGTCCGGCGGAGCAGGTTTTTATTGAGGGAAAGCGAAGCGCATCCCACCGTTACGAAAGGCGGGATGCGCTTCGCTTTCCCGCGCTACTGCATTAAAGACCCTTGAACCGGAAATGCTTCATGTGCCGCAGGAATTCCGCTGTGATCGGGTATCCGGTAGCGGAGCCAATCACGGCATCCGTGCCGCAACGCGGGCAGATCGCTGTCAGGTCATGCTCGCTTTCCTGGGCGTCGTTAGTACCCTCTGGCCAGTCAGTCCAGTCCTTGACGGCGGTGGGAGAGTAGATCGACAGGCAGCAGAAACAGCCACATGAATGACTAGCCTCTACTTCTCGACGATTGTGGATCGAGTGTTTGTGCGCCTGGTTCAGCACTCGCTTGCGGGGCCGACACAGGAACAACAATAGTGCCTGCAGGGGATTCATGGCGGCAGCATGCCGCCTAGCACCAAGGGTCGCAACAAAAAGGGCGGCGATTCGCATCGCCGCCCTCGTGTCATCGCAGGGCTGCGATCAGAACCAGCCCATCGCCAGCAGCTTCATCTTGATCATCAGCCACAGGAAGCCGAACACCTGCTTAACCTGCTCCCAGAAGCTGGGCTTGTAGTTGGCACGCTCGCGCAGGTAGTGCTGCAGCGCGGTGATGTCCTCGTCGGTGAACTCCTCGAACTTGGGCATGCCGCGGGACTCCAGGGCGCCGCCCTGCACGATGGCCTTGAGGGCGTCGTGCGACAGCGGCACCGGGGAGGCGCGCAGGTCCGGGGCGTAGCCGCCGGCGACGGCGGCGGTGCCGTGGCAGATCACGCAGCCGGTGTAGACGTGCTTGCCCTTCTCGGCCAGCACCGGATCGATCTTGAAGTCGGGAGCGGCCAGCGGCTCGACCTTGGCCAGCGGCGGGGGTGAGGGCGGCAGCGTGGCGTTGCCGTCCAGCGCGAAGGTCAGCATGCGGCGCGGGTACTGGCGGCCGACCCAGCCGTGCTGGGCGCTGAGCGAGCCCAGCAGCGCGGGCGCGCCGCCCCAGCCGGCGAGGATGGTGACGTACTGCTTGCCGTCCACGCTGTAGGTCAGCGGCGGGGCCTGGGTGCCCACGCCCATCTGGTAGCTCCACAGTTCCTTGCCGCTGACGGCGTCGGTGGCGACGAAGCGGCCGTCGGCCAGGCCCTGGAACACCAGGCCGCCGTGCGTGGCGATGACGCCGCCGGCGGTGGCGCCGGGGGTGGGGTTGCGCCAGGCTTCCTTCTGCGTGACCGGATTCCAGGCGAGCAGCGAGGTGCTGCCGGCGCTGGTGGGGATGTCGTCGAAGAAGCCCTTGAGGCCCAGCACGTCACCCGGGGTCATCTGCCACTTGCCCGGCTTGCGGCCTTCGCCGTCGTAGAAACCGGCCATCTCGCGCGCGGGGATGTAGACCAGGCCGGTGTCGGGGCTGAAGGCCATGGGGTGCCAGTTGTGCGTGCCGCCGGAGCCGGGCCAGGTCAGGGCCGGGCCGTTCTCGTAGCGCGAGCCGCGCACTTCCACCGGGCGGCCGGTGGCCATGTCCACCTTCTCGGCCCAGGTCACCTTGCCGATCTTCTCGGCGGAGATCAGCTTGCCGTTGTCGCGGTCCAGCAGGTAGAAGAAACCGTTCTTGGGAGCGTGCATCAGCACCTTGCGCGCCTTGCCCTCGATGTCGATGGTGGCGGAGACCATGTCCATCGTGGAGTTGAAGTCCCAGGTCTCGTTCGGCGTGGTCTGGTAGTGCCAGACGTATTCGCCGGTGTCGGCGTCCAGCGCGACCACGGAGCACAGATACAGACTGTCGCCGCCGCCGGGGTTGCGCAGCTGGGCATTCCAGGGCGAGCCGTTGCCGGTGCCGAGGTAGATGCGGTTGTACTCGGGGTCGTAGGTCATGGCGTTCCAGACCGTGCCGCCCGCGCCGTACTTCCACCACTCGCCGCTCCAGGTCTTGGCGGCTTCTTCCATGGCCTTGTTCTCGAAGCCGTCGGCCGGGTTGCCGGGCACGACGAACCAGCGCCACAGCTGCTTGCCGGTCTCGGCGTCGTAGGTGGTGACGTAACCGCGCACGTTGCCGAAGTCGGCGCCGCCGTGGCCGATGATGACCTTGCCGTTGAAGATGCGCGGCGCACCGGTGATGTAGCGGTTGTCGCCCGGCGTGGTGGTCATGACCTCCCACACCAGCTGGCCGGTCTTGGCGTCCAGCGCGAAGAGGCGGCCGTCCTGCACGCCGGTGTAGACCTTGCCGTTCCAGAAGGCCAGGCCGCGGCTGCCCCAGGCGTAGCGCATCTTGCGCGACTCCACCTTGGGGTCGTACTTCCACAGCAGCTTGCCGGTGCGCGCGTCGATGGCGTGCACGATGCTGTAGCCGACGGCGGTGTAGATGACGCCGTCCACCGCCACCGGCTGGCTGGAGACGTTCCAGACGTCGTCCAGCTCCAGCGACCAGGCCAGGCCCAGCTTGGGCACGGTCTGCGTGTTGATCTGGTCCAGCGGGCTGAAACGCTGCTCGCTGAAGGTGCGGCCCCAGGCCGCCCAGTTGGCGCCGTCGGCCTCGTTGTTGAGGGCGGCGTTGTCGATGGTGGTCGTTGCCTGCGCGCCCGCGACGGGCAGCAGGGCGGCACTGGCCGCCAGCAGGACACGGCGGGCAAGGGCCGCCAGGCCGATACGATTCATGGTTCTCCCCCAAGAGCGTGGATGCCGGCGAGTATCGCCCCCGCCCGCCTGCCCCGCCCTCCTGCTTTCGCAGTAGCCGCGGCCGTACCACGGCTCATCTGCCGCAGCGCAGCATGAAAATCCCACCCGACGGTGTAGGTGGCAATCGCCCCCCTGCTGGGACACGATAGGGTTCTCGGCAACGGGGGAGAATGAAAATGAGAATTACCAGCCCGATCACGGCGCTGTCCGCGGCGACGACTGTTGCTTTCCTTTCCCTGCTGGCCCCGGGCCCGCTGGCGGCGGCGCCGGTGGACGGCGCGCGCATCCAGGCGGCGGACCGCGAGCCGGGCAACTGGATGTCGCACGGCCGCAGCTACGACGAGCAGCGCTACAGCCCGCTGGCCAGGATCGACCAGGCCAACGTCGGACAGCTCGGCCTGGCCTGGACCTACAAGCTCGACGTGGACCGCGGCGTGGAAGCCACGCCGATCGTGGTGGACGGCGTGATGTTCACCACCGGCGCCTACTCCATCGTGTATGCGCTGGATGCCCGCAGCGGCAAGCTGCTGTGGAAGTACGATCCCAAGGTGCCGCGCGAGTGGGCCGGCAACGGCTGCTGCGACGTGGTCAACCGCGGCGTGGCGGCCTGGAAGGGCAAGATCTATGTCGGCAGCTTCGACGGCCGCCTGATCGCGCTGGATGCCAAGACCGGCAAGCCGGCCTGGACCACCGACACGGTGATTGACCGCAACCGCAGCTACACCATCACCGGCGCGCCGCGCGTGGTGAAGGACAAGGTGATCATCGGCAACGGCGGCGCCGAGATGGGCGTGCGCGGTTATGTGTCGGCCTACGACGCCGCCACCGGCAAGCTGCTGTGGCGCTTCTTCACGGTACCGGGCGACCCCAAGCAGCCGCCCGAGAACAAGGCCATGGAGATGGCGCAGAAGACCTGGTCCGGCGATGCCTACGTGCAGCAGGGCGGCGGCGGCACGGTGTGGGACTCGATGGCCTATGACCCGGAACTGGACCTGCTCTACATCGGCACCGGCAACGGCTCGATGTGGAACCGCAAGGTGCGCAGCCCCGGTGGCGGCGACAACCTGTTCCTGTCCTCGATCATCGCGCTGAAGCCCGACAGCGGCGACTACGTCTGGCACTACCAGACCACGCCGGGCGACACCTGGGACTACACGGCGACGCAGCACATCATCCTGGCGGACCTGCGCATCAAGGGCGAGCTGCGCAAGGTGCTGATGCAGGCGCCGAAGAACGCGTTCTTCTACGTGATCGACCGCAAGACCGGCGAGCTGATCTCGGCGGAGAAGTTCGCGCCGTCGAACTGGGCCAGCCACGTGGACATGAAGACCGGCCGCCCGGTGGAGAACCCGGAGGCGGACTGGACCAAGGAAGCGCGGCTGATCTTCCCCTCGCCCTTCGGCGCGCACAACTGGCAGCCGATGTCCTTCAACCCGAAGACCGGCCTGGTCTATATCCCGATGCAGGAGACGCTGATCCTGCTGGCGCCGGACAACAACGCCAAGTACGTGCGCAAGGGCATCTTCAACGTCGGCCTGCAGCCCTTCGACATCCCCGAGGACCCCAAGGGCATGCAGCAAGTGGCGGACGCCCACAAGGGCCATCTGCTGGCCTGGGACCCGGTGGCGCAGAAGGCCGCCTGGGACCAGCCGCACGTGACGATCTGGAACGGCGGCACGCTGAGCACCGCCGGCAACCTGGTGTTCCAGGGCAGCGCCGACGGCCGCGCCGTGGCCTATGCCGCGGACACCGGCAAGAAGCTCTGGGAGGCTCCCGCCAATACCGGCGTGATGGCCGGGCCGGTGACCTACACGGTGGACGGCGAGCAGTACGTGACCTTCATGGCCGGCTGGGGCGGCGCCTTTGCGCTGGGCGGGGCGATGGCCAACGTCGCCAAGGTGCGTCCGGAAGCGCGCGTGCTGACCTACAAGCTGGGTGGCAAGGCGAAGATGCCGGCGCCGAGCCGCGTGCTGGCCACGCTGCCCAAGCCGCCGCCGGTCACCGCCACGCCGGAACAGCTGGCCCTGGGCCGCGCGCTGTACAACGGCTACTGCTCGGTCTGCCACGGCTTCAACGCGATCGGCGGTGGCGTGCTGCCGGACCTGCGCTACCTGAGCCCGGAGAAGCACCAGATCTTCGCCGGCATCCTGGCCGGCGCGTATGCGCAGAAGGGCATGCCGATATTCGCCGACCTGCTGCCGCCGGATTTCCAGGCGGTGCTGCAGCAGTACATCATCAAGCGCGCCCACGACCTGGAGCAAGAGCTGGCGGCGCAGCAGAAGGCGGAGGGCGGGAAGCAGTAGGCGACGCGCGGCGGCGGGGTTGGCGAACTCCGCCGCCCCTCATCCGGCGCCGGGGCGCCACCTTCTCCCCGCAGGCGGGGAGAAGGAATGGGGCGGCATGAGCGGGCTAGATCAGCCCCGCCGCGCGCACCGCCGCCATCAGGCTGGGCACGGCCTCGGCGTAGTTGACCAGGCCCGCAGCGGTGACGCCGGCCACCCGGTAGACGCCGGTGAAGCGGCGAGTGATGCGCAGGACCTCGGAGTCGTTGTCGGCATAGACCACCAGGGCCGGCGGCGTGCCATCCACCAGCCCCCAGCGATTCCAGAACGGGCGGAACATTGCGGGCAGGCGCGCCGCCACCACGTCGAACACGCGCTGGAACTCGGCGCGCTCGGCATAGCTGAAACCCTGTGGTAACCCTGCGACGCCCATCGAAGCCCCCAGCCGGCCCCCACCGGCACGATCCGATCATACGCCTCCGCTATCGGGACAGATGCGAAAGCGAGGCTTGATTCACAGTTTTTTCGGGAAATCTTCAGAGCAGGCCGGCCGCCCTGAAGGCGTCGGTGATGCTGCGGGCCGCCACGGCATAGATCACCGTGCCCTGGCCCGTCACGCCGGCGGCACGGTAGCCCCCGGAATTGAGGCGGGTCAGGCGCAGGGCCTGGCTGCCGTCTTCGGCGTAGACGATGAATTCGGGCGGGAGGCTGGTGACCTCCTCCCAGCGGTGCAAGAACGAGCGGAACATGCCCGGCAGGCGCGCGGTCGCACGCTCGAACGCGCGCTGGAATTCCTCGCGCTCGCCATAGCTGAACCCCACACCTTCACGCGCCCCCGCCATACACCGGCCTTCCTGCTTGCCGAGCCCTGCATGGCCTGCAGATTTACGCGAAATCCAGCCCCTGTTGGGGCGGCCGGTATGTCTTATCCATAGAGCCGGCTGGCATGAACGCCCAGCCCGCGCGCGACGCTGGCGAAGGGGTCGCCCACCACCTGCTCGCTGCCGGGAAACGCGGCGCCGATGGCGTCACGCAGCAGGCGGATGCCGGTGGATCCGCCGGTGATGTAGACGGTGTCGATCTGCTCGGCCGTCAGCCCGGCGCTGCGCACGGTCTCCACGGCGGTGGCGACGATGCGTGCCAGCGCGTCGTCGATGGCAAACGACAGGGTGAGCTGGTTGAGCGTGGTCATCAGGCCATTTTCGACAAAGGCGAGGTCGATCTTGTGCCTGCCGCCGTCGGCGATGGCCACCTTGGCTTCCTCCACCAGGCCGGCCAGGCGGTGGCCCTCGCGGTCGCGCAGGACCTTCATCAGGCGGTCGTGGAAGGTCGGCGCCTTGTAGAACGGCCGCAGGGTCTGGGCCTCCGACAAGGCCTTGGGCGTATAGAGGAAGTTGATGCGGTGCCAGGTGGCCAGCTCGAAGTAGATGTGCGAGGGCACCGGCTTGCCCTCGCGCCCCGTGCTGTTCAGGCCCAGGCAGGGCATCACCGAGACCAGGCTCAGCTGCTGGTCGAAGTCGGTGCCGGCGATGTGCACGCCGCCGCTGGCCAGCACGTCGGCGCTGCGGTCCAGACGACCCGCGCGCTCCGGCCCCAGCCGCACCACGGAGAAGTCCGACGTACCGCCGCCGATGTCCACCACCAGGGCCAGCGTCTCGCGCGACAGGCCGGTTTCGTAGTCGAAGGCGGCCGCAATGGGCTCGTACTGGAAGGACACCTCGCGGAAACCCGCTTCCAGGGCGATCCCGCGCAGCGAGGCCTCGGCCGCGGCGTCGCGCACCGCATCCTCGTCCACGAAATGCACCGGGCGACCCAGCACCACGCGCTCCAGGGGCTGGCCGGCCTGGGCTTCGGCGCGCTGCTTCAGGTGCGCGATGAAGCCGCCGATGATCTCGCGATAGGCCACGGCCTTGCCGTTGACCAGCGTGGTCTCGCCCAGCAGCTCGCTGCCGAGCAGGCTCTTGAGCGAACGCAGCAGACGCCCGCTGTAGCCGCCCTGGTATTCGGCGATGGCCTGCCGGCCGAACACCGTGCGGTGCTCGTCGGCGTTGTAGAACACCGCGCTGGGCAGCGTGACGCGGTCCTGCTCCAGCGCCACCAGGCCGAGCGCGCCCTGCCCGCCCAGGCAGACGGCGGAGTTGGAGGTACCGAAATCGATGCCGGCGTAGGGCTTCATGGGGGTGGCCGGAAAGGGGGCGCGATTCTACCCGCGTTCACTGGTCAGTTGGTGTCCTGTGGCGATCCGCCGTCCTGCGGCCGGCCGCTGACCTCCGCCACCGGTGCCTCCGGCGCCTTGCCGGAAACGCGCGAGGACTGCGCCATCTTCAGCACGTCGATGGTCGCCGCCTTCTCCAGCGAGGGGCTGCCGATGCGCTTGTTGACCTGGCGCACGATCTGCTCGCGCACCAGCGGCTCCAGCAGCTGCGCGCGGTTCAGCAGCCCGCCGGTCAGGTTGCGGCCGTCGAGCCGCAGGCGCACCTGTTCGGGCACGACGGGGCGCGGCACCAGCTTGAGAATCAGCGGCTCGTAGGTCTCGACGTCGAGATCGACATTGATCAGCACGTCGATGTCGACGTCGGCGCGGATGTTGAGGATGCGCAGCTCCAGCAGCATGTCGCCGAACAGCTCCAGCCGGAACCCGACCTTGGGCAGCAGCTCCATCCGCGGCTCCACCTGCACGTCGCGCACGCGGAAGGAATAGGAGCCCACGATCAGGTCGGCCGGCATGCGCTTGAGCGAGCCGTCGATGGTCTCCTGCAGCAGGCCTTCGATCTCCTGGCTCAGGCGGCCGGCATTGACCACCTGCCGGATGAAGTTGTGGCCGAACTCGGCGTAGGAAATGGGCTTGAGGTCGCTCATGTCCGTACTTTAACCGGTCGTGGACAAGAAGGCCCTGTAGGGTAGGCAAACGTCCTTTCGTTTGCCCACGCAGAGATCGGCCACGCGTGGGCAAACGAGAAGACGTTTGCCCACCCTACAAGTTTCCGCCGCCATGACTGAATGCCGCGATCAGCTCTCGGCGATCTTCAGCACCAGCTTGCCGGTGTTGTCGCCGCGGAACAGCTTGAGCAGCGTCTCGGGGAACACCTGGATGCCGCCCTCGGTGATGTCCTCGCGCGTCTTGAGCTTGCCGGCGCCGAGCCAGCCGGCCATCTCGCGGCCGGCGATGGCGTAGCGGTCGGCGTAGTCGAACACCACCATGCCCTTCATGCTGGCACGGTTGACCAGCAGCGACAGGTAGTTGCTGGGGCCGGTCACCGGCGCGGTGTTGTTGTACTGCGAGATGGCGCCGCAGATGACGATGCGCGCGCCGCGGGTGATCTGCGTCAGCGCGGCGTCGAGAATCTCGCCGCCGACGTTGTCGAAGTAGACGTCGATGCCCTTGGGGCAGTGCTGCTTGAGGCCCTTCTTGACGTCCTCGCTCTTGTAATCGATACAGGCGTCGAAGCCCAGCTCCTCGACCACGTACTTGCACTTGTCGGCGCCGCCGGCGATGCCGACCACGCGGCAGCCCTTGATCCTGGCGATCTGGCCGACCACGCCGCCCACGGCGCCAGCCGCGCCGGAGATCACCACGGTCTCGCCGGCCTTGGCCTCGCCCACTTCCAGCAGGCCGAAGTAGGCCGTCATGCCGGGCATGCCCAGGGTGCCGAGCCACACCGGCAGCGGCGCCAGCGCCGGGTCCACCTTGGTGACGGCGCGGCCGTCGGACAGCGCGTACTCCTGCACGCCGAAGGTGCTGACCACATGCTCGCCGACAGCGAACTTCGGGTGCTTGGAGGCGATCACGCGGCCGACGGCGCCGGCGCGCATGACCTCGCCGATGCCCACCGGCGGCACGTAGGACTTGCCGTCGTTCATCCAGCCGCGCATGGCCGGGTCCAGCGACAGGTACAGCAGCTTGACCAGGAACTGGCCCTCGACCGGCTCGGGAATGGCTTCCTCGGTGCGCTGCCAGACGTTCTCCTGGGGCAGGCCCACGGGGCGGGCGGCGAGGCGGATCTGGTGGTTGATGGCGGTCATGGTGTTCTCCTTCAGGCGTTGAGGGTGGCCAGCGCCAGTTCGGCGTAGCGCTGTGGTTGTTCGAGATCGGGGAAATGGCCGCAGTCGGCGAAGCGCTCGACGCGGGCCTGGGGCAGCAGTTGTTGCAACGAGTCGGGCGGCGTGCGGCGATGGCTGCGGTCACGCTCGCCCCAGATCAGCAGGGTCGGCGTCTTCACGCCGTCCAGTTCGCCGTCGCGGGCCTGCGAAAGGCCCTGCACGACGCCGGCCATGCAGAAGCAGCCGCCGTGGCCCAGCGCGTGCTCGGCCGGCGCCATGAATTCATCGAAGCGCGAACGGTCCGGCAGGGCGATGCCGTACCAGACCTGCGCGAAACGCCGGCGCGAGGCGCGCATCAGCAACTGCCCCACTACCGGCACCTGCAGGGGCTTGGGCACGTTTTTCTGCGTCCAGGCGCGCATGGCGGGCATCGAGGGGGTCTGGCACAACAGCAGCCGGCGGATGCGGTGCGGTGCGGCCTTGGCGGCGGCAATCGCATAGAGGCCGTTGGCGCAGGAGAAATGCAGCGCGGCCTCACGGATGTCCAGTTCGTCCATCACCGCCAGCACGGCAGCGGCGCCGTCCTGCAGGCGATGCCCGTAAGCCAGCGACGGCTTCGACTGGCCAAAGCCCGGCAGGTCGAAGCAGACAATGCGCGCATAGGGGCGCAGCCGCTCGATCACCGCGGCGTGGTGCTCGATGACGTTGGGGCCGTCCGGCACCATCAGCACCACCGGGCCCTTGCCGCCGGTGTCGAGCACGCGCAGGCGGCCGATCCGGGTATCGACCAGGCGCGTGCCGGCCGGCCAGGTGGAGGTGTCGGGGGCCGAGAACGAGCGGTTCAGCAGGCTGTCGAGGGCGGCGGCGATCATCTCAGGTCTCCAGCACGTGGCCGGCCTGTGCGGAGGCACGGCCTTCGAGCACTTCGCGCCAGACGGCTTCCCACTGCGCCGGCGCGTGGTGCTGCACGCGCAGCCAGCGGCGCAGCAGCGGCAGGAACTCCGCCCAGGCCACGGCGAAGCGCTGGTCGATGCCGCCAGGGCCCCAGTCCTGCGTGCGCTTCTTGATCTGGCCCGGCGCGAAGAAGAACTGCGGCTTGGCGCCCGGCAGCGCGTGCTGCGTCTGGCGCTCTTCCCAGTGCGTGGCGCCGACGATGCAGCTGTGCTGCAGCGCATCGCCGAAGTGGTGGTGCACGCGCGACAGCAGGCCGCCGTCGCCGGACATGTCGACGTAGACGCTGGGCACGTCGGCCGGCAGCGACTCCAGCGCGTCATAGCCAACGACACGGTCGTAGTGGCCGAGCTGCTCGCAGAAGCCGCGGTTGCGCGCCGAGGTCAGGCCGATCACTTCGCAGCCTTGCGGGCGGTTCTGCGACAAACGCTGCGCCACGCCCAGCGCGGTCTTGCTGGAGGCACTGGCGATGATTACCGAGCGCCCGCCGAACAGCGCGTTGTCGGCAAGGAAATCCTCGATCAGGAAGGAGGTGATGTACAGCGGCGACAGCAGTGCCTGCTCGTCTTCCTGCTGCGGGTCATGCGCCGGGTCCTGCGAGACGCGGCGGTAGAGCTGGTAGGCGGCGGGCAGCGCGCGGCGATGCGGCGTGGCGTCCATGAAGGAGGTCTCGCCGATGCGGCCGGGCTGCACGACCAGGTGCGAGGACATCGGCAGGTAGCCGTAGACCCGCTCGCCCTCGGCGAGGCCTTCGCATCGCGAGCGCTCGACGCGGGCGAAGCCCCAGACCGGGATGCGCCCCCAGCCTTCGGCGGCCGGGAAGAACTGCCAGTACTGCATGGTGTCGCCGAACACGCCGTAGGTGACGTTGTTGGCGGTGAGCGCGAATCGCTCGATGCGCAACAGCACCTGCCCGTCCTGCAACTCCGGCACCGCTGCTTTTGCGATGCGGGTCTGGCGCAGGTCCTTTCGGGCCACTTCGAAGTCGAATGTGTCCATGGTTCGCTCCTGGCGGTTCTTACCGCTGGATGGAATCGGAGCCGCCCTCTGGAAGAAGGCGGCACCTTGCCTGCCGCAGTTGACGTCTACTTCTTCGCGCGCGAAGAGGTGTAGGCCGCCATCGCATCCTTCGGCACGTAGCGGCCGAGTTCCATCTTGCCGATGGCATTGCGGTGCACCTCGTCCGGGCCGTCGGCCAGGCGCAGGGTGCGGGCCTGGGCGTAGGCGTAGGACAAGCCGAAGTCGTCGCTGACGCCGCCGGCACCGTGGACCTGGATGGCCCAGTCGATCACCTGGCAGGCCATCAGCGGCGCCGCCACCTTGATCATGGCGATCTCCTTGGCGGCGATCTTGTTGCCGACCGTATCCATCATGTACGCGGCCTTCAGCGTCAGCAGGCGCGCGGAGTCGATCTGGATGCGGGCCTCGGCGATGCGCTCCAGGGTCACGGTCTGCGCCGCCACCGGCTTGCCGAAGGCGGTGCGCGTCAGCGCACGCTGGCACATCTTCTCCAGCGCGCGCTCGGCCAGGCCGATCAGGCGCATGCAGTGGTGGATGCGGCCGGGGCCGAGGCGGCCCTGGGCGATCTCGAAGCCGCGGCCTTCGCCCAGCAGCATGTTGGACGCCGGCACGCGCACGTTCTCGAACAGGATCTCGGCGTGGCCGTGGGGAGCGTCGTCGTAGCCGAACACCGGCAGGTGGCGCAGGATCTTGACCCCCGGGGTGTCGCGCGGCACCAGGATCATCGACTGCTGGCTGTGGCGGCTCGGGTTGTCCGGGTCGGTCTTGCCCATGAATATGAAGATCTTGCAGCGCGGATCGTTGGCACCCGAGGTCCACCACTTGCGGCCGTTGATGACGTACTCGTCGCCATCACGCACGATGGAGCTGGCGATGTTGGTGGCGTCCGACGAGGCCACGCCCGGCTCGGTCATGGCGAAGGCGGAGCGGATCTCGCCGCGCAGCAGCGGCTCCAGCCACTGCTTCTTGTGCTCCTCGCTGCCGTAGCGCTCCAGCACTTCCATGTTGCCGGTGTCGGGCGCGGAGCAGTTGAACACTTCCGGCGCCCAGATCACGCGGCCCATGATCTCGCAGAGCGGGGCGTATTCGAGGTTGGTGAGGCCGGCGCCGCGCGAGGACTCGGGCAGGAACAGGTTCCACAGGCCGGCTTCCTTGGCCTTGGCCTTCATCTCCTCGATGATCGCGGTGGGCTGCCAGCGATCGCCCTCGGCCACCTGCTCGAAGAACTTCTTCTCGTTGGGATAGACGTGCTGGTCCATGAAGGCGTTGAGGCGTGCCTGCAGGTCCTTCACCTTCTGGGAGTATTCGAAATCCATGGCGTGGCTCCTTTGTGAGGTCTCCTCTCGCCCGCTTGCGGGAGAGAGGTTGGGAGAGAGGGTTCTGTAGAGCTTGAAGGAGTTACAGAAACCCTCTCCCCTTCCCCTCTCCCGCTTGCGGGAGAGGGGTGCTGCGGTGGTTACTTGCGCTTCTGTATCTGCTGCACCTTCTGCCAGGCCATCTCGGCCAGGGGGCGGGCGGCGGCTCCCATCGCGGCGGCCTGCTTGCTGGCGGCGGTGCCGTCCTTCACGCGCCCCGCGATGCCCTGCAGGATCGCGCCGAGGCGGAACAGGTTGTAGGCGATGTAGAAGTCCCAGTCGTTCTGCGGGATCGCGCCGCGGCCGGTGCGCTCGCAGTAGGCGGCGATGTGCTCGGCCTCCGAGGGAATGCCGAGCTCGGCCAGCTTGTAGCCGGCCAGGCCGCGGAACACGCCCTTGGGGATATGCCAGGTCATGCAGTGGTAGGAGAAGTCGGCCAGCGGATGGCCCAGGGTCGACAGCTCCCAGTCGAGCACGGCCAGCACGCGGGGCTCGGTGGGGTGGAAGATCATGTTGTCCAGGCGGTAGTCGCCGTGGACCACGCTGGTCTCGTCGCCGGCCGGGATGTTGGCCGGCAGCCATTCGATCAACTGATCGAAGGCTTCGATCTTCTCGGTCTCCGAGGCGCGGTACTGCTTGCTCCAGCGGTCGATCTGGCGCGCGAAGTAGTTGCCGGGCTTGCCGTAATCGCCCAGGCCCACGGCCTGGTAGTCGACCTTGTGCAGGGCGGCCATCACGCGGTTCATCTCCTGGAAGATGGCGCGGCGCTGCTCCGACGTGGAGTCCGGCAGCGAGGGGTCCCACATGATGCGGCCCTCGACGCAGTCCATGACGTAGAACGGCGTGCCGATGATGCTGTCGTCTTCGCAGAGCACGTAGGTCTTGGCCACCGGCACGTCGGTCTGCGCCAGCGCGCTGATGACCTTGTACTCACGGTCCACGGCGTGGGCAGAGGCCAGCAGCTTGCCCGGCGGCTTGCGGCGCAGGACGTATTTCTTATTCGGCGTGATCAGCTTGTAGGTGGGGTTGGACTGCCCGCCCTTGAACTGCTCCACCGTCAGCGGGCCGGCGAAGCCCTCGACGTTCTTCGCCAGGTAGCTTTCCAGCGCAGCGGCGTCGAACTGGTGCTTTTCCTGCACCGGCATGGTGCCGGTGAAATCCTTCTGGTCCGACACGCTCAGATCTCCTGCGGGGTGACGACGATCTTGCCGGACACGCGGCGGTCCATCAGCAGGCGGATGGCCTCGGCGCCGCGCGACAGCGGATAGGTGCCGGCGATGTGCGGCTTGAGCTTCCCTTCCTTGAGCCAGCCGATCAGCACGCGCAGGTCGGCGAGATTGTTCATCGGCTCGCGCTTGGCGTAGTCGCCCCAGAACACGCCGACGATGTCGCAGCCCTTGAGCAGCGCCAGGTTGACGGGAATCTTGGGAATCTCGCCATTGGCGAAGCCGATCACCAGCAGGCGGCCGCGCCAGGCGGTGCTGCGCAGCGCCACCTCGGTGTAGGGGCCGCCGACCGGATCGTAGGTGACATCCACGCCCTTGCCGCCGGTAAGGGTCTTGAGGCGCTCCTTGAGGTCTTCCTTGCTGTAGTCGATCAGCTCGTCGGCGCCGTGCTCCTTGCACACCGCCAGCTTCTCGGGGCTGGAGGCGGCGGCGATGACGCGCGCGCCTAGCACCTTGCCGATCTCGATGGCCGCCAGGCCCACGCCGCCAGAGGCGCCGAGCACCAGCAGGGTCTCGCCGGCCTTGAGCTTCGCGCGGTCCTTGAGGGCGTGGTACGAGGTGGCGTAGGTCATCACGAAGGATGACGCGGTGACGAAGTCCAGGCCCTCCGGCATCGGCAGCACGGCGCGGGCGTCGGCCACCACCAGCTGGGCGAAGGCGCCCCAGCCGGTGAAGCAGATGACCTTGTCGCCCGGCTTGACGTGCTTGACCTTGGCGCCGACCGACTCGATCACGCCGGCGCACTCGCCGCCCGGCGAGAACGGGAACTCGGGCTTGAACTGGTACTTGCCCTGCACGATCAGGGTGTCGGGGAAATTGACGCCGGCGGCGTGCACGCGCACCACGGCGTCGTTGTCGCCCGGCGTCGGATCGGGACGGTCTTCCAGCACCAGCGCCTCGGGCGGCGCCCATTGATTGCAGATCAGGGCTTTCATTCTTGTATTCCTCCAGTGGGGTACCGTTCGTGCTGAGCTTGTCGAAGCGTGAACGGCCGGTGACTGCGGGTGCGGTGCGCCCGTTCACCCTTCGACAGGCTCAGGGCGAACGGTGGATGGTTCAGGGTACTGCTCACGGCATCGGATTCCGCGGCTGGCCGCCGCCGACGATGTCGCGCAGGCGCATCTCCACGGCCGGCTTGATGGCCGGGTGGGTCAGAATATAGAAGCGGTTTTCCTTCACCGCATCGATCGTGATGCGCGCCACGTCGGCGGCGCTGATCTTGCCCTTCTTCACCGCCTGGCGGACGCGCTCCTCGTAGGCCGCGGCCTCGGGGTTGGCGTCGGCCAGTTCGCCCGGGCGGTTGCGTGCGGCATCGGCGATGCCGGTGTTGACGTAGGCCGGGCACAGCACCGAGATGCCGATGCTGGCCTGGGCCGCCTGCAGCTCGTGGTGCAGGCACTCCGACATCACCACCACGCCGTGCTTGCTGACGCAGTAGACGCTGGAGGCCGGCACGGCCAGCAGGCCGGCGACCGAGGCGGTGTTGACGATGTGGCACTCGTCGCCCTGCTTGAGCATGCGCGGCACGAAGTTGCGGATGCCATGGACCACGCCCATCAGGTTGACGCCCAGCACCCACTCCCAGTCCTGCTCGGTGGTGGTCCAGGTGGGGCCGGCCACGGCGACGCCGGCGTTGTTGAACAGCAGGTGTGCGCTGCCGTACTCGGCATAGGTGCGGTCGGCGAGCTGCTGCACCTGCCAGCCCTGCGAGACGTCGCAGCGCTGCAGCAGGGCGGCGGTGCCGGCGGGCAGCAAGGCTCTGGTGGCTTCCAGGCCCTTCTCGTCCACGTCGGCCAGGGACAGGCGCATGCCTTCCTGGGCGCAGAGCAGCGCCAGCTCGCGGCCGAAGCCGCTGCCCGCGCCGGTGATGACGGCGACCTTGCCGGCGAGCGTCTTCATGCGACGAGGTAGCCGCCGTCGACGTTGAGCGCGACGCCGGTGGTGTAGCTGGCGGCGGGCGACACCAGGTACAGCACGGCGCCGGCCATTTCGTCGGGCTGCGCCACGCGGTTCATCGGCACGTGCTCCAGTACCTTGGTGACGATCTGCTTGTTCTGCACCAGGGTGGCGGCGAACTTGGTGTCGGTGAAGCCCGGCAGCAGGGCGTTGACGCGCACCTTCTGCGGGGCGCATTCACGGGCGAAGGCCTGGGTCATGGAGATGACCGCGGCCTTGGTGATGGAGTAGATGCCCTGTGCCGGGCCGGGGATCACGCCGTTGACCGAGGCGACGTTGACGATGCTGCCGCCACCGTTCTTCGCCATCAGCTTGACGCCCTTGGAGGACATGAAGAAGTAGCCGCGGATGTTGACGTCCAGGGTCTTCTGGAAGGCGCCGAGGTCGGTGTCCTGGATCGGGCCGAAGTAGGGATTGGCGGCGGCGTTGTTGATGAGGATGTCGAGGCGGCCGTGCTGCTGCTCGATCTGCGCGAAGATCGCGTCGATCTGTGCCATCTCGCCGATGTGGCAGGCGATGGCCTCGGCGCTGCCGCCGGCGGCGCGGATCTCGCCGACCACGCGCTCGCAGTCCGGCAGCTTGCGGCTGGAGATGATCACGTGGGCGCCGGCACCGGCCAGGGTCTTGGCGATGCTCTCGCCGATGCCGCGGCTGGCGCCGGTGACCAGGGCGATCTTGCCCTTGAGGCTGAACAGTTCGGTGGGATTCATGCGGGTGTCCTCAACGGTAAGTGATGTTCTTGGGGTCCCGCGTCTGTTCCAGGTGCGGGTAGGCATTCAGGTAGCTGATGGTCAGCTGGCCGGGGCTGTGCAGCAGCTTGGTGACGGCGCTGTTGACCACGGTCCAGTTGAGCGCGGCGGTGCGTGCCTCGGTCAGGCCGAACAGTTCCTGGGCGATGGCGGAGATCGGCCCGCCGGAGGTGAAGACCACGGCGCGGCGCGACTTGTCGGTGTCGGCCAGCACGCGGCGCGCGGCGCCGACGCAGCGGCCGCGGAAGCCGGCCCAGCTCTCGCGGTACTCGGCGTCGTACTGGCCGCTCATCCAGCGGATCATGGCGTCCTCGAACAGGCGCTGGAAGGCGTGGCGCGGATTCTCGAACTGCTGGAGGTACCCGCCCATGGCGGCCTTCTCCTGCAGGTCCGGCCGGGCGACGTTGAGCATCTGCACGTGGTCGTATTCCTCCAGGCCGGCGTCCACCAGCCATTCGGACTCCGGGGGGGCGACGCCCAGGGCGCCCAGGCAGGCCTCGGCGGTCTGGCGGTGGCGCTTCATGCCGCCCACCACCACGCGGTCGAAGCTCAGGCCGGTCTGCTTGAACCAGGCGCCCAGCAGCCGCGACTGCTCGTAGCCCAGGTCGGAAAGCTGGTCGTAGTCGGCGGCGCCGAAGGACGCCTGGCCATGCCGTACAAGGAAGATCTGGCCCATGGGTCACCGTTTCTGGATTGCCGGCAGCTTAGGAGCCCCCCTACAATCATTCAAATGAATAGATTGAATCAGCGTCCATAAATGAAATGAATCTGAACCGGATCGACCTGAACCTGTTCGTGGTGCTGGACGCGATCTATACGGAGGGCGGGATCACCCGCGCCAGCCGCAAGCTCAACCTGACCCAGCCGGCGATCAGCCATGCCCTGGGGCGCCTGCGCGACATGTTCGGCGACCCGCTGTTCGAACGCGACGGCCGTGCCATGGTTCCGACGCCGCTGGCGCGCAGCCTGATCGAGCCAGTGCGGCGCTCGCTGCGCGGTCTGGAGATCACGCTCAACGAGGTGGCGCGCTTCGACCCGGCCAGCACGGAGCGGCGCTTCACGCTGTCGGTGCGCGACGTGCTGGAGGCAACCCTGCTGCCAGTGCTGATGCGCCGCATCACCGAGACGGCACCGCTGATCGCGGTGAACACGGTGCGCGTGGACCGGCGCGACCTGGAAGCCGAGCTGGCGGCCGGCACGGTGGACGCGGCGATCGACACGCTGCTGCCGCTGTCCGACAACATCCGCCGCATCCGCATTGCCGCCGACCCGCTGGTGGTGATCGTGCGCGCCGACCATCCGGCCTTCGGCGAGGGCATGGACATGGAGACCTACCTGCGCCAGGACCATATCCTGGTCAGCTCGCGCCGCAGCGGGCCAGGGCTGGAGGACGTGGAGCTCAGCCGGCTCGGAGTGGAACGCCGCGTGCGCCTGCGCTGTCAGCATTACTTCGCCGCCTGCCGCGTGGTGAGCCTGACCGACCTGGTACTGACCATGCCGGAGAGCTATGCGCGCATCGCCAACCGCCAGTACAACAACCGTATCCTGCCCTTCCCGCTGTCCGTGCCGATGCTCGACGCCTATCTCTACTGGCACGCCAACGTGGACCAGGAACCCGCCAACCTGTGGCTGCGCGAGCAGTTGATCCAGTCCTTCGAAAGCTGATGCGGAACGATTCCTGCAACGGCGGGGGCATGCGCCTGCTCCGCCGCCTGACGACCCTGCTGCCCGCCCTGCTGCTGGGAGCCTGCGTCACCAGTTGGGAACCTCAGCCGGCACCGCAACCGCAGCCGCGCCCGCAGCCTACCTATGTGCCGGCGCATATGCTGGTGCAGCGCTGCCGCGAGGTGGCGCCACAGGTGCACCCCTGGCGCGGCCGGCAGATCCGCTCGGCCCTCCTGCAATATGAGTTGAGCCGTGCATATCGCCGGGGCGCGGAACAGATGAAGCCGCGTGATCGCCAGCGGGCCGAGGCGCAGGAGCGCGAGGCCTGGAGCATCCTCTGGGAAACCTGCCAGCCGGTATTGGCTACGGCGCCGCGCGCTCCCTGAACCCCGGCGTTATAGTCGGGCCATGAAAGCCCTACTGCTGATGGCGGCATTGCTGCTGCCTGCTGCCGCCCTTGCCGCCCCGCACTGCGACAAGCTGCCCAAGCGCGTGGAGAGGGAGCAGTCGGCGATCCGGCCGGTGCAGCGCATGATCGTCACCGCGCCCAAGCATCTGTACTTTCACCGCATACCGGACCGCGGCTGCGCGACCAAGGTCTCGGTGCCGCGCGACAGCGCGCTGACGGCCTACAACGAGTGGAAGGGCTGGTACTCGGTGCAGTACAACGACCAGGGCGAGATGACCAGCGGCTGGGTCAAGGGCAGCGGCCTGCGCGCCGCCGGGGCGATGGGCCTGGATACGCGCATTGCGCATGAGACCGGGCAATCAGCGCCGCGCCTGCCGCCGGATGCGTCCGCGCTGGTGGAGCGCGTGGCGCAGTGCACGCACTTCGCCGGCGAATTCAACGGCGACCAGTCCGAGCACGACAAGCGCATCAACGCCACGATGACGGAGCTGCGCTGCGGCGCGCTGGAAGACGACGTGGCGGCGCTGCGCCGGAAGCATGCCGGCGATGCGGCGGTGCTCAAGGCACTGGACGAGGCCGGGCAGCCGTGATTTTATTTAAGTAAATAAAAATTAATACAATATAAATTCACAAGTTATAATTGCTTGTATATTGTTATTTCTTACAATTAATAAAAATTCTTGACCCTGCCGCCAAGCACCCGCGTCGTGCGACGCTGGTCAGGTGCCGGCCTGCCGCCTACCCTGCGCCACCCCTTTTCTGCCGAGCCACCATTCCATGGCCTCCCGCCTGAAAGCCGCTGCCAAGAACATGCCCAAGACCACTCCGAAGTCGCCCGCCCAGACGCTGGCCCAGTCCTTCCGCCTGCCCAATGGCGTGGTGGTGCCCAATCGTCTGTCCAAGTCCGCGATGAGCGAGGCGCTGGGCACGATGGACAACCGGCCGACCGAGCGCCTGGAGCGGCTGTATGCGCGCTGGGCCGATGGCGGCATCGGCCTGTGCATCACCGGCAACGTGATGATCGACCGCCGCGCGCTGGGCGAACCGGGCAACGTGGTGATCGAGGACGAGTCGGACCTGCCGGCGCTGCGGCGCTGGGCGGCGGCAGGCACGCGCCGCGGCGGCCAGCTGTGGATGCAGATCAACCATCCGGGCAAGCAGTCGCCGCGCGGGCTCAACCGCGAAACGGTGTCGCCCTCGGCGATCGGCTTCCGCCCGGACATGGCGGCGTTCTTCTCGACGCCGCGTGAGCTGACCGACGCGGAGATCCGCGAGCTGATCCAGCGCTTCGGCAACACGGCGCGCATCGCCAAGAAGGCCGGCTTCACCGGCGTGCAGATTCACGGCGCTCACGGCTACCTGGTGAGCCAGTTCCTGTCGCCGCACCACAACCGCCGCGAGGACCAGTGGGGCGGCAGCCCGGAGAACCGTCGCCGCTTCGTGCTGGAGGTGCTGGCCGAGATGCGCCGCCAAGTGGGCAAGGATTTTCCCATCGGCATCAAGCTGAACTCGGCGGACTTCCAGCGCGGCGGCTTCACCGAGGACGAGTCGCTGGATGCGATCCGCGCGCTGGCCCAGGCCGGCATCGACCTGGTGGAGATTTCCGGCGGCACCTACGAGGCGCCGGCGATGACCGGACTCGAGCGCAAGGCCAGCACGGTGGCGCGCGAGGCCTACTTCATGGAGTTCGCCGAGAAGGTGCGCGCGGCGGTGAAGCTGCCGCTGATGCTGACCGGCGGTTTCCGCTCGCTGTCGGGCATGGCGCAGGCACTGGACAGCGGTGCCATCGACTTCATCGGCCTGGGCCGCCTGCTGGCGGTGGAGCCGGACCTGCCGGCGCGCCTGATGCGCGGCGAGGACCCGCGCGAGGAGATCAAGCCGATCAGCACCGGCATCGGCATGGTGGACCGCATGGCGCTGATGGAGGTGGCCTGGTACACGCGCCAGCTGCGCCGCATGGGCGAGGGCCGCAATCCGCGGCCGCGCGAGTCGGGCCTGCAGGCCTTTGCCATCGGCATGGTGGAGAACGGCTGGAACACCTTCCGCACGCGGCGCCTGCGCGCCTCCTGAAGACGGCTACGCACCGACGATGGCGCCCGGCTGTCGGGCAGATACTGCCGCCTGCGACTTATGCACAGGCGGCAGTAGGTTTTGACGCTGCAGAGCACACGCTCCCGGCCGCTACGGTCCGCACAGGTCTGCTTCCCGGACCGATGTCGCCAGGAGCAGAACCGTGGCAGGCAGCGCAGCAGCCCCGTCGGCATCACCGATACCCGGCGACATCCTGGCCGGCCCGCAGGGCGAGGCCCTGTTCCGCCTGGCGGTGGAGGCGGCGCCCAACGCCATGATCATGGTCGGGCAGGACGGCCGCATCGCGCTGGTCAATGCCCAGACCGAGAAGCTGTTCGGCTACCCGCGCGACGAACTGATCGGCCAGCGCATCGAGATGCTGGTGCCGCAGCGCAACCGCGAACAGCACCCGCAGCAGCGCGCCGACTATTTCGGCGATCCGAGCACGCGCGCGATGGGCGTGGGCCGCGATCTCTACGGGCTGACGCGCGACGGCCGCGAGGTGCCGATCGAGATCGGCCTCAATCCGCTGAAGACCGACAGCGGCACCTTCGTGCTGGCGTCGATCATCGACATCACCGAGCGCAAGCGCATCGAGGACACGGTGCGGCGCAGCGAGGCGCGCTTCCGGCTGATGGTGTCCAGCGTGAAGGACTACGCCATCCTGATGCTGGACCCGCAGGGACTGGTCGCGTCCTGGAACGACGGTGCCCAGCGGCTCAAGGGCTACGACGAGAGCGAGATCCTGGGGCGACACTTCTCCACCTTCTACCCGCCGGAGGAGGTCGCCACCGGACGCCCCGAGACCGAGCTGCGGCTGGCGCGGGACGAGGGGCGTTTCGAGGACGAGGGCTGGCGCCAGCGCAAGGACGGCAGCCGCTTCTGGGCCAGCGTGATCGTCACGCCGATGTACGACGAGGGCGGCACGCTCACCGGCTACTCCAAGGTCACGCGCGACATCACCGAGCGAAAGCGCTCCGAGGAGCGCTTTCGCCTGGTGGTGGAGGCGGCGCCCAATGCCATGATCATGGTGGATGCCGGCGGCCGCATCAGCCTGGTCAACGCGCAGACCGAGAAGCTGTTCGGCTACCCGCGCGAGGAACTGATCGGCATGCCGGTGGAGATGCTGGTGCCGCAAGGCCGGCGCCTGGGCCACCCGACGCTGCGCGAGAGCTACTTCGCCAAGCCGCAGACGCGCGCGATGGGCAGCGGCCGCGACCTGCACGGGCAAACCCGCGACGGCCGCCAGGTGCCGATCGAGATCGGCCTGAACCCCATCACCACCACCGACGGCCTGTTCGTGCTGGCCTCGATCATCGACATCACCGAACGCAAGCGCGGCGAGCAGGAGTTGCGCAGCCTCAACCAGTCGCTGGCGGCGCAGATCGACGAGACCAGCGCGGCACTGGCGAAGCTGCAGGTGGCGCAGAGCCAGCTGGTGCAGGCCGAGAAGCTGGCCTCGCTCGGCGGCCTGGTGGCCGGCATCTCGCACGAGATCAATACGCCGGTGGGTATCGGCGTGACGGCGGCCTCTCACCTGGATGCCGAGGTGCGGAGCATGAACCGCGCGGTAATGGCCGGCAGCCTGACCAAATCGCAGTTCGAGCGTTTCCTCCAGTCGGTCTCGCAGTCCAGCGACATACTGCTGATGAATCTGCGTCGCGCCGCGGAGCTGATCCAGAGCTTCAAGCGCGTGGCGGTGGACCAGTCCAGCGAGGAGCGGCGGCGCATCCGCCTCAAGGCTTATTTCGAAGAGGTGTTGGTGAGCCTGCGGCCGAAGATGAAGACCACGCCGCACCGCATCGAGCTGGACTGCCCCGAGGAGCTGGAGCTCGACACGGTGCCCGGCGCCTGGTCGCAGGTGCTGACCAACCTGGTGGTCAACGCGCTATCGCACGCCTTCGAGCCCGGACAGGCCGGCCTGATGCGGATCGCGGTGGATCGGGTGGGCGCGGAGGTGCGCGTGCGCTTCCAGGACGACGGCCGCGGCATCGCGGCAGAGAACCTGGCCAAGGTCTTCGATCCCTTCTTCACGACGCGGCGCGGGCAAGGCGGCACCGGCCTGGGCCTGCACATCGTCTTCAACCTGGTGAACCAGACCCTGGGCGGCCGCATCGGCGTGGACAGCACGCCCGGCAGCGGCACCTGCTTCACGATCCTGCTGCCCCTTTCCCGGCAAGGAGCCGAACCATGAGCAGCAAATCCCAAGAGGAGCTGCTGAGCTTCGCCGCGGAGCCGGCGCCGTCGGCAGACGCCGCGCCGATCCTGCCCTGGAAGATCCTGGTGGTAGACGACGAGGAGGAGGTTCATCGCGTCACCCGCCTGGCGCTGGGCGACATCCTGGTACACGGCCGGCCGCTGCAGTTCATCGACGCCTACAGCGGCAGCGAGTCGGTGGAGATCATGCGCCACCAGCCCGATATCGCGATGGTGCTGATGGACGTGGTGATGGAGACCGAGCATGCCGGGCTGGATGCGGTGCAGGCGATCCGCCACGAGTTGCAGAACCGCTTCGTGCGCATCGTGCTGCGTACCGGCCAGCCGGGCCAGGCGCCGGAACACGAGGTGGTGCGGCGCTTCGACATCAACGACTACAAGGAAAAGACCGAGCTCACCACCACCAAGCTCTATACCTTGCTGCATACCGGCCTGTCGCTGCACCGCGAGCTGGTGGCGATGGACCAGGCGCGCATGGGCCTGGAGCAGGTGATCACGGCCTCGGCCTCGATGTTCGAGCAGCAGTCGCTGGAGAAGCTGCAGCATGGCCTGCTGCAGCAGCTGGCGGCGCTGCTGTATGCACGCCGCGACGCCGTGATCGTCAGCACCGGCATCACGGCAGCGCTGACCGACGGCGCGCTGCGGATCGTCGCCGGCACCGGCAGCTACCGCGGTAACGAGGGCCGGCTGGCCGACGAGGTGCTGCCGCCCGAGGCGATGGCGCATATCGAGCGAGCCTTTCTGGACAGCATGATGGTGGTGGGCGAGCATCATTTCGCGGTGCATTTCTCCACCCGTGCCGGCAGCAAGCACGTGGTGTACCTGAGCAGCGAGTCGCGCTTCGAGCCCTCGGACGTGCGGCTGGTGCAGCTGTTCTGCCGCAACGTCACCATCGCCTTCGAGAACCTGGCGCTGAACGAGGAGATCCGGCGCTCGCAGCGCCAGCTGATCCTGCTGCTGAGCTCCGCCATCGAGGAGCGCTCTCCGGACCTGCGCAACCACGTGCAGCGCGTGTCGCGCTACGCCATGCTGCTGGGGCAACTGCTGGGCCTGTCACCCGAGTCGGTGGACGCGCTGGGCGTGGCCGCGGCGATGCACGACCTCGGCAAGATCGCGGTGCCCGACGCGGTGCTGAACAAGCCCGGTGCGCTCAGCCAGGATGAACGCCGCCTGATGGAAAGCCATGTCACCCGCGGCAGCGCCATGCTGCAGGGCCAGGACGCCCCGTTGCTGCAGCAGTCCGAGCGGACCGTGGCACAGCATCACGAGCACTGGGACGGCGGCGGCTACCCGATGGGGCTACGCGGCGAGGAGGCCGACCTGTTCGCCCGCATCACGGCGGTGGCTGACGTGTTCGACGCGCTGTCCACCGCGCGCTGCTACAAGGAGGCCTGGAGCATCGGCAAGGTCGCCGAGTATTTCCGGCAGCAGCGCGGCAAGCAGTTCGAGCCTCGACTGGTGGACCTGTTCCTGGACAACCTGGAGCAGTTCCTGGCGATCCGCGAGCGCTACTCCGCGCCGCCGGCCTGATCGGCCACGCGGCTGGTGTTGCGCCCGCCGTCCTTGGCGGCATAGAGGGCGCGGTCGGCCCGCCGCAGCAACTGGTCGGCGCCGTCGCCGGCCTGGCCCAGGGCAATGCCGATGCTGACCCCCACCTGCAGAGCGCCATGGTCCAGCATAAAGGGCTTGCCGATGGCGGCCAGCAGCTTGCGCGCGACGAACTGCGGCTCGTCGGTGGAACGCAGCTGCTCCAGGATCACCACGAACTCGTCGCCGGCAACGCGGGCGACGGTGTCGGTGGTGCGTACCGCGCCGCGCAGGCGCAGCGCGATCTCCTGCAGCACCTCGTCGCCGGCGGCGTGGCCGTGCCGGTCGTTGATCGACTTGAAGTGGTCCACGTCGATGAACAGCAGGGCCAGCGAGCCGCCGTAGCGCTGGATGCGGTTCAGCGCCGCGCCCAGGTGCTCGTGCAACTCGCGGCGATTGGCCAGGCCGGTGAGCGGATCGTAGCGCGCCAGTTGCTGCAGGCGCTGCTCGGCGCGCTTGGCCAGGGTGATGTCGCTCATCATCATGTAGAGCCCACGCACCTGCCCGCCCTCGCCGCGGTCGGGCACGAAGCAGACCTGAACATGCCGGGTCTGGCCGCCGAGCTGCAGGGAGAAGCTGCCCTCGGCACGGGCGCCGTGCATGGCACAGTCGACGTAGTAGCGCTGCGCCTCGATCACCTCGGGCGGCAGCACGCGCTCCATGTGGCGACCAACGACGTCATCCGGCGCCTTGCCGAACCAGGCCTCGTGCGTGCGGTTGCAGAAACGGTAGACGCGGCCGGCGTCGATGTAGGCAATCACCACCGGCAGGTTGTCGGCGATCATGCGCAGGCGCCGTTCGCTGGCGGCCTGTCGCAGCTCGGCACGCTTGCCCTCGGTGATGTCCAGGATCAGGGTGTAGAAGCCGGCGATGGCGCCGCGCTCGTCGCGATCGGGCACCAGGTCGATGCGCTGGTGTACCTCGCCTTCCAGCTCATGGGCGATGCGCTCGAAGCGCACCGAGCGCCCTTCCAGCACCGATTCCACCGGGCCGGTGAAGTCGGCCAGCGTGCCGGCGCCGAACAACTCGCGCACGCCGCGGCCGATCATGTCCTGCGGCTCCAGGCCGTAGCCCTTGCGGTGATGGCTGTTGGCGAAACGGTAGCGCAGGTCGCGATCGATGTAGCCGATGTAGGCCGGGACGTGGTCGGCGATGGAGCGCAGGCGGCGCACCGCCTGCTGCAGGCCCTGCTCGTAGTCGCGGCGCTGCTCCAGCAGGGTGGCCACCGTCAGCGCCATGCCCGAGGCGCAGGCCAGGTAGCACTGCAGCAGCAGCGCCCGCGCCTGCGGCGGCAGGCCACCCCAGGCTCCAACGGACGAGCCGGGGGCTACCATCGACAGCATCGCGCCCAGCGCCAGGATCACCACGCCGACGACGGCGCCTCGAGTACCGTGGCGCATCACCATCAGCATCAGCGGCGGAAAGGTGAGGAACAGCGGCAACGGCAACCAGTGCCCCATGCCCAGGCCGGGACTGAACACCGCCAGCGCGGTCACCAGCAACAACGCGGTATCGGGCAGCCAGTGACGCAACTGCCCTCCGGAATCGCCCAACTGCGTCTGGCGCAACACCAGCACCAGCGGCGCCATGATGGCCATGCCCAATGCGTCGGCCGGATACCAGATGGCCAGCACCCACAGCAGTGACAGGCCTGAGTGCTCCGAGATGATGGTGGCGGCCAGCAGCGATGACAGTGCCGGCGCCAGCAGCACCGCGAACAGCACGAATTCCAGCAGCACGCCGCCGCGGCGCAGGTCGAAACCCGAACCCCAGCGGCGCTGCAGCAAGGTGGCGGCCACCACCACCTCGATGACGTTGCACAGCGCCAGGCTCAGGGCCAGGTCCAGGGGATCGCCGGTGACGACGTTGGCGGCAACGTTGCCGAGGTAGCCGGCCAGCAGGGCCGGCCACCAGTGGGCCGCCGGCATCCCGAGCAGCAGGCCGACCAGCAGGCCGTTGGCCAGCCAGACGCTGGCGATGCGACCCTCCGGCGGGGTCAGCACGGTGGAGACCCAGCAGAGCGCGGCGACCAGCGCGGCGAGGCCGCCCAGCTTCAGCAGTTCACGCGAACCTTGGGCAAAGGACACGGGCATGGAATCGGTGCCGGGGAGGTCTCCTGCCGGGTTTAGCGGCAACAGAGACCGAAACCTTGAGCGCCCTGCCCCCCGTTCATCAGCCGCGGACGACCTTTGGCCTCCCTGCGCGGGCTTTCGCGCAGGGAGGCCATCGGAACCACAGGGGGTCGACCCTCAGAATTCCTGCGCGGTGGGCCGCAGCAGGATTTCGTTGATGTCCACTTCCGGCGGCTGCGAGATGGCGAAAGCCATGGCGCGGGCCACGGACTCTGCCGGGATCTCGTTGGCGCTGTACCACTCGCCGACGGCCTTGGAGGATTCGGCGTCGCTGCTGCCGTGCTTGAGCTCGCTGGCCACCGCGCCCGGCGAGATCACCGTGGTGCGGATGCGGCTGCCGACCTCGGCGCGCAGGCCCTCGCTGAGGGCGCGGACGGCGAACTTGGTGGCGCTGTAGACGGCGCCGATGGGGCTGAACACCTTGGTGCCGGCGACGGACGCGACGTTGATGATGTGGCCGCTGCCCTGGGCCTGCATGCGCGGCAGTGCGGCGGCCACGCCGTTGAGCACGCCCTTGATGTTGATGTCGATCATGCGGTCCCACTCCTCGACCTTGAGCCGCGCCATCGGCGCCAGGGCCATGTAGCCGGCGTTGTTCACCATCACGTCGATGCGGCCGTACTGGTCGACCGCGCGCGCCACCAGGGTCTCGACCTGGTCGCGGTCGGTGACGTCGGTGGTGGTGGCGATGGCCTCGCCGCCTGCTGCGCGGATTTCGGCGACCAGGCGCTCCAGGTGGCCGGCACGGCGTGCGCCCAGCACCACCCTGGCGCCGAGGCCGGCGAGATGGCGGGCGGTGGCTTCGCCCAGGCCGCTGCTGGCGCCGGTGATGACGACGACCTTGCCGGCGATGTTGGAGGGGTTGGTGTGGGTCTGGTGGGTCATGGCTGAAGCTCCGGGTTCGATGCAGTCGCGGGCTGCGCTGCTGGAGCGAACGATAGGTGACCCCTGCCAACCCAAGTAGATAGAATGCCGCGTATTAGTAACAACCAATGGTTGATAATCCATGGACCGCCTGGGAGCAATGGAAACCTTCGTGCGCGTGGCCGAGCTCGGCAGCTTCAACCGGGCGGCGACGCAACAGGGCATCACGCCGCAGGCGGTGAGCAAGGCCATCCGCCAACTGGAAAGGGAGCTGGGGCTGCGGCTGTTCCACCGCACGACGCGGCGCAGCACGCTGACCGACGAGGGCAAGGCCTTTCTCGCGCGGCTGCGACCGGGGCTGGAGTCGATCCAC
Organism: Solimonas sp.; assembly: GCA_030149365.1. Classification (GTDB taxonomy): domain Bacteria; phylum Pseudomonadota; class Gammaproteobacteria; order Nevskiales; family Nevskiaceae; genus Solimonas_A. Next base: position 150,346 of record JASBRP010000017.1, read on the forward strand.
GAGGCCTGGAGCGAGGCGCACGAGTTCACCCGCGAGCAGGGCGGCCTGATCCGCATCGCGGCGCCGCCGCTGGTGGGCAAGAAGATCCTGGTGGACCTGATCGCGCGCTACCGCGCCGAGCATCCGGCGGTGGAGTTCGAGCTGCTGCTGGAGGACCGCTATACCGACCTGGTGGCCGCCGGCATCCACCTGGGCTTCCGCGCCGGGCATCCGCCCGAGCGGCAGCTGGTGGTGCGCGAGCTGTTCCGCCTGCAGCTGATCGTCTGTGCGGCGCCGGACTACCTGCGCCGGCATGGCATCCCGCAGCGCATCGAGGACCTGGAGCAGCACGCCTGCACCGGCTCGCGCGCACCCAACTCCGGCCGTATCGAACCCTGGGAATTCATGGAGGATGGCGAATTGCGCCTGCGCAGCGTGCGCGCGCCCTTCCATACCAATGACTTCGAGGCGGAGACGCTGGCGGTGACGGCGGGCATCGGCATCGGCCAGATCGACTCGATCAATACGGCCGCGCTGCTGCGTGAGCAGCGCCTGGTGCCGCTGCTCTGCGAGCACGTCAGCGAGCGGCATGGCGTGTATCTCTACTATCCGCCGCGCGCCGGCCAGCCGCTGCGCGTGCGCCGCTTCATCGACTATGTGCTCGGCGCGATGCGCGGTGGCGAGGCCTTCCGCTTCCGCACCGGGGAGCTGGAAGCGCTGCAACAACGCTTCCGCCGCACGCTGAAGCGCGCCGGGAGCTAAGGCCGGCACGGTCATTGCTCAGTACCTCCCGAGGGTTGCCACACGCAGAGCGTAGAAGCCATTGCCATGCGTGCAAATCGTGGCGTGCGACCCGGATCAGGAATGCAGCTTGCACGCCGGCCAAGGATGGCCGGGACAGGGAGTACACACATGTACGAGACGGGCATGGATCGCTCGCCGGAATTCACCGCGCCGCGCCAGGATGGCGCCGGCCGCAAGGTCTTGATCGCCGCCTCGGAGATCTATCCGCTGGCCAAGACCGGCGGCCTGGCCGATGTCTGCGGTGCCTTGCCCAAGGCCTTGTCGGCGCTGGGCGCGGACATGCGCATGGTCATGCCCGCCTATCCCGAGGCACTGGATGCGGCCTGCGACCTGCAGCTGGACATGGCCGCCGAGATCGGCGGCGAGGCGCTGCGCATCTGGCGTGCGCGCATGCCGGACTCCGGCTTGCCGGTGTGGCTGATCGATTGCGCCGCCCTTTATGACCGCCCAGGCTCTCCCTACCAGGATGCCGCAGGACAGGACTGGCCGGACAACTTCCACCGCTTCGCTGTCTTCGCACAGGCGGCGGCGATGCTGGCGCTGGGCTATAACAGCGAGGGCTGGCGGCCGGACGTGGTCCATGCGCACGACTGGCATGCAGGCCTGCTGCCCCTGCTGCTGCACGCGGAAAACGGGCCAAGGCCGGCGACGCTCTTCACGATCCATAACGCGGCCTTCCAGGGCAACTTCGCATTGGACGAGGCGGCAGCGCTGGGCCTGGACCGGGGCTACCTGACGCCGCAGGGCGCGGAGTTCTACGGCCAGTTCTCCTGCCTGAAGGCCGGCATCCGCTATGCCGACGCGGTGAGCACGGTGAGCCCCGGCTATGCCCGCGAATTGCTGACGCCGGAATTCGGCTACGGCATGGAAGGCCTGCTGCGGCAGCGCCAGGATCGCTTCCTGGGGATCATGAACGGCATCGATGCCGATGTCTGGAACCCGGCGGGCGATCCGCACCTGAACGCTCGTTACTCGCGCCCCGACTGCGGCGGCAAGGCCGCCTGCAAGCGCGAGCTGCAACACCGCTTCGGCCTCGCGGAGGAAAACGATGCGCCGCTGGCGATCTCCGCCAGCCGCCTGACCTCGCAGAAGATGGCCGACGTGTTGCTGACCAGCATCCCCGCCATCATGGCCGAGCATCCTCGGCTGCAGCTGGCGCTGATCGGCCGTGGCGACCGCCAGCTGGAGCAGGGCTTCACGGCGATGGCGCAGCGCTATCCGGGGCGCGTGGCGGTGCAGATCGGCTACGAGGAATCACTGGCGCACCGCATGCACGCCGGCGCAGACCTGCTGCTGCATGGCTCGCGCTTCGAACCCTGCGGCCTGACACAGCTCTACGCCATGCGCTACGGCACGCTGCCGCTGGTGCGGCGCGTCGGCGGACTGGCCGACAGCGTGATCGACTGCGACGACATCGCCACGCCCTGGCGCACGGGCTTCGTCTTCGACGGCATCTCCGGCGACGCCCTGCAGCATGCCCTGCGCCGCGGGCTGGCGGTCTACGAGCGGCAGCGTGAAGACTGGTTTGCCCTGCAACGCAACGCGATGGCGGCGGACTTCGGCTGGCGCCGTTCGGCAACGCAGTACCTGCAGCTCTACCGCCGCCTGGGCGGCGCCTGGGCGCCGGAAGCTGAGCGGCCGCTGCATGCGGCCATCGGCTGAACAGAACTCCCTTTCACCCAAGAAGGACGATACGGATCATGGAAAAGATCGCCACAACGACGCTGCATATCGAGCTGTACCGGATCGCCGTGGGCCAGCCCGGCCGGGGCGCTGGCACCCTGGAGCGCGTGTTCGCCATCTGCGAAGAACTGCAGGAAGCCGACGGGGATGCGCAACTGGCGAGCCAGCTGCGCGAGCTGCAGACGCTGATGGTGGACTGGACCCGCCCCGGTGGCTGGCAGTCACACGGCCACAAGCCGGACGTGCTGCGCGACCCGCTGGTGGAATGCATCGACCGGATCGTGGACCTGAGCGATGACGATGAAGACGAAGAGCTGCTGGACCTGATGCCGCCGCCGTCGCGGGTCAAGGCCCCGGTGCGGCGCGCGGCCTGAGCATGACCCCGATACCCGATCGAAAGGACTCGATGAGATGAAGCAGCAAAACCTGAACAGCCCCACCCGCCCCTACGTCCATGCCCTGCCGTTGGCGGCAGACGAGGACAGCCTGCACTGGACCGACGACGACCACGATCGCGCTGCGCTGGCGCTGATCTGCGGCAGCCTGCTGCGGCTGGTACGGCGCCAGGCCGGGCGCGGCGCGGCGGATGCCGCGGAGGTGAACGCCATCGGCCAGTTGCTGGCCAAGGGCGAGCGCTTCCTGGAGCAGGACACGGTGAACCGCTGCATCGTCATGGCCCGCGCCTGGACCCAGCCCGAGGGCTGGCGCCGCTACGGCGCCACGCCGCAGGTGGTGCAGACGGTGATGGTGGCCGCGGTGTCGGGGATGATCCGGAGCCTGCGCGATCCGAAGGCCCGGGCATCGGCCTGAACCGCGCTACGGACAGACCTTGAGCAGGGTGCAGGTCGCATCCTGCAGCGACTGCACCAGCCCTTCATAGCTGATGCCGCCGTCGCAGCCCAGCAGGTTGCAGCCTTGCGGCGCCAGCGGGCCCAGGGCCAGGGCCCCAGCAATGCCGATGGGATCGACGAAGTACTGCAGGTCCAGCGGCGCCGCCGTGTTGTAGCCGTCGTAGGGGCCGGGGTCGGCGATCGCCTGGTCGCGCACGCCGCGCATCAGGATGCGGAAGAACTCGTGCATCCAGCGGCCCGGATGCGCGGAGGTCACGGTCTGCAGGTCCAGCTCGTAGTTGCCGGGCAGGCCGGTGCGCACCACCACCATGTCCAGGCTGGGGATCACGAACACGATCTGGTCCAGGAAGCCGACGAACATGTACATGTCGCGCGGCGCCGAGACCACCAGCGGATGCTCGACCTTGTTGACCTGCGACAGCAGCTCTACCGGGTAGCCGGAATCGGCCTGGTTGCTCCACAGCAGGAAGCCGTAGAAGCCATTGGCCGGCGAGGAGCGCCCGGCCTCGGCGACGTAGCCCGCGTCGATCAGTTGCCGGCCGCGCCATTGGCCGCCGTTGAGCATCAGGCTGCCGATGCGGCCGAGGTTCTGCGAGGCGATGAACAGGAAGGCATAACCGTGGGTGTTGCCGGCGCGGTCGCGCAGCCAGAACCAGTCGTCGCGCGCGATGCCGATGGGGTCGAACAGCTCGCGCTGCGCGAAGTCCTGCAGGTCTTCGCCGACGGCGCGCTCCACCACCTTGGCCATCAGCGTGACCGTGGTCTGGCCGTAGCTGAACTCCTCGCCGCGCTCGGCGATGAAGGGCAGCGCCAGGGTGTAGCGCACCGTGTCCGGCGCCGCCAGGCCGGTGAGATCGCCGCCCCAGGAGAAGCGCAGGCCGGAGCTCTGCGTCAGCAGCTCGCGCACGGTGATCGCGGCGTGAGCGGCATCGGCCTCCGGCAGGTACTTGCCGATGGGGTCGTCGAGCTTGAGCAGGCCCATCTGCACCGCGCGCCCGGTCAGCACGGAGACCACGCCCTTGGTAGTGCTCCAGACGTTGTTCGGTACCGAGCCGGTCAGCGCGTCCAGCGGGCCGGTGCCGGCGAGGCAGCCGTAGCGGTAGATGCGGATCGACAGGGCATTGGTGGTGGTGGCGTAGAGCATGGCCTGCGACACCGCCTGCGGGTCCAGGTCCAGCTGTTCCGGTTCCCTGGCGGCGAAGGCATCGCTGCCCGCGGGCAGTTCGCAACGCAGGCGCGCCTCGGCATTGCCGCGGCCGTCGCCGCCCGTGACGGGCTCCGAAGAACCGCAGGCGGCGAGCAGCAGCGCCGCCGCGACCGTGGTCAGCATGATCCTCATGTCACTCTCCTCTTGTTCTCGCCCGCCGCTATGCGGCGGGTCGTACGGCCATAGCGCGCCCGCCGGGGCGCAGGGGGTTTACAGCCGCAGGCCCTTCCAGGGGGCCTGCAGCAGCGCCGCGATCACCGGCAGCGCCTTGTCCAGGTCCGGCTCGCGGCCGGTGATGAGATCGTTGTAGAGATAGGCCTCGCTGATGCGCACCAGGGCGTAGGCCAGGCTGTCCAGATCGCGCGGCAAGCTCAGGCGCCCGGCGGCCACCTGTGCCTCCAGCAGCGCACGCACCAGGCCGATCACGTGCTCCTGCAGCACGCTGTGTCGCGAGGTCAGCACGCGCAGCGCGTACTCCGGATCGGCGGCGACGAAGCGCTGGAAGGGGGTGAAGTCCTGGATCGCCTGCAGGAAGCGGTGCAACCGCCGCGCCGCGTACTCCGGGCCGCGATCGCGCAGACCGTCGCCCGCCATCTCCCAGGCGATGTCGGCGAAGTGGCAGAGCACCTCGCCGATCAGCCGCTCGCGCGTCCCGACCCAGCGGTACAGCGTCACACGATTGATGCCCAGCTCCGCCGCCACCTCCTGCAGGTCGATACGCTCGCCGCGCACGAAGCGGCGACGGGCCAGCGCGAAGGCGTCCGCCGACGTCGGGCGCGCGGCCGGGGCGGCAGGCGGGCGCAGCGAGGCTGGGGATTTGCGGGTCGGCATGAATGCAACGTTATCCAGAAATGTTGCGCCATGCAACATTTCACGGATTTGATGCATTGCGGCCAGATGGCCGCAGCAATGCCTACTGCGGCGGGGATTGCTTCAGCCGCAGGTGCAATAGCGGAAAGGGCTTGCCCTGACCATCCAGCGGCGAGCGGGCGATCAGCTCGAAGCCCATGGCCTGGTAGAAGCCGGTGGCCTGGGGATTCTGCTCGTTCACGTCCACCAGCGAAGCAGACAAGCGAGTCACCGCATGATCCAGCAGTTGCCGGCCGATACCCTGCCCGCGCGATTCCGGCGCGATGAAGAGCATCTCGATCTTGCCTTCTGCCACGCCAACGAAGCCGCGGATGCGGTCCTGCGCATCGACATGGACACGTAGCATCACCGCCGGCAGGTATTCCGCGAGGACGCTGGGACGCAGCGCGGCAATGTCCGCGTCCGACAGGAAGTCATGCGTGGCCCGCACGGACGCCTCCCAGACCTGGGTGATGGCTTCGTATTCGCCGGGGTGCGTCTCTCGGATCGTCATGCCTGAAGGCTGCTGCTGGCCGCGGGGGACGCGCATGCTACGCCGGCACCGGCTCCCTCGCATCGAAGGCGGCGCGCGCCGTCTCGATGACGGCCTGGCTGGTCTCGGCCCAGCTCACCAGCGTGACCAGCGGCTCCAGCAGCGACTCGCCCAGCGATGTCAGCCGGTACTCGACACTGGGCGGCTTGGTGGGAAACACCTGGCGCGCGATCAGGCCGTCGCGCTCCAGGTCGCGCAGCGTCTGCGTCAGCATGCGCTTGGAGATGTCCGGCACCGCGCGCAGCAGCTCGCTGAAGCGCTGCGGACGATGCGACAGCGCGATCACGATCAAGGTAGTCCACTTGTCGCCGAGACGATCGAGCACGCCGCGCACCGGGCACAGGGACAGGTCGAAGGCGTTGACGCTCCAGGTCTGGAAACGCTCGGCCAGGGCCTTGCGGGCGCCTAGTGGGTTACTGCCGCGTAACCTGGTCACGGGAAACTGCCTCCTTACACTGCCAGCCATATGGTCTCAAAATTAGACCAGGTCTTGATTGTAGACCATAAGGAGCAAGAGCATGGCCACCCCCCAGGGCATTTCCCCCACCCCCGTCACCCTTGCCGTCACCGGCGCCAGCGGCCAGCTGGGTCGCCTGGTCCTGGCCGAGCTGCAGCGCCTCGCGCCCGCCGCAAGGCTGGTCGGCCTGGTCCGCAATCCCGCCGCAGCGCAGGACCTGGCGGACCGCGGCGTGGAGTTGCGTGCCGCGAACTACAACGACGCCAGCTCGCTGCAGGCCGCATTGGCTGGCGTCGACCGGCTGCTGCTGGTCTCGTCCAGCGAGGTCGGCCAGCGCCTGCCGCAGCATCGCAACGTGATCGACGCCGCCAAGGCCGCCGGCGTGAAATTGCTGGCCTACACCAGCATCCTGCGCGCCGACAGCAGCCCAATGGCGCTGGCCCGCGAGCATCGCGCCACCGAGGAGGCGCTGCGTGCCTCGGGCCTGGACTACGTGCTGCTGCGCAACGGCTGGTACACCGAGAACTACAGCGATCACATTGCCCCGGTGCTGCAACATGGCACGGTGCTGGGCGCCGCCAGCGAGGGGCGCATCTCCGGCGCGGCGCGAGTGGACTATGCCGCGGCCGCGGCGACGGTGTTGGCGGCCGATGCGGCGCTGCATGCCGGACAGGTCTACGAGTTGGCCGGCGACGAGTCCTTCACGCTGGCTCAGTACGCCGCCGAGATCGCGCGGCAGTCGGGCAAGGCGGTGAGCTACCGCGATCTCGGCGAGAGCGGCTACCAGGCGGCGCTGCAGGCCGCCGGCCTGCCGCCGGAATTCGCCGCGCTGCTGGCGGAGAGCGATGCCAAGGCGGCGGGTGGCTCGCTGCAGGATGACGGGCATGCGCTGAGCCGGCTGATCGGCCGGCCAACGACCCGCCTGTCGGTGTCAGTGGCCGAGGCGCTGGCGAAGCTGCACGTGCCGGAAGCGCAGCGGGAACTGGCGAGCGCCTGAAGCGCGTGGTGGCAGAAGAGGAACACTTCTGACCCAACCGTTCCCAGTATCAAACCGTCATGCCGGCGGAAGTCGGCATCCAGTCGCAGACAGGGGTAGCGAATGCGTGACTGGATACCTGCTTTCGCCGGTATGACGAATCGGGTGTGGGTAGATTCATGAAAGACGGCGGGAATGAAAATGGCAGGAGACGGAAGTCTCCTGCCATCGGACCCCGTGCCGCGGCTCAGCGCCCGACCATGTTGCCCGGCACCACCCACTGGTCGAACTGCTCCGCGGTGACGTGGCCGAGCGCCAGGGCGGCTTCGCGCAGGCTGCTGCCTTCCTTGTGCGCCTTCTTGGCGATCTGCGCGGCCTTGTCGTAGCCGATGTGCGTGTTGAGCGCGGTCACCAGCATCAGAGAGCGATCCACCAGCTCGTTGATGCGCGCACGGTTGGGCTCGATGCCGGCGGCACAGTGATCGTTGAAGCTGACCATGCCGTCGGCCAGCAGGCGCACGCTCTGCAGGAAGTTGTGCGCGACCATGGGACGGAACACGTTGAGCTCGAAGTTGCCGGAGGCGCCGCCGATGTTGATGGCGACGTCGTTACCCATGACCTGGGCCGACAGCATGGTTAGGGCCTCGCTCTGCGTAGGGTTGACCTTGCCGGGCATGATCGAGGAGCCGGGCTCGTTCTCCGGGATGGAGATTTCGCCGATGCCGCTGCGCGGGCCGCTGGCCAGCCAGCGCACGTCGTTGGCGATCTTCATCAGGCTGGCGGCCAGCGTCTTCAGCGCGCCGTGGCCATGCACCAGCGCGTCGCAGCTGGCCAGGGCCTCGAACTGGTTGGGCGCGGTGACGAACGGCAGGCCGGTGAGTTGCGCGAGCTCCGCTGCCACCTGCTCGGCATAGCCCTTGGGCGCGTTGAGGCCGGTGCCGACGGCGGTGCCACCCAGGGCCAGCTCGCAGAGGTGCGGCAGGGCGTCGCGCACGTGGCGCTCGCCGTGGCTGAGCTGCGCCACCCAGCCGGAGATCTCCTGGCCGAGGGTCAGGGGCGTGGCGTCCTGCAGATGGGTGCGGCCGATCTTGACGATGTCGTCGAACTCGCGCGCCTTGCCGACCAGGGTCTGCTTCAGACGGGCGATGGCGGGCAGCAGCTTGTTGGTGAGAGCGTCCACGGCCGCGACGTGCATGGCAGTGGGAAAGACGTCGTTGCTGGACTGGCTGCGGTTGACGTCGTCGTTGGGGTGGACCAGGCGGGCCTCGCCACGCTCGCCGCCCAGCAGCTCGCTGGCGCGGTTGGCGATGACCTCGTTGAGGTTCATGTTGGTCTGGGTGCCGGAACCGGTCTGCCAGACCACCAGCGGGAATTCCTGTGGGTGCTGGCCGGCGATGACCTCGTCCGCGGCGGCGACGATGGCGCCGGTCTTCTTCTCGTCCTGCAGGCCCAGCGCGTGGTTGACGCGCGCCGAGGAGCGCTTGACCTGGGCCAGCGCGCGGATGATCTCGCGCGGCTGCTGCTCGCCGGAGATGTCGAAGTTCTGCAGCGAGCGCTGCGTCTGGGCGCCCCACAGCTTGTCGGAGGGGACCTCGATCGGGCCAAAGGTGTCGCGTTCGGTTCTGGTGCTCATGTCGGCTGCTTCGGTGGAAGGCCAGCCCTGCCGCCTGCGGCGGGTCCGGCAGTGGGAAAAACGGGAGCTGCGGGCCACGGAGAACGAAGGGCTCAATCCTGGACCCGGGGGGCGCAGGTGGCAAGCCGCCAGCGCAGTTCGGCGAGCTGCTGCAGGCGCGCGGCATCGTCGGCGCTACGCGCCAGCTCCTGCAGCGGGATGTGCAGATGATCCCGGCACAGCGCGCGCCAGTGCAGGGGCAGCGCGGGATCGGTGGCGGTGTCGAGCAGCAGCTGCGCCGACTGCCAGGCCACTTCCCAGGGCGACAGTTGTCCCTGCGCGAGCACGCCGCGGCCGACGTCGAAGACCTGCTCGATCAGGCGCGGCTCGTCGGGAGCGGTGCAGAGGCGCACCTGCATGCGTGCCCGCTTCCACTTGCACATCAGGGCCGCGTCGGCAGCGCAGTGCCCGCCGCATTCCCGCAGCGTTGAGGCTGCAGACCAGGAGGCCGGAGAGGGAGAGTTGGATTCAGCCATGCGCGCGTCCATTGCCAGAGGTGAACCCTGGCGCGCATTCGCTGGCTGAGGCGGGATGGCCTGGAGTGTAGCACGGGGTTCCGACGGCCCCTGCCCTACCCGTTTAGTGCCTGGGCGCGAGCCGGCAGGCGCAGTGGGGGCACAGCAGGACGTCTTCGATCAGCTGCAGTTCCCGGGCCCGCCGCACGGCTTCTTCGCGCGAGCCGACGTGGAGCTTCTGGTAGGCGTTCTTCAGATGCCAGCTCACGGTGCCGGCCGCGATGCCCAACACGCGCGCGATGCTTTTCATCGACAGGCCACGGCCGGCGAGCTCGAGGATTTCGATCTCCCTGTCGGTCAAGGCCTCGCCCGGGGCGCCGCGCAGCGGTGCCGGCAAGCGTCCCTGCATGTCCATCCAGAGCCTCCTCGACGGCCTTCTGCTGCGGGGGAACGGCTCAGGGGCCGAGAACGGCCGGGGCGATGGCCCGGCTCCAGATCACGTAGCCGGGGCCCAGCAGGTGGAGCTGGTCGTTGCTCAGGTCCTGACGGATCTGGCCGCAGCCATCCAGCGTGCTGCGCATCTGCTCCCACAGCTTGGCGGACAGCTTGCTGTCGAGCCAGGCATGCCAGGCCTTGGTGACGGGATTCATGCGATCAGCCCTCCGCAAGGGTAGTGGTTCCAGCAGCGCCAGCCGACGGACCCGGCGGCGGACACCCGGGCCTTGCCGACGCTAGGCCGTGACGCCCAGCAACCTGGCGGCAAACAGCGCGTAGGTGTCGGCGATCTGCTCGGGAGTCTTGCCGCTGTCCGGCGTGTACCAGTGGGCCACGCGAAGGCCCATGGCACCGATGGCCGTCATCGCCAGCTGGATGTCGGGCACCTTGAACACGCCGAGGTTCACGCCGCGCTGGATCACGTCGAGCATCAGCATCTCGGACTGGCGGCGGATGGCCAGCAGCGGCGCCGCGAATTCCTCCGGCAGCGCATGCAACTCCGAATTGGAGACGACGGCAAGCATGGGGTATTCGGCATGGGCACAGACATGCGCCCGCACCACCGCCGCGAGCTGGACATGTACGTCGGGCTGGGCGGCCAGCAGGGCATCGCGCATGCGGCGGAAGTGCTCCTCGTGGCCGATGCGCACCAGCTCCGCCAGGACGTGCGCCTTGGAGGGGTAATGCGAATACAGGGACGCCCCCTTGATGCCGACGCGGCTGGCAATGTCGCGGATCGACGCGGCGCCATAGCCCTGCTCCGCGAACAGCCGCAGCGATTCGCTGAGGATCTGCCCGCGCGAGCCGTCGGGTGCGGTACCCGGCGGCAGGTCGGTGCCGACCGCGGCCAGCCGGCGGTGGGAAGCAGGGGCAGAGAACATGCTAACACTCGCTAGGGGATGACTGATTTTATTATCAATGCGCCCTAAAAACAAGCTAACGTTCGCTAGCTTTCAATTGATGACCACCCCATCGGCAGCTGCCTGCAGCAATGGTCACCGCCGAGGAACGGACAGCAGGGCCAAGGCGTGGCAAGAAAGCGCGTCTGGCTCATCTGCTCCGGCACGAAGTACCGTCATGCCCTGGATATCCGGCGCGAAGCCCACGCATCAACCTGGCATCGGGAATCGGCAAACAAAAAAGGGTGGTGCTTGCGAACCACCCTCTTCCTGCCGGTTGCCTGAGACCGACGGCCTTTCAGAACGGGATGTCGTCGTCCTCGAAGTTGCTGTCGGCCGGCGCGCTGGCCGGGGCCGGGGCTGAACGGCCGCCGCCGGAGGAGCGCTGGTCGTAGCCGCCACCACCGCCGCTGTTGCCGCCGCGCTCGTAGCCACCGCTGCGCTGGTCATCGCCACCGAAGTTGCCGGTGCCGCCGCCGGGCTTGCCGTCGAGCATCTGCATGTCCTGCACGCGAATCTCGGTGGTGTAGCGGTCCTTGCCTTCCTTGTCCTGCCACTTGCGGGTGCGCAGGGAGCCTTCGACGTAGACCTTGGAGCCCTTCTTCAGGTACTTGCCGGCGATCTCGGCGAGCTTGCCGGGGAACACCACGTTGTGCCACTCGGTGGCGTCCTTCATCTCGCCGGTCTGCTTGTCCTTCCAGCTTTCGGTGGTGGCGAGGGTGGCGTTGGTGATGGCGTCGCCACTGGGGAAGTAGCGCGTTTCCGGGTCCTTGCCCAGGTTGCCGATGAGGATGACTTTGTTGACGCCGCGTGCCATGAGCGCGCTCTCCTTAGTTGCTTGAATTCAGTGAACGGGATGCCGCCACCGGGGGTGGCGCCAGCTTCACCGCGAAGGTGAGCCAGAGTAAAGGCAAGGCCGCGGCGAGGCAAAGAACGCCGCCGACGCCCCATAGGCCCAGGACCAGGCCGGCCAGCGGCCCGCCGAGGCCGCCGCCCAGGACCTGGGCGGTGGAATAGACCCCCAGCGCGGCGCCCTTCTGCTCGGGCGGCGCCATGCGCGAGATCATGGAGGGCAGCGAGCCCTCCAGGTAGTTGAAGGCAATGAAATACAGCAGCAGCGCGCCGACCAGGCCCAGGCTGCTGCCGTGCAGCAGGCCGGCCAGGGCCAGCGATACGGCCAGCAGGCCGATGGAGCCGAGCAGCACGGTGCGGGCCTGGCCGCGGGCCTCGGCCCAGCGCACCAGGGGGAACACCGGCAGGATCGACAGCAGCAGCATCGGCAGGTAGACCTTCCAGTGCTGCTCGCCCGGCAGGCCCAGGGTCTGCTCCAGCGCGAAGGGGGCGGCGACGAAGACGGCGGTCATGCAGGCATGCAGCAGCAGGATGCCGCCGTCCATGCGCAGCAGCTGGCCATCCAGTAGCACCGGCCGCAGGCTCCGGATGGCGGGGGCGTGGCGCGGCGGCTCGGCCGGCACGTACCAGAGCACCAGGGGCACGGACAGCAGGGCCAGCACGCCGGTGAGGGTGAAGATGCCGTCCACGCCGATCCAGCCGGAAACCACCGGACCCAGGACCATGGCCAGGATGAAGGACACGCCCATGCCGACGCCGACGATGGCCATGGCCACGGTGCGGACCTGTTCGCGGGTGACGTCTGCCAGCAGGGCGGCGACGGCGGAGGACACGGCGCCGGCGCCCTGGATGATGCGGCCGGCGGTGATCCAGTGGATGTCCTGGCTGTGGCCGGCGATGAAGCTGCCGGCGGCGAAGACCAGCATCCCCAGCACGATCAAGGGCTTACGCCCCCAGCGGTCGGAGGCCATGCCCACCGGCACCTGCAGGCAGGCCTGCATCAGGCCATAGGCGCCCATGGCCAGGCCGATCTGCCAGGCGGAGACGTTGCCGGGCAGGTCCTTGGCGTACAGGGCAAACACCGGCATGACCATGAACATGCCGATCATCCGCAGCGCGTAGACCGCGCCGAGGCCGATTACGGCACGCCATTCAAGGGAATTCATGAGCTTAGGGGCGGAAGTGCGGGAACGTTGAGCCGTGATTCGCAAATATCTTGCCGAAGCGCACTTCGCCTTTGAAATGCAGCGGATCGGGCACATATAGTAACTGGTTCTCCTCTTCCCCCGAACTCCCCCATGGACACCATCCGCATCCGCGGTGCCCGCACGCACAACCTGAAGAATGTCTCGCTGGACCTGCCGCGCGACAAGCTGATCGTCATCACGGGCCTGTCGGGCTCGGGCAAGTCGTCGCTCGCCTTCGACACGCTCTATGCCGAGGGCCAGCGCCGCTATGTCGAGTCGCTGTCGGCCTATGCCCGGCAGTTCCTGTCGATGATGCAGAAGCCCGACGTGGACGCCATCGAGGGCCTGTCGCCGGCGATCTCCATCGAGCAGAAGTCGACCAGCCACAACCCGCGCTCCACGGTGGGCACGGTCACCGAGATTTACGACTACCTGCGCCTGCTGTTCGCACGCGTGGGCACGGCGTATTGCCCGGACCACGACGTGGCGCTGGAGGCGCAGTCGGTGGCGCAGATGGTGGACCAGGTCATGGCACTGCCGGCCGACTCGGCCTGGATGCTGCTGGCGCCGGTGGTGCGCGGCCGCAAGGGCGAACATGCGGAGTGGTTCGAGCAGGCCAAGGCCCAGGGCTTCGTGCGCGTGCGCGTGGACGGCAAGGTCTACGAGCTGGACGAGGTGCCGACGCTCAACCGCAAGCTCAAGCACGACATCGAGATCGTGGTGGACCGCTTCAAGGTGCGCGCGGACATCAAGCAGCGCATCACCGAGTCCTTCGAGACGGCGCTGCGCCTGTCCGACGGCCTGGCCTACGTGGCGCCGCATGGCGAGAGCAAGGCCGAGACGCTGACCTTCTCGGCATGCATGTCCTGCGGACACTGCGGCTACTCGCTGGAGGAGCTGGAGCCGCGCCTGTTCTCGTTCAATGCGCCGCATGGCGCCTGCCCCAAGTGCGACGGCCTGGGCACGATGCAGGTGTTCGACGAGGACCGCGTGGTGGCGCACCCGGAGCTGTCGATGGCGGCGGGCGCGATCCGCTCCTGGGACAAGAAGAACCCCTACTACTGGCACTTCATCACCTCGCTGGCCAAACACTACAAGTTCGACCCGGAGAAGCCGTTCGAGAAGCTGGCGGCCAAGGTCCGCGACCTGCTGCTCTACGGCAGCGGCGACGAGAAGATCACCTTCGAGTACCCGGACGAGTACGGCGGCAAGCGCCGCTCGCTGCACCGCTTCGAAGGCATCATCCCCAACCTCGAACGCCGCTACCGCGAGACCGAGTCCGACGCGGTGCGCGAGGAGCTGTCGCGCTACCTCAGCCAGAAGGCCTGCCCCGAATGCACCGGCCAGCGCCTCAACCGCGCGGCGCGCCACGTGCGCGTGGCGCAGCAGAACCTGCCGGCGCTGACGGCGCTGTCAGTGCGCGATGCCGGCGCTTGGTTCGGCCACCTCAAGCTGCCCGGTCACAAGGGCGAGATCGCCGAGAAGATCCTCAAGGAGATCAGCTCGCGCCTGTCCTTCCTCAACAACGTGGGCCTGGACTACCTGACGCTGGCGCGCTCGGCCGAAACGCTGTCCGGTGGCGAGGCCCAGCGTATCCGCCTGGCATCGCAGATCGGCGCCGGCCTGGTGGGCGTGATGTACGTGCTGGACGAACCCAGCATCGGCCTGCACCAGCGCGACAACGAGCGCCTGCTGCAGACGCTGTTCCGCCTGCGCGACCTGGGCAACACCGTGATCGTGGTGGAGCATGACGAGGACGCGGTACGCCAGGCCGACTACGTGGTGGACATCGGCCCCGGTGCCGGCGTGCACGGCGGCGAGATCGTGGCCCAGGGCAAGCCCAAGGACATCGAGAAGTCGGTGCGCTCCGTGACAGGGCAGTTCCTGTCCGGCCGCCGCAAGATCGAGGTGCCCAAGCTGCGCAATCCGCGCCAGCCGGGCAAGGAGCTGGTGATCCGCAACGCCCGCGGCAACAATCTGCGCAACGTCACTGCGGAAATCCCCACCGGGCTCATCACCTGCGTAACCGGCGTGTCGGGCTCCGGCAAGTCCACGCTGATCAACGACACCCTGTGGGCCTATGCCGCACGCCAGTTGAACGGCGCCAGCGCGCACCACGCGCCCTGCGACGGCATCGACGGCCTGGACCTGCTGGACAAGGTCATCGACATCGACCAGTCGCCCATCGGCCGCACGCCGCGCAGCAACCCCGCGACCTATACCGGCCTGTTCACGCCGATCCGCGAACTGTTCGCCGGCGTGCCGGAGTCGCGTGCACGCGGCTACGAGGCCGGGCGTTTCTCGTTCAACGTGAAGGGCGGCCGCTGCGAGGCCTGCGAGGGCGACGGCGTCATCAAGGTGGAGATGCACTTCCTGCCCGACGTCTACGTGACCTGCGACACCTGCAAGGGCCGCCGCTACAACCGCGAAACGCTGGAGATCAAGTACAAGGGCCGCGCCATCAACGAAGTGCTCGACATGACGGTGGAGGACGCGCTGGAGTTCTTCAAGGCCGTGCCGGCGCTGCGCAAGAAGCTGGAAACGCTGATGGACGTGGGCCTGTCCTACATCACGCTGGGCCAGAACGCGACGACGCTGTCCGGCGGCGAAGCCCAGCGCATCAAGCTGGCCAAGGAGCTGTCACGCCGCGACACCGGCCAGACGCTCTACATCCTGGACGAGCCGACCACCGGCCTGCACTTCCACGACGTGGCGCAGTTGCTGGTGGTGCTGGAGCGCCTGCGCGAGCACGGCAATACGGTGGTGATCATCGAGCACAACCTCGACGTGATCAAACGCGCCGACTGGATCATCGACCTGGGTCCGGAGGGCGGATCGGGTGGCGGCGAGATCGTGGCGGCGGGTACGCCGGAAGCGGTGGCGAAGAGCAAGCGCTCGCATACGGGGCGGTTCTTGAAGCCGTTGCTGGTTTAGGTTCGCGTCTGTCTTGCAACGGGCGCTGCCGAAGGGCCCGGCTAGTCGTTGCATACCCCTCCGGCAAGGGAGGTGGGCACAAACAGTAGTTCCTTAAGGCGGGATGCGCTTCGCTTTCCCGCCCTACTGAGCTGGTTTAGGTTCGCCGTTCGCCCTTCGACAGGCTCAGGGCGAACGGTGCAGTTAACACCTTGAGCATCCCCTCTCCTCTGCCCCTCTCTCGCGAGGGGAG
>JASBRP010000055.1 GCA_030149365.1 Solimonas sp.
CGAATCCCTCTCTCTCCGCCAAAAACGGAAAAGCCGACTAGATGTCGGCTTTTTGTTTTTCGGAATGAAAAGCGAGAGCGGGATTCGAAGGCACGGCAGTGCCCGGCCCGTCAGGGGAATCCCTCTCTGCGCCTTGCCGCAATACGAAAAAGGCCCCTTGCGGGGCCTTTTTCGTATTGCTTGGCGGAGAGAGAGGGATTCGAACCCTCGATACGGTTATAAACCGTATACACGCTTTCCAGGCGTGCTCCTTCAACCGCTCGGACATCTCTCCAGGTTGAGGATCCGCCACGGCCAGGGCCGCGACGGGCGCGCATTATACCGATTCCGGCCCGGATGTCCCGGCGGGGCGGTGGCCTGCGCAAAAAAACCTTACTGGGACTTGAGTCGCTCCTTGGTCAGCTTCTTGCGCTCCTCGGCCTTGGTCGGCGGGGCGACCTCGATGTCCTTGCCCGGCTTGTCGCCGGTCACTTCAGGCATCGGGGGCGGGGTCTGCAGGCAGCTGCCCTCGGCGGCCGGCTGGGCGGCCGGGGCGGGGGGGATGCGCAGGGCGGAGGCGGACTCCGGCACCTTCAGGCCGTCCACGGTGGTCAGCGGGGGCAGGGAGGTTGCCTTGTGGTACTCGGCATCGCTGACGCAGGCATTGCGTGAAGCGCAGCCGGCCAGCAGGGCGGTAGCGAGGACAAGGACGGCAATACGGCTCATGAAACGGCTCCTGCAGCGCGCAACGCGGCGCGCACGGTGTCCTCGGCGGCGCTCGACAGGGGCACCAGCGGCAGGCGCAAGCCTGGCGGGATGCGTCCCATCTGGACCAGCGCCCACTTGACCGGGATCGGGTTGGGTTCGACAAACAGATCGCGGTGAAGTGCCGCCAGCGGCGCATCGACGCGTGCAGCGGTCTCGGCGTCGCCGGCCAGGGCGGCTGCACACATGCGGTGCATGGCGCCCGGGGCGACGTTGGCGGTCACGGAGATGTCGCCGGCGCAGCCCAGCAGGATCGACTCGCGGGCGGTGGCGTCGTCGCCGGAATAGATGGCGAAGTCCTTCGGCACCAGGGCCAGCAGCTCGCGGATGCGCGACAGCTCGCCCTTGGCCTCCTTGAGGCCGATGATGTTGGGAATCTGCGCCAGGCGCGCCACGGTGGCGGGCAGCAGGTCCACGCCGGTGCGGCCAGGGACGTTGTACAGGATGATCGGCAGGTCCACCGCCTCGGCGATCGCCTTGTAGTGGCGATACATGCCTTCCTGCGGGGGCTTGTTGTAGTAGGGGGTGACCAGCAGGGCGGCATCGGCGCCGGCGGCCTTGGCGGCGGCGGTCAGCTCGATGGCTTCCTTGGTGGAGTTGGCGCCGGTGCCGGCGATCACCGGGACGCGCTTGGCCGACAGCTTCACCACGCGGCGGATCACCTCCACGTGCTCGTCCACCTCCAGGGTGGCCGACTCGCCGGTGGTACCCACGGCGACGATGGCGTCGGTGCCTTCCGCGATATGCCATTCCACCAGCGCGTCCAGGCCGGTCCAGTCCACGGCCCCGTCGGGCAGCATGGGCGTGATGATGGCAACAATGCTGCCCTTGATCATGCGGGGGTTTTCGTTCGGAAAGTTGAGCGGCGATTATATCGCCGGAGAGCCCGTTTCCGACAGGGCGGGGTGGCCGGCCGCCCCGGGGCCGGGTTTGCTGCGGAGGGCAGGGGCATTAAACTCTGCGCCCTGAACGCGGTGCCCCCTAAATGATGCCCCCCAACGACAACCTGCTCACCATTTCCGCCATCGGCAAGCCCAAGGGCAATGTGCCGCTGGAGCTGTTCAAGGCCATCCGCGAGCGCGGGGGCGAGGTGGAGGACTGCCGGATCGCCCAGATCGGCGACCGTCTGAGCGCCAACCTGCTGGTGTCGGGCAACTGGAGCACCCTGGGCCGGCTGGAGACCGCCCTGCCGGGTATCGCCGAGAAGCTGGAGCTGCAGGTGCGCTACGAGCGCTGCGACGCCCGGCCGTTCAACCCGGAGTTCCGCCCCTACGCGGCGGAGGTCATCGCCCCGCAGGAGCCCAACCTGCTGGTCAACATCCTGGAGTTCTTCCAGCACCAGGACGTGGTGGTGATGGAGATCTCCACGCAGAAGTACGCTTCCACCTACACCGGCGCCGAAATGGTGAGTGTGCAGATGGTGTTGCACGTGCCGGTCAGCCAGCATCCGCAGGCGCTGCGCGAGTCCTTCATGGACCTCTGCGACGATCTCAACGCCGACGGCATGCTGGACCCGATCAAGACCTGAGGGAGCCGTAGCCATGGCGTTCACCGTGGGAGACAAAATCCCGGACCTGAAGCTCGCCGCCACCGGCGGCCGCGACATTGCCCTGCGCGCCCTGCGTGGCAAGCCGCTGGTGGTGTACTTCTACCCCAAGGACAACACGCCGGGCTGCACCCAGGAAGGCCAGGACTTCCGCGATCTCTACGAGCAGTTCACCGCGCAGGGCGCCGAGGTGCTGGGCATCTCCAAGGACAGCGTCCGCTCGCACGAGAACTTCGCCGCCAAGTACGAGTTTCCCTTTCCCCTGCTGTCGGACCCGGACGAGGCGGCCTGCCAGGCCTTCGACGTGATCCGCGAGAAGAGCATGTACGGCCGCAAGTACATGGGCGTGGACCGCAGCAGCTTCCTGTTCGACGCCAAGGGTGTGCTGCTGCGCGAGTGGCGCAGCGTGAAGATCAAGGGACACGTCGCCGAAGTCCTCGCCGCGCTCAAGGCCGCCGTCGCCTGAGCCCTGCGCAAACACCTGAATCCGGCTTTGCCGGCTGGCTTCCTAAGGCGGTTTTTTTGGGCTAGTCTCCAACTCAGGTGCATCGGCTCGGTCAGGAGTCGATGAAGTGTCAAACCGTCAAACGGTAGTCACAAATTACGATAAATAATCACATCTTCGAATGTGAACGGCCTCACCGGCCGGGGATGCTGACCGTCGCCCTTATTTCCCAGCCTGGCTTCCCCAGGGCTGCTTCCTTGCCCCGCTTTGCCGTGGTCCCCGCCGGCGCGCCTCGCGCGTCGTTCTCCCCTGCTGCCCAAATACAGGCCTAATGACCAAGCGCAAGATCTTCGTTCTCGACACCAACGTGCTGATGCACGACCCGACCAGCCTGTTCCGCTTCGAGGAACATGACCTGTTCATCCCCATGGTGGTCCTGGAGGAGCTGGACGGACTCAAGAAAGGCACAACGGAAACCGCACGCAGCGCCCGCCAGGTCAGCCGCATGCTCGACGACCTGGTCGCCGGCAAGAACCATGCGCAGATCGAGAAGGGCATACCGGTCCCCAGCGCGCTGTCGAAGAAGAACGGCAGCGGTGGCCGCCACAACCAGCCGGCCACCGGCAAGCTGTTCTTCCAGACCCAACCCACCGATGCCGCGTTGCCGGGCATCCTGCCCGGCAACAAGCCCGACAACAGCATCCTGCTGAGCGCGCTGGCGGTGCAGAACCAGAACACCGCCCGCCAGGTCACGCTGGTGTCCAAGGACATCAACCTGCGCATCAAGGCGGCGATCGTCGGCGTCCACACCGAGGATTACCACAACGACCAGGTCCTAGACGACACCGACCTGCTCTACAGCGGCTATGTCGAACTGCCGGCCGACTTCTGGGCCTCGCACGGCGACAAGATGGAGAGCTGGCAGGACAGCGTCGGCCGTGCCTGCTACCGCATCAAGGGCCCGCTGGTGACCAAATGGCACGTCAACCAGTTCCTGTTCCTGCCGGACGGCGCGGAACGGGGCCTGGAGCTGATGGTGCAGAAGATCGAGGGCAACGTTGCCGAGCTGCGCGTGGTGCGCGACTACCGCAGCGGCAAGTCCAGCGTCTGGGGCATCCACGCCAAGAACCGCGAGCAGAACTTCGCGCTCAACCTGCTGCTGGATCCGGACATCGACTTCGTCACCGTGCTCGGCACCGCCGGCACCGGCAAGACCCTGCTGACCCTGGCCGCCGGCCTGGCGCAGGTGCTGGACGAGCCGCGCTACCGCGAGATCATCATGACCCGCGTCACCGTGCCGCTGGGCGAGGACATCGGCTTCCTGCCGGGCACCGAGGAAGAGAAGATGACGCCCTGGATGGGCGCCATCATGGACAACCTCGAGGTGCTGACCCAGAACAGCAACGCCGGCGACTGGGAGCGCGCCGCCACCAACGACCTGCTGAGCAAGCGCATCAAGATCCGCTCGCTCAACTTCATGCGTGGCCGCACCTTCCTCAACCGCCTGGTGATCATCGACGAGGCGCAGAACCTCACCGCCAAGCAGATGAAGACGCTGATCACGCGCTGCGGCCCCGGCTCCAAGATGATCTGCCTGGGCAACCTCGCGCAGATCGACACGCCGTATCTCAGCGAGACCACCTCGGGCCTCACCTACGTCGTCGATCGCTTCCAGGGCTGGCCGCACGGCGGACACGTGACACTGGCGCGCGGCGAGCGCTCGCGACTCGCGGCCCATGCCTCGGATATCCTGTAGCGAAGGAACTTGGCTTCGGCCAGACCCGTCATACCGGAGCATGCCCGTACCCGGCCCTGAAGCACTCAGGGCCGGGTACAGGCGTCAGCCGCAAGGGCGGACATAAGAAAAACCAGCACAACAGGAGATGCCATGCTGGGGAAAATGAAAGCCGGCGCCGTGAGCCTGGCGCTCAAGGCCTTCATCGGCGACCGCTTCGGCGAATACGGCGAGATCGAAGAGCTGAAGGTGGATCTCGAAGCGGCGCGCCTGACGCTGCGCGCCCTGCTGCGCGGTGAGCGCCAGTCGGTGACGGTCTCGGTGGAGCACTACGAGCTGCAGCAGGAGGGCGCGGACGTCTACATCGTCCTGCGCGGCTTCTCCAGCTCGCGTGAGTGGCTCACCCTGCTGCTGACCAAGCTGTTCCGCGACAAGCGCTACAAGATTCCCGCAGCGGCGGCCAAGCTGCTGAAATAGGGCAGCGCAGGTCGGTGCGGCATCCCTGCGTCCTGCTCCATCGGACTGACCCAGGGGAACTACCAATTGTTGGCGAGTCTTCCATTCGCCACACTGGGCCATGTCCCTGCTGGAATACCTCCCTGATCTCACGCCGCAGCTGCTGGCCCTCTGTGCCTTCGCGCTGCTGGCCGGCTTCATCGACTCGGTGGTGGGCGGCGGCGGCCTGATCCAGGTGCCGGCGCTGTTCGTGCTCATGCCCGGGGTGCCGCCGGCCACCCTGCTCGGCACCAACAAGCTCTGCAGCATCTGGGGCACCTCCGCCGCTGCCTGGCAATACCTGCGCCGTGTGCCGGTGCAATGGCGTGCCACCTTGCCGGCCTGCGCCCTGGCGTTCGCCTGCTCGCTGCTGGGTGCCCGCGTCGTCACCCTGGCCCCGCCCGAGCAGTTGCGCCCGGTGGTGCTGGCCCTGCTGCTGGCGGTGCTGGCTTATACCCTGTGGAAGAAGGACCTGGGCGTCCTGCACGCGCCGCGGCTGGCGGGCCGCCGCGAGCTGGCCGCGGCCTGCGCGCTGGGCGGCATCATGGGCTTCTACGACGGCTTCTTCGGCCCCGGCACCGGCAGCTTCCTGATCTTCGCCTTCGTCGGGCTGTTCGGCTTCAGCTTCCTGGCCGCGTCGGCCTCGGCCAAGCTGGTCAACGTGGTCACCAACGGCGCCGCCGTGCTCTGGTTCGGCAGCACCGGCCATATCCTCTATGACGTGGCCCTCACCATGGCCGTGTTCAACGTGGCCGGCTCGGTGATCGGCGCCCGCATGGCGATCCGCCACGGCGCCGGATTCGTTAGGACGCTATACATCGCCGTGGTCGGGGCGCTGATCCTCAAGTTCTGCTGGGACCTGCTGCAGGGGTAGAGGGCGGGGGTAGGACAATCTGTCCAAGGGGCTTCGCGCGCGCGCGCCGCTATGCTGCCGGGCATGGTGTCATCCGCTCATCATGAGCCTGCGCTAAACCTGCCCATGGCCCGTTCCGTTGCCACTGAACGTCCCTTGCAAGGTTGCCCGGGGGTTCCCGCAGCCGTTATACTCTCTGCGATTGATGCGGTGCATCATTTGATCTTAAGTCGGCCGACCATGAAAGTCGCCACAAGAATTGCACTGTTCCAATTACTGATCGCAGTCGCCGGGGCTGTCCTGTGGGGTTCTTTCCAGGGCTGGGTGGCGGCAGCGGCAGGCTTCTGCGGCGGGTTGATCTGCGCCGTACTGACGTATTACACGGCGGTCAAGGCTTTGGGGGTGGAGACATCCGACCCCAGGACCATGGTCACCAATTTATACCGCGCCGAGTCGCGCAAGTGGGTGCTGGCGATCGTCCTGTTCGGATTCGCCATCATTGTGTTCAAGGGCAGCCTGGCGCCCCTGGCCTCCACTTTCGCGGTCGGGCACATCGTCTACTGGTTTGCGTTGCTCTGGAAATAGCGAATGGCAGCTTCTCCTGCGGAATACGTCACGCACCATCTGAAGCATCTGTCTTCGGGTCACGACGACGCGTTCATCACGATGTCCAACTGGCACATCGATACGCTGATCGTCTCCACGCTGCTGGGCCTCGCCTTCCTGACGCTGTTCCGCATCGTCGCCGTGCGTGCCACCCAGGGCGTGCCGGGCAAGCTGCAGAACTTCGTCGAGATCCTCGTCGAGTTCGTCGACAACTCCGTCAAGGACAGCTTCCACGGCAACCGCTCGTTCATTGCCCCGCTGGCGCTGACGATCTTCTGCTGGGTGTTCCTCTGGAACTGCATGGACCTCATCCCGGTCGACCTGTTCCCGCTGCTGTGGGCCCAGGTCTACGGCGCCATGGGCCATGACCCGGCCCACGCCTATATCCGTGTCGTGCCCTCGGCCGACATGAGCGCTACCTTCGCGCTGTCGATCTCGGTCTTCATCCTGATCTTCGTCTACAGCTTCAAGGGCAAGGGCGTAAAGGGCTTCACCCTCGAGTTCCTGACCCACCCGTTCGGCGCCAAGCTGCTGCCCGCCAACGTCATCCTGAATACCGTCGAATACCTCGCCAAGCCCATGTCGCTGGCCCTGCGACTGTTCGGCAACCTCTACGCCGGCGAACTGATCTTCATCCTGATTGCGCTGCTGCCCTGGTGGGCGCAGATCATCCCGGGTCTCGGCTGGGCCATCTTCCACATCCTCGTCGTCACGCTGCAGGCGTTCATCTTCATGACGCTGACCATCGTGTACCTGAGCATGGCTTACGAGCATCACTGATTTAGTTTCAGACGTACGCAGTCGCAGTAAAAACAGTTTTTCAACCAACACATCGCACGGAGTTACACCATGGAGCTCATCGCTCAGATTCAGGCCAGCACCGCCCTGACCATCGGCCTCATCTTCGGCCTCGCCGCCCTCGGCACCGCCATCGGCTTCGGTCTGCTCGGCGGCAAGTTCCTGGAAGGCGCTGCCCGCCAGCCGGAAATGGCCAACATGCTGCAGACCAAGATGTTCATCATCGCCGGCCTGCTGGACGCCGTGTCGATCATCGGCGTCGCCATGGGCCTGCTGATGATGTTTGCGAACCCGCTGCTCGCGGCGCTGAAGTAAGCCTCGTTCTTCCCACTCTGATCCGGAGCTAGCCATGCAGGCGAGCATTCCCTCCATCGTCGGCCAGATGATCGTGTTCATCACGTTCGTCCTGTTCACGATGAAGTTCGTGTGGCCGCCGATCACGGCGGCGATGGAAGCCCGTCGCCAGCGCATCGCCGACGGCCTCGCGGCCGCCGAGCGTGGCGCCAAGGCGCTGCAGGACGCTTCCTCCAAGAGCGACCAGGCGCTGGCCGAGGCCCGCACCCAGGCCCAGGACATCCTGAGCGCTGCCAACAAGCAGGCTTCGCAGATCGTGGAGCAGGCCAAGGGCACCGCGCAGACCGAGGCCGAGCGTATCGTGGCCAAGGCGCAGGACGACGTCAGCCGTGAAGTGGCCCGTGCCCGCGAAGAGCTGCGCAAGCAGGTCGGCGAGCTGGCCGTCATCGGCGCCTCGAAGATCCTGAAGCGCGAGATCGACGCCAAGGCTCATGCCGACGTGCTGAGCGACCTGGCGGCGCGCGTCTAAGGAACTCCCATGGCGGACATCACTACCCTGGCTCGTCCCTACGCCAAAGCCGTCTTCGAGCTGGCCCGCGACAGCGGCAAGCTCGCCGACTGGAGTGGCGTGCTCAAGACGATCGCCGACGCCGTTACCGCGCCGCAGGTGGCGCCGCTGCTGAGCCATCCGGCGCTGACCCGCGCCGATCTCGCTGCCGCGCTCACCCAGACCCTGGGCCCCAAGTTGGGGGCCGAGGGTACTGCGCTGCTCAAGCTGCTGGTCGAGAACGGCCGCCTCGTTGCCGCCGCCTCGATCGCGCAGCAGTACGAGCAGCTGCGTGCCGAGGCCGAAGCCCGCGCTGACGTTGAGATCACCACCGCCGTGCCGGTGGTCGATTCCCAGCAGCAGCAGCTGGCCGGCGCGGTCAAGAAGCGTCTGGGTCGTGAAGTCGTGATTGCCTGGGGCGTTGACGAGAGCCTGATTGCCGGTGCCGTGATCCGTGCCGGCGACTTGGTGATTGACGGCTCCGTCAAGAGCGAGCTGGAACGGCTGGAAACCGCGCTCGCGCGGTGAGTTAAGGTCCGCGAAGTGCGCGCAAGCGAGCTTCGCGTGTTTTGCGGACAACCTAATTGTTAACGAGACGAAGCAATGCAGCTTAATCCTTCGGAAATCAGCGACCTGATCAAGGCGCGCATCAAGAACTTCGACGGTGCCGCCGAAGCGCGCAACACCGGCACGATCGTGTCGCTGCAGGACGGTATCGTCCGCGTGCACGGCCTGTCCGATGCGCTGCAGGGTGAAATGCTCGAGTTCCCGGGCAACACCTACGGCCTCGCTCTGAACCTGGAGCGCGACTCCGTCGGCGCCGTGGTCCTGGGTGACTACAAGCATCTGGCGGAAGGCGACACGGTGAAGACCACCGGTCGCATTCTCGAAGTGCCGGTCGGCGAGGCCCTGCTGGGTCGCGTCGTCAACGCACTCGGCCAGCCGATCGACGGCAAGGGCCCGATCAACGCGACCGAGAAGTCGCCGATCGAAAAGGTTGCCCCGGGCGTCATCGCGCGCCAGTCGGTGAGCCAGCCGGTGCAGACCGGCTACAAGGCCGTCGACTCGATGGTTCCGATCGGCCGTGGCCAGCGTGAGCTGATCATCGGCGACCGTCAGACCGGCAAGACCGCGATGGCGATCGACGCGATCATCAACCAGAAGGGCACCGGCATCAAGTGCGTGTACGTCGCGATCGGCCAGAAGGCCTCCTCGATCGCCAACGTCGTGCGCAAGCTGGAAGAGAACGGCGCCATGGGTCACACCATCGTCGTCGCCGCTTCGGCCTCCGAATCCCCCGCGCTGCAGTTCATCGCGCCGTACTCCGGCTGCTCGATGGGCGAGTACTTCCGCGACAAGGGCGAAGATGCGCTGATCATTTATGACGACCTGTCCAAGCAGGCCGTGGCCTACCGCCAGGTGTCGCTGCTGCTGAAGCGTCCTCCGGGCCGTGAAGCCTACCCCGGCGACGTGTTCTATCTACACAGCCGCCTCCTCGAGCGCGCCGCCCGCGTCAACGCCGATTACGTCGAGAAGATGACCAACGGCGCCGTCAAGGGCAAGACCGGCTCGCTCACCGCGCTGGCGATCATCGAAACCCAGGCGGGTGACGTTTCCGCGTTCGTTCCGACCAACGTGATCTCGATCACCGATGGCCAGATCTTCCTCGAAACAGACCTGTTCAACGCCGGCATCCGCCCGGCCATGAACGCCGGTATCTCCGTGTCCCGCGTCGGCGGCGCCGCGCAGACCAAGGTCGTCAAGAAGCTCTCCGGTGGTATCCGTATCGCCCTGGCGCAGTACCGCGAACTCGCGGCCTTCGCCCAGTTCGCCTCGGACCTGGACGAAGCCACCCGCAAGCAGCTGGAGCGTGGCCAGCGCGTCACCGAGCTGATGAAGCAGAAGCAGTACCTGCCTCTGTCGGTCGGCAACATGGCCGCCACCCTGTACGCGGTGGAAAAGGGCTACATCGACGCCGTCCCGGTCAACAAGATCCTGGCCTGGGAAGCCGGCCTGCACCAGTTCCTCGGCAACAGCCAGCAGGAACTGCTGGGCAAGCTGAACACGGGTGACTGGAACGATGCGCTCGAAGCCGGCCTGAAGTCGGCGATGGACGCCTACGTCAAGCAGTCCGCCATCTAAGTACCGACCAGGACAGCGCCGTGCCCGGCTCCAAAGAAATCCGCACCAAGATCAAGAGCGTAAAGAATACGCAGAAGATCACGCGCGCGATGGAAAAGGTCGCCATGTCGAAAATGCGCAAGGCGCAGGATCGCATGGCCCAGGCCCGTCCGTACGCGGAGAAAATCCGCCGTACGCTGGGCCACATCGCACAAGCCAATGCCGAGTACGTCCACCCGTTCATGGTGGAGCGTCCGGCCAAGCGCGTCGGTCTGATCATCATCACCTCCGATCGCGGTCTGGCCGGCGGCCTCAACGTCAACACCTTCCGCGTCGCGCTCAAGGCGCTGCGCGAGTACAAGGACAAGAACGTCGACGTCGAGCTGGCCCTGATCGGCAACAAGGCGGTCGCGTACTTCAAGCGCCTGGGCGGCAACGTCACGGCCACGCAGACCCACCTCGGCGACCGTCCGCACCTGGACCAGCTGCTGGGCGTGATCAAGGTCATGACCGACGCCTACCGCGAAGGTCGCATCGACCGCCTGTTGCTGGTGTCCAGCACCTTCGTCAACACCATGACCCAGCGTCCGCAGCTGCGCCAGCTGCTGCCGGTGGAACCGGTGCAGGACGAGAAGCTGCTGGCTCACTGGGACTACATCTACGAGCCCACTCCGGCGGGCCTGCTTGACTTCGTGCTGCAGCGCTACATCGAGTCGCAGGTCTACCAGGCCGTGATCGAGAACGCAGCCTGTGAGCAGTCTGCACGTATGGTGGCGATGAAGTCGGCGACGGATAACGCCGGCAAGATCATCACGAACCTGCAGATGATCTACAACAAGGCTCGTCAGGCTTCGATCACCAAAGAAATTTCAGAAATCGTCGGCGGCGCCGCCGCGGTTTAACGCAACAGTATTCGGTTAGAGGAAACTCAAATGAGCTCCGGCAAGATTGTTCAGGTCATTGGCGCGGTCGTCGACGTGGAATTCCCGCGTGATTCCATTCCCAAGATCTACGACGCCCTCAAGATCACGGGCACTGATCTGACCCTCGAAGTGCAGCAGCAGCTGGGCGACGGCACCGTCCGCACCATCGCGCTGGGTGCTTCCGAAGGCCTGAAGCGTGGCTTGGTCGTGACCAACACCGGCGCGCCGATCTCCGTGCCGGTCGGCCCGGGCACCCTCGGCCGCATCATGAACGTGCTGGGCGAGCCGATCGACGAAGTCGGCCCGGTCGAGTCCAAGGACCTGTGGGCGATCCACCGCGCGGCCCCGACGTATGAAGACCAGGCGGGCTCCACCGAGCTGTTGGAAACCGGCATCAAGGTCATCGATCTGCTCTGCCCGTTCGCCAAGGGCGGCAAGGTCGGCCTGTTCGGCGGCGCCGGCGTGGGCAAGACCGTCAACATGATGGAGCTCATCAACAACATCGCCAAGGCGCACTCGGGTCTGTCCGTGTTCGCCGGCGTGGGTGAGCGTACCCGTGAAGGCAACGACTTCTATCACGAAATGATGGAATCGGGCGTCGTCGACGCCAAGAACCTCGGCAACTCCAAGGTTGCGATGGTGTACGGCCAGATGAACGAGCCGCCGGGCAACCGTCTGCGCGTCGCCCTGACCGGCCTGAC
This sequence comes from Solimonas sp., assembly GCA_030149365.1. GTDB lineage: Bacteria > Pseudomonadota > Gammaproteobacteria > Nevskiales > Nevskiaceae > Solimonas_A. The sequence goes on from JASBRP010000055.1 coordinate 11,809, forward strand.
CATGGCCGAGTACTTCCGTGACGAAGGCCGTGACGTGCTGTTCTTCGTCGACAACATCTACCGCTACACCCTGGCCGGCACCGAAGTGTCCGCGCTGCTCGGCCGTATGCCGTCGGCGGTGGGCTACCAGCCGACCCTGGCTGAGGAAATGGGCGTTCTGCAGGAGCGCATCACCTCCACCAAGAAGGGCTCGATCACCTCGATCCAGGCCGTCTACGTTCCGGCCGACGACCTTACCGATCCGTCCCCGGCGACCACCTTCGCGCATCTCGACTCCACCGTCGTGCTGTCGCGTGACATCGCCTCGCTCGGCATCTACCCGGCCGTGGATCCGCTGGACTCCACCAGCCGCCAGCTCGACCCGAACGTCATCGGTGCGGAGCACTACAACACCGCCCGCGACGTGCAGGGCGTGCTGCAGCGCTACAAGGAACTGAAGGACATCATCGCGATCCTGGGCATGGACGAACTGTCGGAAGACGACAAGCGCGCCGTGGCCCGTGCCCGCAAGATCCAGCGCTTCCTGTCGCAGCCGTTCCACGTGGCCGAAATCTTCACCGGTTCGCCGGGCAAGTACGTCTCGCTGAAGGAAACCATCCGCGGCTTCCGCGGCCTGGTCGACGGCGAGTTCGATCACCTGCCGGAGCAGGCCTTCTACATGGTCGGCACCATCGACGAAGCCGTCGAGAAGGCCAAGAAGCTCTAAGGCTTACCCAACGGAATCGTCATGGCATCCATTCACGTAGACATCGTTTCCGCCGAAGGGCAGATCCATTCGGGCGAAGCCCAGATGGTCTTTGCCCCGGCCGAGATGGGCGAGGTCGGCATCGCGCCGCGCCACACGCCGCTCCTGACCAAGCTGGTGCCCGGTGCGGTCCGCGTGAAGGCGCTCGACGGCTCGGAGCAGTCCTTCTTCGTCGGCGGCGGCATTCTCGAGGTGCAGCCGCATCTCGTGACCGTGCTGGCCGACAGCGCCTTGCGCGCCAAGGACGCCGACGAGGCAGCCGCCCTGGCAGCCAAGCAGTCCGCTGAAGAGAAGCTGGCCGGCGCCAAGGGCGACATCGACCTGGCCAAGGCCCAAGCCGAGCTGATCGAAGCGGCTGCCCGCCTGCAGTTCGTCCAGAAGCTGAAGAACCCCTCGCACCGCTAAAAAATGGTGTCTGGGAACGAAAAAGCCCGCCGTTTGGCGGGCTTTTTCGTTATCTGGCGCACACTGCCCCCTAGAGGGGGCTAAACGGAACAGCCCCCTCCTCATGTAAAATTGTCCCTCGTTTTTCCCGGAATCACCCTGTATGCAGGATTTGTCGGTAGTCGTACTGGCAGCAGGCAAGGGCACCCGCATGAAGTCGCGCCTGCCCAAGGTGCTGCAGCCGCTCGCAGGCCGGCCCTTGCTGGCCCATGTGCTCGACGCGGCCGCCGCCCTGGGCGCCCGCACCACGGTGGTCTACGGCCACGGCGGCGACCAGGTCCGTAGCCATTTCGCCGACGCGAACCTGGGCTGGGTGGAGCAGGCCGAGCAGAAGGGTACCGGCCACGCAGTGCTGGTGGCTCTGCCTCAGGTGCCGGCTGAAGGGCGCACCCTGATCCTGTATGGCGACGTTCCCCTGATCCGCCCGCAGACTTTGCAGGGCCTGGTCGAGCGGGTCGCCGACGGCCGCAGCCTGTCGCTGCTGACGCTGCAGATGGCCGACCCGACCGGTTACGGCCGCATCCTGCGCGATGCCGAGGGCCGCGTTCAGCGCATCGTCGAGCAGAAGGACGGCAGCCCCGAGGAGCTCGCCGTGCGCGAGGTCAACACCGGCATCTTCTGTGTGCCCAACACGCTGCTGCACGCCTGGCTGCCGAAACTGCGCAATGACAACAAGCAGGGCGAGTACTACCTGACCGACATCATCGGCCTGGCGGCCACCGAGGGCGTGGTGATCCACACCGTGCAGGCCCCGCAGGCCTGGGAGGTCGAGGGCGTCAACGACAAGCTGCAGCTCGCCACCCTGGAGCGCCAGCACCAGCGCAACCAGGCCGAGGAATTGATGCGCGGCGGCGTGACCTTGCTGGATCCGGCCCGCTTCGATTTGCGCGGTACGCTGGAGCATGGCCAGGACGTGGAGATCGACGTCAACGTCGTGATCGAAGGCCGCGTGCGCCTGGGACATGGCGTGCGCATCGGGCCCAATGTGCTGCTGCGCAATGCCGTGCTCGGCGACGGCGTGGTGGTGAAGGCCAACACCGTGATCGAGGACAGCGAAGTCGGTGCGGGCTCCGACCTGGGTCCCTTCGCGCGCCTGCGGCCGGATTCGGTGCTGGGCGAGAACGTCCACGTCGGCAACTTCGTGGAGCTGAAAAAGGCGCGCCTGGCCAAGGGTGCCAAGGTCGGGCACCTGGCCTATCTCGGCGATGCCGTGATCGGCGAGCGCGTCAACGTCTCGGCCGGCGTCATCACCTGCAACTACGACGGCGCCAACAAGCATGTCACCACGATCGGCGACGATGCCTTCATCGGCACCGACAGCCAGCTGGTGGCACCGGTGACGATCGAGAAGGGTGCCTATGTCGCGGCCGGCTCCACCATCACCAAGACCGCGCCGGCCGATGCACTGACCATCTGCCGCGCGCGTGACCAGAAAAGCATCCCGGGCTGGAAGCGCCCGGTGAAGAAGAAGTAGGCGCAGGCCGCGGGCGGCAAGCCCGGGCAAGCCCATTCCCCCATTCGCAAAGCCTTAAGGATTCTCCATGTGCGGCATCGTCGGCGCGGTAGCGCAGCGTAACGTCACCCCCATCCTGATCGAGGGCTTGCGACGCCTCGAGTATCGCGGCTATGACTCGGCGGGTGTTGCCGTCATCGGCGCGCAGAACCAGTTGCAGCTGACCCGTGCGGTCGGCAAGGTGGCGCAGCTCGATGCCACGCTGCTGCAGACCCCCAACAACGGCGGCACCGGCATCGCGCACACCCGCTGGGCCACGCACGGCGTGCCGGCGGAGCGCAACTCGCACCCGCATGTCTCGGGTGACATCGCGGTGGTGCACAACGGCATCATCGAGAACCATGATGCGCTGCGCAGCGAGCTGCAGGCCAAGGGCTACGCGTTCTCCTCCGAGACCGACACCGAGGTGGTGGCCCACCTGGTGCACGACCAGATGAAGGCCGGCGGCAACCTGCGCCAGGCGATGATCGCCGTGCTGCCGCGCCTGCACGGCGCCTATGCATTGGCCGTGGTCTGCGGCCGCGATCCCGGCCGCATGCTGCTGGCGCGCAAGGGCAGCCCGTTGGTGATAGGCATCGGCATCGGCGAGCACTTCGCCGCGTCCGACGCGCTGGCGCTGCTACCGGTGACCAATCGTTTCGTCTACCTGGAAGAGGGCGATCTCGCCGAGATCCGCACCGACGGCTACGAGATCGTCGATGCCGACGGCAAGGCCGCCAACCGCAAGCTGCATGTGTCCAGCCTCAGCTCCGATGCGGTGGACAAGGGCAGCTACCGCCATTTCATGCAGAAGGAAATCTTCGAGCAGCCGGTGGCCCTGGCCAACACGCTCGAAGGCCGCCTGTCCGGTGGCCACGTGCTGGAGGCCTGCCTCGGCCCCAAGGCCGGCGAGCTGCTGGCGCGCATCAAGCGCGTGCGCCTGGTGGCCTGCGGCACCTCCTCGCACGCCGGCATGGTGGCGCGCTACTGGTTCGAGCAGATCGCCAAGGTGCCCTGCCAGGTCGAGCTGGCCAGCGAGTTCCGCTACCGCGATCCGGTGATCGAGCCCGACACCCTGTTCATCACGATCTCGCAGTCCGGCGAGACCGCCGATACGCTGGAAGCGCTGCGCCACGCCAAGGGCAAGAACATCGCCGCGTCGCTGGTCATCTGCAACGCGCCCGAGTCCTCGCTGGTGCGTGAATCGGATATCGCGCTGATGACCCATGCGGGTCCTGAGCGCAGCGTCGCCAGCACCAAGGCCTTCACCACGCAGCTGATGGCGCTGGCCCTGGTCATGCTGCTGCTGGCGCGTCGCAACGGCCTGTCGGCCGAGGACGAGCGCCGCCACGTCAAGGCGCTGGAATCCGCCGCCGGCGTGGTCGAGGCCGTGCTGCAGCAGGATGCCAAGCTGCAGAAGCTCTCGGAGCGCCTGATCCAGAAGCACCACGCGTTGTTCCTGGGCCGCGGCGCGATGTCGCCGGTGGCGATGGAAGGCGCGCTCAAGCTCAAGGAAATCTCCTATATCCACGCCGAGGCCTATGCGGCGGGCGAGCTCAAGCACGGGCCGCTGGCGCTGGTGGACGAGCACATGCCGGTGATCGCCGTGGCGCCGAACGACGAACTGCTGGAGAAGGTGAAGTCCAACCTTCAGGAAGTCGCCGCGCGTGGTGGCGAGCTGATCGTGTTCGCCGACCGCGATGCCGCCTTCAAGGATGCTCCGGGTGTCACCGTGATCGGCATGCCGCATGCCGACGAGCTGATCGACCCGATCGTCTACACCATCCCGCTGCAGCTGCTGGCCTATCACGTCGCCGTGCTCAAGGGCACCGACGTGGACCAGCCGCGCAACCTGGCCAAGTCGGTCACCGTCGAGTAACGAGAGCCGGTCGTGACGCCGATCCTGCTGTTGGTGGTCTGCCTGACGCTGGGGGTCCTGGTAGCGCGCTTCGCGCGCCCACCCATGGGCCTGGCACAGGGCCTCAACTGGTGGGTGATCAACATCGCGCTGCCGGCGCTGGTGCTGGAGTTGATCCCGCGCCTGCACTTCGACCCCCAGCTATGGTTCCTGGTCGTCACGCAGTGGCTGGTGTTCATCGGCGCCGCGCTGTTCTTCCACCTGCTGGGTGGGCGCCTGGGCTGGAGCCGCGCCCGCATCGGCTGCATGATCCTGATGACCGGCCTGGGCAACACCTCCTTCGTCGGCTTCCCCTTGCTGGAGGCCCTGCGTGGCCGCGAGGGCCTGGCCCTGGGCGTGGTGGCCGACCAGCTCGGCTGCTTCGTGGCGCTGGCCGTCGGTGGTGTGTTGGTCTCCGCGATCTACTCGGGCAAGCAGCCCAAGGCACAAGAGATCGTTCGCCGCGTGGCCCTGTTCCCGCCCTTCCTGGCGCTGGTGGCGGGCGTATTCGTTGGCCTGATGGGTGGCTGGCCGATTCCGGCCGAAGAAGTGTTGCACCGCATCGGCCAGACCCTGGTGCCGCTGGCGCTGTTCTCGGTGGGCCTGCGCCTGAAGCTGCAGTTCGGCGGAGGACAGGCCGTGCCGCTGGCGATGGCACTGGGCTGGAAGCTGGCGGTGATCCCGATGCTCATGCTGGGCCTGGGCCTGGCCACCGGCGTGAGCGGGCTGGTGTTGACCATCGGCGTGCTGCAGGCGGCAATGGCGCCGATGATCTCGGCGGCGATCCTATGCGACCAGCACCACCTCGAGCCGCCGCTGGCGAACACGATCCTGGGCAGCGGCATCTTGCTGTCCCTGGTGACGGTGCCGCTGTGGAGCTACATGCTGGGTTGAACAAGCCGGTCGCCAGCAAGCAGGCTCCAACAAGTTCAAACAGTAGGAGCCAGCTTTCTGGCGACCAAGCGGATCACACCACATCCC
>JASBRP010000060.1 GCA_030149365.1 Solimonas sp.
AGCAGTTCAAAAGACGGGCACTACGATCTCTACTTCTGCCATCACCGCTTCGCGCACATCGACCTGCGCAAGGCGTAATGTGTAAACCATGTCTTGGCACACCTGTAAAGGATGTGTCCGGTCTGAACAGACAAGCAAAGAGAAGTAACTCGCCCTTAGGCGAAATAAACCTCCAGAGATCCGCAGCACCTGCCCGGCGTATTCGCCGGCATCCCATATTAAGCGGCGGAGAGAAAAAATCTTCCGCGTCGTCGGAGTGAGCGCTACACCAGCGGCGCCTTCCTCAAACTCGTCACCGCCCACACCGCCCGCGAATCCTCCAGCTTCAGTTGCTTGGCTCCCAGCCGCGTGACGATGCGGTCGTACTCCGCCTTCTTCATGCGGTCCATTTCCGGGTCGGGGTCGCTCGGGGTCCAGGGGTGGACGTAGACGACGTTGCGGATGCGGGCCTGCAGCATTTCCTTGGCGCAGCCGAAGCAGGGCTGCATCGTGGTGTAGAGCGTGGCGTCCTGCACCGAGATGCCGAAGCGCGCGGCGGACAGCAGGGCGTTCTGCTCGGCGTGCACGCAGATGCAGAGGTCGTAGCCGACGCCGGAGCTGAACTGGCCGCCGGGGTTGCGGCAGCGCAGGCAGCCGCCGTCCAGGCAGTTGGGCATGCCTTCCGGCACGCCGTTGTAGCCGGTGGAGATCACGCGGTTTTCCTTCACGATCACGGCACCCACGCGGTTGCCGGTGCAGTTCGCCTTTTCGCGCACGGCGAAGGCGATGCCCATGTAGTAGGTGTCGGTGTCCGGCAGCTGTTCGCTCATCGTGGTCTCCCGTGAGGGGGAGCTTGTGTCAGGCGTGGCGGTCATTTCAAGCGTCGGGGGTCAGCAGGAGCTTGCCCTGGGTCTGGCCGGACTCCAGGGCGCGGTGGGCCTCGGCGGCGGCCGAGAGGGGGTAGACGGTCAGCGGCGGCGCCTGCAGGGTGCCCGCCGCTACGCCGGCCAGGATCTGCGTCATGGCCGGCAGCAGCAGGTCGGTGCGCTCGCTGAGGAAGCTGAGGTTGAAGCCCAGCACGCTGCGGTTGTCCACGGTCAGCTTCAGTGGGTCGAAGCGCGGGGTGCGCAGCCAGTCCCAGGCCAGCTTGAGCCAGTTGGGGCGGCCGCCGGTGCGTGGCAACATGGTGTGGAAGCCGTAGATCGCGAGCCGGCCGAGGGGCGCCAGGTGGCGATAGCTGTCGCCCAGCGTCTCCACGCCGTTGGGGTCCAGGATCACGTCGTAGCCGCTGGGGGCGATGCGTTCCGCCTCGCTCCAGAGCGCCTGCTCGGACTTGACGATGACGTGCCGGGCGCCGAGCCGCAGCGGCAGCTCGCGCTTGTGCGCGCCGCCCACCACGGCGGTGACCTCGGCCCCGTGCTGCACGGCGAGCTGTACGGCGGCGCTGCCGACGCCGCCGGCGGCGGAATGCACCAGCACGCGCTCGCCGCGGCGCAGGTGGGCGAGTTCGTGCAGGGCGAACCAGGCGGTCAGGAAGATCGTCGGCAGGGCGGCGGCCTGGGCGCTGTCCAGCCCGGCGGGGATGCGGAAGGCCTGCACCGCCGGCACGCAGAGCCGGCTGGCGTAGCCGCCGAACAGGGTCAGGGCCAGAACCGGATCGCCGGGCTGCCAGCCCTCCACGCCCGCGCCCACGGCGTCGACCTCGCCTGCCACCTCGAAGCCGGGTGTGATGGGCCAGCCCACCAGGCGCTTGGCGGATTCGTAGAGGCCCATGCGGATGACGCAGTCGGCGTAGTTGACGCCGATGTGGCGCACGGCGATGCGCAGTTCTCCCGCGCGCGGCTGCGGGTCCGGCCGCTCGCGCAGTTGCAGGCGGTCATAGCTGCCGGGGCGGTCGATGACGATGGTTTTCATGGGTTTGCGACGAGCGGCGGCGATGGCGGCGGCAGCGGCGCCGCGGGTACATAGTATCTACTGCCCTGACCCCGGTATCCGCGTAGCGTGGCGGAATGAGAACCCTGGACCTCGCCGGCGCCGAAGGACCCTCCGCCCGCCGGGGCCAGGGGGACGATGGCGGCGCCTGGCGCCAACGCTTTGCGCGGCCGGCCGACCGCTGGGTGGGCGTGGCCTGGCGCCTGCTGGTACTGGCGCTGGCTTACCTGGGCACCGGCTGGTTGGGCCTGCAACTGGCGCAGCCTCCGGGCTATGCCACCGCCATCTGGCCGCCCTCCGGCATCTCCCTGGCCCTGCTGCTGCTCTGGGGGCGTGGGCTCTGGCCTGGCGTCTGGCTGGGCTCGCTGCTGCTGAACTGCGCGGTCGGCTACAAGGTCGGCGGTGGTCTTTCGCCGCAGAGCGTCATGATCGCAGCGGCCATCGCCAGCGGCTCCAGCCTGCAGGCGGTCTGCGGCGCGACGCTGATCCGGCGTTACGTCGGCTGGCCGACGATGCTCGATTCCGGCCGCGACGTGCTGTGCTTCATGCTGCTGGGTGGTGTGCTGTCATGCGCCATCGCCGCCAGCGTCGGCACCGCCACGCTGTACTTCAGCGGCCGCGTGGTGCCCGGCGATCTGCTTTTTACCGGCTTCACCTGGTGGGTGGGCGATGCCATGGGCGTGTTCCTGCTCGCCCCGCTGCTGGTGGTCTGGGCATTGGAGCGGCGCCGCAGCTGGCAGCGTCGCCTGCCGACCGTGGTCGGCTCGGTGGCCGTGTCGGTGCTGCTGGGCGCCCTGGTGGTGCAGCAGACCAACCTGGTGGAGAGCAGCCGCATCCGCAGCGCCTTCGGCGAACAGGCGCAGGCGGTGGAACGCGGCCTGGCGGAGCGCCTGGTCGGGGCGGAGCGCGCGGTGCGCACGCTCGGCGATTTCTACCAAGCCTCCACCCAGGTGACCTCCGAGGATTTCATCGCTTTTGCCGGCGGCCAGTTGCTGGGCACGCCGGGCATCCGCTCGCTGGGCTGGGCGCCGCGCATGGCCGGCGAGCATTACCCGGTGACCTACATCATGCCGCGCGACGGCAACCTGGCCCTGCTGGGTCATGACCTGGCCAGCGATGTCGGCCAGCAGACCTTGCTGGGCGATCTGACGGCTTCGCGCGGGCTGGCGGTTTCGCATGACCTGCCGGCCTCGGTGGCATTCGGCAGCGGTGGCGTGCTGGTGGCGGCGCCGCTGGGGCGGCCCCAGGCCAATGGCGTCTGGCGACTGGACGGCCTGGTCTTTGCGCTGCTGCAGTTCGATGCCCTGGTGGAGCAGGCGGTGGGCGGCCAGTTGCCGGAAGGCGTCGAGATGGTCCTGCTGGACCGTAGCGCGACCGGCGATCGTGCGAGGCTCTATTCCAGCTCGGGCCGCTTGCCGCAGCCGGACACCAACAGCCTGGTGCACGAAGGCGAGATCAGCTTCGGCCCCGCCCATTGGCACCTCCAGGTGGTAGCCGGCAATACCTACTTGCAGGCACACCGCTCCCTGCAAGCCTGGGTCACGCAGGCGGGCGTGTTCCTGTTCTCCGGCCTGCTCGGCGGCTTCCTGCTGGTGCTCACCGGACGCGCGGCGCGCGTGGAGCAGCTGGTGGGCGAGCGCACCGATGAGCTGGAGCAGAAGAACCGCGCCTTGTCCGGCGAGGTGGAGCAGCGCCAGCGCAGCGAGGCGGCCTTGCGCGAGAGCGAGGAGCGCTTTCGCGGCATCTTCGAGAGTGCCAGCACCGGCATCGCCTTCGCCAACGCCCGCGGCCGCATCCTGCAGAGCAATGCAGCATTCCAGGCGCAGCTCGGCTATTCCGCCGAAGCCTTGCGCAGCATGGATTTTCCCTCGCTGACGCATCCGGAAGACGCGCTGCGCGAAATGGAGCTGTTCCACGAGGTGGAGTCCGGCCGGCGCGACAGCTACCGTCTGGAGAAGCGCTTCCGTGCCGCTGGCGGCCGCCATGCCTGGACCGATTCGACGGTGTCCGCTACCCGAGTCGGCGACTCCCGCCCGCAGCACTACGTGGTGGTCTGCACCGATATCGAGGCGCGCAAGAACGCCGAGGCGCACATCCGCTACCTGGCGCAAAGCGACGCGCTCACCGGCCTGCCGAACCGCTCGATGCTGTCCAGCCGGCTGGAAGAGGTCCTGGCCGAGGCCTGCGTCAACCGCCAGCCGTTCGCGGTGATGTTCATCGACATCGACCGCTTCAAGAACATCAACGATTCTCTCGGCCATGGCACCGGCGATACGCTGCTGCAGGAGATGGCGCGGCGCCTGGGCCTGTGCGTGCGCGGTAGTGATACCCTGGCGCGACATGGCGGCGACGAGTTCGTGGTGGTGCTGCCGCGGGTGCAGGACGCAGCGCAGGTGTCCCAGATCGCCACCAAGATGCTGGCCATGATCGAGCAGCCGCTGACCATCGACCAGCACCTGCTCAGTGTCACCTGCAGCATCGGCATCGCCCTGTATCCGGGCGACGGCGAGGATGCCGAGAGCCTGCTGAAGAATGCCGATGCCGCGATGTACGTGGCGAAGAATTCCGGCCGCAACAGTTTCCAGTTCTTCACCGCCGACATGAACGCCCGTGTGCGCGAGTTCCTGCGCGTGGAGAACGATCTGCGCAGCGCGCTGAAGAATGGCGAATTCCGGCTGCACTACCAGCCGCAGTTCGATGCCGCTGGCGGCGAGGTGCTGGCGATGGAGGCGCTGATCCGCTGGCAGCATCCGCAGCGCGGCCTGCTGCTGGCCGGGCAGTTCATTCGCGTGGCGGAGGAGAGCGGCCTGATCGAGGAGATCGGCGACTGGGTGCTCAACGAGGCCTGCCGGCAGGCGCGGGAATGGCAGTCGCGCGGCCTCAGGGCCGTGCCGGTGTCGGTGAACCTGTCGGGCTTCCAGCTCTACCGCCGCGACATCGTGGCCAAGGTGAGCCGCGCGCTGCGCTCCAGTGGCCTGGACCCGCGCTGGCTGGAGCTGGAGGTCACCGAGTCGGTGCTGATGCAGGACGTGGAGCGCGTGGTCGGCATCCTGCAGGAGATCCGCGGCATGGGGGTGAAGCTGGCCCTGGACGACTTCGGCACCGGCTACTCGTCGCTGGCCTACCTGCAGCGTTTCCCGTTGAGCCGCCTCAAGGTGGACCAGACCTTCGTGCGCGACATCAGTCTGGACGACAGTGATGCGGCGATCTGCAAGGCGATCATCGCGCTGGCGCGGACCCTGGGTTTGCAGGTGGTGGCGGAGGGGGTGGAGACGCCGCAGCAGCTGGCGTTCCTGCGCGAGTACCACTGTGATCTGGTGCAGGGCAACCTGCTGGGCGCGGCGATGTCGCCGCAGGACATGGAGTTGCTGCTGGGGTGAGCCCCAAAAGAGTGACTCAATGTCACTCTTTTGGGGCAAACGCCCGTGCATGGATGCACGGGCTGGGGGTGGGAAAGAACATCCCTGTCTCGCCATGGATGGCGGCGCCGAGGACGCCCAGCGTTAACGGCAAGAGTTTCGATCGAATCGCGGGGGCGGTGAGGGGTAGTGGCGAAGCCCTCGCCCGTTTCGCAAGGAACGGGCGAGGCGCCGAGTCATGGACGGCAGTGGGAGCGACGCGAGTCGCGATACGCCGCTTGCCGTGGATGAGAAGATCGCGACTCGCGTCGCTCCCACGAAGATTCAGACCGGTGCGGCGCCAGGTTTCTCTGCCCGCTTCGCGCGGATTTCCTCGACCTTTTCCTTCCAGGCCGCGACTTCCTCGGGCCATCCCTCGAGCACGCAGACGGCGCAGCCGCCGTTGCAGCAGTCCGGCTGGTCCGGGTAGGGCGGCAGGTCGGTTTCGTCCGGGGTCGGGTAGCGGAAGGGCTGTACGCCGCTCATGTGAATCGCTCTCCTTCGAGCTTGCGGCCGCGGGCCGCGGTGGCGGCGTCCATGGCCTTGCCGCCGGGCCATTGCAGTTGCTGCAGCCGCACGATGCCCTCGCCCGCCGCCACGGCGATGCCCTGGGCATCCGCCGCAACGATGGTGCCGGGTTCACCGCTGCCGGCTTCGGCCCGCGCCAGCCACAGGCGCAGGCGCTCGCCGCCCAGCTCGCTCCAGGCCACCGGCACCGGGTTGAAGGCGCGGATGCGCCGCGCGATTTCCTCGGCGGGACGCGTCCAGTCGATGCGCGCCTCTTCCTTGCTCAGCTTGCGGGCGTAGGTGGCGCCGTCGACGGGTTGCGTGCGTTCCTGCAGCCCGCTGCGCTCCAGCCCGGCCACGGCCTCCACGATCAGGCGGCTGCCCAGCGCCTGCAGTTCGTCATGCAGCGAGGCGGCCGTGGTGTCGGCGGTGATGGCGATGGCTTCTTCGAGCAGCATCGGGCCGGTATCCAGGCCGGCGTCCATGCGCATGATGGTGACGCCGGTCTGCGTGTCGCCGGCCTCGATGGCGCGCTGGATCGGCGCCGCGCCACGCCAGCGGGGCAGCAGCGACGCATGGATGTTGAGGCAGCCATGGCGCGGGATGTCCAGCACGGCCTGCGGCAGCAGCAGGCCGTAGGCCACCACCACCATCACGTCCGGAGCCAGGGCGCGCAGTTCGTCCACCGCTTCGCCGCGCAGCTTCTCGGGCTTGAAGATGGGCAAGCCAAGCTCGGCGGCGCGCAGCGCCACCGGCGAGGGACTGAGTTTCTGGCCGCGGCCGGAGGGGCGGTCCGGCTGGGTATAGACGCCCACGATCTCGTGGCCGGCGGCATGCAGGGCGTCCAGCGCCGCAACCGCGAAGTCCGGCGTACCGGCGAACACCAGGCGCATCGTGGGGGAGTCCGGTCTAGGCCTTGGCCTTGTGGCGGGCTTCCTTCTCCATCTTCTTGCGCAGGCGCTCGCGCTTGAGGCTGGAGAGGTAGTCGATGTAGAGCTTGCCGTCGAGGTGGTCGATCTCGTGCTGGATGGCCTGGGCCATCAGGCCTTCGGCTTCCAGCTCGAAAGGCTTGCCATGGCGGTCCAGGGCGCGCATCTTCAGGCGGTTGTAGCGGTCCACCTTGTCGCTGTAGCCGGCCACGGAGAGGCAGCCCTCGTCCATGCTCTGGCGGTCGCCGGCGTCGAAGATCTCGGGGTTGATGATGACCATGGGCTTGGGCTCGCCCTTGTCCTCGCTGGTGTCCATCACCGCCAGGCGCTGGGCGATGCCCACCTGGGTGGCGGCCAGGCCGACGCCGGGGGCGGCGTACATGGTCTCGAACATGTCGTCGATCAGGCGCTGCAGGGCGTCGTCGAACTGGGTCACCGGGGCGGCTTTTTGCCGCAGGCGGGGATCGGGATGCTGCAGGATTTCGAGTAATGCCATGTCAGGAACCAGCCTACAACTTAGAAACGACTATTGGATTTGACGGCAAACGATTGACTCATCTAGAGTTTGCTGCAAATCCGGCGTAACCGCGGGGAAGGTGCCGCCATGCGGAAGTATAGCGTTTTATACCGAGTTCAAGCTCTGGCGCTGGCTGCTGCCGCGCTCGCGGCCGGCTGCGCGACCGCGCCGGGCGAGCGTAGCTCGTCCAACGTGCAGCCTCCTGCGCCTGTGGCGCGGCCCACCCCGGTGGCGCAGCCGCTGCAGGCCGAGGTGGAAGGGCTGAGCTACGACGAGCGAGCCGCGGTGGCCGCCGATGAAGGCAGCCCGATGCGCGAGGATGCGCCGCTGCGCTATGTCGTCAAGAAGGGCGACACGCTCTGGGGTATCTCGCAGAAATTCCTGGTCGAGCCCTGGCAGTGGCCCGAGGTCTGGATCGTCAACGACCAGGTCAAGAACCCTCACCTGATCTACCCCGGCGACGTGCTGACGCTGATCTGGCGCGACGGGCGTCCGCGCGTGGCGCGCGAGCCGGAGCTGGCCTCCGACCGCCTGTCGCCGCGCATCCGCGAGTCCGACCTGGGCGCGGCCATCCCGGTGATCCCGCTCGACGCGATCCGCGATTTCCTGCGCAGCCCGCGCCTGGTGACGATGGAGCAGCTCAGGCAGGCGCCGTACATCCTCGACTTCGTCGATCTGCACATCGTCGGTGCCAGCGGCAACGGCGCCTACGTGAAGAAGCTCAAGCGCAGCCACGGCAGCTCGCTGGAGGCGGTGCGCCTGGGCCAGACTTATGTCGATCCGGACAGCAAGGAACTGCTCGGCTACGAGGCCATCCCGGTGGCCCAGGTCGAGGTGCGCGAATTCGCCGAGCCCGGCACGGTGATGCTGACCAAGAGCTATCGCGAGACCCGCGCTGGCGACTACCTGATCAAGCCGCTGTCCGAGACCTTCGACGCCAACTTCTACCCGCACGTGCCCAAGGGGCCGTTCACCGGCCGCATCCTGTCGGTGTTCGACGGCGTCTCGCAGATCGGCCAGTACCAGGTCGTGACGCTGAGCAAGGGCGCGCGCGATGGCCTGGAAGCGGGCCACGTGCTGGACATCCTGCAGGCCGGCCGCAGCGCGAAGGACCCGCATGGCATCAAGTACATCGCCCTGCCGGAGACCTACGCCGGCCAGGTGATGGTGTTCAAGCTCGAGGATCGCGTGTCCTACGCGCTGGTCATGTCGGCGATCCGACCGGTCCATGCGCTGGACAAGGTGGTCAAGCCCGGCTCGCGCGTTGCCATCGAATAGCCGCGATCCGCTAAGCGCAGCAGATTTTCCACGCCCGCCCGCGGCAACCCGTCACAGGACGGCTTGCTACCGGCGGGTGTTCTGTTTCACGCTCCCGGCGTGAACCTTCCCGCCCTGCAATCCTGGCTGACGCTGCTGCGCGCCCCCGGCGTCGGCGGCACCACCGTGGCGCGCCTGCTCGCCACCTTCGGCTCCGCGGAAGCGGCCGTGTCCGCCGGTGCCGCGGCGCTGCGCCCGCTGGGCCTGTCCGACGAAACCCTGCAGTTCTTCGTCCGGGGCGACCCGGAGGGCGTTGCCCTGGACCTGGAGTGGCTGGACCAGCCTGGCCGCGGCCTGCTGACCCTGGACGACCCGCGCTACCCGGAACGCCTGCGGCAGATCGCCCAGGCGCCCGGGGCGCTGTTCTACCAGGGCGACCCGGAGCTGCTGGCGCTGCCGCAGCTGGCCATCGTCGGCGCCCGCTCGGCGACGCCGCAGGGCCTGGAGAACGCCCGCGCCTTCGCCGCCGAGCTGGCCCGGCGGGGGCTGTGCATCACCAGCGGCCTGGCCCTGGGTATCGATGGCGCGGCCCACCGGGGCGCGCTGGAGGCCGGCGGCATGACGATCGCGGTCTGCGCTACCGGGCTGGACCGGGTCTACCCGGCGCGGCACCGCCAGCTCGCCCACGACGTCGTGCGCGAGGGGCTGATGATCTCGGAGTTCCCGGTGGGGGTGGCGGCGCTGCCGGAACACTTCCCGCGCCGCAACCGCATCATTTCGGGCCTGTCGATGGGCGTGCTGGTGGTGGAGGCGGCGCCGGAGTCCGGCTCGCTGATCACGGCGGCCTACGCCAACGAGCAGGGCCGCGAGGTGTTCGCGATCCCCGGCTCCATCCACAGCCCGATGGCGCGTGGCTGCCACCGGCTGATCCGCCAGGGGGCCAAGCTGGTGGAGTCGGTGGACGACATCCTGGAGGAGATCGCGCCGCAGCTGCGGGCCCGGCGGGCGGCGCTGGTGGCCGCCCCGCCGCCCGAGGACCCCGCGCAGGCGCGGGTGCTGGACTGCCTGGGAACCGAAACGCAGTCTTTCGATCAACTACAGGCCGGCAGCGGGCTGGATGCCGCGACACTCAGCGAGGCGCTGCTGGCGCTGGAGTTGGCCGGGGAGGTGGCGGCAGCGGCGGGAGGGGCCTACCAAAGGCTGCGGGTTCCGGCATGATTGCTGCACGACCCTGGGCATTGGCCTGTTCGTGATTTAACTTGAGAGTCTCGTAAATTGTGATATATAAAATCACAAAGAGAGAAAGGCGAAATCAAGGGATTCACATAAATTCAATAAATTTGCTTTGAAATACATTAAAAACACACAGCACCGGAGCGTTTCATGAAAGAGACCGTACTGGATGTGCTGATGTATCTGTTCGAGAACTACCAGGAAGGCGAGTTCTCCGATTCCGACAATCAGGTCACTTTGCGCGACGAGTTGATCGCGGCCGGATTTCCCGACCAGGAGGTTGCCCACGCATTCGACTGGGTCGACGGCCTGGCGCAGCAGCGGCAACTGCCGATCGTCTTCGGCCCCGGTGGGGCCATCCGCGTCTATGCCCGCGAGGAGCTGTCCAAGCTCTCCACCGAGGTGCGCGGCTTCATCATGTACCTGGAGCAGCTGGGCATCTTCGGCGCCCAGGCCCGCGAGCTGGTGATCGACCGGCTGATGGCCCTGAACGAAGAAATCGACCTGGAACGGGTCAAATGGGTCTGCCTGCTGGTGCTGATGAACGAGCCGGACGCAGAAGACGCCTTTGCCCATCTGGAAGAGATGGTCTACTACAGCGGCGAATTCCTGCACTGAATCAGGGCCTTGCCGGTCCGCTGCCGTAATTCGGCGCTGGACAGGGGGCGCGTCTTCCGCATATAAGCAGGCCCCTGCGGGCATTGGCCCGCCGCGCCGAGCGCATTATTAAGAGCCTATCCGTGAGTCATACGCACACGCGTTGCTGCCAGAAATCGCGCCAGGCAAGTCGGCCGATGCGCGGTTGGGTGGTTCCCAATAAGCAGCGGCCGGCGCCGCATGGCGCGATTTCTGGCGCAACCCTCAGGGACGGGGCCATTTTTGCGCACCGCGTCCCCCATCGCCCCTCATGTACGTCGAGTACACCGCGGGTCGATAGGGTTGGCGGGACACAAAAATGGCACGCCGTCGCGTGCGCGTATAACTCACGGATAGGCTCTTAATGACTAAGAACCTGGTCATCGTCGAGTCGCCCGCCAAGGCCAAGACGATCAAGAAATACCTGGGCAAGGACTTCGAGGTGCTGGCCTCCTACGGCCACGTGCGCGATCTTGTGCCCAAGGACGGGGCCGTGGATGTCCAGAACGGCTTTGCCATGAAGTACCAGGTGATCGACCGCAACGAGAAACACGTCCGGGCGATCGTCTCCGCATTGAAGGAAGCCGACGAGCTCTGGCTGGCGACCGACCCTGATCGCGAGGGGGAGGCCATTTCCTGGCACCTGGCCGAGCTGCTGCGCGAGAAGAACGCGCTCAAGGGCAAGCCGGTCAAGCGCGTGGTGTTCTACGAGATCACCCAGCGCGAGGTGCAGGAGGCCATCCGCAACCCGCGTGACATCTCCGAGGACCTGGTCAATGCCCAGCAGGCGCGCCGCGCCCTGGACTACCTGGTGGGCTTCAACCTGTCGCCACTGCTGTGGCGCAAGGTGCAGCCGGGCCTGTCGGCCGGCCGCGTGCAGTCACCGGCGCTGCGCCTGATCTGCGAGCGCGAGCTCGAGATCCGCGCGTTCAAGCCGCAGGAATACTGGTCGCTGGACGCCCGCGCCGAGAAGGCCAACCAGGCCTTCAGCGCGCGCCTGATCGAGCTGGACGGCAAGAAGGCCGAGCAGTTCACGCTGACCGACGGCCTCGGGGCCGAGGCCGCCCGGGAGCGCATCCTGGAGGCGGCCGGTGGCGCGCTGCTGGTCAAGTCCATCGAGAAGAAGCAGCGCCGCCGTAACCCGGGCGCGCCGTTCACCACCTCGACGCTGCAGCAGGAAGCCAACCGCAAGCTCGGCTTCACCTCCAAGCGCACGATGCAGACCGCGCAGCAGCTGTATGAGGGCGTGGACATCGACGGCGAGACGGTGGGCCTGATCACCTACATGCGTACCGACTCGGTGAGCCTGGCGCAGGACGCGATCAAGGACATCCGCAACGTCATCCAGCTGCAGTACGGCGCCGACGCGCTGCCCGGCGAGCCGCGCACCTACAAGGCCAAGTCCAAGAACGCCCAGGAAGCGCATGAAGCCGTGCGCCCGACCTCGGCGGCGCGCCTGCCGCGGCAGGTGGCGCAGTTCCTCAAGCCCGACCAGGCCAAGCTCTACGAACTGATCTGGAAGCGCACCGTAGCCTCGCAGATGGAAGCGGCGGTGTTCGACACCGTCAGCGCCGAGCTGCGCGCCGGCAGCGAGCATGCCTTCCGCGCTACCGGCTCGGTGCTGGTGACCCCCGGCTTCCTGGCCGCCTACGACATCCGCGCGCAGGACCCGGAAGACCGCGACGAGGGCGACGAGGACGACAAGCGCCTGCCGGCCCTGGTCGAGGGCGAGCGCGTGAAGCTGCTGGAACTGCTGCCCGAGCAGCACTTCACCCAGCCGCCGCCGCGCTACACCGAAGCCAGCCTGGTCAAGACGCTGGAAGAGTTCGACATCGGCCGTCCGTCGACCTACGCCACCATCATCTCCACCCTGCAGGGCCGCGACTACGTGCGCCTGGAGGGCAAGGCCTTCGTGCCGACCGACGTCGGCATGATCGTCAACAAGTTCCTGACGGATCATTTCGAGCAGTACGTGGACTACGAGTTCACGGCGCGCCTGGAAGACGATCTCGACTCCGTCTCGCGCGGCGAGAAGCAGTGGAAGCCGCTGCTGGCGGAGTTCTGGAACTCGTTCAAGCCACTCGTCGAAGAGAAGATGGAGCTGTCGCGCAAGGAAGTGTCGGAGGCGCGCGTCATCGGCGTGGACCCGGCCTCCGGCAAGCCGGTCAGCGCGCGCCTGGGCCGCTTCGGTCCCTTCGTGCAGATCGGCACCAAGGACGATGAGGACAAGCCGCGCTTCTCCTCGCTGCGGGCGAACCAGCGCATCGACACCATCACGCTGGAGCAGGCGCTGGCCCTGTTCCAGCTGCCGCGCAAGATCGGCACGCTGCCCAACGGCGACGAGGTGGAGGCCAACATCGGCCGCTTCGGTCCCTACATCAAGCACGGCAAGAGCTTCGTGTCGATGAAGAAGGACGATGATCCGTACACCATCGAGCTGCCGCGCGCGATCGAGCTGATCGAGCAGAAGGCGGCGGCGCTGGAAGCGGCGACGCTCAAGGTTTTCGACGGCACCGGCATCCGCATCATCAAGGGCCGCTTCGGCGCCTACATCACCGACGGCACGCGTCGCGCGAATGTCCCGCGCAACAAGGAAGTCGATGACGTGACGGTCTTCGAGTGCGAGGCCTGGCTGGCGGAAGCCGCCGCGGCGGCACCGAAGAAGGGCGGCAAGAAGGGCGCGGCGAAGAAGACGGCGGCCAAGCCTGCTGCCGAGAAAGCGCCGGCCAAGAAGGCTGCAGTCAAGAAGACGGCCGTGAAGAAGACGGCCGCCAAGAAGGCCGTGGCCAAGAAAGCTCCGGCCAAGAAAGCCGCCGCCAAGAAAAAGAGCTAGTCCGTGAACGTTGCACCGCTGCGCCTGAAGGCCGCCTGCCGCGCGCTGCAGCGCGGCGGTGTCATTGCCTACCCGACCGAGGCGGTCTGGGGCCTGGGCTGCGAGCCGCAGGACGAGCGCGCCGTGATGCGCCTGCTGCAGATCAAGGACCGCCCCTGGGAAAAGGGCGTGATCCTGATCGCCTCGCGTTTCGAGCAACTGGAGCCCTACGTCCAGGTGCCGTCCAACAACGCCCTGAAGCGTGCCACGGCTACCTGGCCCGGGCCAGCCACCTGGGTGTTCCCGGCCAGCGACTACACGCCGATGTGGATCAGCGGCGATCACGACGGCGTCGCCGTGCGCGTCAGCAGCCACCCGGCCGTGGTGGAACTCTGCGAGGCCTATGGCGGGCCCATCGTCTCCACCAGCGCCAACCCCGCCGGCCGCGCGCCGGCGATGACGGTGGCGCAGGTGCGCCTCTATTTCGGCGACGAGATCGATTTCCTGATGCCGGGTGCGCTGGGCCACCTGGCCAAGCCGACCACGATCCGGGATGTGGCTACCGGGCATATCCTGCGGCGGTAGCGGCATTGGTGGCTTCGTTCGCTGCCTCTTCTCCCCGGACCGTTCATCCCGAGTGACCCGCCGTGGCGGGTCGCATCGAGGGACCGCGCGCACCTCGATACGCAACAGCCCGGTCATCCCGAGTGACTCGCCATAGCGGGTTGTATCGAGGGACGCGGCGCTACTCGGTGTGAACGGGTCTTGTTCTACTTCCAGAGCTGCGAATTGCATGAGCAGTGTTGATTTCAAAACAACACTGCGCGGACAATCCTGACGATGAGCACCCCCGACTTCACCGTTGTCGAAACCTGGCTGCGCGGCCTGCAGGCCCGCCTCTGCGAACGCTTCGAGGCCATCGATGGCCAGGCGCGTTTCGGGCGTGACGAATGGCAGCGCGCCGAGGGCGGTGGCGGCGTGTCGCGCGTGATGGCGGATGGCGCGGTGTTCGAACGCGGCGGCGTAGGCTTTTCGCTGGTGCATGGCACCAAGCTGCCGCCGTCGGCCACGGCGCATCGGCCGGAGCTGCAGGGGCGCAGCTGGCGCGCCATGGGCGTGTCGGTGGTGATGCATCCGCGCAACCCCCATGCGCCCACCAGTCATTGCAACGTGCGCCTGTTCCTGGCCGAGAAGCCGGGCGAGGAGCCGGTGTGGTGGTTCGGCGGTGGCTTCGACCTGACGCCCTACTACGGCTACGACGAGGATTGCCGCGACTGGCACCGCGCGGCGCGTGACGCCTGCGCGCCGGCCGGGGATCAGGTCTACCCGAAGCTGAAGCAGTGGTGCGACGAGTACTTCTTCCTCAAGCATCGCAACGAGCCGCGTGGCATCGGCGGCATCTTCTATGACGACTGGAGCCAGGGCGGCTTCGAGGCCGGCTTCGCGCTGATGCAGCGCGTGGGCGACGCCTACGGTACGGCCTATGCGGACATCGTCGCGCGCCGCAAGGACCAGCCCTACGGCGAGCGTGAGCGGCAGTGGCAGCTGCTGCGCCGCGGGCGCTATGTCGAGTTCAACCTGGTCTGGGATCGCGGCACGCTGTTCGGCCTGCAGTCCGGTGGTCGGACCGAGTCGATCCTGATGTCGATGCCACCGCAGGTGCGCTGGGAATACGATCATCATCCCGAGCCGAATTCGCCTGAGGCGGCGCTGCTGCAGCGCTATCTCAAGCCGCAGGACTGGGTCTAGGCTCTACCATCAATTCCCCCATCGCTGCTGCGGCGGGGGAATTGAAGAAGGGTCCTAGAACAGCCCCAGCTTCCTCAGGATCGCCTCGCCGATCTGCCGGCGCTTGCCGATGTCCTGTTCGCCCTGCATGTCGATGTTGAGCGCGAAGCTGTAGACGCGTCCCTCGCGTTCCACCCAGCCCACCCACCAGCCGATCTGCGGCTGCGTGCCGAAGACCCAACCGGTCTTGCCGTAGAGCACGTCGCCGCCGCGGATCTCGATCTTGGCGATGTCACGTACCGCGGCCTGGTTGGCTGCGGACACTGGCAGTTGGCCCTGTGCCAGGCGGGCCACGAAGCGGGCCTGCTCCACCGCGCTGATCTGCAGGGGGCCTTCCAGCCAGAAGCGATCCACCACGGAGCCCGCATCCCTGCTGCCGTAGTCCAGGCGCTCCAGCATGGCCTGCATGCGCGGCAGCCCGATGCGCCGTGCGATCTCCTGGTAGACCGGCACGTTGGAGACCGCGAAGGCCTGGCGCATCGGCATGTCCTGCTCCCAGGCCTTGAAGGGCTGGGGCTGGCCGCCGTAGGGGATCGTCTGGTCGATGTCGCGCACCGCGCCGGTCTCCAGCGCGATCAGGCTGTTGGCCAGCTTGAAGGTGGAGGCGGGGATGTAGCGCGTGTTCGCGCGCTGCGGGTTCACCAGCAGCAGGCGGTCGGCCGCCGCATCAAAGAGCACGAAGCAGCCCGGAGTGCCGCCGAACAGGGGCTCCAGGTCCGGGCGCTCGTCGGTGAAGCCGGCCTGGGCGGGCATGGCACAGAAGCAGAGCAGGATCAGCAGGCGGCGCAGCACGGCGGCTCCATCCATGGGGCGGGCTGCAAGGATACCCGGGTATGGCTTTGCGCCGGGGCCGGCAGCGTTTAGGCTAGCCCCATGACTCTCACCGAACTCCGTTACCTGGTGAACCTCGACAAGGAGCGCCACTTCGGCCGCGCCGCCGAGCGTTCCTTCGTGTCGCAGCCGACGCTGTCGGTTGCGGTGAAGAAGCTCGAGGATGAGCTCGGCGTGATCCTGTTCGAGCGCAACCGTGGCGAGGCCAAGCCCACGCCGGTGGGCGAGCGCATCATCACCCAGGCGCGCCGCGTGCTGGCCGAGTCCAAGCTGATCGAGGACATGGCGCGCGAGGGCCGCGACGAGCTCAACGGCCCGCTGCGCTTCGGCGCGATCTACACCGTCGGCCCCTACCTGCTACCGGGGCTGGTGCCGCTGATGCGTGAGCGTGCGCCGCTGATGCCGCTGGTGATCGAGGAAAACTTCACCGCCAAGCTGCTGGAGCAGTTGCGCGACAACGAGCTGGACGTGGCGCTGCTGGCATTGCCGGTGGACCTGACGGGCCTGGCGGCCTGGCCGGTCTACGACGAGGATTTCGTCGTGCTGATCCCGCGCGATCATCATTGGGCCAACGAGAAGCAGATCCCGGCGCGCCAACTCGCCGGCGAGCCGCTGCTGCTGCTGGGCCCGGGGCATTGCTTCCGCGAGCAGGTGATCGAGGCCTGCCCCAAGTGCGTGGAGCCGGACGGCGCCGGGCCGCGCCCGCAGACCGGCAGCAGCCTGGAGACGATCCGGCACATGGTGGTGGGCGGTCTGGGCATCACCGTGCTGCCGCGCGCCTCGGTGGAGAACCGCGGCGATGACCCGGGGCACCTGCTGTCCAAGCCCTTCGTGCAGCCGGGACCGCATCGGCGCATCGCATTGATCTGGCGCAAGTCCTGGCCGCGCCGCAAGGCGATCGGCGTGTTGCGCCAGGCGATCCTGGAGTCCGGCATGAAGGGCGTCAGCTACCTGCCGGATGCCGAGCTGCAGGAAGACGCCAAGCACTGAAGCTCGCCGCGAGATCCCCGGCTTATTGCAGCGTCGCTGCCTGTGCCGCTGGCGAGCGGGCCAGGTAGGCCAGTGCCTGCTGCGTGTCGCCCTCGGTGACGGGGTGGAAGCGCGGTGAGATCCAGCGCAGCGCACCGGCCAGCAGGAAGCTCAGCGGCGGGATGTTTTCCGTGCGGCGGCCCACGCGCTCCAGTTCCACCAGCAGGCGCAGCAGCGAGCGTCGTGCCATGCGGCGGCTGGCGCGGTCGTCGCGGTCCTGCGCGGCCAGCTCGCGGTAGCCGTCGAGCAGGAAGTGGATGAACAGCGGGAACACCGCCGCCATCAGCACCTGGCGGCTGACGTAGAAGCCCAGCTGCGTGCGGCAGAGATGCTCGAACAGGTCGTAGGCGACGCAGCGATGCTCCACTTCCTCGGCCAGATGCCAGCGGAACAGGTCGGCCATCACCGGGTCGGCCTTGTCCCAGGTCTTGTTGTCCATGGCCCACTGCCCGAGCATGCCGGTGAAGTGCTCGATGGCGGCGATCAGTCCCACGCGCAGCACCAGCCAGTAGCGCTTCAGCGGCTTGCGCTGCATCTGCTTGAGGCCGAAGGGCGCATCGCCCAGCACCTCGCCGAACAGGCGGTCGGCGCGCGCGAGGAAGGCCTCGGTCTGCAGGTCGTGACGCTTGAGGTAGGCCTGCGCGCCGATGTGGGCGCGCGCATGCCAGGCCTCCTGGCGGATGAAGCCCTCGACGTCCTGGCGCAGGCGCTCGTCGCGGATCAGCGGCAGTGCCTGGTTGTAGACGCGACAGAACCACAGCTCGCCGGCCGGCAGCAGCAGGTGGATGCCGTTGACCAGATGCGTTGAGAAGGCGTCGCCGGGAATCCAGTGCAGCGGCGTGTCGCCGAAGTCGAAGCGGGCGCGGCGCGCCTTCAGCGGGTGCTGCTCGGTGCTGTTCATGATGTTTCGGACTCCGACAGGCAACTCGTCATGCCGAAATATTTACATCGCTCAATGGCACATTGCAAGAGTGATTCGATGAACCGTGGTTCTTCGCGCTATCTTGTCCGGCAAATCAAGGACATGAAGATCCAGGGGAAGTCATGAGCGAGGATGCGGCCCGGCGATTTAGGGACAATTTCCTATGGCAGTTGCGCGCCGAGGGCCACGATCCGGCGCAGATCGCGCGCTGGATGTGGAAGCCCTACCGCGTCGGGGACCTGCGCATCGCCGGCTCGCGCCGTGACCTGGACCTCTCTGGTATCGCCTACAGCGCCGAAGAGGTGGAGGCGGCGCTCGCCGGCCTGCAGGAGCCGGAGCCGCGCATCGACGAAGCCTTCTTCCGCCGCCAGAAGACCGTGCTGGTGATGGTGCCGGGATTCACGCACGAGACCCTGAAGAATTTTTCCTGGCATGAGCAGGTGCAGCGCAAGGGCTCGCCGCATACGCTGCTGATGCTGCACTCCGAGGGCGAGGGCACGCGCGAGCAGGTCTACCAGAGCGGCGACGGCCTCAAGCTGGTCTATGTGCGCTACCCGCGCTCCAATGCCGCCAGCGAGCACATCGTGCCGGCAATGTTCCGCATGCTGCACGGCAGCCCCAGCCTGCGGCGCTGGGTGGCCGAGGGCTATCGCCTGTTCTTCATCGGCTATTCCTATGGCGCGCCACTGTCGCTGGAACTGCTGGCCGATCTTCACAGCAGCGTGTTCGCGGACGAATTCATCCTGCCGGCGACACGCGGTTTCCTGGGGCTCTGCGGCGACATCGGCGGCTCTTACCTGGCGGACGACTGCGTCGGCGAGTCGCCGCAATTGGTGCCGATGGACAAGCTGGTGGCCTTTGCGCGGCGGCATCCCTGGATCGGCAAACTGCTGGGCCTGGGCACGCCGCAGCTCTGCGACGACATGATCCACGGCGTGCGTGCGCTGGGCCACGAGGTGCGGCAGGCACGGGCGCGCGACTATGCGCCGCGCCTGCCGCCGCAACTGCGCTACTACACCGCCGCCGCCATCATGCCGTTGACCGATTACCGCCGGCGCTGGTGGCAGTTCAACTTCGACGACTGGGCGATGCACCGCCAGGCCCTGGTGACCGCGCCGGTCACGGTCTACAACGACGGTCAGGTGGCGCTGCCCGACAACCTGCTGCCGGAGGCGCCGCAAATCCCGCCGCAGAGCCGCGAGCATCTTGGTGCGGTGCGGACGCATCACTGGGGCGTGAGCTACCGGACCTTCAACCTCGGCATCAATTGCTTCCCGCGCCTGGCCTATTACCGCGCGCTGATCCAGACCGTGCTGCAGGCAGACATGCAGTAAGCTCAGCGCCCCCTTTCCCCTGGTGGCCCGCATGGTCGTCGTCCACGGCATCAAGAACTGCGATACGGTGCAGCGCGCGCTGCGCCGCCTGACGGACGCGGGCATCGTCTACCGCTTCCACGACTTCAAGACCGAAGGATTGCCGCGCGAGCTGGCGCAGTCCTGGGTCGATGCACTGGGCGTGGACCGCATCGTCAACCGCAAGGGCACCACCTGGCGCAAGCTGGACGAGGCCACGCGCGAAGGCCTGTCGGCGGCCAATGCCGCCGCCCTGCTGTCGGCGCAACCCTCGCTGGCCAAGCGGCCGGTCATTGCAAAAGAGGGCTGGCTGCACGCTGGCTTTGCCACGGCCGACGAAGCCGAAATCCTCGACCGTCTGCGTTGATCTCAGGCGTGCAGCGCCTGGCGAAAGCGGCGTGCACATGGCAAAAGAAGTCATGCCGCCCGGCAGATTCCGTCACTGCCTCCCGCCCGCTTCCGCACTAGAATCCGCGCCATGCAGGTGCCCTGGTCCTTTCCGGATGCAGGGTGAAACGGGAATACGGTGCCCCCGGGCGACTCGCCTGGACATTCCGCAACTGCCCCCGCAACGGTAAGCAAGCGTCGCTGCGCTTCTACGCCACTGGTGTCATCACCGGGAAGGCCGCGCAGAAATCCTTGCAAGTCCGGAGACCGGCCTGCATGCGCAAGAACTGGAAGTCCAGTTCCTGCGTTCAAGAATTCCGTTCGCGGCGGGCGTGACGGCATGGCGGTTTGCAGACGGAAACACGAAGAGCGCGTGCCCTGACCTGAGCCTCGTCCGGCCGGGCGGTTGTGCGCGCCTTTGCCGGGCAGACCGCGTCGTATCGCGGAGCATTCTCATGTCGGCTGTCCTCAAGCCCAACGCGGCAATCCCCAGCATCAAGCTGCTGATCAACGGCGAATTCATCGAGTCGAAGTCGCGCGAGTGGCGCGACGTGGTCAACCCCGCGACCCAGGAAGTGCTGGCGCGCGTGCCCTTCGCCACGCCGGAGGAACTCGACGCGGCCGTGGCCGCCGCCAAGGACGCCTTCAAGACCTGGCGCAAGACGCCGATCGGCGTCCGTGCGCGTATCTTCCTGAAGTACCAGCAGCTGATCCGCGAGAACATGAAGGAGCTGGCGGCCATCCTCACCGCCGAGCAGGGCAAGACGCTGCCCGACGCCGAGGGCGACGTGTTCCGCGGCCTGGAGGTGGTGGAGCATGCGGCCAACATCGGCACGCTGCAGATGGGCGAGCTGGCCACCAACGTCGCCGGCGGCGTCGATACCTTCACCATCCTGCAGCCGCTGGGTGTCTGTGCCGGCATCACGCCCTTCAACTTCCCGGCGATGATCCCGCTGTGGATGTTCCCCATGGCGATCGCCACGGGCAACACCTTCGTGCTCAAGCCCTCCGAGCAGGACCCGATGGTGACCATGCGCCTGGTGGAGCTGGCCTTGGAGGCCGGCATCCCCAAGGGCGTGCTGAACGTGATCCACGGCGGCCCGGACATCGTCAACGGCATCTGCGATCACGCCGACATCAAGGCCGTGTCCTTCGTGGGCTCGACCAAGGTCGGCACGCACGTCTACAACCGCGCCACGCTGGCGGGCAAGCGCGCCCAGTGCATGATGGGCGCCAAGAACCACGCCGTGGTGCTGCCCGACGCCAACAAGGAGCAGGCACTCAACAACCTCACCGGCGCGGCCTTCGGTGCCGCCGGCCAGCGCTGCATGGCGGCCTCGGTGACGGTGCTGGTGGGCGAGGCCAACCAGTGGATTCCGGATATCGTCGCCAAGGCCAAAACGCTCAAGGTCAACGCCGGACACGAGCCCGGCACCGACGTCGGCCCCGTGGTGTCCTGCGCGGCGCGAGAGCGCGTCGACGGCCTGATCGCCCGCGGCCTTGCCGACGGCGCCACGCTGGAACTCGACGGGCGCAATCCGTCTGTCCCGGGCTACGAGAACGGCAATTTCGTCGGCCCCACGATCTTCTCGGGCGCCAAGCCCGGCATGTCGATCTACGACCAGGAAATCTTCGGGCCGGTGCAGGTGATCGTCTCGGTGGATACGCTGGACCAGGCGATCGATCTGATCAACAGCAACCCCAATGGCAACGGCGTGGCGCTGTTCACGCAGTCCGGTGCCGCCGCGCGCAAGTTCCACGAGGATATCGACGTCGGCCAGGTCGGCATCAACGTGCCCATCCCGGTACCGGTGCCGCTGTTCTCCTTCACCGGCTCGCGCGGTTCCAAGCTTGGCGACCTGGGGCCCTACGGCAAGCAGGTCATCTTGTTCTACACCCAGACCAAGACCGTTACGCAGCGCTGGTTCGACGACAGCACGCTGTCGGTCGGCGTGAACACCACGATCAGCCTGAAATAAGGCCATGGGTCATGGAGTTCTCACTCAACGACGAGCAGCGCGCGCTGCAGGCGGCGGCGCGTGACTTCGCGCGCCATGAACTGGCGCCCTATGCCGCCCAATGGGATGCCGAATCCGAATTCCCGCGCAAGACCATAGCCAAGGCCGGCGAGCTGGGCTTCTGCGGGCTCTACACGCCGGAGTCACTCGGCGGCCTGGGCTTGTCGCGCCTGGATTCCTCGGTGATCTTCGAGGAGCTGGCGGCCGGCTGCACCAGCACCACGGCCTTCATCACCATCCACAACATGGCGACCTGGATGTTCGCCACCTGGGGGCAGGAGTCGCTGGCCCGTCAGTGGGTGCCCAAGCTCGCGGCCGGTGAGCTGCTGGCCTCGTACTGCCTGACCGAACCGGGCGCGGGCTCCGATGCGGCATCGCTGAAGACCCGAGCCGAGAAGCGCGGCGATCGCTACGTGCTCAACGGCACCAAGGTCTTCATTTCCGGCGCGGGCTCCACCGACTGGCTGGTGGTGATGGCGCGCACCGGGGCGGACGGCCCCAAGGGCATCAGTGCCTTCGCGATTCCGGCCGACAGCCCGGGTGTCTCCTACGGCAAGAAGGAACACAAGATGGGCTGGAACAGCCAGCCCACTCGCATGATCAGCTTCGACAACGTCGAGGTGCCGGAGGAGAACCGCATCGGCGCCGAGGGCCAGGGCTTCGCCATCGCGATGAAGGGGCTCGATGGCGGGCGCATCAACATCGCCACCTGCTCCATCGGCACGGCGCAGGCGGCGCTGGACCGCGCGCAGGGCTACATCCACGAGCGCAAGCAGTTCGGCAGCCCCATCGCGCAGTTCCAGGCCCTGCAATTCATGCTCGCCGACATGCTCACCGAGCTGGTGGCGGCGCGGCAGATGGTGCGGCTCGGTGCCTGGAAGCTGGATACCGGAAGCGCGGATGCCACCACCTACTGCGCCATGGCCAAGCGTTACGCCACCGATGCCGGCTTCAAGGTGGCCAACGAGGCGCTGCAGCTGCACGGCGGCTACGGCTACATGAAGGAATTCCCGCTGGAGCGCCACCTGCGCGACAACCGCGTGCACCAGATCCTGGAAGGGACCAACGAAATCATGCGGGTGATTGTCGCCCGCGCCATCTTGCGCGAGGGCGCAACCGAGGAGTTGAGATGAGCTACACCAACCTGAAGCTGGATAAGCGCGGACACACGGCGGTGCTGTTCCTGAGCAACCCGCCGGCCCACACCTGGACGGCGGAAAGCCTCGCCGACCTGAAGCGCTTGGTGGCCGACCTGAACGCGGACCGCGAGGTCTACGCGCTGGTCGTCACCGGCGAGGGCGCCAAGTTCTTCTCGGCGGGCGCCGACCTGAAGCTGTTCGCCGATGGCGACAAGGCGCGCGCCCGTGAACTGGCACGGCGCTTCGGCGAGGCCTTCGAGGCACTGTCGGACTTCCGTGGTGTCAGCATCGCCGCCATCAACGGCTATGCCATGGGCGGCGGCCTGGAAGCGGCGCTGGCCTGCGATCTGCGCATCGCCGAGGAGCATGCGCAGATGGCGCTGCCCGAAGCCACCGTGGGCCTGCTGCCCTGCGCCGGCGGCACGCAGAACCTGCCCTGGCTGGTGGGCGAGGGCTGGGCCAAGCGCCTGATCCTCTGTGGCGAGCGCATCGATGCCGCCACCGCGCTGCGCATCGGCCTGGTGGAGCAGGTGACGCCCACCGGCGGCGCGCTGGAGGCGGCGCTGAAGCTCGCCGAGCAGGTGGCGCGGCAGAGCCCCACCAGCGTGGCGGTCTGCAAGACGCTGATCCAGGGCGCGCGCGCCAACCCGCTGCGCCAGATCCTGCCGGTGGAGCGCGAGCGCTTCGTGGACCTGTTCGACACGCTGGACCAGAAGGAAGGCGTCAACGCCTTCCTGGAGAAGCGCAAGCCGGAGTGGCGCAATGGCTGAAACCACCGCAGTGGATGCACCGGTACTGTTCCGCGAAGTCGCCGCCGCCAACGGCAAGCGCATCGGCTTCGCCCAGCTCAATGCCGAGAAGTCGCTCAACGCCCTGAGCCTGCCGATGATCCGCCTGCTCGATCCGCAGCTGCAGCGCTGGTCGGCCGATCCCGGCATCGCCTGCGTGGTGCTGCACGGCGCGGGCGAGAAGGCCTTCTGCGCTGGCGGTGACGTACGCAGCCTCTACCGCGCGATCCAGGAGCACCAGGGCCCGCCGCCGAACCTGGCCAACCTCGCCTTCTTCGACGAGGAATACAGCCTCGACTTCCGCATCCACCGCTATCCCAAGCCGATCCTGGTCTGGGGCAGCGGCATCGTCATGGGTGGCGGCCTCGGCCTGATGGCCGGTGCCAGCCACCGCGTGGTCACCGAGACCTCGCGCGTGGCCATGCCGGAGATCACCATCGGCCTGTTCCCCGACGTGGGCGGCAGCTGGTTCCTGCGTCGCATGCCCGGCCGCATGGGGCTGTTCCTGGCGCTGACCGGCGCCTCCATCAACGGCCATGACCTGCTGGTGGCCGGCCTGGGCGACCACTTCGTCCGCAGCGCGGACCGCGATGCACTCTTCCAGCAGCTCGCCGCCGTGGGCTGGAGTGACGATGCGGATGCCAACCGTGCCGCGCTGGGCGCGATGCTGGGGGAGTTCTCCGCCCGTGCCCAGGAGCTGCGGCCAGCGTCGCCGCTGCAGCAGCACGCGCAGGCCATCGAGGCGCTCACCGCCGGCGCCACGCTGGCGGAAGTCCATGCCGCCATCACCGGCTATGCCGGCGAAGACGCCTGGCTCAAGCGCGCCGCCGCGACGCTGGAAGCCGGCTCGCCCACCACCGCGGCCCTGGTCTGGGCTCTGCGCGAGCGCGTGGCGGCGATGAGCCTGGCGGATGTGTTCCGCCTGGAGCTGATCGTGGCGCTGCAGTGCTGCGCGCACCCGGACTTCGCCGAAGGCGTGCGCGCGCTGCTGATCGACAAGGACAACGCGCCGAAGTGGACGCCCGCGACACTGGCGGAGGTGACGCCGGAGTGGGTGGAGCAGCATTTCAAGGCGCCGTGGACGGATAGCGTGGCGTCGGTGGGCGTCCAGTAATTGATTGCCGTCCCCTCTCCCGCTTGCGGGAGAGGGATCAAGGGAGAGGGCTTCTGTAACTCCTGCAAGATTTGCAGAAACCCTCTCTCCCGCATTTGACCCATATGGGAGTGACATCGAGTCACTCCCAAAGCAACGCCAAATGCTCTCTCCCGCACGGGGAGAGAGGAGACAAGAAAAAGAGGAACACATGAGCAACATCGCATTCATCGGCCTCGGCAACATGGGCGGCCCCATGGCCCTCAACCTGATCAAGGCCGGCCACGCCCTGCGCGTGTTCGATCTTTCCCCTGCCGCGCTGGAGGCGGCGCGCGCCGCCGGCGCCACGGTGGCGGCCAGCCCGGCGGAAGCCGTCGCAGGGGCGCAGACCGTGATCTCCATGCTGCCGGCCAGCAAGCATGTCGAGTCGCTGTACCTCGGCACCGACGGCCTGGTGGCGCAGATCGCGCCCGGCACCCTGGTGATCGACTGCTCCACCATCGCCCCGGCCAGCTCGCGCAAGGTGGCCGAGGCGGCGCAGGCGCGTGGCATCGTCTTCATCGATGCGCCCGTTTCCGGCGGCACCGCGGGAGCGGCCGCCGGCACGTTGACCTTCATCGTCGGCGGCGATGCCGCCGCGCTGGAGCGTGCGCGTCCCTACCTATCGTCCATGGGCAAGAACATCTTCCATGCCGGCGGCAACGGCGCGGGGCAGGTGGCCAAGATCGCCAACAACATGCTGTTGGCGATCCACATGGCGGGCACGGCCGAGGCGCTGGCGCTGGGAGTGGCCAACGGGCTGGACCCCAAGGTGCTGTCCGAGATCATGGTGAAGAGCTCGGGCCGCAACTGGTCGCTGGAGCTGTACAACCCCTGGCCCGGCGTGCAGGACAGCGTGCCGGCTTCGCGTGGCTATAGCGGCGGCTTCGGCAGCAGCCTGATGCTCAAGGACCTGGGCCTGGCGGCGGAGGCGTCCATCGCCAGCAACAGCCCGATCCCGCTGGGCGAACTGGCGCGCAATCTCTATGGCCTGCACAGCCAGGGCTCCGGCGCGCTGGACTTCTCCAGCATCGTGCAGCTGTACCGCAAGGCGGACTGAGCATGCGGCCGGCGGCCGGCGGCGGCATTCCCCGGGGAGAGCGCAAGGTCATCCTGGCGTCCTCCCTGGGGACGCTGTTCGAGTGGTATGACTTCTTCCTCTACGGGGCGCTGGCGGCCATCACCAGCAAGCACTTCTTCTCGGCCGTCAACGACACTGCCGCCTTCATCTTCGCGCTGCTGACCTTCTCGGTGGGCTTCGCGGCGCGCCCCTTCGGCGCCCTGGTGTTCGGCCGCCTGGGTGATCGCTCGGGGCGCAAGTACACCTTCCTGGTCACCATCGTGGTGATGGGGCTATCCACGGTGCTGGTCGGCTGCCTGCCCTCGTACGCCAGCATCGGGCTGGCCGCCCCGGTGCTGCTGGTGGCGCTGCGCCTGCTGCAGGGCCTCGCGCTCGGCGGCGAGTACGGTGGCGCCGCGATCTATGTCGCCGAGCATGCGCCGCCCGAACGGCGCGGTTACTACACCAGCTGGATCCAGGCCATGGCGGCGCTGGGCTTGCTGCTGTCGCTCGGCGTCATCGCCGGCACGCGCTGGCTGCTGGGAGAGGAGGACTTTGCCGCCTGGGGTTGGCGCATTCCCTTCCTGCTGTCGGCGTTGCTGCTGCTGATCTCGGTGTGGGTGCGCCTGTCGCTGGACGAGTCGCCGGTGTTCCGCCGCATGAAGGAGGAAGGCCGCCTGTCCAAGGCGCCGCTATCCGAGGCGCTGGGCCAGTGGCGCTACCTCAAGCTCGGCATCGCCGCGATGTTCGGCATCATCGCCGGCCAGGCCACGCTGTGGTACGCCAGCCAGTTCTACTCGCTGTACTTCCTGACGCAGACGATGAAGGTCGATGGCCTCACCGCCAACCTGCTGCTGGGCCTGGCCGTGGCGTTGGCGGCGCCATTGAACCTGTTCTTCGGCGCGCTCTCCGACCGCGTGGGGCGCAAGCCCCTGATCCTGGGCGGCTGCCTCATCGCCGCGCTGGCCTACTTCCCGATCTTCCAGGGCCTGGCGCACTACGCCAACCCGGCGCTGGCCGAGGCCCAGCGCCGCGCGCCGGTGCAGGTGATCGCCGATGCGGATGCCTGCTCCTTCCAGTTCAACCCGGTAGGCGCCGCCGCCTTTACCCGCTCCTGCGACATCGCCAAGTCCTACCTGGCGCGCAACGCCGTGAACTACGCCAACGTCGATGCCCCGGCAGGCAGCCTGGCCAAGGTGCGCGTCGGCAACATGGAGATCGCCAGCTTCGAGGGCGGCATGCTGGCGGCTGAGGAGCGTGAGGCGCGCCTGCAGGCTTTCCAGGCCGAGCTGCGCGATGCGCTGCGCCAGGCCGGCTACCCCGAGAAGGCCGATCCCGCGGCCATGAACCGGCCGATGATCGTCCTGCTGCTGCTTGCCCTGGGCGTGCTTTCCGCCATGACCTACGCGCCGGTGGCCGCGGCCATGGTGGAGTTGTTCCCGTCGCGCATCCGCTACACCGCCATGTCCTTGCCCTACCACGCCGGCAACGGCTGGATCGGTGGCCTGATGCCACCCATGGCTTTCGCCATGGTGGCGGCCAGCGGCAGCATCTATGCCGGCCTGTGGTATCCGCTCGCGTTCGCGCTGATCACGGTCGTGGTGGGGAGCCTGCTGCTGCCGGAAACCCGAGGCGCCGACCTGGACGAGGATCGCTAGCATCATGAGCGAGTACGTCCGCCAGACCCTGCCGCTGCCGCCCGGCTACGACCGCGAGCGGGACCGGCTACTACTGCATTCCTGTTGCGCGCCCTGTTCCGGCGAGGTCATGGAGGCGATCCAGGCTTCCGGCATCCGCTACGCGATCTTCTTCTATAACCCCAACATCCACCCGGTGAAGGAATACGAGCTGCGCAAGCAGGAGAACATCCGCTTCGCCGAGCAGCACGGCATCGAATTCATCGACGCCGACTACGACACCGACAACTGGTTTGCCCGCGCCCGCGGCATGGAGAACGAGCCGGAGCGCGGCATCCGCTGCACCATGTGCTTCGACATGCGCTTCGAGCGCACGGCCCTGTACGCTCACGAGAACGGCTATCCGCTGATCAGCAGCTCGCTGGGCATCTCGCGCTGGAAGAACATGGCGCAGATCAATGACTGCGGCCTGCGCGCGGCGGCGCGCTACCCGGGCATGGCCTACTGGGACTACAACTGGCGCAAGGACGGCGGCGCCAGCCGCATGGTGGAGATCGCCAAGCGCGAGAACTTCTACCAGCAGGAGTATTGCGGCTGCGTCTACTCGTTGCGCGACAGCAACCGACATCGCCGCGGGCAGGGGCGGGAGCGCATCCGCATCGGCGTGCAGTACTACGGCAAGGACGGCAACGGCGACTCCGAGGCCTAGGGCACCCAGCGCTTGGCCAGCTTGCGCGCCAGCGTGCGGCGGTGCATGCCCAGGCGGCGCGCGGTCTCGGAGATATTGAAGCCGGTTTCCGCCAGCACCTCGTGGATGCGCTCCATCTCCAGCGTCTTGATGGAAGTGGGGCGCGAGGCCACCGGTGCCTGGGCCTGGGGCTCCGGCGGCTCGGCGCTGAAGGCGGCCTCGATGTCGTCGGTGTTGGAGGGTTTGACCAGGTAGTTGCAGGCGCCGAGCTTGATCGCCTCCACCGCGGTGGCGATGCTGGCGAAGCCGGTGAGCACCACGATCATCATCTCCGGATCATGCTGGTGCAGCAGCTGTACCACGGTGAGACCCGATTCCTGGCCCAGCTTGAGGTCCACCACGGCGCGCTCGGGCCGCGCGTCCTTCAGCAGCTCGCGTGCCTCGTCGGCGCTGGCCGCATGCAGCACGCGGTAGCCGCGGCGCTCGAAGGAGCGCTTCAGCGTGCGGGCGAAGGCGGCATCGTCCTCCACGATCAGCATCAGGCGTTCAGCCGCGTCGTTCATCGTCCTCTCCGATCGCCAGGGCCGACAACGGCAGTTGCAGGCGCACGCGGGCGCCGCCTTCCGGCCGGTTCTCCGCGGTCACCTGGCCACCCAGCTTGCGCAACACGTTCACCACCAGGAACAGGCCGAGGCCGCCGCCGGGGCGGCCCTTGCTCGACTGGTAGGGCTTGCCGATCTTCTCCAGCATCTCCGGCGCGAAGCCGGGGCCGCGGTCCTGCACGGTCAGCGTCAGCAGGCCACCGGCGCAGCCCGCGCTGAGGCCGACCCAGGCCGGCGAGGCGTCGGCGGCATTGTCGAGCACGTTGCAGATCACCTGCTTGAGTGCGGAGTCCGAGATCACCGGCTCCTTCATCCATACATGCGGCGTATCGTCGTCGATGCGGTACTCCAGGCTCACCGAGGGCCGCGTGTTGCACCACTCGCCGACCAGCTCGTCCAGGAAGCTGCCGGCGGTGGTCACGGCCAGGGCACCGCCACGGGCCTCGCCGGCCGACATCAGGATGCCGGTGACGATGGACTTGCAGCGCCGTACCTCGCCCTCCATGTCGACGATCTCCTGCAGCAACTCAGGGTCGTCGCGGAACTGCGGCATGCGCTTCCAGTCGCCGAGGATCACCGACAGCGTGGCCAGCGGCGTGCCCAGCTCGTGGGCGGCGCCCGAGGCCAGCAGGCCCATGCGCACGATGTGGTCCTCTTCCGCCGCCTGCTGGCGCAGGCCGGCCAGGCGGGCGTCGCGCCGGCGCAGGTTGGCGTTGATGCGTGTCATGAAGACCACCATCAGCGCCACGTCGAGCACGAAGCAGACCAGCATGCCGAGCACGTGCAGCTCGAACAGCGCCTCGTGGCTGGGCATCTGCAGCGGCAGGTACCAGCGGGTGAGCCCGGCGAAGCACAGGCTGGTGACGCCCAGCAGCAGCCAGGCCGACCAGGTCTCCAGCAGCACGGCGCCCAGGGCCACCTGCAGCAGGTAGAGGAACACGAAGGGGTTGGTGGCGCCGCCGCTGTAGTAGAGCAGCGCGGTGAGCGCGGCCACGTCCAGCAGCAGGCCGGCCAGCAGGTCACCGTTGCGCACCTCGCCGAACTGCCGCGGGCGCAGCAGGCTGAACAGGTTGAGCAGGATCAGGCAGCCCACCACCGCGAACATTTCCTGCAGCGGCAGCGGGATGCCGAACAGGGATGTGGTCAGCGCGATGGTCAGCACCTGGCCGAATACCGCCATCCAGCGCAGCTGGATCAGCTGCATCAGGTTCTGCTGTCCCGCCGTCTGGCCCATGGAGGCGAGCAGCGAGAGGTTGCGGGCGGTTGACTGGATCAGCGACATGGGCGTGATCCTACCGCGGGCCGGGTCTATCTGCGTCTCAGCCGCCATTCGCGTCGGCCCACCATGCCCAAGCCGCCCGCCACCATCAGCGCCAGGCCGTACCAGGTCAGGGCATAGACCAAGTGGCTGTTGTGGAAGCTCACCACGGTCAGGCCGCCCACCGGGCCGTCCTCCACCGTGGCGGCGGCGTCGATGAAGTAGGGAGCGACCTGGCCGGCCGGCAGGCCGCGCGCGGCGGCGATGGCGGCCACGTCGCGCGAATGCCAGCGGTTGGCGGCGGGATCGTTGTGGCGCAGGAAGCCGCCTTTCGGCTCGGTCAGGCGCAGCAGGCCTTCGACCCGCTGCATCCCGGCAAGCTGGCCGGCGGCGCGGCTGGCGGGGTCGCGCCGCTCGGGCGGCACGAAGCCGCGGTTGACCAGTACCAGGGTTCCATCGGCCTGGCGCAGCGGGGTCATCACCCAGCAGCCGGCACCGAGCTTGGTGGCGGCCTGGGTGCAGGCCTCGCGGTCATGCAGGAATTCGCCTTCGATGAAGACGCGGCGGTATTCGTCGTCCTTGCCGATGGTGCTCCAGGCGCGGGGGCCGGGAGCCGGAGCGGGGGACGCCTGCAGGCGCTGCTCCACCCGTTCGATCAGGTCCAGCTTCCAGGCGCGGCGCTGCACCTGCCAGTGGCCGAGCGAGAGCAGCCCGGCGATCAGCGCCAGGCCGACGATCCCCAGCAGCGCGAGACTGATGATGGAGCGTGGCCTGGCGCCTTCATGCGTCACGGAGCGTTGCGCATCTCGTGCGCCGAGACCGGCATCATGTTCTCGTTCATGTTGAACATGACCCATAGCGAGCCGGCGAGTGTGATCACCACCAGCACCAGCGTGAAGATCATGGCCAGCATGTTCCAGCCGCCCTCGGAGCTGGTGTTCATGTGCAGGAAGTAGATCATGTGCACCAGGATCTGCACGACCGCGAAGCCCATGATGATGAACACCGTGGCCTGCTTGCTGGGCAGCACGTCGCCCATCACCAGCCAGAACGGGATCGCCGTCAGGATCACCGACAGGATGAATCCCGTCACGTAGCCCTTGAATGTGCCGTGGGCCTCGCCCTCGGGATGGTGGTGGCTGTGGACGTGGCGCTGGTCGTAGGCCTGCTCGGTATCGGCGGTGCTCATCGCAGCACTCCCATCAGGTAGACGAAGGTGAAGACGCCGATCCAGATGACGTCGAGGAAATGCCAGAACAGGCTGAGGCAGGCCAGGCGGCGGCGGTTGGGCTCGGTCAGGCCCATCTTGCGAACCTGCACCATCAGCACTACCAGCCAGACGATGCCGAAGCTGACGTGCAGGCCGTGAGTGCCCACCAGCGCGAAGAACGCCGACAGGAAGGCGCTGCGCTGCGGGCCGGCGCCCTCGTGGATGAAGTGCGCGAACTCGTAGATCTCCAGGCCGACGAAGGCCAGGCCGAACAGGCCGGTGATGGCCAGCCAGCCCAATACTGCGTTCTGCCTCCCGCGCGCCATTTCCAGCATGGCGAAGCCATAGGTGATCGACGACAGCAGCAGCATGGCGGTGTTGACCGCCACCAGGCCCAGGTCGAACAGGTCCTTGGGCCCCGGGCCGGCGGCGTAGTTGGCACCCACCACGCCGTACATGGCGAACAGCACGGCGAAGATGAGGCAGTCGCTCATCAGGTACAGCCAGAAGCCCAGCATCGTCCCGTTCTGCGGGTGATGCTCGCCGGTGTCGTAGAAGCTGTCCGGCGGGAACGTGGTTTCAGCGGCGTGTGCGCTCATGGATCAGGCTCCCGCCTTTTGCAGCGCCGAAAGCTTGCGCGTGCGCTGGTCTTCGACCGAGCTCACCTCATCGGCATGGATGTGGTAGTCGCGGTCGTAATTGAAGGTATGGATGATGCTGGCGGCGATCAGGCCGAAGAACGAGGCCGCGGCCAGCCACCAGATGTGCCAGATCAGCGCGAAGCCGCAGAGCATGCTGATGCCGGCCAGCACGATGCCCGCCGCCGTGTTGCGCGGCATGTGGATGTCCACGAAGCCGCTGGTCGGGCGCTGGTGGCCGCGGCGCTTCATGTCGTACCAGGCGTCCTGGTCATGCACGCGCGGGGTGAAGGCGAAGTTGTAGGCCGGCGGCGGCGAGGAGGTGGCCCACTCCGGGGTGCGGCCGTTCCAGGGGTCGCCGGTCTCGTCGCGCAGGCTGTCGCGGCGGCGGATGCTGACGAAGATCTGCACCAGGAAGGCCAGGATGCCCACGCCGATCAGCACCGCGCCCACCGCGGCGATCTGGAACCAGATCTGCAGGGTCATGTCCTCGAAGTGGCTGACACGGCGCGTCACGCCCATCAGGCCCAGTACGTAGAGCGGCGCGAAGGCCACCCAGAAGCCGACCAGCCAGAACCAGAACGAGACCTTGCCCCAGTACTCGTCCAGTTTGAAGCCGGCCACCTTGGGGAACCAGTAGTTGATGCCGGCGAATACGCCGAACACCACGCCGCCGATGATCACGTTATGGAAGTGGGCGATCAGGAACAGGCTGTTGTGCAGCACGAAGTCGGCCGGCGGCACCGCCAGCAGCACGCCTGTCATGCCGCCGATGACGAAGGTGAACATGAAGCCCATGGTCCACAGCATCGGCACGTCGAACTTGATGCGGCCGCGGTACATCGTGAACAGCCAGTTGAACATCTTCGCACCCGTGGGGATCGAGATGATCATGGTGGTGATGCCGAAGAACGAATTGACGCTAGCGCCCGAGCCCATGGTGAAGAAGTGGTGCAGCCACACCAGGTACGACAGGATCGTGATCACCACGGTGGCGTAGACCATCGAGGTGTAGCCGAACAGGCGCTTGCCGCTGAAGGTGGAGACCACCTCCGAGAACACGCCGAACAGGGGCAGGATCAGGATGTAGACCTCCGGGTGGCCCCAGATCCAGATCAGGTTCACGTACATCATGGCGTTGCCGCCGAAGTCGTTGGTGAAGAAGTTGGTGCCGACGTAGCGGTCCAGCGACAGCAGACCTAGTACCGCGGTCAGCACCGGGAAGGCCGCCACGATCAGCACGTTGGTGCACAGCGCCGTCCAGGTGAACACCGGCATCTTCATCAGCGTCATGCCCGGCGCGCGCATCTTGACGATGGTCACCAGCAGGTTGACTCCGGACAGCAATGTTCCGACACCGGCTATCTGTAGCGCCCATATGTAGTAGTCGACGCCCACCGTGGGGCTGTAATCGATGCCCGACAGCGGCGGGTAGGCCAGCCAGCCGGTCTGCGCGAACTCACCCACGAACAGCGACATCATCACCAGCACGGCGCCGGCGGTGGTCATCCAGAAGCTGAAGTTGTTCAGGAAGGGGAAGGCCACGTCACGCGCGCCGATCTGCAGCGGCACCACGTAGTTCATCAGGCCGGTAACGAAGGGCATGGCCACGAAGAAGATCATGATCACGCCGTGGGCGGTGAAGATCTGGTCGTAGTGATGCGGTGGCAGGTAGCCCATCGAGTCGCCGAAGGCGAAGGCCTGCTGGGCGCGCATCATGATGGCGTCGGCAAAGCCGCGCAGCAGCATGACGATGCCCAGGATCATGTACATCACGCCGATCTTCTTGTGGTCGATGCTGCAGAACCAGTCGTTCCACAGCGTGCCCCAGGCGCGCTTCCTGGTGATGTAGGCCAGCAGGGACATGCCCAGGATCGCCGTGGCCATGAAGGTCCCGACCAGGATCGGATCGTGGTAGGGGATGGCCTCCAGCGTGAGGCGGCCGAACAGGGTCTGCATCAGTTCCGAACGTTCTTGCATGTCAGTTCTCTGGGCCTAGCGCAGCAGGCCGTACATCGGGGCATCGGCGGCGGGCGAGATCATGATCTCGGGCCCCACCTGGCACAGCGACAGCACGAAGGCCTCGGCCTGCGCGCGGCTGACCTGCGTGCGCGGGCGGTCATAGGACAGGCGCGAGACGTTGTAGACGCCGGCCAGGCCCAGGCCGCCGCGGGCGTCGATCGCCATCATGTCGCGCATGCACATCTTGTTGGGGTCTACGCAGAGGTTGACCACGGCGTCGAACAGCCCCGCCATGGTGCTGCCGTAGTGGCGCACCGGCACGCGCTCGCTGGGCTGGTCCAGGCGCTGGTACTCCTCGCGGTTCAGCGGGTCCTTGGCTTCCCGGACCTTGGCCACCCAGCCGTCGAAGTCGGCGCCGCTCATGCCGGCAAAGCGGAAGCGCATGTGCGAGAAGCCGTGGCCGCTGTAGTTGGCCGAGAAGCCTTCGTAGTCGCCGGCCTTGTTGATGACGGCGTGCAGTTTGGTCTCCATGGCCGGCATGGCGTAGATCTGGCCGGCCAGGGCGGGGATGAAGAAGGAGTTCATCACCGTGGAGGCGGTGATGCTGAACTCGATGGGCACATCCACCGGTGCCGCCATCTCGTTGACGCTGGCAATGCCGTAGTCGGGATAGATGAACAGCCACTTCCAGTCCATGGCCACCACCTGCACCTTCAGCGGCTTCATGTCGGCTGTCACGGCGCGCTGTGCGTCGATGCGGTCCAGCGGGCGGAAGGGGTCCAGCGTGTGCGTCGCGATCCAGGTGACCGCGCCGAGCGCGATGATGATCAGCAGCGGCGCCGACCAGATCACCAGCTCGAGCTGCGTCGAGTGGTGCCATTCGGGGTCATAAGTCGCTTCCTTGTTCGACTGGCGATAGCGCCAGGCGAAAAGCGCAGTCAGGGCCATGACCGGCAGCACGATCAGCAGCATCAGGACCGTGGACACCACGATCAGGTCGCGCTGCTGCATGGCGATGTCGCCCGACGGGCGCAGCACCACCCAATCGCAGCCGGCCAGCAGAAAGACCAGCGGGAACAACAGCATGCAGCGAGCAATTCTGGCAGCCATGGCGTATCTTTCGGTTATACCGGATGACTCACTTTAAGCAGCCGGCCCGGCACCCGCGATTGGACGTTTTGTCCTATGTCGCGCGCACCCCGGACCATGCGATGGTTATGCACCAGATGGGGTAATCCCTCAACCTTTTGACCGAGAGCAGGATGTCGACCGTCAGCCATGAATCGAACGCGGGCCCCGGCTCGCTGGAAGGCCAGGCCCACGTCGCCGGGGCCGACCACGCTCGCGTCGCGCCGGGCGAGATCGCGATCGGCGTGATCATCGGCCGCCTGTCGGAGATGTTCGACTTCTTCGTGTTCGGCATCGCCGCCGTGCTGGTGTTTCCGTCCGTGGTCTTCCCGTTCGTCGACAAGACCACGGCGATGTACTACTCCTTCGGCATCTTCTCGCTGGCCTTCGTCGCGCGTCCCTTCGGCTCGCTGCTGTTCCGCCTGATCCACGACTGGTACGGGCGCGGCACCAAGCTCACCATCGCGCTGTTCCTGCTCGGCACCGCCACCGCCGGCATCGCCTTCCTGCCGGGCTACGAGAAGATCGGCGTTGCCTCGGTGGTGATCCTGGCCATCTGTCGCATCGCCCAGGGTGTGGCCCTGGCCGGAACCTGGGACGGCCTGCCCTCGCTGCTCGCGCTGAACGCCCCGCCGGAGCGCCGCGGCTGGTTTGCCATGATCCCGCAGCTCGGCGGCCCGCTGGGCTTCCTGCTCGCCGCCGGCCTGTTCGTGTTCCTGTTGCTGCAGCTCAAGCCGGAGGACTTCCTGGCCTGGGGCTGGCGCTATCCCTTCTGCGTGGCCTTCGCCATTAACGTGGTCGCGCTGTTCGCGCGCCTGCGCCTGGTGGTGACCCCGGAGTTCAGCCACCTGCTGAAGTCGCGAGAGCTGGAACCGGCACCGCTCGGCGAACTGTTCCGCACGCAGCGTGCCAGCATCCTGCTCGGCGCCATCGCGCCGCTGGGCAGCTTCGCGCTGTTCCACCTGGTCACCGTGTTCCCGTTGTCCTGGGCCTCACTGTTCACGCAGGATGCCATCACCGACTACCTGTTCGTGCAGATCGCCGGTGCGGTGCTCGCCGTGATCAGCATGCTGGTCTCCGGCAAGGTGGCCGACCGCATCGGCCGCCGCGCCACGCTCGCGATCAGCGCCGTGCTGATCGCCATCTTCAGTATCGTCGGCATGCTGCCGGTGTTCCAGGAAGGCAGCCGCCTCGGTGCCTACCTGTTCATCCTGGTCGGCTTCGTGCTGCTGGGCTTCAGCCATGCCCAGGCGGCCGGTGCCATCAACTCCACCTTCCCCAGCCGCTACCGCTACAGCGGCGCTATCGTCACCTCGGACTTTGCCTGGCTGGTGGGCGCC
Source organism: Solimonas sp. (assembly GCA_030149365.1). Classification (GTDB taxonomy): domain Bacteria; phylum Pseudomonadota; class Gammaproteobacteria; order Nevskiales; family Nevskiaceae; genus Solimonas_A. Next base: position 36,110 of record JASBRP010000060.1, read on the forward strand.
GCCTTCGCGCCGCTGGTGGCGCTGTTCCTGGCCTCCAATCTCGGCGTGGGCTATGTCGGCCTGTACCTGCTGTCGGGTGCCGTCGGCACGCTGCTGGCGCTGGGCGTGAACCGCAACCTGGAAATGCGCGACGACTGATCGGGGCGTTTGACGCGGCCTTGTCTTGGGCGCACAGCAGTAGGAGCGGCTGTTAGCCGCAACCGCTCCTACTTCCTTTAACAGACACGCAGGCCGTTTTCACGTGGCGAAGCCGGGGCGGCCTGAGCAAGCGGTGCTCCCGCCTTGCCTCACGGCAAAGCGGGCTACGGAGCAGCGAACCGGGAATCGTGCAGGACGCCTTTGCTTCTACGATTCCCCATTCCCGATTCTCTATTCCCGGTCAGGCAGAACGCCCGACGGCGCCGTACACCGGGAAGCCGGCACACAGCTGCTCGACCTCGCCACGCACGCGGGTGATGACCGCCTCGACATCCGCCCCGGCGCTCATCGCATCCACCAGGTCGGCGATCCAGTTCGCCACCTGCGCCATCTGCGGCTCCTTGAAGCCGCGGGTGGTCGAGGCCGGCGAGCCCAGGCGCAGGCCCGAGGTCACGAACGGGCTCTTGGGGTCGTTCGGTACCGAGTTCTTGTTG
>JASBRP010000061.1 GCA_030149365.1 Solimonas sp.
AGCAGTTCAAAAGACGGGCACTACGATCTCTACTTCTGCCATCACCGCTTCGCGCACATCGACCTGCGCAAGGCGTAATGTGTAAACCATGTCTTGGCACACCTGTAAAGGATGTGTCCGGTCTGAACAGACAAGCAAAGAAAAGTAACTCGCCCTTAGGCGAAATAAACCCTCAAAGAACCACAGCACCTGACCGGCGTAGTCGCCGGCATCACTAATGCAGCTTCTAGCTGAAAGCTTCGCCCCTCCCCCCAACCCTCTCCCCGTGAACGGGGAGAGGGAGGTGACCCGGTTCAGGAATCCGGGTCAGGCGGCAGCTATCCGGCGCTCCCGAGCGAGGAAGCGCACGAACAGCATGTTGGCGGTGAACTCCAGCGCCGCCAGCGTCGCGAACACGAACCACAGCGTGCGCGCCTCTCCCGCCGACGAGTAGGCGTTGGACGCAAAGGCCGCGCAGTAGAACGAGATCATCATGCTGCTCCAGGCATGGGTGCGCGCATTGCCGCGCAGCAGGCCAGGCAGGGGCAGGAGCAGCAGCAGGCCGAACAGCAGGGCCAGGCGGCCGTCGCCGAAGTACAGCAGGCCGATGATCAGGGCGAGATGGCAGGCGACTGCCAGGGCGTGCATCGGAACGCTGAGCTTCACGGCGTTGCCTCCGCGACATCCGGGCAGCGGGCGACCTCGGCGAGGTCCAGGGTCTCGCGGCGTAGTGCGCCACTGCCGCTGACGTACTGCTTGCTCAGGATCGGCTCGCAGTGGCCATTGCTGGTATCCAGTTGCAGTTCATAGCGCGTGCCCGGAACGGCGCAGAGCGTGATCTGCGGATCGCAGGCCAAGGCCGGCAGGTCGCCGACGGCGGGGCCCTGGTAGTGGAGCCGCAGCGTCACCGGTTGCCCGCCGGCGATCTCGGTGTCGGCCTCGCTCATGTCGTTGAAGAAGGAGCCGGCACCGGCACGGCGTTCGCTGACATGGCGCTTCATCAGCTTCCACTTCTTTTCCTCAAGGAACTCGACGGTATACGAGCCGCGATCCAGCGACAGGAATATCAGGCGCGCCAGCGGCACGCCGGCAGGTGCGGAATATTCCTTGTCGAAAGCCTTGGTGACGCAGGCGCTCAAGGTGAGCGCCGCCAGCAACGCGGCGCAGAGGGTGAATGGGCGCATGGGGTCCTTCACTGCAGTTTCAGGGCGATATCGGCCACGCGGCGGCCGAGAGCCTGGCATAGGGTTTCTTCTTCACGCGTCAGCGAGCGCGGCTGCGCACCGGTGCCGGCGTAGTGCGAGGCGCCGTAGGGCGTGCCACCGGCCTGCGTGCTGTTGAGCGCCGGCTCGGTGTACGGCAGGCCGACCAGCAGCATGCCGTGGTGCAGCAGCGGCAGCGCCATCGACAGCAGCGTGGTTTCCTGGCCGCCGTGCAGGCTGCCGGTGGAGGTGAACACCGCGGCCGGCTTGCCGGCCAGCGCGCCGGACAGCCACAGGCCGGAGGTGCCGTCGAGGAAATACTTCAGCGGCGCTGCCATGTTGCCGAAACGCGTGGGGCTGCCGAGGATCAGGCCGGAGCATTCCTTGAGGTCGCGGGCGTCAACGTAGGGAGCGCCGCTGTCGGGAACGTCCGGGCCGGTCTTCTCGCAATCCGCGGACACTGGCGGCACGGTGCGCAGGCGCGCGGTGGCGCCGCTTACCGACTCGATGCCGCGGGCGATCTGGCGCGCCATCTTGGCCACCGATCCGTGGCGCGAGTAATACAGGATCAGGATTTCGCTCATCAGGGCTCAGGGACTCAGCACGAGGTTGTGCACCGGGCCACCGGGCAGGAACGGCATCGGCTCGCCGCGCTCCCAGGCGTCATGACCGGCGCGGTAGAACGGCGACAGCGGGTGGCCCGACTGGCCGCCCGGCATGTGGAAATAGCCCTGCTCCTCCCGCCCCGGCGAGACGGCGAAGCGCTCGGAGGCGCCGAAGCCAGGAGACTGCACGCGCGGCAGGTCGACGTCGCCCGGAAGCGGACGGCGCGACATGTCCAGCAGCGAGGACAGCCAGGGCAGCGCCTGCGACAGCGGATGCCGGATGCTGCTGGTGTTGCGCTCGCCCCAACTGGCGCGGCTGGCGATGACCTCGGTGGCGACTGCCTGCAGGAAGGCGTCGGCGCTGGCGTACTGCGGATCAAGCAGGTGCGTGGCGTCGCTTTCGATGATCTGCAGCAGCGGACGCTCGAACTGGCGCAGGTAGATGCGCTTGAAGGAAGGGTCGGCCTTGCGCACCGCCGCGGTCAGCGCATCGAAGGCACGCTGGCTGACGGTGTCGTGGAACTGGCGCACCATGCGGTAGCCCACCGAGTCCGGCGCGGCACGGCCGCCCCAATCGCGCACCAGCGCGTGGGCTTCGGCATCGCCCTTGCCGGCCTGCTCCAGGCCGTCCAGTGCACGCAGCAGCAGGGCCTGCCAGCGCGACAGGAACAGGGCGCGATCGTCCAGCTGGATCTGCAGCATGTCGCCCGGCGTCGCCTCCGGCAGCGCCAGCAGCGTGCCGCGGATCTGCAGCGCACGCGCGCCGAGGTCGTAGCCGCCGTCGCCGATGCGCTGCAGGGCTTCGCCGTCCACCAGGCGCTGGTTGGCGGTCCACAGGCGGCCGGCAGGTGGGTTGACCAATTGCGGGTAGTCGGCGGCGGGCAGCCAGCCGTTCCAGCCGCCTTGCTCATAGCCGCCGACCGGCGGCGCATCGGGTGGCTGCGGCAGGCGCTGCGGCAGGCGTCCGGCGATGGTCCAGGCGATGGAGCCGTCACGGTCGGCGACGACGAAATTCTGCGGCGGGATGCCGGCGCCGTTGACCACCGCCAACGCCTCTTCCACGGTGCGGGCCTGTTCCAGCCAGGCCAGGCGCAGGTTGGTGGCGGCCGGTTGCGCGCCCAGCCAGCGCACCACCAGGTCGTTCCCCGCGGCGTCCTTGCCGATCACCGGACCCCAGAGGGTACTGCGGATGTTGAAGGTGACGTCATGATCTCCGCGGACCTCGATCTGCTCGGCAATCAGTTCGAAGGGCTTGTAGCCCTCCGCCGTGAGGTAGCGGCTGCGATCGCGCGGCGCCGGCTGCAGCCGCAGCAGGTCACTCCAGTCGCCGTAGCTGTTGGTCAGGCCCCAGGCGATGTGGCGGTTGCTGCCGGCCACGATGAAGGGCGCGCCCGGCAGGCTGACGCCGGTGATGTCGAGATCCTGCTCGCCCTGCAGTTGCAGGCGCATGCGGAACCAGGTGTTGGGCACGCCCAGGTTCAGGTGCATGTCGTCCGCCACCAGGGCGCCCCCATCGACGGTGTGCTCGCCGGCCACGGCCCAGGCGTTGCTGCCGATGGCGGCCTCGTTGCCGCCGGCCGACCACAGGTAGTCGTCGCGGCGGAACTTGGTTTTCTTCAGCGCCCGCAGGTCGTAGACCTCCGGGCCCGGCACCGGCAATTCGGCCGGTGCTTCGGCTCCCTGCAGCGGTGCGTCCCAGGCAGTGCCGGGCTGGGTGATGAAGGCGTAGAGCGGTGCCGGCAGGGCCTGCTGCATGGCATGCAGCATGGCATCGCGTTCGGCCGCCTCGTCGGTCAGCATCAGCCACATCGCCAGGATGCAGAGGATGCTGTCCTCGGGCAGCCAGGGACGCGGCGAGGCCGTCAGCAGCAGGTACTCGAAGGGCCGGGTGGCCAGCGCCGCCAGCCCGGCATTGACGCCGTCGGCGTAGGCCGTCAATAGCGCCCGCTCCTGCTCACTGCTGTCCTTGACCACCTGCTGCGCCACGGCGCGCAGGCGGTGGATGCGGGAGGCACGGTCGCGCGGCAGGGCTGCAGGACCGACCAGGGCCGAGAGCTCACCGGCCGCGGCGCGGCGCGTCAGGTCCATCTGGAAGAAGCGGGCCTGCGCGTGCAGGTAGCCGGTGGCACGCGCCAGGTCCTGGCGGCTGGAGGCCTGCACGGTGGGGATGCCCATCAGGTCATGCTCGACATGCACCGGGGCCACCAGGCCGGGGAGCACGTCCTCGCCGTCCAGCGTCGCCAGGCTTCCGCCGAGCAGCAGCCAGGCGGAGGCCAGCAGCAGCAGGACCAGCATCAGCAAGCCAATGAGGATGCGCTTGATCATGACGGGTAGAGCGAAGCCTGGAACAGCGACATGGTAGAGCAAACCACGGCGTCCGGTGACCCCCTGCCGGGGATCACCGGACGGAGTCTCAGCGCAGCTTCTCCAGCACCGCCTCGGCGGTGGCGGGGATCATCTCGGCGGCAGCACCGCGGCGATGCTTGTACTCGAACTGGGCATTGGCCAGGCCCTTGTCGCCGATCACCACGCGGTGCGGGATGCCGATCAGGTCGGCGTCGGCGAACATCGCGCCCGGACGCTGGCCGCGGTCGTCCAGCGCCACCTCGATGCCGGCCTGGGTCAGCGCGGTGTAGAGCGACTCCGCCGCCTCCTTCACCGCCGCCGACTTGTCCATGCCGATCGGGCAGACCAGCACGCGGAACGGCGCGATGGCGTCCGGCCAGATGATGCCGTTGGCGTCGTGCGACTGCTCGATCACCGCTGCCGCCATGCGCGACACGCCGATGCCGTAGCAACCCATCTCCGGCGTCACCGCCTGGCCCTGGGCGTCGAGCACCGAAAGGCTCATGGCCTTGGTGTACTTCTGGCCGAGCTGGAAGATGTGGCCGCCCTCGATGCCACGGTAGAACTTGATGGTCCCCTGCCCGTCCGGGCTCGGGTCGCCCTCGCAGATCTGGCGCAGGTCGGCGGTCTCGGGCTCGGCGCAGTCGCGGCCCCAGTTGGCGCCCTTGTAGTGGTGATCGTTGTCGTTGGCGCCGCAGACGAAGTCGGCGAACTCCACGGCGGCATGGTCGGCGATCACCGGGATCGGGCAACCGACCGGGCCGAGGTAGCCGACCTCGCAGCCGAAGGCCTTCTGCACGTCTTCCGGCTTGGCCATCTCGAAGGGGCTGGCGATCTTCGGATGCTTGATCGCCTTGACCTCGTTGAGCTCGTGGTCGCCACGCAGCGCGATGCCGACCAGGCCACCGCCGGCGGCCTTCACCACCAGCAGCTTGACCTTGCCGGTCAGCGGCACGTTCATGAACTTGGACACCTGCTCGCAGGTCTTCTGGCCGGGCGTGGAGACCTTTTCCAGCGCCGCGGCAGCGGCGGCGCGCGCCTTGCCGGAGGGACGCGTCTCGGCAGCCTCGACGTTGGCGGCGTAGCTGCCACCCTCGGCCACCGCCAGCAGGTCTTCACCGGAACCGGCCAGGATGTGGAACTCCTCGGACATGGCGCCACCGATGTTGCCGCTGTCGGCCTTGACCACGCGGAAATCCGCGCCGATGCGGGTGAAGATGCGCGTGTAGGCGCCGCGCATGTTGTAGTACTCGCGCTCCAGGTCCGCCGCATCCAGGTGGAAGGAGTAGGCGTCCTTCATCAGGAACTCGCGCGCGCGCATCACGCCAAAGCGCGGGCGGCGCTCGTCACGGAACTTGGTCTGGATCTGGTAGAAGGTGACCGGCAGCTGCTTGTAGCTGCGGAAATCCTGCTTGACGTGATGGCAGATCACTTCCTCGTGCGTCGGGCCGTAGCAGAAGTCGTTCTTGTGGCGGTCCTTGAAGCGCAGCATCTCGTCGCCCATCACGCCCCAGCGGCCCGACTCCTGCCACAGCTCGGCCGGCTGCACCGACGGCATCAGCAGTTCCAGCGCGCCCGCCGCGTTCATCTCCTCGCGCACGATCTGGCCGATCTTGCCCAGGGTCCGCAGGCCCAGCGGCAGCCAGCTGTAGAGGCCGGCACCGAGCTTGCGGATGTAGCCCGCGCGCAGCATCAGCTGGTGCGAGACGACCTCGGCATCGGCCGGGGTTTCCTTGGCGGTATGCAGGGGGAACTTGGAAAGGCGCATTGGGTTCGATTTCTCTGTTGAGCCGCCAATTGTAGTCGCTGGCGGGCGACAAGGCTGCATTCTGTCTGTCATCCAGCCCTTCTACACTCTGCCGAGGCCTGCGGAAATTGCCGGATACCCTGCGATTCTCCTACAGCCCGCCCCCGGCCATGCGACCTAGAATTCCCGTGAAGTCCGACCGCTGCCCGCCAAATCGGGGCCAAACCTCAAGAGTACGGACCGGGGGAAGATAATGAACCGCACCACACTGGGCCTGTTCCTGGGCCTTGGCCTGCTTCTGGCCGGCTGCAGCCGCAGCGACCCGCAAAACACGGCCGGGCCGGTGAATCCGCCCGAGCCGGAACTGCCGCCGACGGCGCCGGAAGGCCTGTGGCTGGCCGGCGACATGCATGTGCATGACGACCATTCCTCCGACGGCAGCCTGCTGCGCCAGCTCGGCGATGACCGTGGGCCGGGCAATGTCTCGATTGCCGACCAGATCGCCCAGGCCGTGCGCATGGGCCTGGAATTCCTGCCGCTGACCGATCACCGCACCTACGACCAGCACTACGACCCCACCTGGGAGTCCGCCGACCTGCTGCTGATCCCCGGCGAGGAGGCCAACGGCAGCCCGCACGCCACCGTACACGGCGCCACCGACACCATCGTGCAGGGCGCCCAGCCCGAGGGCCAGCCGGATTTCGTGCCGCTGCAGTGGAGCATCTGGGACGCCCACAGCCAGGGCGCCGTCTGGGTCACCGCGCATCCGGACGACGGCGTGTTCGAGGACGGCCAGCCCAATGCGCGCGGCAGCGCACAGGGTGTGGATTCCATCGAGGCCTGGAACCGCGCCAGCAGCCCGGACATCGAGATCGACTACGGCGAGAACCGCTGGAACGCCGGCTTCCGCTTCGGCGTCAACGGCGGCAGCGACAACCACTTCCGCGAGCTGTGGCTGCTGGCCGGCCCCGGCCAGCCGATCACCTCCGTGTTCGCCGCCGACCGCAGCGAGCGCGCCTTGCTGCAGGGCCTGTGGGGCGGCCGCACGCGCATCACCGAGTCTGCGCTGTCGCCGGAGCTGACGCTGGAGGCCGACCTGCAGGACGACGGCGTGTTCGAGGCCATTGCGGGTGACGAGGTCCTTGCCCCCGCCGGGCGCAAGGGCAAGCTGCGCATCGGCATCCGCAATGCGCTGGGCACGCAGGTCATGCTGTACCGCTCGCCGGGCCGCAGCGCCGGGCCACTGCAGACCTTCCGCCCCGGCCTGTTCGACGAGCCGCACATCGTAGAGATCGAGGTCGGTGCGGAACCGAGCTGGTACCGCCTGGAGGCACGCGGCGCGGGCATCCCGGCCGGCATCAACCTGGCCGAAATCCTGCCGGGCGGGCTGATCCCGTTCCTGGCGGAGATTCCCGATACCCTGCGCGCCACCACCTCCCCCATCTTCATCTCCACCGCGCCGGTGGAGGCACAGCCCGAGATCCCGCTGCCGGCCGACGGCGGCGGCGACGACGGCGCCCTGCTGGCGCTGGGCGCGCAGGGCCAGTTCGGCGGCTTCCCGGACCTGGCGGTCAGCGAGGGCACGACCCATCTCGTGGCGGAGCTGCACGAGCGCGCCGCCACGCGCGTGGTCTACCGCAGCCGCAGCGGCAACCGCTGGAGCGAGCCGGTCAGCCTTGCGTCCGATTCCAACAGCGCGCGCTTCCCGCGCGTGGCGGCCCGCGGCCGGGATGTCTGGGTGGCCTGGCAGGACGAGATGGCCGGCCAGCAGCCGCGCCGCCCGGCGGTGCGCCTGCGCCACTCCAGCGACGGTGGCATCACCTGGCAGGCGACGCAGACCCTGCGCGCCATCGACGGCCGCGCCGAGCGCCCGGACCTGGCATTGGATGCCCAGGGCCGACCGCTGGTGGCCTGGCAGGAAATCCGCGCGCAGCAGCCCTTCGACATCTGGGCGCAGCTGGTGGGCGTGGACGGCGAACCGCGCAACCTCACGCGCGAGGGCAAGACCGTGCGCGCCGCGCTGCTGGTGGACAGCCGCTCGGCACGCTACCCCGCCTCGGTGCGCCCGCGCGTGGCTTCGCGTGGTGACGGGCTGTTGGCCGTGAGCTGGCAGGACAACCGCACCGACCCGGACCCGTTGTGGACCGGCGAAACCGGCCGCGGCGAAGGCACCGACCCGGACAACTGGCAGATCCAGGTGACCACCCGCCCGGCCGGCGGCGACTGGAGCGCGGCGCTGAGCGTCGGCGCCGACGACCGCGCCGATCGCCACACAGCCATCGCCTTCGACGGCCAGGGCCGCATCGTGCTGGCCTGGGACAGCAAGGAGCTGCGCTCCTCGGGCGTGAACACCGAGGTGCTGGCGGCGGTGTCCGATACGGAGCTGAAGACCTTCGGCGCGCCCGCGCCGATCGCGGCGGGGCCGGCGATGAGCCAGTACCCGGAGCTGGGGGCGGCTGCCGACGGCAGCGTGCGCGCGGTGTGGTACGACTCGCGCTCGGCCGACTGGCGCTGGCGCGTGATGACGGCGCGGCTGGTGTCGGGGGCCTGGCAGGAGGCGAAGCTGGTCAACTCGCGCGGCGTGAATACCTGGCCGGCGACGGATGGCGGGGCGATCGTGTTTGCGAGCACGCGCAATGCGCAGCGGATGCAGCGGGATCGGACGCAGCAGGTTTATCTCCTGCAATCGCCCTGAGGATCTGACGGACCCGTAGCCCGGTTTCGCGCAGCGAAGCCGGGACACCGCGGCAGAGATCAACCCCGGCTTGCCTTCGGCAAACCGGGCTACGGGCTGCGCTACGACTGGGCCAGATGTTCGGGAAGGCGAGACAACTCGATGTATCCCTCTGCCTCGGGGTTCGTGGGCAGCCGGGCAACTTCCACGTGCTGTACCTTTTCGGCGAAGGCAAGCTCCCCGATGCCGGCGTCCAGCATGAGGTAGGTCGCCGCCAGGAAGGTGTCCGCGCGATCAGGGTCAAAATGGGCATAGCCGATCCGCAGCCCCAGGGCATCCGGATCGCTACTCGACCGCAGTGGCAAGAACCAGCTGGCCTCCGGGGCGAGCGTAATGCCCTCGTACTTGATCCCGAAGTCGAAACCCATGGGAGGCTTGAAGGCAGTGACGGTCCAGCCGGGCAGATCCGGCGCTGCGGCAACCAGACGTCGGACCTGTGGAAAAACTTCGAGTACCCCTTCCGCAGAGATGATCAGCTCGCACTGCTCACCCGGCCGACCGCCAACCTCAAAGAAAAGTTCGTCGCAGAACGCATGTAGTTCCGCCAGCAACTCATCCAGCAAGTCCTCACGCTCCGGCACGTCAAGGTTCCGGAAGCGCCCCTCGTGCTTCCGGAACCAGTGCCAGAAATGGGACGGATCAGCCATGTGTCTGAAAAGGAGCTGTCTCAACGCCCCTTGAAATTCGCCTCACGCCGCTCGACAAACGAAGCCACGCCTTCCTTGGCATCCTCGCTGGCCATGATCGGCTGCAGGTCGGGCATCAGCGCGGCCACGGCCTGGGCGAAGCCCTTTTCCATGGTGATGCGCGAGGACTTGAGGCTGGCGTAGACGCCCAGCGGGGCCTGCTTGGCGACGCGCTGCGCGATCTCCAGGGCGCGGTCGAACTGCTGGCCGGCGGGTACCACTTCCTGCGCCAGGCCGATGCGGTGGGCCTCGGCGGCGTTGAACTCGTCGCCGGTCAGCAGGTAGCGCTGGGCGTTGCCCCAGCCGAATTCCTGCACCATGCGCACGGTGGCGCCGAAGACCGGGTAGATGCCTCGCTTGATCTCGATCTGGCCGAAGCGGGCGTCGTCGCCGACGACGCGGATGTCGGCGGCCAGGGCCAGCTCGATGCCGGAGGTAAAGCAGATGCCGTGGATCGCCATGACGATCGGCTTGTTCAGGCGGCGGTCCGGCGTCAGGCCGCAGGGATCGCACTGATGCGGCGCGAAGTCCAGCCACTTGCCGGCGGAGAAGGTGTTGCCCCAGGTGGGCAGTTCCAGGCCGGCGTGGAAGTGCTTGCCGTTGCCGTGCACCAGGCCGACGCGCAGTTCGGGGTCGGCATTGAGCTGGCCGTAGGCGTCGGCCAGCTGCATGAACATCTCGAGATCGAAGGCGTTGTACTTCTGCGGGCGGTTGAAGCCGATCAGCAGCACGTGGCCGCGCTTCTCGGTGATGATCTTCTGCTCGGACATGGGGGTCTCCTCCTGCGTTCTATTGATTTTTTACCTGTAGGAGCCGGCTTGCCGGCGACCGCGTGTAGCCGGCAAGCCGGCTCCGACAGGGGACAAAGGATTAATCGCGGATCTTCAGCACGCGCTCGCGCGGCGCCGCGCCGAAGCGCTGCCAGGCGCGCAATTA